>NZ_FWZV01000013.1:0-266632 GCF_900177315.1 Pseudomonas sp. LAMO17WK12:I1 | reverse complement strand
ACCGGCGAGCGTTATGAAACATCGCCGGCCGACTGCGAACTGCACTTTATGTCCTTCGCTTTCGACGGTTCCCACGAAGGCTGGATGCACCCGCTGATCAACGGCGCCAGCGTGCTGGTCCGTGACGACAGCCTGTGGCTGCCCGAGTACACCTACGCGCAGATGCACCGTCACAACGTGACCATGGCGGTGTTCCCGCCGGTGTACCTGCAACAACTGGCCGAGCATGCCGAGCGCGACGGTAATCCACCGAAGGTGCGTGTGTACTGCTTTGGCGGCGATGCGGTGGCCCAGGCCAGCTATGACCTGGCCTGGCGCGCGCTCAAACCGACCTACCTGTTCAACGGCTACGGCCCCACCGAAACCGTGGTCACGCCGTTGCTGTGGAAGGCGCGCAAGGGCGACCCCTGCGG
The DNA here is from genome assembly GCF_900177315.1 of Pseudomonas sp. LAMO17WK12:I1. Taxonomy (NCBI): domain Bacteria; kingdom Pseudomonadati; phylum Pseudomonadota; class Gammaproteobacteria; order Pseudomonadales; family Pseudomonadaceae; genus Pseudomonas; species Pseudomonas sp. LAMO17WK12:I1. The sequence continues at coordinate 266,219 of NZ_FWZV01000013.1, read as the reverse complement.
CGCCGTCTACGCGCCAATCGGCACGCTGCTGGGCAATCGCAGCGGCTACGTGCTGGACGCGCAGCTCAACCTGCAACCCATCGGCGTCGCCGGTGAGCTGTACCTGGGCGGCGAGGGCGTGGCCCGTGGTTACCTGGAACGCCCGGCGCTGACCGCCGAACGCTTCGTGCCGGACCCGTTCGGCAAACCGGGCAGCCGCGTGTATCGCAGCGGCGACCTGACCCGTGGCCGCCCGGATGGCGTGGTGGATTACCTCGGGCGTGTCGACCACCAGGTGAAGATCCGTGGTTTCCGTATCGAACTGGGGGAGATCGAAGCGCGCCTGCGTGAGCAGGACAACGTCGGTGAAACCGTGGTGGTGGCCCAGGAAGGCCCGACCGGCAAACAGCTGGTGGCCTACGTGGTGCCGGCCGACGCCAGCCTGGTCAACGAAGCCGAATTCCGCGACCACCTGCGCCGTGCCCTGAAAACCCGCCTGCCGGATTACATGGTACCAACGTACTTCATGTTCCTGGCGCAAATGCCGCTGACCCCCAACGGCAAGCTCGACCGCAAGGGCCTGCCGCAACCGGATGCGAGCCTGTTGCAACAGGCTTACGTGGCCCCGCAGAGCGAGCTGGAACAACAGCTCGCGACGATCTGGGCCGAGGTGCTGCGCCTGCCGCAAGTGGGCCTGAACGATAACTTCTTTGAGCTGGGTGGTGATTCGATCATCTCGATCCAGGTGGTCAGCCGTGCTCGCCAGGCGGGTATTCGGTTCACGCCCAAGGACCTGTTCCAGCACCAGACCGTACAAAGCCTGGCCGGTGTCGCGCGCCAAGGCGTCGAAGGCGTGACGATCAGCCAGGCCGCGCTCAGTGGCGAAACCTTGCTGCTGCCTATCCAGCAAGCGTTCTTCGCCGATGAGATCGCCGAGCGTCATCACTGGAACCAATCGGTGGTATTGCAACCCCATGAACACCTCGACGCCACGACGCTGACCCAGGCCTTGCAGGCGTTGATCGTGCATCACGATGCGTTGCGTTCGCAGTTCGTTGACGGTGCGGGTGGCTGGCAGGGCTTCTATCGCGGTGCCGAACAGCACCAGGCCGACGCCGTGCTGTGGCACCGCACGCTGCAGGACATCGACGAACTCGCGGCCTTGGGTGAAGAGGCACAACGCAGCCTGGACCTGGGCCACGGCCCGCTGATACGGGCGGTACTGGTCGAGTTGGACGGTGGTGCACAGCGCTTGCTGTTGGTGATCCACCACCTGGTGGTGGATGGTGTGTCGTGGCGGATCCTGCTGGAGGACCTGCAAACGGCTTACCGTCAGCTCGCCCGTGGCGTTGCCGTGGTATTGCCGGTCAAGACCAGTTCCACCCGCGATTGGGCACACCGACTGCAGCAGTACGCCCAGGGCGATGCGCTGACCGGCGAACTGGCATGGTGGCAAGCGCAGTTGCACGACGCCGAGGTCGACCTGCCAGCTGCCAGACCGGGTGCCAGCTTGAGCAACCGGCATGCCGGCAGTGCGACCACGCACCTGGACAGCACTCACACCCGGCGTCTGTTGCAGGATGCACCGGCGGCCTATCGCACCCAGATCAACGATGTGTTGCTGACCGCCCTGGCCCGGGTGATCGGGCGCTGGACCGGGCACGCGTCGACCCTGATCCGTTTGGAAGGCCATGGCCGCGAAGACCTGTTCGACGATATCGACCTGACCCGTACCGTCGGTTGGTTCACCAGTCTCTACCCGGTCAAACTGACGCCGGCCCTGACCCCGACGGACTCGTTGAAGGGGATCAAGGAGCAACTGCGCGCCATTCCCGACAAAGGCATCGGCTTTGGTGCCTTGCGTTACCTAGGGCAACCGCAGGTTCGCGAAGCCCTGGCGCGCTTGCCGCAGCCACGCATTACCTTCAACTACCTGGGCCAGTTCGATGCCAGTTTTGATGACAGCGAGGAGCCGGGCCTGTTTGCGCCTTCCGGTGACGCTGCAGGGGCCGATCAAAGCCCTGAGGCATCCTTGGGCAATTGGTTGGAAATCAACGGCCAGGTGTATGGCGGCGAATTGAACCTGACCTGGAGCTTCAGCCAGCAGATGTTCGATCCGGCCAGCATCCAGCAATTGGCCGATGACTATGCCCAGGAACTCAAGGCACTGATCGCGCATTGCTGCCAGCCTGAAAACACCGGTGCCACGCCGTCGGACTTCCCATTGGCGCGCTTGAGCCAGGCACAGTTGGATGGCCTGTCGTTGCCGTTGAACCGGGTCGAGGACATCTACCCGTTGTCACCGATGCAACAGGGCATGCTGTTCCAATCCTTGTATGGACAGGGTTCCGGCGACTACATCAACCAGATGCGCGTCGATGTGCAAGGGCTGGATGTAAGCAGGTTCCAGGCGGCCTGGCAGGTTGCCGTGGAACATCACGATATCCTGCGCACGGCGTTTCTCTGGCAGACCGAGCTGGAGCAGCCGTTGCAAGTGGTCTACAAGACGGTGCGGGTGCCTTTGCTCGAACACGACTGGCAGCACCGCACGGACCGCGCCGAAGCACTCGACGCACTGGCCGAAGCCGCCCGGGCCGAAGGCTTTGTGCTTGAGCAGGCCCCATTGTTGAGCCTGGTGGTGGTGCGTACCGGTGCCGACAGCCATCATCTGATTTACACCAACCACCACATCCTGATGGATGGCTGGAGTTCATCGCAGTTGTTCGGCGAGGTCCTGCAGCAGTACGCCGGTGAGGTGTTGCGCGCGCCGAACGGGCGTTACCGTGACTACATCGCCTGGCTGCAGGCACAGGACCCGGTCACCAGCGAAACCTTCTGGAAGGCGCAGCTGGCGGGGCTGCAGGAACCTACCCGGCTGTCGCGCGGTGCCAGGCGCGAGCAGGGTGTGTCCCAGGTCAACGGCATTCACCGGCTGGTACTGGAGCAGTCGGCCACCGAGCAGCTCAAGGCCTTTGCCCAGCGGCACAAGGTCACCTTCAATACCCTGGTGCAAAGTGCCTGGCTCCTGCTGTTGCAACGGCATACCGGCCTGGACACCGTAGCGTTCGGTGCGACGGTGGCGGGACGTCCGACCGAGTTGCCGGGCATCGAGCAGCAGGTCGGTTTGTTTATCAACACCTTGCCAGTGGTGGCGACGCCGAGCCCGCAGTTGAGCGTGGACGCCTGGCTGCAGCAGGTGCAGGGGCAAAACCTGCGTCTGCGCGAGCAAGAGCACACGCCGTTGTTCGACATCCAGCGATGGGCCGGGCTCGGTGGTGAAGCGCTGTTCGACAGCATCCTGGTGTTCGAGAACTACCCGGTGTCGGCGGCGTTGGAGCAGGGCGCCCCGGCGGGCCTGCGTTTCGGCGCGATGGACAGCCTGGAACAGACGCACTATCCCTTGACCGTATTGCTGGCCATGGGTGAACGCCTGGCCGTGGAGTTCAACTACGACCCGGCTGCGTTCGGCGAGCAGGACATCGTCCATCTGGCCGAGCACTTCGAGCAGGTGTTGCAGGCACTCACTCTTGCGCAGGTGGAGCGCCTGGCGGACCTGCCATCCCTGCCTCAGGCACAGCGCAAGGTGATCGTCGAGGACTGGAATGCGACGGCGCGCGAGTACCCGCTGCCGCGCGGTGTGCACCAATTGATCGAAGATCAGGTCGCCCTGACGCCGCAGGCTCCCGCCCTGGCATTTGGCACGCAGCGGCTGAGCTACGCCGAGTTGAACCGCCGCGCCAACCGCCTGGCCCATCGTTTGCTCGAAGCCGGCGTAGGCCCGGACGTGCAGGTCGGCCTGGCGCTGGAGCGCTCCATCGAAATGGTCGTGGGCCTGCTCGCGGTGCTCAAGGCCGGTGGCGCCTATGTGCCGCTGGACCCGGAATACCCGCGTGAGCGCCTGGCCTACATGCTGGACGACAGCGGCGTGAAACTGCTGCTGACCCAAGCCCATTTGCTTGAGCAATTACCGATTACCCAAGGCCTGGAAACCCTGGTGCTGGGCGAGTCTGCCTTCGAGGGCTACAGCGACGCCAACCCAGGCATCGCCCTGGACGGCGAAAACCTCGCCTACGTGATCTACACCTCGGGTTCCACCGGGCAACCCAAAGGCGCGGGCAACCGCCATTGCGCACTGACCAACCGCCTGTGCTGGATGCAGGAGGCCTACGCGCTGGATGCCCGCGATACCGTGTTGCAGAAAACCCCGTTCAGTTTCGACGTCTCGGTGTGGGAGTTCTTCTGGCCGCTGATGACCGGCGCACGCCTGGTGGTCGCCGCACCGGGGGACCATCGCGACCCTGAAAAACTGGTCGGCCTGATCACGCGTGAACAGGTCACCACACTGCATTTTGTGCCGTCGATGCTGCAAGCGTTCCTGCAGGATTCGAACGTGTCTTCCTGCGCCAGCCTGCAGCGCATTGTGTGCAGTGGCGAGGCGTTGCCGGTGGATGCGCAACAGCAAGTGTTCGCCAAACTGCCGCACACCGCGCTTTACAACCTGTACGGCCCGACCGAAGCGGCCATCGACGTGACCCACTGGACGTGCGTGGATGAAGGCCGCGACGCAGTGCCGATCGGCAAGCCGATTGCCAACCTGGGCTGCTATGTCCTGGACAGCCATTTCGAGCCGGTGCCGGCCGGCGTGCTGGGTGAGCTGTTCCTGGGCGGCGTGGGCCTGGCGCGCGGTTATCACCGGCGCCCGGGCTTGACCGCCGAGCGCTTCATCGCGCATCCGTTCATCAAGGGCGAGCGCCTCTACCGTACTGGAGACCTGGCGCGCTACCGCCCTGACGGTGTGATCGAATACGCCGGGCGTATCGACCATCAGATCAAACTGCGCGGCTTGCGTATCGAGCTGGGTGAAATCGAAGCACGCCTGCTGGAGCACGAATCGGTGCGCGAGGCGGCGGTGCTGGCGGTGGACGGCAAGCACCTGGTGGGTTACCTGGTCTTGCAGGAGCAGGGCGAGGGCTGGCGTGAAACCCTCAGTGCACACTTGGCTGTGCAGTTGCCGGATTACATGGTGCCGACGCAATGGTTGCTGCTGGAACAGATGCCCCTGAGCCCCAACGGCAAGCTGGACCGCAAGGCATTGCCGAAACCGGACACGCAGTCGACCCAGCGGTTTGAAGCACCACGGACCGAGCTTGAACAGAAAGTCGCCGCGATCTGGGCCGATGTGCTCGGTGTGGAACACGTCGGGTTGAATGACAACTTCTTTGAATTGGGCGGCCATTCGCTGTTGGTGCTGATGCTCAAGGAACGGATTCGCAAGGCCAGCGGCATCGGCCTTTCGGTCAGCCAGTTGATGCTCAACCCGACCGTACGCGCGCAGGTCGGCTGTCTCGCAGGCATCACTCGCCGCTCGCTGCTGGTGCCGCTTAACAGCCGCACCGAAGGCACGCCGCTCTATCTGTTCCACCCCAGCTACGGTTCGGTGCATTGCTACAAGGCCATCGCCCTGGCGTTGCGTGAGCAGCGGCCGGTCGTCGGGGTGATCTGCCGTGCGTTGGCCGAGGAGGGCACCGAAGTGCCGGCCTGGTCCAGCATGGTCGAGGATTACTCCGCGCAATTGCTGGAAGCCCAGCCCGAAGGGGCCTTCCGCCTGGCGGGCTGGTCGTTGGGCGGCAACCTGGCGGTAGAGGTTGCCTATCACCTGGAACAGGCGGGCCGACAGGTGGAGTTTGTCGGCTGGATCGATTCGTCGCCGCCGCGCTGGCTCACCCCGTACTGGGAAGCGGCAATCGTGACCGACGACAGCGAGATATCCGACAACGAACGGCGCGTGGACTTGCTCGGGGTGATGTTCCCGGCGTTTGCAGAGGCTGTCCATGCCACCTGGCAGGACGTGCAGGCCACCCACGCCGATGCAGGCACGCAATGGGCACGCTTCGTCGAATGGGCCGAGGCCACCCTGGGTGACGCCTTCCTCGACATCAGGCAAGCGCTGTTGGAGGGCAACGAAGCGCAGGTGTCCTGGGACGTCGACCGAACGTTGGTCAAGCGCATGGAGCAGGCTGACTTCAAGCCACTCAAGGCGCCTGTCAGTTGCTGGTGGGCCGCCATGAGCCGGGCCGGTCAGCACCGGGCGTTGATCGAAGCCAGCATGCAGCGGGTGATTGGCGAGGGCTGTGTGGTGCGGTCGGTGGTGATTGAGGTGGACCATGAGCGCATCATCGACAACGCCGAATTTGTACGCAGCCTGGTGACGGCCATGGCGTAACCGTCAATTGGGCAGAAAGCCCCGGCTCACGTGGTGTGAACCGGGGCTTTTTTGTGGGTGGGCTCTGGGGGGAGGGGCAGTGAAGCATCGCCCATAAAAAACACCCCGGGCAGGCGGGCTGCGCAGGGTGTCTGGAGGTTGCCGGGGTTAGATCAGAAGTCCCAGCGGGTCGACAGCATCACGTTGCGCGGGTCGCCCGAGTAGGACGACGTGTAGAAGCCGATGTTGGTGTAGTAGCGCTTGTCGAACACGTTGTTGACGTTGATCGAGGCGGAGAGGTTCTTGCTGATCTGGTAGCGCGCCATGGCGTCGACCAGCCAGTACGGGTCTTGGGAGAACCGCTGGGTGACACTCTTGCCGCGATTGTAGACATCCTGCCACGCCTCACCTTGCCAGCGCGCACCGCCGCCGAGGGTGAGCTTGTCGAGGGCGCCGGTCAGCTTGTAGCTGGTGTAGAAATTGAGCTGGTCCTGAGGTTCCCAGGTGGAGAACTTCTTGCCATCGTCATCGCGGATCACCTTGTGGGTGTAGCCCGCCTGCACCTGCCAGCCTGGCAGCAGCTCACCGGAAATCTCGGCTTCATAGCCCTTGGTCTTGGCCTGGACGCCCATGTAGGCCCACTCGACAGGCGAGTTGGCCGGCATATTGTTGTTGTACTCGGTGTCTTCCTCGGCGCGATTGGACTCATGAATCTCGAAGTAGGCAAGGCTGGCATTCAGGCGGCCGTCATAGAACTCACCCTTCACACCCAGTTCATAGTTTTCGCCTTCGTCAGGCTCGACCATCTTGTTGTTGCGGTCGGGCCGCAGCTGCTGCGGCATGAAGATCGAGGTATAGCTGCCGTACACCGAGAAGTTTTTATTAAGGTCGTACACCACGCCCGCATACGGGATGAGTTTGCCGGTCTCGCGCGAGTCGTTGGTGCCGGTCAGCCGGTAGTCGGTCAGGCGCGAACCAAGCAACAGGGACAGGTCGTCAGTGAGGCTCAGGCGTGTCGAGAAGTAGACCGCTGCCTGGCGGGTGATGTCGTCTTTCTCGTGGGCCGGGCCCCATTGCGGTTCGAGGCTGTCGCCGTTCCACTCATAGAGCGGGAAGTTATTGCTGTCCCTGTAGGTCGCTTCGTAACCGTAATAGTCGTTGCCTTCCCAGTGCGAGCGCGAAACCGAAGAACCGACGACCAGTTGATGCTCGCGACCGCCCAGGCTGAATGGCCCGGAGAGGTAGAAGTCACCGTTGTTGCTGATGGTCTTGCCGGTGAACTTGGAGCCATAGACCGAGGCTCTGTCGGTGGATTTATCTATTGGAGAAGCGTAACCCAGTGGCGCGTTGTAGCCATTGAGCTGGTTGCTGTAGTTGGCCTTGGCGATCCAGCCGTTATCCAGCGCGTGTTCCAGGGTGGCGAAAACGCTGCGGCTGTATTGCCCCCAGCTGCTCCACTTCGGGCCATTGTTGTAGCCACGGTCAAAGCTGATCTCGTTACCTGCACCATCGAACAACGAGCGGCTGCCGGACCAGCTCGACCCCTTGGGATCGGTGTCCTGATAGTCGGCACCGACGGTCAGCAGGGTGTCCGGTGACAGGTCGAATTCGAGAATGCCGTAGTAGACATTGGTCTTGCGTTCATAGTGGTCGATGAACGAATGCTTGTCCTGGTACACCGCCACGGCACGCCCGCGCACGTTGCCGCTTTCGGTCAGCGGGCCGCTCACGTCCAGCTCCGAGCGGTAGTTGTCCCACGAGCCGGCGCCCAGGCCCACATGCCCCTGGAACTCGGCGGTCGGCTTCTTGCGCACCAGGTTGATGGTGCCGCCCGGGCCGCCGGCGCCGGTCATCAGGCCGGTGGTGCCCTTGAGGATTTCGACGCGGTCGTAGATCGCCATGTCGCTCAGGGTCTGGCCGGCCGAGTAACCTTCGTTGCGGGTGGTCGGCACGCCGTCGTACTGGAAATTCTGGATCGGGAAGCCCCGGGAATAATAGTTGGTGCGCTCGCTGTCGAAGGTCGAGACGGTGATGCCCGGTGTGTGGCGCATCACGTCGTCGATGCCGTTCAGGCCGAAGTCGTCCATGGTCTGGCGGGTGACCACGGAAATCGACTGGGGCGTCTCGCGCGGTGTCAGCACCATCTTGGTGGCGGTGGCGATGGTGCCTGGCGTGTAGGAACCGGAACCTTCGGTTATGGTACCCAGTTGGTTGGCGTTGATCTGGGTGGCGCCAAGCTCGAGGGCGCCGCTACCGGAGCCGGGCGCGTTGATGATCATCGAGCTGCCTTGCAGGCTGTAGCTGACGCCGGTCCCTCCCAGCATTTGCTCGATCGCCCGTACCGGGTCCATCTTGCCGCTGACCGCCACGCTGTGCTTGTTTTGCACGGTTTCCGGGCTGTACAGGATTTGCAGGTCGGTCTGTTGGCCAAATACCTGCAGCGCAGTACTCAACGGCTGCGCGGGGATGTTCAATTCGAACTCTTGCGCCTGCACATAACCCGCCATCGACAGGCTGGCCGCCAGGGCCAGGCTATTGGGCAGAGCGTTGAATTTCAGGGCCCGCCGCATGGAAAGTGCGGTGCTCAATGGGCTGAGGGCAAGCCGTACTGGCATGGTGTTGTTTCTCTTTTTTAAGTGTTGGCAGATGGGTACTTAATGCGGTTAATTCTCATTGCTGCATATGAGACGTTCGCACTCGCATAAACCGGAAAAAATTATGCGGGCTCCAACTCCGCAACGACTTTCCCTGCACTCAAGCGCACCAACTGGTCGGCAATATCGAAATAGCGGTCGTCATGGCTGATCACAATGATGGTCTTGCCCAGGCGCTTGAGGTCCGGCAGCAGTTCGGTATAGAACACGCGGCGGAAGGCCGGGTCCTGGTCGGCGGCCCATTCGTCGAACACCAGCACCGGGCGCTCTTCCAGCCAGGCGTTGACCAGTGCCAGGCGCTTGCGCTGGCCGGTGGACAGGTCGGTGGTGCTGAATACGCCGTCCTTGACGCTGACCTTGTGCGCGATTTCCAGGCGCTCCAGGTACTTGGCGGCGCTGTCCAGCGATTGGGTGGCGCTGCCTTGGACCAGGTCGTCGAACAGGTAGTAGTCGGCGAACACTGTGGTGAACAGCTGGCGATAGTCATCGCGCGCCGGGTCGGTCACCGTATCGCCATTGAGGCGGATTTCCCCGGCCTCGGGTTGATACAGGCCCAGCAGCAGCTTGATCAGGGTGGTCTTGCCGCAGCCGTTCTCGCCGACGATAAACACGATATCACCCTGCTTGATGCTCAGGTTGATCGGCCCCAGGTGGAACGGCTGGCTGCCTTCCACCGGCGGCGGGCTGTAGCTCACGCCGCGCAGCTCCAGGCTGTGCACCACCGGTGTCGGCGCTTCGCTGCCGTCCATCAGCAGGTGCGGTTCGGGGGAAGAGAAGCGTTCGGACAGTTCGGTGATGCGCGCAAACGCAATGCGCGCCTTGCCGATGATCGGCAGGTAACCCACCACGTGTTCCAGCGGGCCCTTCATGTACAGCAGCACCAGCACAAAACCGGTGATCACCGCCGGGTCCGGGTTCGGGTTGTAGGCCTGCATCGCCAGCGCCAGGCCGATGACCACAAAGAACAGCATCGAGCCGAAGGTCTTGGCGACGATATAGATGTTCACCGAACGCACCTGGATATCGCTGATACGGTCGGCGGTTTCCTGGATGCGGTGGGTGTTCATGCGGTAGCGGCGGGGTCGGTGGATGCGCAACTCCTTGGCGCCGGAAGCGATTGCCGAGTAGTAGCGTTGCAACTCGTCTTCCTGGTCGCGGGCTTCGTCGAAGCCACGAATGCCCTTGGCGCCGGCGATGAACTGCACGCTGCTGCCGATGACGATCGCCACCACCATCATCAGGAACATCGGCACCGACAGGTACGCCAGGTACCCCAGGCAGCCCAGGGTCACGGTGGTGGCGATGGCCAGCGGGGTGAAGGCAAAGGAGAAGTCGCTGATGGTGTCGACGTCATGGGTCAGCACCGGGATCAGGCGGTGGGAGCGATACTGTTCGATCTGTTCGATGGGCGCCGACAGCACCTTTTCGCCGAGATCCTTGCGCAGGGCGGCAATGATCCGCTGGCCCACGTAGTTGGTGCCGATATCGGAGACGATCGAACTGGTCAGCGCCAGCACACACAGCGCCGCAAAGCTCAGGATCACGCCCTGGGTCATACCCGTGGAAGAATGCAGCGCGTTGTTGATGGTCGCCAGCAACAGCGTGATGGCCAGGCCGCCGGCCATGCCCAGGGCGATGGAGACCGTCACGATGGTGCGAAACGGCCTGAGCAATGCAAGCAAACCTGTGAAGGCGCCGCGCTTGGGATCGGTCATAAGTACTTCCCGGAAAGTGAAAAAGAGGGGGCTGGGCACACAGACCCTTACCCATGACAAACGAAGGATTGGCGCGACTATTTAGCTCGGCGTGCCCGGCGGTGGCGGTGGCGGATAAATTGCGCGTGGGCTGGTTCGTTCTTGTGGTGTAGGCGCACGCGTATCGGCGCGTGCCTGATCTTTCCAGCGAGAGCGAAACAATGACGAAAAAGAACCTGGTGTACGTGTGGTCCCTGCGCAATGCCGCTGCCGACAAGGCCGGCCAGCCGGTGGCCTACAAGGACCACGAGCGCTACATGAAGTCGGTGCTGGAGTTTCTGGTGGGGTCGCTCAACGACACGTCACTGGGCGAGGCCTACAACCTGGTGGGCGTGATATATGACGACGATGAGCAGAACCCGCGGGACCAGCAGTTGGTGGCCGACTACGGCTTTGCCTATAAGCCCGGCCGCCAGTGGCTGTACCCGGCCGACCTGCGGGTGCAGGGGCGCCTGGTCAACGATCTGCTGCTGAGCGTGCCGTCCACCTATCGGCGCCTGCCTCGGGGCAGCGCGGAACACGTTGCCGGCAAGCAGGATTTCGAACGCCGCCTGCATGACACCCTGGTGGAGTTGAAGGCCGATATCGTGGTGCTGGACGGCCTGCTGGTGATCCTGGACGAGCTGGTGCGCCCCGGTGCGCCGTTTGCCCGTCGCATCATGAACATCCACCCCGGTATTACCCGTATCGAATCGCCCTATGAACGCCGGGGTGCCTACGCCACCTGGAATGCCTTGTACGGTGCCCGCGGACAAGCCGTGGTGGATTGGGCGACCAAGCAGACGCAGCCGTGTGAACCGCTGTACCTGACTGGCGCCTCGTTCCACTACGTGGACAACGGCATCGACTCCGGCGAAGTGTTCCACGACGTGCTCAAGACCGAAATCTCGCCGGACGACACCATCCTCGAACTGCGCTGGAACAACTTCAATAACAGCCTGTTCCCGGCGTTGCATGAAGGCCTGGAGTTGCTGGCGCAGAAGGGGGTCTAAGCCGCGCACGATTTGACTGTGGGAGGGAGCTTGCTCCCGATGGCGGAGTATCAGTCAATGGCGATGTCGACTGCCGCACCACATCGGGAGCAAGCCCCCTCCCAGATTAAATCCCGTCAGCTTCAGAGATCGCGCACGACCCTGAAGCCAATCCAATCCCCCCGTGTCTGCGGATAGATGTTGTTGCGGTTGCCCGAGCGCGAAAACACCGGCGCCTCGCCCCAGTCATTGCCGCGAATCATGTAGCTCTCGCAGTTTGGCTCCATCCATGCGCTGCCGTCGGTGGGCGCGCCGATGTAGCTGGAGTGCTCGCAGTCGGCCACCCGCTCATAGACATTGCCATGCATGTCGTACATGCCAAACGCATTCGGCGGGTAGCTGCCCACGGGCGAGGAATAGCTGTAGCCGTCCGCCGGGCCGTAGGTGTTGGCATGCTTGGCGATGCTGTAGCCCTTGCCCTCGTCGAACGGGAACGGGAATGGCCCGGTGGAGCCGGCGCGTGCGGCGTATTCGCGCTGGGCTTCGCTGACCATGTGGTACTGCTGGCCGGTCTTTTTCGACAGCCAGGCCACATAGTGCTTGATGTCGTCCATGTCCATGCACACCGCCGGCTGGCGCGGGCCCTGGGGGTAGCGTGGCTTGCTGGCGATGCATTCGCGGCCGGGGCGGGTGTCGCCGTCGGCGATCTTCACCCCGGTCTGGCGGATATAGCTGTCCCATTCGCCGGCGGTGATGTGGAAGCGGCTCATGGCGAACGGCTTGGCGAAGGTCACTTCATGCATCGGGCCTTCGTCCGGCTCGCGGCCGACTTCGTCTTCCGGCGTCCCCATGGTGAAGGTGCCGGCGGGCAGTACCACCATTTCCGGGCAGTCCTTGCAGTCCTTGAACACTTTGCCCGGTTGCGGCGTGGCAGCCTGGGCCAGGCCCGGCAGCAGCGCGCCGCACAGGGCGGTCAGTGCCAGGGTCGTCAGGGGGTTGAGTCGCAGTGGCGTCATAGGGGCCTCTCGTGCAAAGGGAAAAAGGCGCGTCACAACCGCTGGCTGAGCAGGGTCATGAAGCGCTGGATTTCGTCGGAGTTGTTGAGCAGGCCGGGCGCCGTGCGGATCACCGGGCCGACGTCGCGGTCCACCGCGTCGATCACCACGCGGTTCTTCTGCATATAGGCCGCCACCCGATCACTGTCCTGGCCCTTGACCCGGAAGAAGGTAAAGCCGGCAGACAGTTCGGGGCTGCGCGGCGTGACCAGTTCGATCTGCGGGTGTGCCAGCAATTGCTCCTTGAGTTCGGCGTTCAGCCCATGGATGCGCGCCTGGACCGGCGCCTTGCCCAGTTGCAGGTGCAGCTTGAAGGCCTCATCCGCGGCCCAGCGATGCTCGAAGGCGTGATAGCCGCCGGGGGTCATGATGGTGGCGAAGTCCTTGTCTTCGGAGAAGGTCGGCACCATGGGCGTGACGTAGGTGTTTTCAGGGTTGCGCGCGCACACCAGCCCGGTACCCCGCGGACCGAACATCCATTTATGGGTACCGGCGATAAAGAAGTCGCAATGCATGTCGGGGAAATCGAGGTTTTCCACGCCGAAACCATGCACGCCATCCACCACATAGAGGAGGCGGTCCTTGTCGTCGCGGTTGCGGTTGTGCGCCGCCACCAGCTTGCCGATCTCGCCGATGGGCAGTTTCACGCCGCTGCCGGACTGTACCCAGGTCATGCCCAGCACGCGGGTGTTGGGTCGGATATTGCGCTGGATATTCCCCAGCACTTCATCGGCAGAGACCTGGCTGGCCCGCTCGAACAGCTTGATCCGGCGCACCTGGGTGCCTTCCTTGAGTACGCGAAAATCCAGCACGTTCTGGGTCGCGTAATGCTCATGCACGGTGGTGAGGATTTCCTGGTCCGGGCGCACCTTGATGCCGCCATAGATCATCGCCAGGCCTTCGGAGGTGCTGCCGGTCAGGGCGATCTGCGCCGGGGTGGCCTTGAGGTAGCGGCCGGCCCATTCGCGTACCTGGCCTTCGCGCTTCCAGGTTTCCTCCAGGTCCCAGTCCATGGCGAGCCCTGGGTTGCGGTCGATCTGGGCGCGGTAACGCTCGATAGCCTCGCGTACCGGCCTGGGGTGCGAGGCCACCAGGAAGTTGGAGAAGTGCAGGTAATCCGGGTCCTGGTTGAACAGCTGCTTGAACCCCGTCCATGGGTCATCCGTGGTGGTGGCAGCCAGTGCCTGCGGGATGAGTGCAGCGCCCAATGGCAGGCTGGCGGCGAATACCCCGGCCTGCTTGAGAAACGTACGGCGGTCAGTCATGGACTTGCTTCTAGGTGATTAGCGGTTGGCCAAGGGTCTGGCGGCTTTTTGTACCTGGTCCCACACCCGCAGGAAGTTGCCTCCCCACAGCTTGGCGATGTCGGCTTCGGAGTAGCCGCGCTGGATCAGTTCGGCGGTGACGTTGCGGATTTCGCCGACGTTGTTCCAGCCGTCGATACCGCCGCCGTCGTTGAAGTCCGAAGCGATGCCGACGTGATCGATCCCGATCTTGCGCACGGTGTAGTCGACGGCGTCGCCCCAGTCCTTGAGCGTGGCCTTGGGTTCTTCCTCAAGAATCCCGTACAGCCCTTGGGCGTACTGGCCGAACTTCTGCTCCGGCCATGCCGCGATGATCGCGTCCCCCGGCATCAGGGCCATGGCCAGGTTGGGCAGCGGCGGCAGGTCGAAACGCGCGCGCAGGGTGTTGAGTTTGTCCTGGGTCGGCTGGCTCAGGGGGCGTATGTAGGCCGGGAAGCCCACCACCTGCACCACGCCGCCACTGTTCTTGATCAGTTGCAGTTCCTTGTCGCTGAGGTTGCGCGGGATGTCCACCGACGCGCGCGGTGCCGAGTGGGACGCCACCATCGGCGTGCGACTCAGGTGCGCGACTTGCTCCAGGGCCTTGGTCGACATCTGCGACACGTCAATGATCACCCCCAGGTCATTGAGGCGCTGCACTGCTTGCTTGCCGATGTCCGACAGGCCTTCGAGGGCATCGACGGAATCATTGAAAAACGGCAGTGGGCGCGATGAGTCGGACCAGGTGTTATTGCCGATATAACTGAAGCCGAACATGCGCATGCCCCGGGCGGCCCACAGGTCCAGCTGGTTCAGGTCATTGCCCAGGGGGTAGGCGTTGAGCATGCTGATAAAGATCGCGAACTTGCCTTCGCCATGCAGGCGTCGAAAGTCATCCGGGGTATAGGCGATGCCGACTTGATTGGGAAAGTCACGCACCATGCCGGAGATGATCTTGTAGCGCACCTCCTGCTCGTGGCGGGCTTCCTCGACAAAGCCGTCAGTGGGCTTGTGCGGGGCGTTGGGGCCATTCCAGATTTCCGGCCAGCCGAAGATCGTCAGGGCTGCGCCGGACAAGCGACCGCGTGCCGCCTTGGCCAGGTCGAACTGGCCGCTGCCGTCCTTGTCCGCCTCGTTGCCGGCGGTGCCGAAGTCCATGGGCACGGTGATGTGGCTGTCGAACGACAGCAGGCGGTCCTGCAGTTCATTGGCCTGCTTGATCACGGCGAGCGGGTAGCCGGCATTGCCCTTGAACCAGTGATCCCAGGCCAGGAAGCCTGCGCCGGCACCGATGGCCAGTGCCAGCGGCACGCCGATGTACAGCGCCTTTTTCGAACGTGGTTTTGTCATTGCCATCTCAGTCAGTTGAGGCCTTCGCTATCAGGGAAGAACGAGTGGTGCGCGGGGAAATTTAGGCGGCGCGGGCAGGGCGGTAAATTTCCCCGGCCTGCAAACGTTCTAGCTCTGATAAAGCCGTTTCCTAAGGTAGACAATGACCATCTCTCGACGTGGGTTCATCGCAGGCCTGGCGCTGACCGGCGCGGCTGTGCCGGCCGCTTTCTATGCCCATCGCGAGTTGACGCGCGAAGAAGAATTCCCCATCACCCCCGGCGAAGCCACCGTGGACCTGGCCGACACCGCCGGGCAGCACCTGGCCAACACCTTGCGCGGGGTGTGGCGCCTGCGCCTGGAAGGCCGCGACGCCGGCCTCAAGGGCCTGCCGCTGCAAGGCCTGGAACTGTTGCTCGACATCGCCCCCCGTGGCCGTGGCCTGCGCGGCTACCTGGACACCGCCGCCAACCTGCGCAGCGAAGGCGAACCGCGCTACCGCGTGCTGGGTGACCTGCTGACGGGCGAGGGCGCCTTGCTCTACTGGCGCCTGATCGACCGCGATGCCCTCGACGGCAGGCCCGCCTATGAGTTCAAGATGACCCTCGATGAAGTCTGGGCCGACTTCGCCAACGCCGGCAGCGGCACCCTCAGCGGGCACATCCTCGATCTGGATCGCCCCCTGGCTTTGACCGAACGTGACAACCGCTTTATCGCCCACAAACAGCTGTTTCCCGAAGCCCGCCAACGCATCGGCCTCAACCCGACCCTGCTGGCCTGGCTGATTGCCCCGGAGCACCGCCTGTTTCACCAGCTGTGGCACGCCACCCGTGACCAGTGGCACAAACTCTCCGAAGAAAAACGCGACGCCCTGCGCGGCATCGGCTGGCAACCCGGCCCGCGCGGCAAGGAGCGTGACGCCCGTGGCAAACACAAAGACCGCAACGGCTCGGGCATCGATTTCTTCTTCATGCACCGGCATATGCTCGGCACCGCGCGTTCCATGCAGGATCTGCCCTCGTGGCCCGTATTCCCCGAACCGCAACCGGCGCTGGAGCGCGACCGCCTAGGCTTCCTGCGTTACTTCGACAACCACGACGGCTTCGCGCTGCCGCCCGCCTGGTCAGCCCCGGACGACAGCGAATACACCCAGTGGGTTAGCGACATCAAGGCCGCCGAGACCTACCACAGCAACTTCCAGGTCTGGGAATCGCAGTACCGCGACCCGCGCTACCTGGCCAGACTGACCTTGGGCCAACTCGGCTCCGAAATGGAACTGGGCCTGCACGACTGGCTGCACATGCGCTGGGCCTCGGTGCCCCGCGACCCGTCCAACGGCGCGCCGGTCCCCCTGGCCCGCGACCCGGCAGACTTTGCCCCGCGCTGGTACGCGGCGGAAAACGACTTCCTCGGCGACCCGTTTTCATCCCATGTAAACCCGGTGTTCTGGCACTTCCACGGCTGGATCGACGACCGTATCGAAGACTGGTATCGCGCCCACGAACGCTTCAACCCCGGCGAAGTCAGGCGCCTGGACGTCAACGGCGTGGCCTGGTTCGCCCCGGGGCGTTGGGTCGAAGTCGACGACCCGTGGCTGGGCCCGGACACCCATGGCTGCAGCACGACCCCGGGGTTGCAGATGGGCAAGTCGATGGAGATGGACCCGGAGACCATGAAGCTCGCCTTGCGCATTACCTTTGGCGAGGACGAGCACCTGTTGCAGGGCCTGTTCAAGCGCGTGCCGAAGCGGCCTTGGTATGCGCGGCATTTGAAGGTGAGGGTGCGAGAGGCTTGAGCGCTTGGCGTGGCAAGGCGCGGGTGCACTTGGCCAGCGCCTGCTGCACGTCCGCCAACAGGTCGGCGACGTCCTCAAGCCCCACCGATAAACGCACCAGGCCTTCGCTGATACCGTGATGCGCGCGTTCTTCAGGGGTGTAGGTGCTATGGGTCATGCTCGCCGGGTGCTGGGCCAATGACTCGGCGTCGCCCAGGCTGACCGCGCGGGTGAACAGCTTGAGGGCATTCATGAAGCGTCGTCCGCTGTCGATCCCGCCCTTGAGTTCGAAGGCGATCATGCCGCCGGCCTGGCTCATCTGCCGCGCCGCCAATGCGTGTTGCGCGAAGCCGCGCAGCCCCGGATACGTCACCCACTCCACGGCGGGATGCGCCTGCAAGGCTTCGGCCACGGCCTGGGCGTTGCTGCAATGGCGGTCCATGCGCAGGGCCAACGTCTTGAGGCCGCGCATTAACAGCGAAGCGTCCTGGGGCGACATCACCGCGCCGGTCAAGTCCTTGAGGCCTTGCAGGCGAATGCGCTGGGCCAGGGCCTGGTTGCTCACGGCGATGCCGGCGGTGATGTCGCCATGGCCGCTGAGGTACTTGGTGGCCGAGTGCACCACCACATCGGCGCCCAGTTCCAGGGGGCGTTGCAGGTACGGCGTGCAGTAGGTGTTATCCACCACCACGGTCACGTTCGGCTGTTGATGGGCGAGGGCGGCCACGGCGGCGATGTCCACCAGTTGCAGGGTGGGGTTGGCCGGGGTTTCGCAGTAGATCATGCGGGTGGCGGGGCTGAGTGCCGCTTGCAGGGCCGCCAGGTCGGTGAGGTCCACGTGGCGCACCTTGATGCCGAATTCGCCGATACCGTGATGCAGCAGGGCGAAGGTGCAGCCGTAGAGCGTCTGGCTGACGATCACCTCATCGCCTGGGCGCAGCAGGGTCCAGAACGTCGCGGCAATCGCGCCCATGCCCGAACTGAACGCCACCGCCGCCTCGCCGTTTTCCAGGCTGGCCATGCGGGACTCCAGCAGCGCCAGGGTCGGGTTGGAAATGCGCGTATAGAAATGGCCGCCGGCCTCGCCGGCGAAACAGGCGGCGCCGTATTCGGCGGTGGGAAAGGCAAACGTGGCCGACAGGTAGATCGGCGGCACGAGTGCGCCGTGGTGGTCCTTGGGGTCGTAGCCGTGGTGGATGGCACGGGTGGAAAAGCCGAATGCATTGTGTTTAGTATTCATGTCGGGCGCTCCTTATTTCCTACAATGCTATGCTTATAACCACGGCCGTATTTTCCAAACTTTGCCGACAAATCCCTTGTCCTGGGATGAAAACTCGCTAAAAACAATAAACAGAGGCACGTCATGCCCATCACGCTGGATCGCACCGACAAAGCGTTATTAAACGCCCTGCAGGGTAATGCCCGTTTAACCGTGGCCGAGCTGGCCGACCGCGTGTCCCTGACCACTTCACCGTGCTGGCGACGGGTCAGGAACCTGGAGGAAAGCGGGGTGATCAGCGGCTACCAGGCGATCCTCTCGCCCAAGGCGCTGGGGTATGGGGTGACGGCGTTTGTCAGCATCATGATGGAGAGCCACACCCAGGAAATCGCCCGGGCGTTCGAGCAACGCCTGTTGGATATTCCGGAAATCGTGGCCTGTCATAACGTGTCGGGACGCTATGACTTTTTGCTCGAGGTGGTGGCCAGGGACCTGGAGTCGTTCGGCGAGTTTGCGCGGGAGGTGTTGCAGACGCTGCCGTGCGTCAAGGAGATCTATTCGAGTTTTTCCTATAAGTCGGTGCGACCGTTGCGGGTAATTCCATTACCAGGTTGATCGCGCCATTGGTCACCTGTTCTTCCCCGTAATTGGCTATTTCTCCCCTACGGCCCGGTGGCTAACCTAGCCACCACTTCCCACCGTTCCGGAGTTCCCCATGCAAGCCCGTACCGATTTCTACACCGCTTCCCCAGACGCCATGAAAGCCATGCTCGCCCTGGAAGCCGCCGTCGGCAAACTCTCCATCGAACTGCCATTGCTGGAGCTGATCCGCCTGCGGGTCTCACAGATCAACGGCTGTGCCTTTTGCCTGGACATGCACACCGCCGATGCCCGCAAGGGTGGCGAGACCGAGCGTCGCCTGTACACCTTGTCGGCCTGGCGCGAAACGCCATTCTTCACCCCGCGTGAACGCGCGGCATTGGCCTGGGCCGAGAGCCTGACGCTGCTGAGCCAGACCCACGCCCCGGACTCAGACTTCACCGCGCTCGCCGCCGAGTTCAGCCCCCGGGAGCAAGTCGACCTGAGCGTGGCCATCGCCACCATCAACAGCTGGAACCGCCTCGCGGTAGGTTTCCGCAAGATGCCTGAATAAGGCGGTTGAAGACGGCTCTTTTGTGGTGAGCGGGCTTGTCCCGCGCTGGGCTGCGCAGCAGCCCCAAAACCAGGCGCAGAGGAGTGCCTGATATACCCCATTCGTCTTCATCAGGGGCGCTTCGCACCCCAGCGCGGGCGGTGCGACGATTCGCAAGCCCGCTCGCCACAGCAGTAAGTGTCAGAAGTTCACCGAAGCACTCAGGCGCGCCGTCAGCGGCGCGCCCTGGAACAGATAGTCATCGCCCATGTACTCGCCCGCGTCGCGCCAGTAGCGCTTGTCGAACAGGTTGTCGACGCTCAGGCGGAACACCGTCTCGTAGCCGTCGACCCGGGTGGTGTAGCGGCTGCCGACGTTGACCACCGCGTAATCCCCCACCTCCACATTGCCGCTGCGATTGGCGTACTTCTTGGCGCTGTATTGCACGCCGCCGAGCACCGCCAGGCCATTGACCCACGGCAACGCATAATCGGCGTACACACTGGCGCGCAGCTTGGGCACGTTGATCGCCTGGTGGTCTTCGTATGCCGGTGTGCCGCTGCCGCTGACCCGTGCACGAATCGCCGCCACGCTGGTGGAAATCTGCAGGCGCTCGGTGGCCCAGCCGTTGGCCGACAGTTCCACGCCGGTGTTTTTCTGTTCGCCCTGCTGCACGTAGGTGAACTGGCCGGCGCCATCCGGCTTGGCGTACTGGTAGGCCTGGCGCGTCTGGAACACAGCGGCGGCGAAGCTGATGCGACGCCAGTCGTATTTCACCCCGGCCTCGATTTGCCGCGAGGTGGTCGGGGCCAGGGTTTCATCGGCGTTGCTGGCAAACCAGGGGGCGGTGCCGCCCAGGGACAGGCCTTTGCTGTAGCTGGTGTACAGCGAGATGTTTTCCACCGGTTTGTAGATCAACGATGCCTGGGGCAGGAACACGTATTGCTGGGTGTGGCGGGCCTGGTTGCCAGTGACGCCGTCGAAAGCTTTTTCATCCAGGCGCACTTCGCGGCCACCGAGGAGGGTTTGCCAGTGCTCGTTGAGGCGGATGCGGTCGGTGATGAACAGGCCATACTGGCGGCTGTCGAGGGTGCGATGGCTGTCGTTCAACGGCTTGTCGGTGGGCGTGAACGTCGGCGCGTCAGCGTCGATATTGGCCGTGCCGATGTACTCGTTGACGGACTTGCGCTTGTCGATCACCCGGCGAAACGCGCTGGTGCCGAAGGTCAGTTCATGGCCGATGCCTGCGGTGTCGAACAGGCCGGTCATCGCCGCCTGGACTTCATCGTCACGGCGGGTGTCGTCGGGGCTGCGGTAGTCGTAGACGTCGTAGTTGCCTTCGGGCGTGAAGTGGTTGCCGACACCGTTGGTGTCGCCGCCCCAGGCAAACGAACTGTAGTCATCGATCACCACCTTGCTGCGCGCGGCGCTGACGCTGCCTTTCCACTGGTCGCTGAAGCGGTATTCGAACGTGCCGTTGAGGTTCAGCGAATCGATGCCGACCTGCCTGGAACCGCTCTGGTGGCCCAACAGTTTTTTCGGCGAGGCGTCGTGGGGCACCTCGGTGCCGCCCAGCAACTGGTAGCCCGGTACCGAGCGCTGTTGTTTGTTCTGGTATTCCGCGTCCAGTTGCAGCACCGCGTCGGGGCTGATGTTCCAGTCGAAGGCCAGGGACACGAAGTCGCGCTGGCCGTTGGCGTGCTCCACATAGGCATTGAGGTCTTCATGGGTGACGTTGGCCCGCAGGCCGAATTGCTGCTCGCTGCCAAACCAGCCACCCACATCGGTGGCGATATAGCCACTGCCGCGGTCATCGGTGGACACCGTCACCTGGCGCACGTCTTCCGGACGCTTGGTCACGTAGTTGATCACGCCGCTGGGCTCGGAAATCCCGCTCTGCAAACCGGCCAGGCCCTTGAGCACTTCCACCTGCTGCTTGTTTTCCAGGGCGACGTTCTGCTCGCCGGTGATGGTGCGCCCGTTGATCTTGTAGCTGCTCGCCGCATTCAGCGAGAAACCGCGCACCACGAAATTTTCGTAGTAGCCGATGGGGGCGTAGCTATCGCCCACCGAAGCGTCGTTGCGCAGCACTTCACTGAGCAGGCGCGCTTGCTGGTCCTTGATCAGCGCCGCATTGATCACCGTGATCGAGGCAGGAGTGTCCAGCAGCGGCGCCTCGTTGAAGCCGCCGACCGAGGCGGTGTCTGCGCGATAGCCTGACGTGTCCTCGCCCTGGACTTGCAACGCCGGCAGCTCGAGTTGTGCCGCCCAACTGTTGCCGATCCCGCCGCTGAGCAGCAGGCCGAGGGCGAAACGTGTACTGACGACAGGACGAAAACGCAAAACCATGGGGGAGGGCCTTAAAGCGCAGGGCGGGGGGCGCATAAGCTAGGCATAACCGCCCGGTTTTACAAGTGAGACGTCCCGTCTCAGCCCGCCCACTGAATGACGTGCCTCTCGACAGCCTGCGTGCCCACCTGCGATAGACAGGACTTCTCTAACCCTTGCAGGAGATCATCATGGGTATCGCTGGAAAAGTTGCACTGGTGACCGGCGCCGGGCAGGGCATTGGTCGGGCCATCGCCCTGCGCCTGGCACAGGACGGTGCCGACATCGCCCTGGTCGACATCAATGGCGCCAAGCTCGAAGCCGTGGCCGCCGAAGTCGTGGCCCTGGGGCGCAAGGCCTCGGTGTTTATCGCCGACGTGTCCAAGCGCGACCAGGTGGTGGCGGCGGTCGAACACGCACACCAGGCCCTCGGCGGCTTCGACATTATCGTCAACAACGCCGGGGTCGCGCAGATCGACGCGCTGCTGGACGTCAGCCCGGAACAGGTCGAGCGCACCCTGGGCATCAACGTGCAGGGCGTGTTGTGGGGTATCCAGGCTGCAGGCAGGAAATTCAAGGCGCTCAAGCAGAAGGGCAAGATCATCAATGCCTGTTCCATCGCCGGCCACGAAGGCTTCGCGCTGCTGGGCGTGTACTCGGCCACCAAGTTCGCCGTGCGCGCCTTGACCCAGGCGGCGGCCAAGGAACTGGCGAGCGCCGGGATCACGGTCAACGCCTACTGCCCGGGCGTAGTGGGCACCGATATGTGGGTGGAGATCGACAAGCGCATGGCCGAGATTACCGGCGCCGAAGTGGGGGCGACCTACAAGCAGTATGTGGATGGGATTGCCTTGGGCCGTGCGGAAACGCCGGAGGATGTGGCGGGGTTGGTGGCCTACCTGGCCGGGCCGGACGCGGATTACATGACCGGGCAGGCGCCGTTGATCGACGGTGGGCTGGTTTATCGCTGATCTCCCAAGGCCTAGGGTGTGAAATGTGGGAGGGGGCAAGCCCCTCCCACATGGGTGACCCTGTTGTGTCAGTGCTTGCCGGGCATGTCGATGCCCAACCGGTTGACTCGGCGGTACAGGGTGGCCCGGGAAATCCCCAGCGCCTGCGCCGTCGGCAACGGCTTCCAGCGATGCCGGATCAAGGCATCCAGTACCACTTGGCGTTCCGGGCTGACGCTGTGTTCGACCAGCGTCTCGACCTGCTCCCCACGCACTTCCACCGGCAAGTCCGCCAACTGGATGGTGCCGCCTTCACACACCGCACAGGCATACGCCAGCACATGGTGCAGCTGGCGCACATTGCCCGGCCAGGCATAGCCCAGCAGGCGTTCCAGCGCGGCCTGGCCGATGCCGACCGAGATGCCGCTGCCGCGTGCTTGCTGCTCCACCAGCCGGTTGATCAATGCCAGCTTGTCGCTGCGCTCGCGCAGCGGCGGCAGGCAGAAGCGTGCGCAGCCGAGGCGGAAGTACAGGTCTTCGCGAAAGCGCCCGTCGCTGACCAGCACGGCCAGGTCGCGGTGGCTGGCGCAGATCACCTGAATGTCCACCGTGCGGGTCTTGGCCCCGCCCAGGGGCGCGACTTCACCCTCGGCCATCACCCGCAGCAGGCGCGTCTGCAACGCCAGCGGCATATCGCCGATTTCATCGAGGAACAGGGTGCCGCCATCGGCCTGCACCAACAGCCCCGGCATGCCTTTGCTGGAGGCACCGGTAAAGGCTCCGGCCACGTAGCCGAACAGCTCGCTTTCAATCAGGTTTTCGGGGATCGCCGCGCAGTTCACCGCGACAAAGGGGCCTGTTCGCCGGGCGCTGCGTTCGTGCAGTTGGCGGGCGAAAACTTCCTTGCCGGCGCCGGTTTCACCCTGCACCAGCACCGGCAGGTTGCGGTCCTTGACGCGCACGGCCAGGCGCAGGTGTTCTTCCACCCGTGGGTCGACCTGGGTGTGCGCAACGGGCCGTGCCGGTTTGCGGCGCGGGGCGTTGACCCGCACGTGCAGCACGCCAGGCTCGCCCAGCCATTGCAGATGTTGGGTCGATTGATCGGTGGCCGCGCGCAATGCATCCAGGTCGAACACCTCGCCGATATGCGCCGGCACCTGGCCGAAACGCCGGCGCAGTGCCTGGCGCGCCTTGCTGTTCAGCGCGTGCAGGCGCCCATCCTGGTCCCAGGCCAGCAGCAGGTCGGGCTGGCTGTCCACATAGCCCGGTGTGCTGTGGGCCTGGAGTACCCAATGCTCGCGGGCGCTGTGCATGAAGAAGGCGTTTTCGATGGCCTGGGCACTCTGGGCCACCATCTGCCGCACCAGGTGCTGGCTGCGCCGGTCATCCGGGGATTTGAGCGCCGAGGCATCCATCACCCCCAGCAGGTTGCCCTGGGGGTCGAAGATCGGTGCGGCGGAGCAGGTCAAACTGATGAAGGCGGCGCGGAAGTGGTCGCGCTTGTGCACGGTCACTGCGGCTTTGCTGGTCAGCACCGTGGCCACGCCGCAGGTGCCTTCCTCGGCTTCCGACCAGCAGGTGCCGAGGTACAGGCCGGCTTTGCGGCAGTCGCTGCGAATGGTGCTGTCGACGCGGTGGTCGATGGTCTGGCCCTGGGCGTCGGTGAGCATCACGCAGTAGTCGGCGTGGCGCACCCGGTGGTGCAGTTGCCCGACTTCTTCGCCGGCGATGCGCATGAACAGCTCGGCGCGTTCGCGGCATTCCTTGAGCAAGGGTTCGGTAAGGATACGGGGCCCCTGCAGCGAGCCGGGGTCGAGGTGGTGTTGTTCCATGGAGCGCCGCCAGGAATCGAAAATCAGCGACGGCACCGGCGCCTGGGGCAGGCGATCGGCATTGCGGACCACGCGACTGACGCAGTCGACGTGTTCCCTGGAGTTCGCGGCGAGCATAAGGCCTCCGGTTCTCGATCTTTGTTGTTATGCCCGCCATTAAGCGCCCGTGGGCGCGAGGGGACAAGGGCGACCTGACCAACAGCCCCGCGTGAGACGCGGCGTCTCATTCCGGCCGAGACGCCGCCTGCACAGTGCAATGCACCGTCTCATTCTGCACAGGCATACCGTCCCGGCACAACCGCACGGCACTGCTCTGGATCAAGGCTTTGCCAGGTTTCATCGCACCTTGGCACAGGCTGTGCTGAACCACTTGCAACTGGCCGCAGCCAGCCTTTTGTGTGTCGAGACAACCTGGAGAACAATAAGATGTCCACCCACCTGTCCACCGATCAATTGCTGCATGCCTACACCGTGATGCGCACCATCCGTGATTTCGAAGAACGCCTGCATGTGGAATTCGCCACCGGCGAGATCCCCGGTTTCGTGCACCTGTATGCCGGCCAGGAAGCCAGCGCAGCCGGGGTCATGGCCCACCTCAACGATGAAGATTGCATCGCCTCCAACCACCGTGGCCATGGCCATTGCATCGCCAAGGGCGTGGATGTGTTCGGCATGATGGCCGAGATCTACGGCAAGAAAACCGGGGTGTGCGGCGGCAAGGGCGGCTCCATGCACATCGCCGACCAGGAGAAGGGCATGCTCGGTGCCAACGGCATTGTCGGGGCCGGTGCGCCGTTGGCGGCGGGCGCCGCGCTGGCCTCCAAGCTCAAGGGCAGCCAGGGCGTGGCGGTCGCATTTTTCGGCGACGGCGGCTCCAACGAGGGCGCGGTGTTCGAGGCGATGAACCTGGCGTCGATCATGAAACTGCCGTGCCTGTTCGTCGCCGAGAACAACGGCTATGCCGAGGCCACCGGTTCCGGCTGGTCGGTGGCGTGCAAGGACATTGCCGAGCGGGCGGTGGGCTTCGGCATGCCGGGGGTGATTGTCGATGGCAATGACTTCTTTGCCGTACACGCGGCGTTGGGCGTGGCGGTGGAGCGTGCGCGCCAGGGCGACGGGCCGACCTTGGTGGAAGTCAAGCTGAGCCGCTTCTACGGCCACTTCGAAGGCGATGCACAAACCTATCGTGGCCCGGACGAGGTGAAGAACCTGCGCGAATCCCACGACTGCCTCGCACTGTTCCGCCAGCGCTGCAATGCCGAAGGCTGGCTCGATGCCGCGCAGTTCGAACGTATCGACGGTGAGGTCGCGCAGTTGATCGACGACGCCGTGCGCCTGGCCAAGTCCGATCCCAAGCCCCAGGCCGCCGACCTGCTCAGTGATGTCTACGTCGCCTACCGCTAATAACTACAAGACTCGGAGAGAATTTCATGGCTCGCAAAATCAGCTATCAGCAGGCAATCAACGAAGCCCTGGCCCAGGAAATGCGCCGGGACCAGAGCGTGTTCATTATCGGCCAGGATGTCTCCGGCGGCACCGGTTCCCCCGGCGAGCAGGACGCCTGGGGCGGTGTGCTGGGCGTGACCAAGGGCCTGTACCCGGAGTTTCCGGACCGGGTACTCGATGCGCCGTTGTCCGAAGTCGGCTACGTCGGCATGGCCGTCGGCGCCGCCACCCGTGGCATGCGCCCGGTGTGCGAATTGATGTTCGTCGACTTTATCGGCTGCTGCCTCGACCAGTTGCTCAACCAGGCCGCCAAGTTTCGCTACATGTTCGGCGGCAAGACCACCACGCCGCTGGTGGTGCGCGCCATGTACGGTGCCGGCCTGCGCGCCGCCGCCCAGCATTCGCAGATGCTCACCTCGATGTGGACGCACATTCCCGGGCTCAAGGTGGTGTGCCCGGCCACGCCCTATGACGCCAAGGGCATGCTGATCCAGGCGATCCGCGACAACGACCCGGTGATCTTCCTCGAACACAAGATGCTCTACAGCCTCCAAGGTGAGGTGCCGGAAGAGCTGTACACCGTGCCCTTCGGCGAAGCCAACTTTGTGCGCGAAGGCCGCGACGTGACCCTGGTGACCTACGGCCGCATGGTGCATATCGCCCTGGAAGCCGCGGCCAACCTGGCACGCCAGGGCATCGACTGCGAAGTGCTGGACCTGCGCACCACCAGCCCGCTGGACGAAGACAGCATCCTCGAGAGCGTGGAGAAAACCGGGCGCCTGGTGGTGATCGATGAGTCCAACCCGCGCTGTTCCATCGCCACCGACATCAGTGCGTTGGTAGCCCAGCAGGGCTTCTCGTTTCTGCGTGCGCCGATCGAGATGGTCACCGCGCCGCACACGCCGGTGCCGTTTTCCGATGCGCTGGAAGACCTGTACATCCCCAACGCCGCGAAGATCGAGGCCGCCGTGCTGAAGATCGCCGACAAGAGGAACGCCGCATGATCCATACCTTGACCATGCCCAAGTGGGGGCTGTCGATGACCGAAGGCCGCATCGACGTCTGGCTCAAGCAGCCCGGCGACCGGGTGGAGAAGGGCGAGGAAGTGCTGGACGTCGAGACCGACAAGATCTCCAGCAGCGTCGAGGCGCCGTTCAGCGGTGTGTTGCGCCGCGTGCTGGCGCTGAGCGACGAGACCTTGCCGGTGGGCGCGCTGCTGGGGGTCGTGGTGGAAGGCGAGGCCAGCGAGGCGGAGATCGATGCGGTGATCGAAAGCTTCAACGCCGGGTTCGTCTCAAGCAGCGCCGAAGCCGAAGCCACCGGGCCGAGTGCGCAGAAGGTCGAGGTGGGCGGGCGTTTGCTGCGCTATCTCGACCTGGGCGAGGGCGGCACGCCGCTGATGCTGGTGCATGGTTTTGGCGGCGACTTGAACAACTGGCTGTTCAACCAACCGGCCCTGGCCGCCGAGCGCCGGGTGATCGCCCTGGACCTGCCGGGGCATGGCGAGTCGGGCAAGCATCTGCAAACCGGTGACGCCGAAGAGCTGAGCCAGGCCGTGCTGGCCTTGCTCGATCACCTCAAGCTCGACCGCGTGCACCTGGCCGGGCACTCCATGGGCGGCTTGGTCAGCCTGACGGTCGCCCGTCAGGCTCCGGCGCGCGTTGCCTCGCTGACCCTGATCGCCAGCGCCGGGCTGGGGGCGGATATCAACGGCGATTATCTGCAAGGTTTCACCGAAGCCAACAACCGCAACGCGCTCAAGCCGCAACTGGTGCAACTGTTCAGCGACCCGGCGCTGGTGACGCGGCAGATGCTGGAGGACATGCTCAAGTTCAAGCGGTTGGAAGGGGTGGACCAGGCGCTTCGTCAGCTCAATGCCCAGTTGTTCGAGGGTGGGCGCCAGCGCCTGGATTTGCGCAACGTAGTGGGGGAGCAACCGAGCCTGGTGATCTGGGGCAGTGACGATGCAATCATCCCGGCCGACCATGCCCAAGGGTTGGAGGCCCAGGTGGAGATTCTGCCGGGGCAGGGGCATATGGTGCAGTTGGAGGCGGCGGAACGGGTTAACCAACTAATCTCAACCTTCCTGAAATCCCAGTCTTGAAATGCAATTCAATGTGGGAGGGGGCTTGCCCCCGATTGCGGTAGTTCAGATACAGAGATGTTGACTGAGCCATCGCCATCGGGGGCAAGCCCCTCCCACATTTTCAGATGCATTTCAGATTGAGCGCTTCAGGGTTTCGCTGGGCAGTTCCTTGAACAACGCTCGATAGCTGTTGGAGAACCGCCCCAAATGCCAGAACGACCAGTTCATGGCCACCTCGGCCACGGTCGTTCCGGCACCGCTCAACAATTCCCGCCTTGCCCCGTTCAACCGGCGCAGGCGCAACCACTGCGCCGGGCTCATCCCGGTGTAGGTCTTGAACCCTTGCTGCAACTGGCGCAGCGGTACGCCGGCAATCCGCGCCAGTTCCAACAGGTTGACGGTTTCGTCCGGCGCATCCGCCGCCCACTCGCCTATGCGCGCCATCAAGCGGCGTTCTTCACTGCGCTTTTGCAATGAGCTTCGGTCCAGGCACACGCAGGCGTTGTCGAGGATGAACAGGCAGTCGTCGAGCAACTGCCGGGTGAGGGACACCGGGTCGATGTCCGTGGACAAGCGCGTCAGGGTGCCACTGAGCCAACGGCTGAACAGCGCGTTCTGCTGGCAGGCCAGCGGCGCCATGAACAGGCCTTCCAGTGTGGCCACGTCAAGGCCATGGTGCTGCACGAACTGCGGGCCGAACACCACCGCCACTTCGCGGTAGTTTTCCGGGGTGATCCAGGTGTTGCGGCTTTCGCCATTGAGCAGATACAGCGCGTTGTCGCTGCCATCGAAACAGAACGCCAGCGCGCCCGGCGGTGCGTTGAAGTGCTGCTCCACACGGGTGTTCATGCTCTCTTCGTACACCTGCACACCGTGCAGGTCGAGGTAGCGGACGCGCCCGGCGAAATGCCCCGGGGACATCTGCTGGTATTGCTGCACCCAGCCGGGTGTCGCACGGCATTGGGTGGCCACATCAGCGGTGGTGAAGGCCTGTACGCGCAAAGCGGTTGCCTGGGTCATGGGGGATCCGTGCGCACTCTATTGGTGCGCTGTGGGGCGTGCAAAGTGGATAGATGGCCTGTGAAGGCTGGCCCAAGATAGACCTCAATGCGCCGCGAGTACAAGGCGGCGCAGCACCCACCCCATGACGAGGTCCTTATGAACGCCCCCTTCGATCAGCTGTACACCTGGCTGAAAGAACACAAGATTACCGAAGTCGAATGCGTGATCAGTGATTTGACTGGCATCGCACGCGGCAAGATTGCGCCCACCAACAAGTTCCTGCATGAGCGAGGCATGCGCCTGCCGGAAAGTGTATTGCTGCAAACGGTAACCGGGGACTTTGTCGACGACGAGATCTACTACGACCTGCTGGACCCGGCCGATATCGATATGGTCTGCCGCCCGGTGGCCAACGCGACCTACGTGGTGCCGTGGGCCATCGAGCCTACCGCGATTGTGATCCACGACACCTTCGACAAGCATGGCAACCCCATCGAACTGTCGCCGCGCAACGTGCTGAAGAAAGTCCTGCAGCTCTACACCGACCGGGGCTGGCAGCCGATTGTCGCGCCGGAAATGGAGTTCTACCTGACCCAGCGCTGCGAAGACCCGGACCTGCCGCTGAAAACCCCGATTGGCCGCTCCGGCCGTGCGGAAACCGGGCGCCAGTCGTTCTCCATCGATGCGGCCAACGAGTTCGACCCGCTGTTCGAAGACGTCTACGACTGGTGCGAAGCCCAGGGCCTGGACCTCGATACGCTGATCCATGAAGACGGCCCGGCGCAGATGGAAATCAACTTCCGCCACGGCGATGCCCTCGACCTGGCCGACCAGATCACCGTGTTCAAGCGCACCCTGCGCGAAGCCGCGCTCAAGCACAATGTGGCCGCCACCTTCATGGCCAAGCCGGTGGCCGACGAGCCGGGCAGCGCCATGCACCTGCACCAGAGCGTGGTGGATATCGCCACAGGCAAGCCGGTGTTCGTCGACGCCGACGGCAACATGAGCCCGCTGTTCCTGCACCATATCGGCGGCCTGCAGAAGTACATCCCCAAGCTGTTGCCGATGTTCGCGCCCAACGTGAATTCGTTCCGCCGCTTCCTGCCGGATACCTCGGCGCCGGTCAATGTGGAGTGGGGCGAAGAAAACCGTACCGTCGGCCTGCGCGTGCCCACCTCGAGCCCGGATGCGACGCGCGTGGAAAACCGCCTGCCGGGCGCCGATGCCAATCCCTACCTGGCCATTGCCGCCAGCCTGCTGTGTGGCTACCTGGGGATGATCGAACAGATCGAACCCAGCGCCCCGGTAGAAGGCCGCGCCTATGAGCGCCGCAACCTGCGCCTGCCGTTCACCCTCGAAGACGCCCTGGCGCGGATGGAGGACTGCGACACGGTCAAGCAGTACCTGGGCGACAAGTTCGTGCGCGGCTACGTCGCGGTCAAGCGCGCCGAGCACGAGAATTTCAAGCGGGTGATCAGTTCCTGGGAGCGCGAGTTCCTGCTGTTGAGCGTCTAAAAAACACAAAAGGGGTGTCGATATGCGTCTTGTGAACAAGCTTCTTCCGCTGGCCCTGGTGGCCGCGTTCAGCGGTGCCGGCCAAGCCGCGCCGACGGTGAGCGTCTACAACTGGACCGACTACATCGGCGAGACCACCCTGGCGGATTTCCAGGCCAAAACCGGCATCAAGGTGATCTACGACGTGTTCGATTCCAACGAAACCCTGGAGGGCAAGTTGCTCGCCGGTCGCACCGGCTATGACGTGGTGGTGCCGTCCAACCACTTCCTGGCGCGCCAGGTAAAGGCCGGCGCGTTCCTCAAGCTCGACCGTTCGCAGTTACCCAACTTCAAGAACCTCGACCCCAAGCTGCTCAAGCTGCTGGAGAAAAACGACCCGGGCAATGCGCACTCGGTGCCGTACCTGTGGGGTACCAACGGCATCGGCTACAACGTCGACAAGGTCAAGCAGGTGTTGGGCATCGACCATATCGATTCATGGGCGGTGCTGTTCGAGCCGGAAAATCTCAAGAAGCTCAACCAGTGCGGCGTGGCCTTCCTCGACTCGGCGGATGAGCTGTTCCCGGCGATCCTCAACTACATGGGCAAGGACCCGCGCAGCGAGAACCCCGAGGACTACCAGCAGGCCGAGGCCAAGCTGTTGACGCTGCGGCCGTACATCACCTACTTCCATTCCTCCAAGTACATTTCGGACCTGGCCAACGGCGATATCTGCGTGGCGTTCGGCTATTCCGGCGATGTATTCCAGGCGGCCAACCGCGCCAAGGAAGCCAGGAACGGCGTGAATATCGCCTACTCGATTCCCAAGGAAGGCTCCAACCTGTGGTTCGACCTGCTGGCGATCCCGGCCGATGCGAGTCACCCGAAAGAGGCCCATGCCTTCATTAACTACCTGCTCGACCCTGAAGTGATCGCCAAGGTCAGCGCCTCGGTCGGCTACGCCAATGCCAACCCGGCGGCGAAGGCGTTCATGGCCCCTGAACTGGTGAACAACCCCGAGGTGTACCCGTCCCAGGCCGTGCTCGACAAACTCTATATTTCCACCACGCCGACCCCGGCGACCATGCGCCTGATGACGCGCGCCTGGAGCAAAGTGAAGACCAACAAATGACCCCATCCAGCGACCACGCCCGTTCCTACTACCTTGCCTCGGCGAATGCCATGCCGGAGCGCCCGGCACTGGGCGCCGACCTGAGCGCCGATGTGTGTGTGATCGGCGCTGGTTTTACCGGGGTCAACACCGCTATCGAACTGGCCCAACGCGGGCTCTCGGTGATCCTGCTGGAGGCCCGGCGTATCGGCTGGGGCGCCAGCGGGCGCAACGGCGGGCAGTTGATTCGCGGGATCGGCCACGATGTGTCGGGGTTCGCCAAGTACGTGGGCGAGGAGGGCGTGCGTTACCTGGAACGGGCCGGGATCGAGTCGGTGGCCCTGGTGGGCGAGCGCATTCGCGAGCACGGGATCGACTGCGACTTGCGC
Organism: Pseudomonas sp. LAMO17WK12:I1; assembly: GCF_900177315.1. Lineage (NCBI taxonomy): Bacteria > Pseudomonadati > Pseudomonadota > Gammaproteobacteria > Pseudomonadales > Pseudomonadaceae > Pseudomonas > Pseudomonas sp. LAMO17WK12:I1. Next base: position 234,229 of record NZ_FWZV01000013.1, on the reverse strand, counting down.
TGGGGGTTTGCCGAGCTGGCCAACACCCCTGCACAGTTCGCTGCGTTCAAGGGCGAGCAGGACAGCCTGGCGCGCCTGGGTTATGTGCATGAAACCCGCCTGGTGGGCCCGCAGGACATCCGCGACGTGGTGGATTCGACGCAGTATGCCGGCGCCTTGGTGGACATGGGCTCCGGGCACCTGCACCCGCTGAACCTGGTGCTCGGCGAGGCGCAGGTGGCCGAGTCCCTTGGGGTGCGGATCTTTGAGCACACCGAAGTGCTGGAACTGATCCACGGCGACACGGTGCAGGTGCGTTGCGCTGGCGGCACGGTACGGGCCGCCAGCCTGGTACTGGCCTGCAATGCCCATCTGGAAGAACTGGAACCGCGCCTGAGCGGCAAGGTGCTGCCGGCTGGCAGCTACATCATCGCCACCGAGCCGCTGTCGGTTGCACAGGCCAATCAGTTGATCCCGCAGAACCTGGCGCTGTGCGACCAGAAAGTCGGCCTGGATTACTACCGGTTGTCCGCTGACTGTCGCCTGTTGTTCGGCGGCGCCTGCCATTACTCGGGGCGCGATCCCAAAGACATCGCGGCCTATATGCAGCCCAAGATGCTCAAGGTGTTCCCGCAATTGGCCGACACCGCCATCGCGTTCCAGTGGGGCGGCAGGATCGGCATCACCGCCAATCGCTTCCCCCAGGTCGGGCGGCTCAAGCAATACCCGAATGTGTTCTACGCCCAGGGCTATTCCGGGCATGGGCTCAACGTGACCCACTGGTGCGCGCGGCTGCTGGCCGAAGGCATACACGCGGGCCACAGCCAGGGCCTGGATGTGTTCAGCCAGGTGCCGCACATGACCTTTCCCGGCGGCAAGGCGTTGCGCTCGCCGCTGCTGGCGTTGGGAATGGCGTGGCATCGCTTGCGGGAATTGATGCATTGAAGTCCGGGGCGTGGCAGGCTGTGCACGACGTTTTCCTACGACTTTTGGAGATTTAGCGTGCCAACAGCATCTGCAGTGATTGAAATCCCGGTATCGGCCGAGACGGTCTGGCACTTGGTGGGTGGCTTCAACAGCCTGCCGGACTGGCTTCCGTTTATCGCCAAGAGCGAGCCTGGTGAAGGTGGCCGCGTGCGCCATCTGACGACCGCCGACGGCGGTGTGATCGTCGAGCGTTTGCAGACCTTCGATAACGTCGGGCGTACTTACAGCTACACCATTGAAGAGTCGCCGTTTCCGGTGAGTGCTTACCTGGCGACGTTGCAGGTTGAGGCGCTGACGGAGTCGTCGGCGAAGGTGACGTGGTCCGGTGTGTTTACCCCGGCGGCGGGTACCACGGAGGCGGCGGTGGAAGAGCTGTTTGCCGGGGTTTACAAAGGCGGGGTCGAGGCGTTGCGCGCCAACTTCTGAGACGATCTACCCGGCAATGCAAGACTCATGTGGGAGGGGGCAAGCCCCTCCCAGATTGACCGAGGTGAACTCAGGCTTCGGGCATCAGTTGCTGGCGACACTCCAGCACCAGGCGCGCGCCGCCTTGCTCGCTGGTGCCCACTTCCAGCTTGAACCCATGCAAGTTGATGATCGCGGCCACAATCGACAGGCCCAACCCAAACCCGCCTTGCTGGTCGCCTTCATCCACCCGATAAAAGCGCTGGAACACCGCATCGCGTTCCGCCGCCGGTATGCCGGGCCCGGAGTCGTGCACTTCGATGCGCGTGCTGCCGGCATCGTTGAGTCCCCGCAGGATCACTGCGCCGCCCGCTGGAGAGAACTTGATGGAGTTGCTCAGCAGGTTGGCCAGGGCTTCGAACAACAGGGCGCGGTCGCCGGTGATCCATGGCAGGGACTCGGGGACTTCGAGTCGCAACTGCAATTCGCCTTCCTCGGCCAGGGGCAGGTAGAAGTCATGCAACTCGCGCAGCAGCGGCAGCGGGTCCATCACCAGGAAACCGGAACGGCGCTGGTGGTCTTCCAGCTCAGAGATACGCAGCAGCCCGCGAAAGCGCGCCATCAGGGTGTCGGTCTCGGCGATGGCATCGTCCAGTTTCACCGCGTAGCCGGAGTCCTGCTCGGCCTCCTGGCGGATGCGGTAGAGCTGCGCGCGCAGGCGGGTCAATGGGGTGCGCAGGTCGTGGGCGATGTTGTCGCACACGCCCTTGACCTCGTTCATCAGTTTCTCGATGCGGTCGAGCATGGCGTTGACGATGGCCGCGAGCATGTCCAGTTCGTCACGCCGGTTGGACAGCGGCAAGCGGTGGGTGAGGTCGCCGGCGACGATGGCTTCGGCGCTGGCCTGGATCCCGCGGATCCGGCGCAGCGGGCGGCGGCGCAACAGATGCCAGCCGGCGGCGCCGGGGATAATGGTCAGGGACAGCGCCCACAGCAGGGCATGCCAGATGATCCGTGTCACACCGAACAGCGAGCCATTGGCGCGCACCAGTACCAGCCAGCGGCCGTCGTCGGTATGGCTGGCGACGGCGTCGCAGCTGTCCTTGGGCAGTTTGGGGTCGTCGGAGTCGACGCAATTGGCCAGGGTGTGGATCTTGCCGTCCAGCGGCAGGTCGGAGGGAATCGCGCGGATCGGCCCGCTCAAGGGGCGGAACTGCTCATCGAACAGGCCGTAGGCGTCCACGCCCTTCATGTCGAAGGTCATGCTGGTGGTCAACGCTTCCACCAGTTCTTCGCCGTCGAAGCGCTGGAACAGGTGCTGGCGTTGCATCAGCGAATGGCGCGACAGGTCACTCAGGTAACCCGAGACCTCGTAATACAGCACCCCCATGAGGATGCAGCTCCAGGCCACGAACAACGAACTGTAGAGCGCCAGCAAGCGGCTGCTGGATGAACGCCAGCCCTTAGAGGGGTTCAGCAATGACATAACCGGAACCTCGTACCGTGCGGATCAGCGGCGGGAGGCCCGGTGGATCGATTTTCTTGCGCAGGCGGCCGATGTGCACGTCGATCAGGTTGGTGCCCGGGTCGAAGTGATAACCCCAGACTTCCTCGAAGATCATCATCCGCGACAGGATCTGGCCGGTGTTGCGCATCAGGAATTCCAGCAGTTTGTATTCGGTGGGCAGCAGGCTCAGGGGCTGGTCGGCGCGGCTGGCTTCGCGGCTGATCAGGTTCAGTTCCAGGTCGGCCACGCGCAGGGCGGTTTCGAACTCCTTGACCGTGCTTTTGCGGCGCAGCAGCACTTCGACACGAGCGGCCATTTCGTCCGAGGCGAAAGGCTTGGTCAGGTAGTCATCACCGCCGGCGCGCAGGCCACGCACGCGCTCGTCGACGTCGGAGAGGGCACTGATCATCAGGATCGGCGTCGATACGCCGATGGTGCGCAGGGTGGTGACGATGGCCAGGCCATCGAGTTCCGGCAGCATGCGGTCGAGGGTGATCAGATCGTAATCACCACTCACGGCACGGACCAGGCCTTCGCGGCCGTTGTCCACCCAATCTACGTCCAGTCCATGGCTACTCAGCTCGGCGACGATCTCGCGGGCCGTTACGGCGTCATCCTCGATGGTCAAAATGCGGGTCATAGGATTACCTGGTGAGCGATTCACACTAGAAGTGAGGGCATTTTGCCAAGAAATGGCTGAACGCTTCCTAAATAAAACTTCATGTTGGCAAAACTGACACAACTTTCATGGCGAGTACCGGCCGGGGAGCAATCTCCTCCCCCAGGGAATGCATTACGCCCGCCTGCACCAGCCATTTCTTGCAAGTTGCATGGTTCAGGCAAGTTCAATTTACTTAACCTGTTGAAATTCAAAGGATTTAATTTTTAGCGCGACTGGCATGCTGCCTGCACTGTCCCTTTTGAGACTTGTAACACTATTTTTCCTGCCGGGAGCACCATAACAATGATCACATCGTCATCCACGCTGCAAGAGTCGAGCGCGCGCTCCGGGGTTTCCTGGGGGGCTATCTTTGCCGGGGCCGCTGCGGCGGCTGCGTTATCCCTGATTCTGGTATTGCTGGGCTTCGGCCTGGGTTTCTCGGCGGTGTCGCCGTGGGCCGACAGCGGCATCAGCGCCAAGGGGCTTGGCATTTCCACGATTGTCTGGCTGGCCTTTACCCAGATCGTCGCGTCCGGATTGGGTGGTTATATCGCCGGCCGGTTGCGGGTGAAGTGGGCCAATATGCATGGCGATGAGGTGTACTTTCGCGACACCGCCCATGGTTTCCTGGCCTGGGCCGTCGCCACGCTGATCACTGCCGTGCTGGTGGTCGGTTCGGTCAGCAGTGTCGTCACCGGCGGCGTGAAAGCCGGTGCCAGCGTGGCAGCCGGTGCGGCCAGCGGTATCACCCAGGCCGCAGGCGGCGCAGCCAAAGGCGCCAACGGTGGCGATTTTGACTACTACGTCGACAGCCTGTTTCGTGATGATCGCCCGGTTGCCGTCAGTGATGACGCTGCCCATGGCGTGGTTGCGCGCATTTTCACCCGCACCCTGAGCAATGACGGCCAACTCGCCGCTGAAGACCGTGCCTACCTGGCCCAGTTGATCAGCCAGCGCACCAACCTCAGCCAGGCCGATGCCGAAGCGCGTATCGACAAAGTCTACGGCGATGCGCGTAAAGCGGTGGAAGACGCCAAGCTCAAGGCCAAGCAAGCTGCAGAAACGGCCGCGAAAGTCGCCGCCTATACCTCGCTGTGGACCTTTGTCGCCCTGTTGATCGGCGCTTTCTTTGCCAGTTTCGCTGCAACCTTTGGTGGCCGTCGCCGCGATGCCGTGGTGTACGTCGAAACCGAAACCTACGTTCGTTAATTCAAGGAGAACACCATGCGCTCATTACTTCTGTGGTTCCTCGGCGTGCCGATCCCGGTGATCATCCTGATCGCAATTTTCATGCACTGATCCCGAGCTCAGCTCGGCCTGATGTGGGAGGGGACAAGTTCCTTCCCACATTTGGGTTTGTGGAGTGTCAGCCAGGTTGCTGCCAACAGTGCGCTGGCAACGGCGGTCATGATCACCAGCGGCTGCGACGTACCGTCGGACAGCAGCCCGGTGGCCCAACTGCTCACGGCAGTGAGGAACATCTGGGTAAAGAAGAACAACCCCGATGCGGTTCCCGCAATCGCACCGTACGGCTGCAACACCGACAGTTGGCACGCCGGAATCACCATCCCCACCGATACCATGATCACCACCATCGGCAGCACGATCGCCAGCCATTGCCCCGGCATGGCGGTGGTGGCCGCTGCAAGTATCACACTGCCCAGCACGTTCAAGCCGATAGCGGCATGGATCAAACGGTCCGGCTCGAAGCGCCGCACCAGCCTGCGGAACAGGTTTGCGCCGAGCATGTAGCCGCTGATGGTGGCCGCGAACACCAGTGCATAGGCCGTGGCCGACAGGTGAAAACCCCGCTGCAGCAGCGCCGACGACTCACTGATAAACGGGAAATAGGTGCTGTACACACAGCCGATCGCCAGGGAATAGCGCAGGAAATAGCGGTCGCGCAGTAACTGGCCGTAGAGGCGCAGCAGGTTGCCCGGCGGCGCGGCGGCGACATCGGCCGGGCGGGTTTCGGGCAGGCGGCGGTACACCACCAGGTAGAGCACTGCACCGATCACGCCGAGCAGTACAAACAGGCCGCGCCAGTCGATGAAGGGCAACATCAGGCTGCCCAGCACCGGCGCGGCCATCGGGGACACGGCCATGGCCATGGAAATCAGGCCGAGCAGGCGCGCCTGTTCATCGCGGTCGAAATAGTCGCGCACGATCACCCGACCGATCACCGTGGTGCAGCATCCGCCCAGGGCCTGGAACAGGCGGGCGATGATCAGCACACCGATGCTGTCGGCCAGGGCGCAGGCCACGGTAGCCAGCACGTACAGAAACAGTCCCGCCAGCAATACGGGACGGCGGCCGAAACGGTCGGTCAACGGGCCGCTGATCAGCAGGGAGATCGCTGAACCGAAGGTGTACAGCGTGAGGGTCAGTTGCAACTGGCTGTCGCTGGTCTGGAAGTAGTCGGCCATGGCGGGCAGGGCAGGCAGGTGCATGTCCAGGGTGATACGTGGCAGGCCGATCAGCACGGTCAGCAGTATCAGCCAGAACCACGGGGAGAGGGCGCGTTGCGTCATGGGAGGCTTCTGTGCAAGGAGTAGAGCCCGGACTCTAGCGGCTTTGTGGTTTAATCCTCAGGGCCGCTTGTGGCAAAAATGATTGGACCACTATGAGCCGAGGAAAAACTCCTTCCGCCCTGGACCTGCCGCGCCCCGACAGCTTGGACATGGGAAAGCAGCAGGGTGCCTACGAGGCCCTGCGTGCAGCGATCCTGAACCGACAGCTGCCGGCGGGCAGTCGCTTGCCGTCCACCCGCAGCCTCGCCGAACGCTGGCAATTATCCCGTGGCACCCTGGAGGCGGCATTCGACCGCCTGCACGGCGAGGGCTATGTGCAGCGCGTGGCCGGCTCCGGTACGCGGGTGTGTGCGGTGATCCCCGAGCAATTCATTGCCGCACCTGCACCACGCGCGATGCCTCGTCGCGAAGTGGCGGTTGATCGCCCCGAGTCCGGCGTGCAGAGCCATGTGCCTTTTGTCGCGCGGCGCCCGGACGCCAGCCTGTTTGATCTGAAGGCCTGGGCCCGCTGTATTTCCCGGGGACTGCTATCGGCAGGGCCGGGGGCGCTGGAAGCGGGCCATCCCGCCGGGCTGCCGGAACTGCGCGCGCACATCGCCGACTACCTGCGCAGCTATCGCGGCATGCACTGCGAGGCGGATGAAGTGATCGTCACCAGCGGCATTCGTCACGCCCTTGACCTGATCGCGCGCACGCTGCTCAAGCCCGGTGACACCGCCTGCGTCGAAGATCCAGGCTATCCACCCGCGCGCCGCCTGTTCGGGCTGGCGGGGGCGCAGGTCCAGGCGATTGCGGTCACGGCCGAAGGGCTGGATACCGCGCAACTCCCTGACACGGCGCGCCTGGCCTACGTCACCCCGGCCCACCAGGCACCGCTGGGCATGACCCTGTCGGTGTCGCGCCGCCTGGCGCTGCTGGACTGGGCTGCCCGTGCCGAGGCCTGGGTGGTGGAAGACGACTACGACAGCGAATACAACTACCACAGCGCACCGCTGGCGGCGCTCAAATCCCTGGACGCCCATGACCGGGTGATCTACTGCGGCAGCTTCAACAAAAACCTGTTCCCCGGTTTGCGCGTCGGCTTCATGGTGGTGCCCAAGGCACTGCGCGCGGCCTTGCTGCGCACCCTGCAACTCACCGGGCAGTCGGTGGGCGCCAGCGATCAGTCGGGGTTGCTGGAGTTTCTCGGCAGCGGCGCTTTCGTGCGCCACTTGCGGGCTTCGCGCCAGGCCTATCAGGCGCGGCGCGATGTGTTGCTCGACTGCCTTGGAGCGCACTGTACGATCAGTGGGCAACAGGCTGGCCTGCACTTTGTATTGTGGTTGCCGAGCGGTGTCGAGGAGGGCGAGTTCTGTTCCCGTGCTGCTGCCGTCGGGTTGACGTTACAGCCCCTGGGCACGTTCTGCGTCGAGGCGATCCTGCCGCCGGCGGTCATCATCGGCTACACCGCGTTGACCCTGGCGCAGATCCGCTTTCATGGGCGCGCGTTAGCCCAATTACTGCCGGTCAGTCATCAAACCCGACCTGCTCGTGAATCTCATCCACCTTCAACTCCAGCCGGTACGCCACGGCAATAAACAACGCCTGGCACAGGCACAAGGTGGCGCTCAACGAACGGAAGGCAAACGACGAGCCTTCATTCACCAGCAGCACCGCGTTGGCCCGCTTGGCCAGGGGCGATAGGTTGCTGTCGGTGATGATCAGGGTCTTGGCCTGATGGTGCTGGGCGATCCGCAGGCAGTGCTGGGTCTCTTTGCCGTAGGGCGTGAAGCTGATGGCGATCACCAGGTCATTGGCACGCACGCTGCGCATCTGCTCGCGATAGCTGCCGCCCAGGCCGGAGATCAGGTGAATACGCTTGTTGGTGTGCTGCAGGTTGTAGACCAGGTAATCGGCCACCGCGAATGAACGGCGCACGCCGACCACGTAGATGTTGTCGGCGTTGACCACCAGGTCCACGGCCTTGTCGAAAGCCACGTCATCGAGCTCCAGCCCCAGGCGCTCGATACCCGACAGGGTTGCATTGACGCACTCGCGGGCCAGGTCGCCGCCGCTGGCTTTCTGCGACTTGTTGGCGATCATGCTGCGGATGCGCTGCTGGTAGTTCTGCACCGGTGTGGTCTTGTGGGTGTAGGCCTCGCGAAACAGCGCCTGCATCTCACTGAACCCACTGAAGCCGAAACGCTGGGAAAACCGCACGATCGCCGAAGGGTGCACTTCGCATTCGCGGGCGATGTCGCTGATGCGGTCGACCATGATCCGGTCGCTCTGCTGGCTCATGTAGCTGGCGATGCGCTTGAGCTGGCGCGGCAGGCTTTCGTATTCGTCGGTGATCAGCTGCAACAGGCGTTCGGCGTTGATCGGAGGGCTGGCGATGGTGTCTTCCAGGGTGGTCTCGGGATCGGTGCGGGACATGGGCAATCCTTCTGGCGTGTTCTTCTGATGCGCTGATGGGTGGCGCAAGTCTACAGGGTAGGCGCAAAAAAATACCCCGGCATCACGGCCCGCGTGGCCTGCTGAAACGATGCACGGCGGCTGGCGTGCGCCTATGCTGACGTATTGGAAAAAATATTCCACTAAAAATAATTATGGAATAAATATTGATTGCTGCCGCCGGACGTTCTAGTCTGCTCCCACCAAGAGCGTTTGCCGTCGCCACGGCGGCACAACGCAGGCTGATAAAAATAACAGGAGCCAGCATGGGCCAGACTCGTTTTGCCAGTGGGCGTCAATTGGATCTGATTTGCCTCGGGCGCCTGGGCGTCGACCTCTACGCACAGCAAGTAGGTGCGCGGCTTGAGGACGTGTCCAGCTTCGCCAAATACCTCGGCGGTTCGTCCGCCAATATCGCGTTCGGCACTGCCCGGCTGGGGCTCAAGTCGGCGATGTTGAGCCGGGTGGGGGACGACCATATGGGCCGTTTCCTGGTGGAATCCCTGGCCCGCGAAGGCTGCGATGTCAGCGGCATCAAGGTCGACCCGGAACGCCTCACCGCCATGGTGCTGCTGGGCCTCAAGGACCGCGAAACCTTCCCGCTGGTGTTCTACCGCGAAAACTGCGCCGACATGGCCCTGCGCGCCGAAGACGTCAACGAAGCCTTTATTGCCTCGAGCAAGGCCTTGCTGATCACCGGCACGCATTTCTCCACCGACGGCGTGTACAAGGCCAGCCTCCAGGCCCTGGACTATGCGGCCAAGCACAACGTCAAGCGCGTGCTGGATATCGACTACCGCCCCGTGTTGTGGGGCCTGGCGGGCAAGGCCGACGGCGAAACCCGGTTTGTCGCCGACCAGAACGTCAGCCAGCATGTGCAGAAAATCCTGCCGCGTTTCGACCTGATCGTCGGCACCGAAGAAGAATTCCTGATCGCCGGCGGCAGCGAAGATCTGCTCACCGCCCTGCGCACCGTGCGTGACCTGACCCCGGCGACCCTGGTGGTCAAGCTCGGCCCGCAAGGCTGCACGGTGATCCACGGCGCGATTCCGGCGCGCCTGGAAGAGGGCGCCATCTACCCTGGCGTGCGGGTTGAAGTGCTTAACGTGCTGGGCGCCGGCGATGCCTTTATGTCGGGTTTTCTCAGCGGCTGGATCAATGACGCCAGCGATGAGCGTTGCAGCCAGTTGGCCAATGCCTGTGGCGGTCTCGTGGTCTCGCGCCACGCCTGTGCGCCGGCCATGCCGACCCCGGCCGAACTGGATTACCTGTTCAACAGCCCGGTGCCGATCACCCGGCCTGACCAGGACGCGACCCTGCAACGCCTGCACCGCGTCACCGTGCCGCGCAAGGCCTGGAAGCAGCTGTTCATCTTTGCCTTCGATCACCGCTGGCAACTGGTGGACCTGGCGCAACGCGGCGGCCAGGACCTGACCCGGATCAGCGAGATCAAGCAGCTGTTTATCCAGGCCATCGAACGCGTGGAGAAAAAGCTCGCCGAGCAGGGCGTCGAGGCCGATGTGGGCCTGTTGGCCGACCAGCGCTTCGGCCAGGACGCGCTCAATGCCGCCAGCGGGCGCGGCTGGTGGATCGCGCGTCCGGTGGAAGTGCAGAACTCGCGGCCCCTGGCGTTCGAACATGGCCGCTCGATCGGCAGCAACCTGATTGCCTGGCCCCAGGAACAGATCATCAAGTGCCTGGTGCAATACCACCCCGACGACGAGCCCCTGTTGCGCCTGGAACAGGAAGCGCAGCTCAAGGCGGTGTACGAGGCGTCGGTGACCAGCGGCCATGAACTGCTGCTGGAGGTCATCCCGCCCAAGGATCATCCGTCCACATACCCGGACGTGCTCTACCGCAGCCTCAAGCGCCTGTACAACCTGGGCATCTACCCGGCGTGGTGGAAGATCGAGGCACAGTCGGCCGAGGACTGGAAAAAGCTCGACGAACTGATCCAGGAACGCGACCCGTACTGCCGTGGCGTGGTGTTGCTGGGCCTGAATGCCTCGGCCGAATGCCTGGCCGCCGGCTTCCAGCAAGCCAGCCAGAGCAGCACCTGCCGTGGGTTTGCCGTGGGCCGCACGATCTTCCAGGAACCGAGCCGTTTGTGGATGGCGGGGGAGATCGATGACGAGACGTTGATCCAGCAGGTCCAGGCGACCTTTGAGCAGTTGATCAACGCCTGGCGCAGTGCCCGAGGCTGAACCCAGTTCTTAATTTGAAATGCAATCCAATGTGGGAGGGGCAGTGCGACGATTCGACTTGCCCCCGATGGCGGTGGTGCAGTTACAACAGTGTTGCCTGACACTTCGCTATCGGGGGCAAGCCCCCTCCCACAGAAAGCAGAAAGCAGATCTCAGTGATACCTGAAAATAATAAAGGTGCAGCCATGCCCGCAATCCGAATTGGCATCAACCCGATCTCCTGGAGCAACGACGACCTTCCGGCCCTCGGCGGTGAAACCCCGCTGAGCACCGCCCTGAGCGAAGGCAAGGAAATCGGCTACGAAGGTTTCGAGCTCAACGGCAAATTCCCCAAGGACGCCAAGGGCGTCGGCGACGTCTTGCGCCCCTATGACCTGGCGCTGGTCTCTGGCTGGTACTCCAGTCGCCTGGCCCGTGGCTCGGTGGCTGAAGAAATCGAGGCCATCGCCGGCCATGTCGAACTGCTGAAACAAAACGGCGCCAAGGTGCTGGTGTACGGCGAGGTGGCCGATTCGATCCAGGGTTCGCGCATTCGCCTGATCGAGCGCCCACGTTTCCACAGCGAACAGGCTTGGCAGGACTACGCCGACAAGCTCACCGAGCTGGCGCGTTTCACCCTGTCCCAGGGCGTGCGCCTGGCCTACCACCACCATATGGGTGCGTACGTCGAATCGCCTGAAGACATCGATCAGTTGATGGGCCGTACCGGGCCGGAAGTCGGCCTGCTGTTCGATTCGGGCCACTGCTACATGGGCGGCGGCGAACCCATCGAGGTGTTGCGCAAGCATATCGACCGCGTCTGCCACGTGCATTTCAAGGACGTGCGCAAAGCCGTGGTGCAACTGGCGCGCAACCAGATGTGGAGCTTCCCCGATTGCATCGTCAACGGCACCTTCACCGTGCCCGGTGACGGCGATATCGATTTTGCCGAGTTGCTCGATGTGCTGCTGGCCGCGAAATACGCGGGCTGGCTGGTGGTGGAAGCCGAGCAGGACCCGGCCGTGGCGCCCAGCTACGTCTATGCGAAAAAGGGCTATGACACATTGCGTGCGCTTCTCGATGAGAGGACCCAACCATGAGCTTGCTGGTAAAAAGCAATAAACGTGGGCAGACCATGGTCGCCCTGGAAGAGGGCCGCCTGGAATACGTAGGCTTTGCCGCCTACCGTTTGAGCCTGGGTGAAACCCTGCCGGTCACCGCCGGCGATAAAGAGCTGTGCCTGGTGCTGCTCAGCGGCCGGGTGACTATCGAAGGCGAGGGCTTCAACTGGCAGAACCTCGGTGATCGCCAGTCGGTGTTCGAGGACAAATCGCCGTTCGCCGCCTATCTGCCGCCGGGTACCGATGCCCAGGTCACCGCGTTAAGCGACGTGCAGATTGCCGTGTGCGCCGCACCGGGTGCGCCGGGTTTCGAGCCACGCCTGATCCGCCCCGAACAGTGCAAGCGCAGCGTCCGCGGCAAAGGCGCCAATACCCGTTACGTGTGCGACATCCTGCCGGATACCGACCCGGCCCATTCGCTGCTGGTGGTGGAGGTGCGCACGCCGTCCGGGCATTCGTCGAGCTACCCGCCGCACAAGCACGACACCGACGACCTGCCGCACCAGAGCTTTCTCGAAGAGACCTACTATCACCAGATCAACCCGCCCCAGGGCTTTGTGTTCCAGCGGGTGTACACCGACGACCGCAGCATCGACCAGGCCATGGCCGTGGAAAACAGCGACCTGGTGGTGGTGCCCAAGGGCTATCACCCGGTCAGCGTGCCGTATGGCTACGAGTCTTACTACCTGAACGTGATGGCCGGCCCCAAACGCGCCTGGCATTTCCACAACGACCCGCAGCACAGTTGGCTGCTGGACCTTTGAACGGTGTTGGACGGAGAACAACAATGAAGTCGCCTCTACGCTTTGCCCTCAACCGTATGGTCGCGCCCAACCTGTCCCTGCCGGATTTCATCCAGCTGGCCGTGGCCTTGAAATGCGATGCCATCGAGATTCGCAACGACCTCAAGGATCGCCAGATCGAATACGGCGCCCCGGCCGGCCGCGTGCGCGAATTGTGCTTGGCCCAGGGCATCACGGTGCTGTCGATCAACGCGCTGTACCCCTTTGACGTGTGGAATGACGAGCGCCGCGCCCAGGCGATAGCGCTCGCCACCTATGCCCGCGAATGTGGTGCGCAAGGCTTGGTGATGTGCCCGTTCAACGAACCCGGCGACACCCGCAACGAAGCCCAGCGCGCCGCCGGTTTGCGCACCGCGTTGAGCCAACTGGCGCCGATCCTGCGCGAGTACGGGATTCTCGGGTTTATCGAGCCCCTGGGCTTTGAAGAATGTGCCATGCGCCGCAAGCGCGTGGCGGTGGATGCGATCCAGTCCATCGGCGGCCTGGATGTATTCCGCCTGGTGCACGACACCTTCCACCACCACCTGGCCAGCGAGCATGAGTTCTTCCCGGAGCTGACCGGGCTGGTGCATATCTCCGGCGTGGAAGACGCCCAGGCGCCGCTCAATTCGATCCGCGACGGCCACCGCGTGCTGGTGGGCGAGGGCGATATCCTCGGCAATACCGCGCAGATCGACACCTTGCTCAGCAGCGGTTACAGCGGCTACCTGTCGTTCGAACCGTTTGCGACAAGCGTGCACGAGCTGGCGGATATCCAGCAGGCCTTGGGGGCAAGCATCGCCCACCTGCAGAAACGATAAGGGGCGCGACATGACCACCACCCGACTGACCATGGCCCAGGCCCTGGTAAAGTTTTTGGACAACCAGTACATCGAAGTCGATGGCGTGCAGAGCAAGTTCGTCGCCGGCGTGTTCACCATTTTCGGCCACGGCAACGTGCTGGGCCTGGGCCAGGCCCTGGAGCAGGACAGCGGCGACCTGGTGGTGCATCAGGGTCGTAACGAGCAGGGCATGGCCCATGCCGCCATCGGTTTTGCCAAGCAGCACCTGCGTCGCAAGATCTACGCCTGCACCGCCTCCGTTGGCCCAGGTGCGGCGAATATGCTCACCGCTGCGGCGACCGCCACCGCCAACCGTATCCCGTTGCTGTTGCTGCCCGGCGATGTCTACGCCAGCCGCCAGCCTGACCCGGTGCTGCAACAGATCGAGCAGTTCCACGACCTCAGCATCAGCACCAACGATGCCTTCCGCTCCGTGAGCAAATACTGGGACCGCATCAACCGCCCCGAGCAACTGATGACGGCGGCGATTCATGCCATGCGCGTGCTCACCGACCCCGCCGAAACCGGCGCGGTGACCCTGGCGCTGCCCCAGGACGTGCAGGCCGAGGCCTGGGACTACCCCGATTACTTCCTGCAAAAACGCGTGCACCGTATCGACCGCCGCCCGGCCACCGCCGCGATGACCAGCGATGGGGTGGCGGCTTTCCGGGGCAAGCGCAAGCCGCTGATCATCTGCGGTGGCGGCGTGAAGTACTCTGGTGCGAATGCTGCCTTGCAAGCCTTTGCCGAGCGCTTTGATATTCCTTTCGCCGAAACCCAGGCGGGCAAGAGCGCGGTGGTCTCCAGCCATCCACTGAACGTGGGCGGCATCGGCGAAACCGGCTGCCTGGCCGCCAACCTGTTGGCGCCCGAGGCCGACCTGATCATCGGCATCGGCACCCGTTACACCGACTTCACCACCTCGTCGAAGTCGCTGTTCAAGCATGCCGAGGTGAAGTTTCTCAACCTCAATATCAGCCCCTGCGACGCCTTGAAACTCGACGGCGTGCAGGTGCTGGCCGACGCCAAGGTCGCCCTCGAAGCGCTGGCCGATGCCCTTGGTGATTACCGTTCCGGCTGGGGCGAGCAGATCGCCGACGCCAAGGCGCAGCTGGACGCCGAAGTGGACCGTGTGCATCAGGTCGAGTACCACGGCGATGATTTCGTACCGGAAGTCGACGACCACCTGGACCGCGCCGTGCTGCGTGAATTTATCGAACTGACCGGCTCGTGCCTGACCCAGAGCCGGGTGCTCGGCGTCCTCAACCAGACCCTGGCCGACGACGCGATCATTGTCGCCGCGGCCGGCAGCCTGCCCGGCGACCTGCAGCGTGCCTGGCGCAGCAAGGGCGTCAACACCTACCACGTCGAGTACGGTTATTCGTGCATGGGCTATGAGATCAACGCCGCCCTCGGCGTGAAGCTCGCCGAACCGACCAAGGAGGTCTATGCCCTGGTCGGCGATGGCTCCTACATGATGCTGCACTCGGAGCTGGCCACCTCGATCCAGGAACGCCGCAAGATCAACGTGGTGCTGCTCGACAACATGGCCTTCGGTTGCATCAACAACCTGCAGATCGGCAACGGCATGGACAGCTTCGGCACCGAGTTCCGCTACCGCAACCCCGAGAGCGGCAAGCTCGACGGCGGCCTGGTGCCGGTGGATTTCGCCATGAGTGCGGCGGCCTATGGCTGCAAGACCTACAAGGTCAGCACGGTGGAGCAGCTGGAAGCGGCCCTGGCCGATGCGCGCACGCAAAGCATCTCGACCCTGATCGACATCAAGGTGTTGCCCAAGACCATGGTCCACGGCTACCTGTCGTGGTGGCGGGTGGGGGTGGCGCAGGTGTCCACCAGCGAGCGCACCAACGCGGCGGCGAAAAAACTCAATGAACACCTGGCCAAGGCCCGGCAGTACTAATAACAAGAGGAGCGTTTGTATGTCTTTGAAGCTTGGTGTAATCGGTACCGGCGCCATCGGCCGCGATCATATTCGTCGTTGCAGCCAGACCCTGCTCAACAGCCAGGTGGTGGCGGTGACCGACATCAACCTTGAGCAGGCCGCCAAGGTGGTCGCGGAGTTGAAGCTGGACGCCGAGGTGTACGCGGATGGCCATGGGCTGATCAACTCGCCGCAGGTCGAGGCGATCCTGGTCACGTCCTGGGGCCCGAGCCACGAGGAATTCGTGCTCGCCGCCATCGCCGCCGGCAAACCAGTGTTCTGTGAGAAGCCCCTGGCGGTGACGGCTGAAGGCTGCCGCAGGATCGTCGACGCCGAAGTGGCCTACGGCAAGCGCCTGGTGCAAGTGGGCTTTATGCGCCCCTATGACGAAGGTTATCGCGCCCTCAAGGCGGTGATCGACAGCGGCCAGATCGGCGAGCCGTTGATGCTGCACTGCGCGCACCGCAACCCGACGGTGGGCGAGAACTACAAGACCGACATGGCGATTACCGACACCCTGATTCACGAGCTGGATGTCCTGCGCTGGCTGCTCAACGACGACTACGTGTCGGTGCAGGTGGTGTTCCCGCGCAAGACCAGCAAGGCCCTGGCCCATCTGCGCGACCCGCAGATCGTGCTGCTGGAAACCGCCAAGGGCACCCGTATCGATGTGGAAGTGTTTGTGAACTGCCAGTACGGCTACGACATCCAGTGCGAAGTGGTGGGGGAGACCGGCATCGCCAAACTGCCGGAGCCGTCCCAGGTGCAGTTGCGCAGTGGGGCCAAGCTGTCGAACGCGATCCTGATGGATTGGAAGGACCGTTTTATCGGGGCCTATGACGTGGAATTGCAGGCCTTTATTGACAGCGTACGCGCCGGTCAGGTCGGCGGGCCGTCGGCGTGGGATGGCTTTGCGGCGGCGGTGGCGGCGGATGCGTGCATCGAGGCCCAGGGCAGTGAGCAGATCGTCAAGGTCAGCCTGCCGGATCGCCCACACTTCTACGGCTAAATCACTGAAGGAACTCTGTCAAAAATGTGGGAGGGGGCTTGCCCCCTCCCACAGTTGATTGGTTTCCAATTCAATTCAGGAGTTGATCATGAGAATCGGACTTGTCGGCTATGGCCACGGAGGGCGCTTCTTTCATGCGCCGCTGATTGCGACCTTGCCCGGCGCAACGTTTGTCGGTGTCGTCACCCGCTCACCCGAACGTCGCCAGCAACTGGCAACCGACCACCCCGGCGTCCAGGCCTTTGACAGCATCGGCCAGATCGTCGAAGCCGGCGTCGATGCCCTGGTGATTTCCACCACCCTCAAGGGCCGTCCGGCGCTGGTGCTGGAAGCCATCGAGCACGGCGTGGCGGTGGTCAGTGACAAACCCTTTGCCGCCAACGCCGAACAGGCCCAGGCGCTGATCACGGCTGCCGAGCGCCATGAGGTGTTGCTCAGCGTCTACCAGAACCGGCGCTGGGACTCGGACTACCTGACCCTGCGCAAATTGATCGACGCCGGTGCCCTGGGCGAGATCACCCGTTTTGAATCCCGCGTCGAGCGCTACAGCCCGCAGGCCGTGGGCAATGCCAGCGGCGGCGGCTGGTTGCGCGATCTGGGCAGCCATCTGGTGGACCAGGCGCTGCAACTGTTCGGTCCGGTGGACCGGGTCTTTGCGCAGTTACAGTTCACCCCTGAATACCCCACTGTCGACCACGGCTTCTTCGTCTCCCTGACCCACGCTAACGGGGTGGTTTCCCATTTGTGGGGCAATGCCCTGCAGAACAGCCAGGCCCCGCGTTTTCGCGTCAGTGGCACCTCGGGTTGCTACACCGTGGACGGGCTGGATGGCCAGGAAGAGGCGCTGATGGCCGGCAAGTCGCCGAAAACCGAAGGCGAACACTGGGGCGCAGAAGAACATCGCCGCTGGGGCTGGTTCGAACAGGGGCCGGAACGTGAGCGAGTGCCGTCGGAGAAGGGCTGCTGGACCCAGTTCTATCGCCAGTTGCAAGCGGCGGTAAACGGGCAGGGCCCGTTGCCCGTGGACGCTTATGATGCGCTGGAAACCACGCGTATATTGGACGCCGCACGCCTCAGCGCCGAGCGCCAGCAGGTGGTTTCAACAAAAATAGAATAAAATTCTAAAACAGGTTGATATGGAAATTATTTTCCAATAAAGTCTTTTCCAGGTTGCATAAAGTACGTTCGGACTCGATTCGCACGACTCAACAAAAACAAGATCAAAAACAACCAGGTACCGTCAGATGAAAATCTTCAACGCTGTACTGCGAGTTTTACGCCCTGCCCACACGCCCCGCGGCCTGCCCCGCGCCCGGCCGTTCTACTTCTCCTTCCTTAATGTGCTGTGCGTCGAAAACCAGGGCGCGCTGGTCTGCTGCATTCCAGGCGCACCGGTCGTACGCGTGCCTGCCGAGCTCTGATAAACGCAACGTCCAAAAAACCAACAAGAAAGTGGAGACAGACCGTTCATGAAGACCCCGATCCGTTTTACCGCGCTGGCTTTATCCATGCTGCTGGCCAGCGGTGTTGCCAGTGCCGCCGACATCAAGGTCGGCGTGAGCATGTCCGCCTTCGATGACACCTTCCTCACTTACCTGCGCGAAGACATGGACAAGCAGGCCAAGTCCTATCCCAAGGGTGACGGCGTGCAGCTGCAGTTCGAAGACGCCCGTGCCGATGTGGTCAAGCAGCTGAGCCAGGTGGAGAACTTCATCAGCCAGAAAGTCGACGCCATTATCGTCAACCCGGTCGACACGGCCTCTACCAAGAACATCATCAATGCCGCGACCAAGGCCGGCATCCCGCTGGTGTTCGTCAACCGCCGTCCCGACCAGAAGGACTTGCCCAAGGACGTGGTGGCCGTGACCTCCGATGACGTCGAGGCCGGCAAGCTGCAAATGCAATACATCGCTGAGAAGCTCGGCGGCAAGGGCAAGATCGTGATCCTGCTGGGCGACCTGGCGAACAACTCCACCACCAACCGCACCAAGGGCGTGAAGGAAGTGTTGGCCAAGTACCCGGACATCAAGATCGAACAGGAACAGACCGGTATCTGGCTGCGGGACAAGGGCATGACCCTGGTCAACGATTGGCTGACCCAGGGCCGCGAGTTCAATGCGGTGCTGGCCAACAACGATGAGATGGCCATCGGCGCGTCCATGGCGCTGAAATCGGCCGGCAAGGAAAAGGGCAGTGTGCTGATCGCGGGTGTCGACGGTACGCCGGATGGCTTGAATGCGATCACCAAGGGTGACATGGCCGCCTCCGCGTTCCAGGACGCCAAGGGTCAGGCAGTGGGTTCGGTGGAAGCGGCGCGCAAGATGGCCAGGAAGGAACCGGTCGAGCAGAACGTGATCATCCCGTTCCAGCTGATCACCCCGGAAAACGTCGCCACGTTCAAGTAGCCCTGACATAACAACAATGAACCGGCAGGGCGGTCGTGCCCGCCCTGCTGATGGAGTACCGTCTTATGCTCGCTCAAGCCACTGTCTCGCAGCCTCCCGGGATCCAGCCGTTGCCGCTGGACGAACCCTACCTGTTGGAAATCGTCAACATCAGCAAAGGCTTTCCCGGCGTCGTGGCCCTGGCCGACGTACAACTGCGTGTACGCCCCGGTACGGTGCTGGCGCTGATGGGCGAGAACGGTGCGGGCAAGTCGACCTTGATGAAGATCATCGCCGGCATCTACCAGCCCGACGCCGGTGAAATCCGCCTGCGCGGCAAGCCCATCGTGTTTGACACGCCGCTGGCGGCGCAGAAAGCCGGGATCGCGATGATCCACCAGGAACTCAACCTGATGCCGCACATGAGCATCGCCGAGAATATCTGGATCGGCCGCGAGCAGCTCAACAGCCTGCACATGGTCAACCACCGCGAAATGCATCGCTGCACCGCCGAGTTGCTGGCGCGCCTGCGCATCAACCTGGACCCCGAGGAGCACGTGGGCAACCTGAGCATCGCCGAGCGGCAGATGGTCGAGATTGCCAAGGCTGTGTCCTACGACTCCGACATCCTGATCATGGATGAACCGACATCGGCCATTACCGAGAAGGAAGTGGCCCACCTGTTTTCGATCATTGCCGACCTCAAGGCCCAGGGCAAAGGCATTGTCTACATCACGCACAAAATGAACGAAGTGTTCGCCATTGCCGATGAAGTGGCGGTGTTCCGCGACGGCCAGTTCATCGGCCTGCAACGCGCCGACAGCATGAACAGCGACAGCCTGATCTCGATGATGGTAGGTCGCGAGCTGAGCCAGTTGTTCCCGGTGCGCGAGACGCCCATTGGCGAGCTGCTGCTGTCGGTGCGCGACCTGCGCCTGGACGGGGTGTTCCAGGGCGTGTCGTTCGACCTGCATGCCGGTGAGATCCTCGGCATCGCCGGGCTGATGGGCTCGGGGCGCACCAATGTGGCGGAAACCATTTTCGGCATCACCCCCAGCAGCGGTGGGCAGATCACCCTGGATGGCGAGGCGGTGCGCATCAGCGACCCGCACATGGCCATCGAAAAAGGCTTTGCGCTGTTGACCGAGGACCGCAAGCTCAGTGGCCTGTTCCCCTGCCTGTCGGTGCTGGAAAACATGGAAATGGCCGTGCTGCCGCATTATTCGGGCAACGGGTTTATCCAGCAGAAAGCCCTGCGCGCCCTGTGCGAGGACATGTGCAAGAAACTGCGGGTGAAGACGCCGTCCCTGGAGCAGTGCATCGACACCCTGTCCGGCGGCAACCAGCAGAAAGCCTTGCTGGCGCGCTGGTTGATGACCAACCCACGCTTGCTGATCCTCGATGAACCGACCCGGGGCATCGACGTGGGGGCCAAGGCCGAGATCTATCGCCTGATCGCCTTCCTCGCCAGCGAAGGCATGGCGGTGATCATGATTTCCTCCGAGCTGCCTGAAGTGCTGGGCATGAGCGACCGGGTGATGGTGATGCACGAAGGCGAACTGATGGGTACCTTGGACCGCGCCGATGCGACCCAGGAAAAAGTCATGCAGCTGGCCTCCGGTATGACCGCGGTCCACTGACGAACAGCTGCGCGGGCCTGCGGTTGGCCCGCGCCATAGAATAAGAAGGTGATTGGCTATGAACGCAATAACGGACAACAAGCCTGCCACGGCCCCGGTCAAGCACCGTCGGCGCTTGCCCACCGAGCTGAGCATCTTCCTGGTGCTGATCGGCATCGGCCTGGTGTTTGAGCTGTTTGGCTGGATCGTGCGGGACCAGAGCTTCCTGATGAACTCCCAGCGCCTGGTGCTGATGATCCTGCAAGTGTCCATCATCGGCTTGCTGGCGATCGGGGTGACCCAGGTGATCATCACCACGGGGATCGACCTGTCTTCGGGGTCGGTACTGGCGCTGTCGGCGATGATTGCCGCCAGTTTGGCGCAAACCTCCGACTTTTCCCGGGCGGTGTTCCCTTCGCTGACAGACTTGCCGGTGTGGATTCCGGTGGCGATGGGGTTGGGTGTGGGGCTGCTGGCGGGGGCGATCAACGGCAGCATCATCGCCGTCACCGGTATCCCGCCGTTTATCGCGACCCTGGGCATGATGGTCTCGGCTCGTGGCCTGGCGCGTTACTACACCGAAGGCCAGCCGGTGAGCATGCTCTCGGATTCGTACACGGCCATCGGTCATGGCGCGATGCCGGTGATCATTTTCCTGGTGGTGGCGGTGATCTTCCATATCGCCCTGCGCTACACCAAGTACGGCAAGTACACCTACGCCATCGGCGGCAATATGCAGGCGGCGCGGACCTCGGGGATCAACGTCAAGCGGCACCTGATCATCGTCTACAGCATTGCCGGTCTCCTGGCAGGCCTGGCGGGTGTGGTGGCTTCGGCACGCGCCGCCACCGGCCAGGCGGGCATGGGCATGTCCTATGAGCTGGATGCGATTGCCGCCGCGGTGATCGGCGGCACCAGCCTGGCGGGCGGGGTAGGGCGTATCACCGGTACCGTGATCGGCGCACTGATCCTTGGGGTGATGGCCAGCGGGTTTACCTTTGTCGGGGTGGATGCGTATATCCAGGACATCATCAAGGGCCTGATCATTGTGGTGGCGGTGGTGATCGACCAGTACCGCAACAAGCGCAAGCTCAAGCGCTGAGCTTCAAGCTGCAAGCTGCAAGTCCGATGAGCTCTACAGCTTGTCGCTTGCAGCCTGCGGCTTATAGCTGCTGTACGAACTTTCCTGCTATAAACGCACTCCGATAACCATTCGCCAAGCCCGTCCTGGTGCCTTTGGGGGTTATATCGGTAAAAATGCCTGTCATTTCAGTTGCTGTGCCCTCAAGTCGGCCTTAGACTGCCGCCCCTCGTAAATTGAGTGCCGGGTGGCGCTTGGAATGGATGGCGCCTTTCCGAGACCTGCAGAGGTCGACCGGAACGCTCCCTTATTCGCCTTAATGCACGTATTTTTTATAGAGAAATCAATGACAAAGGAAAAGTTGCTGGCCATGCCGGCGGATGACTACATGAATGCCGAACAGCACGCTTTTTTCGAGAAGTTGCTGCAGGACATGAAGGTGGAACACCACGAGCGCATTGAGCAGAACCGCATCGCCATTGAAAGCCTGGACACCCCGGCCGACCCTGCCGACGCCGCTTCCGTTGAAGAAGAGCGCACCTGGCTGGTCAACGCCATCGACCGCGACCAGCGCATGCTGCCGCAGCTTGAGCGTGCACTGGAACGCATCAAGGAAGATTCCTTCGGCTGGTGCGATGACAGCGGCGAGCCTATCGGCCTCAAGCGCCTGCTGATCAGCCCGACCACCAAGTACTGCATCGAAGCGCAAGAGCGCCACGAGCAGATCGACAAGCACCAGCGCCAGGCCTGATGCGCTGAAGCTGGGGGATCGCCTGGGCGGTTCCCCGGAGAAAGACCCGTTACGCCCCGTCTATTGATCTGCTGCAGGCTACCCCACTAAAGGCCCATGGATAATGGCTGGATAGTGGCGTTTAATGCAGGGACAAAAATGACAAACAGTGGGGTAACGACAATGGCTGGAGACGGAGCTCTGATGGGCACAGCAGTGCCACCGCAACCGGTGGTGCGCGGGTTGCCCGGCTGGTTGATGCCGCTCCTGCAGAGCGCCGTCCTGGTGCTGGTACTGCTGGGCCTGGCGTTTGCCAGCCTGCCGATCTACCTCTGCCTGCCCATTGCCTTGCTGGTGATCTGGCTGCCAGGCCTTATGAACCGCACCTCCCGCACGACACCGCCCGTCACTGCCGATGCCATTGGCGAGCTGACCCGCGATCTGTCCTATACCACCAGCCACAACGCACTGTCCGCTGCCGGCGTCGCCTATTCGGTCAAGCAACTGGCGGCTCGAGTGCAATCGCAATTGGGCGCGGCCAAGCAGATCGTCAGCAGTGCCGAAGTGATGATCAGCACCGAAAAGGTCACCTCTCAACTCAGTCGCGAGGCCCTGCTGGCGGCCAGCCAGGCCCATCAGCGCAGCACTGAAGGCCGTGAAGTGCTGGCCCAGTCGATCATTCGTATGCATCAGCTCAGCCAGCGCGCCAATGCCAGTCGAGAGTTGATTGAAGCCCTGAGCCAACGCAGTGAAGAAATCCAGCGGGTGACCCTGGTGATTCAGTCCATCGCCAGCCAGACCAACCTGTTGGCGCTCAACGCCGCGATTGAAGCGGCGCGGGCCGGTGAGCACGGTCGCGGGTTCGCCGTGGTGGCGGATGAAGTACGTGGGCTGGCGGGCCGCACGGCCACGGCCACCGATGAAGTCGGGGTGATGGTGGCGGATATCCAGCAACGCACTGCCCAGGTGGTTGAGCAGATTCGCCAGCTCTCGGCAGACTTGCACACCGGGGTCGAGCAGGTGGAGCACGCCGGCGAGCACCTGGAGAACATTGCCGGCCTGGCGGCGGGTGTGGAAGGCCAGGTCAATGAAATCGCCCAGGGCACCGACAACAACCGCGCCCAACTCGACAGCCTGTTCCACGCCGTGGAGCAAATGCGCAGCGATCTTATCGTGAGCGACCAGCAGACCCGCCAGTTGGCCGAGGCCGCTGTGCAGATGGAAGGGCAGGCCGAAACGATCAGCGAGCGCCTGGCGGAAGTCGGGCTCGATGACTATCACCAACGCATCTACGACCTGGCGCGCGAAGGCGCGAGCCGGATTGCCGCGCAATTCGAAGCCGATGTACAGCAGAACCGCATCAGCCTGGATGACTTGTTCGACCGCAGCTACACCTTGATCCCCAACACCAGCCCGAGCAAGTACCACAGCCGGTTCGATGGCTACACCGACCAGGTGCTGCCGGCCATCCAGGAAGCACTGCTGCCACGCCATGAAGGCTTGGTATTTGCCATTGCCTGCACGCCCCAGGGCTATGTGCCGACGCACAACAAGGCGTTCTCCCAGGCACTGACCGGCGATGCCCAGGTCGACGCGGTGCAGAACCGCACCAAGCGCAAGTTCGAAGACCGCACCGGGATCCGCTGCGGCAGCCACCAGCAAGCGGTGCTATTGCAGACCTACACCCGCGATACCGGCGAGTTGATGCACGACTTGTCGGTGCCGATCATGGTCCGGGGGCGGCATTGGGGGGGCTTGCGCCTGGGGTATAAGCCGGAGGGGGCGAAGGCTGCGCGCTAGGGATTGTGGTCGTCTGTGAGACGGGGAAATACCAGCTGCCTGGCAAGCGCTATTGCGCCCAGGCAGCCGGTATTGTGTGGATTACTGCGGTTGATGCAGGCGCTGGTTCAGCTCATCCACCGCCATGGCCCAATCGGCGTCTTCACGCAGTTCTTCCTTGAGGAACTGTGCCTGTTGCGGCGTCCAGAACGGCGCGTCGATCAACTTGACGTCGTCACTCAGCGGGTGCGCGACAATGAAGGCGTCGATGGCTTCGGGGGTTGAGTCCAGGCCCAGTTGTTCAAATAACGTTTCGAGTGTCGGTATTGGCGCGTCCATGTCAGTCTCCGTGCGGGTTTCGGGATCGTTATGCATGGGAGGCTTGTGGCGCGGTAGAGTTCGATCGGATTGTCAGGAGGTCAGTGCCCCTGAATCCACTGCAGCCTTGAGTGCCTGGGCGGATTCTTTTCCGGCGCTGGCGGCGGTATCGAAGGTCTTGAACCACCGGTCTTTTTCGACCTGATGCGTGGTGACGGTGGTCAACGGCGGCTTGGCGCGCATCACGATCACTGCTTGAAACTCCCCGTCGACTTCCCTTGCGTCGCCATGGATGAAAAATTCGCCAATATCAAATTCCGTCACGTATCGCCTTCCCTTCGAGGTAACCAACAGCACTGATGAAACCTGGCCCGTGAGGGAGCAAATTCCAATGGACAGGCCAGTATGGCAGTTGTTGAAGGGCGGCGGCGCAGTAAAGTCATCCGGGTGACGAAACGATTCCGCCGTGCAGTGAGGCCTCCAGCCGCTTGGCCAGTTCACAGGCCTCGATGTGGTCGCTGCGAAAGCCTCTGATCCTGCCACTGGTGACTTCGCGGATATGGAAGAAGTTTCTTCCGGCGGGTACAACCTGGTAAAGAACGGAATCGGGGTACCCGTTGGGACTGCGTAAGCAGTAGTATTGCTGTTCGTCCTGACATGATGAACGAGTGCGGGAAGACATAGCGTCGTATTGGCGTCGTTGCATGGTCAGCTCCTGTCGATCGATCTTGTTGACCCACCAGCGGCGTTACAGGTGGTTTTGACCCGTGTTGCTGTTTTAGTATTGTCGTCGGCAGTCGGCGTCTGGTTCCACGCCGAGGTGTTTTTGTTTGTATGAGCTGTCGGAAACTGCGTTTTTAATAGTGTTATTCTCTGAAGCGGGTCGACCGGTATTCTCTGGTTATTGAACCTGTGATCTCCTGCGATGCCTGATGTTCCTGCGCAAGGCCCATCGTGCATGCCTGTCCGGGGCTTTGGGCGCAGCAACGGGGTCTTCTTCAGTTTTCCATGAATGTGTTGTGTGATCGTGCCGAGATGGCCGTTTCTTTGTGCTGCCCGCTCCGGCGGACAGTGCTCTTTTCGATGTGGGGGCGTTTCCTTGGCAGTCAGTAATCTGGATATGCACGCGTTGTTCGTGCTGGGTGATTTGCGCGCAAAGTTGGTCAAGCAGTTTCAATCCCGTTTTGTTTACATCACTGAGCAGACGCCGGAAGGCATCTACATCGCCGAAATCGATACCGAAGCGGCAATGGTTGTGGATGACAAACCCCGTCTGGAACTCAAGGTGGGCGACCACTTCCGTGCTGCGGTATTGCCCAGTCGCGAAGGTGGCAAGTTCGAACTCAAGTTCCGCGACATCAAGTTGACGGTGTATGGCTTGGGCGACTATGCCTTTGTGTCCTCGCCCGAAGGCCAGGGCATCGTCTTCAAGGAAGGCCACAGTGTGATGCTGGTGTTTGCGGCCCATGAACAACTGCAGGAAGGCCTGACCAAGACCCTCAAGGCCGTGACCGGCAAGGCCGCCAAATGGCGCAAGGGTGAGCTGGTGACGTTCAAGGCCAGTGAATAATCGGTAAATACTGCGAACATCTCCTATCTCCCGGAACCTCTACTACAGTTGAGTTGACTTAACTATTCAGAGGCTTCGCGCATAGACAGCAAAGCCGTTCGTTGTTTGCTGCGACATCGCGAGGTGCAAGGGCATGAAAGGATTGAGAACGCTGTTGGCTGCATCGCTGACGACCCTGGGTCTGGCAGTGGCTTCGCTGCCCGTTTCGGCCGCGCCAGCGCCGGTGCACTTTGCCGACCTGAACTGGGAAAGCGGCAGCCTGATCACCGAAATACTGCGGGTCATCGTCGAGAAGGGCTACGACTTGCCCACCGACACCTTGCCCGGTACCACCATCACCCTGGAAACCGCCCTGGCCAAGAACGACATCCAGGTCATCGGTGAAGAGTGGGCCGGCCGC
Organism: Pseudomonas sp. LAMO17WK12:I1; assembly: GCF_900177315.1. Lineage (NCBI taxonomy): Bacteria > Pseudomonadati > Pseudomonadota > Gammaproteobacteria > Pseudomonadales > Pseudomonadaceae > Pseudomonas > Pseudomonas sp. LAMO17WK12:I1. Next base: position 207,966 of record NZ_FWZV01000013.1, on the reverse strand, counting down.
AGCCCGGTATGGGTCAAGGCCGAGGCCGAAGGCAAAGTGGTGGGCCTGGGGGATACGGTCAAGGGGGCCACCGAGGGGTGGTGGGTGCCGGAATACGTGGTCAAGGGTGATCCGTCCAAAGGTATCAAGCCCCTGGCACCGGACCTCAAGAGCGTGAAAGACCTTGCGCGCTACAAGGACGTGTTCAAGGACCCGGAGTCTCCCGGCAAGGGGCGCTTCCTCAACAGTCCCATCGGCTGGACCTCGGAAGTGGTCAACAAACAGAAGCTCAAGGCCTATGGCCTGGATGACAGCTACGTGAACTTTCGCAGCGGTTCGGGAGCTGCCCTGGATGCCGAAATTGCCTCGTCCATCCGTCGCGGCAAACCGGTGTTGTTCTACTACTGGTCACCGACGCCGTTGATGGGGCGCTACAAGCTGATCCAGCTGGAGGAGCCACCGTTCGATGCCGAGGCCTGGAAGACCCTGACGGATGCGGATAACCCCGACCCGAAGCCCACTCGGTCGTTGGCATCCAAGCTGAGTATTGGCGTGTCCACGCCGTTCCAGAAGGAGCATCCGCAGATTGCCGGGTTTTTCGAGAAGGTCGAGTTGCCGATTGGGCCGCTGAACCAAGCCCTCGCGACCATGAGCGAGAATCACACCGCGCCTCGGGAGGTGGCCCAGGCATTCCTCAAGGAGCATCCGGAGGTGTGGAAGGCCTGGTTGACCGAGGATGTGGCGCAGAAGGTCGAAGCCAGCTTGAAGTAAGCACGCGCTTATTGCCGAGCGAAGATCAAAAATAATGTGGGAGAGGGCTTGCCCCCTCCCACATGTTGTTTGCAGTGTCGCTTCAGAATCTGGTTTGCACCGCCAGCTCGAATGTCCGTGGCGCCCCCAGGTAATACGCCGGGGACACATGGGCAAACTCGGCATACACCTCATTGGTCAGGTTGCGCACCCGGCCGGTCACCGAGGTGTGTGAATCCACCTGGTAGCGCAGGAACGTCCCGAACAGCGTGTAGGCCGGTACCGTCTGGGTGTTGGCATTGTCCGCATACACCTCGGCGACGTAGCGCGCATCCACGCCGCCTTGCCAATCCTCGGCAAAGTCATAGGTCAACCACAGGTTGCCGACGCGCCTGGGCACGTTGGTCGGTGTATTACCCTTGCGCGACACCACCGCGCCACTGGCTATTTTCTCGTTGAACTCATCGTATTCGGCATCCACCCAGGCGACGTTGCCTTCCGCCAGCAGCCTGGGCGTGATGCGCAATGAACTGGCCAGCTCGATGCCCTTCGATGACTGCGCGCCGACCGGGATGCTCGTGGTCGGGTCCTGCGGGTCGGTTACGGCAAAGTCCTTGCGTTCGATCTTATAGACAGCAACGGTGGCCGAGCCACGGCCGTCCAGGTAGTCGAACTTGCTGCCCACCTCCCATTGTTTGCCGGTCGACACATCGAACACCTGGGTGGTTGTACTCGGTTGTTCGGCGGCGGTGCTGTATTGCAGGTAGACATTGGCCGATGGGATGAACTGGTAAGTCAGGCCGACGCGACCGGTCACCGGTTCCCAATGGCGCTTGAAGTGCCGTGGGTTGGTGGCCGTGATCGCGCGGTGGTTGGTCACATCCAGGTCGATGGCGTCGTAACGCAGGCCGCTCAGCAGCGAGAGTTTTTCGGTAAGGCCCAGGCGGTTTTCCACGAACAGCGCCTTGGTGGTGACCTCATTGGTCTTGTCCTTGCCAAAATTCTCCCGGGTACGCGGGATGTCGTAGAAGTGCCCGGGGTTGAAGCCGTTCGGGTCCACGGTGCTGTTACCCGGCACATTCAGCGGCGTGTTGGTGGTGCTGTTGACCTTGTACTCAAAACCGCCGGACCAGGTGGTCGACAGGCCGAACAGACGGTCGTCATGGCGCAGTTCGAACTGGCTGCCGTGCTGTTCGCCCTGGTGGCGCACCTGGTAGGCGGTCGAGCGGTTTACCGCACTGTTGCCGGCGTTGTATTGGTAGGTTTCGAGGTTGCGGTAATCACGCTGGCTGTCGAGGTGGTAGAGCGTATTTTTCAGCGTCGTGCTGTCGTTGATCCGGTAGTCGATGATCGAGCGCGCCCAGATCGTGCGCTGCTCGTAACGGCCGTCGGCGACGTTGTAGTTATTGAAACGGTTGTGTTTGTCGATCTTCAGCTCGCCGGCCTTGGGGTTGAGCACCGGCGTGCCCCAGTAAGGGCTGTCTTCCTGTTCATCCTGGTATTCCAGGGCCAGGGTATGGGACAGGTCGGGGGTGAGGTCGCTGAGCAGGGAAAACGCCAGGCTCCAGGCCTCACGCTGGTCGCGGTCGATGTAGCTGTGGTTGGTGTTGCGGCTCACATCCAGGCGCGCGTAATGCTGCACTTCGGCGCCGGGCTCGGTCAGCGCGTGATTGACGCCGAATGCCATGCCGGTGGTGTCGTAGCTGCCATAGGTGAGCTGACCTTCGGCGGCCTGCTCCTCACGGGTGGCCAGCTTCGTCACATAGTTGAGCGAGCCGCCGACGGAGCCGGCGCCGTTGATCAGGGAGGAGGGGCCGCCCACCAGTTCCACGCGGTCATAGATCCAGGCATCCACGGGGCGGGCCAGGCCGGTGGCGACATTGATACCGTTGAACATCTGGGTGATCTGGCTGCTGGTAAACCCACGGTAAGAGACAAACCCGCCAAAACCCGGCGGCGCGCTGGCGTTGACGCCGGGCAGGGTGTTGGCGGCATCGCGGAACGTCTTGGCGCCATGGCGTTCGATGTCGTTGCGATTGGCGATGGCAACCGACGCTGGGGTTTCCCGCACGCTCAGTCCCAGCCGCGACGCCACGCCGCTGGATTGATCCAGGGTGAGGCCGGGTTCGGCAGTTGATTCGCCATCAATGGTGGTCGGAGCCAGTTCGAGGGCCCAGGCGCAGACAGGCAGGCAGCCGAACAGGCCCGCCAACAGGGGTAGATGTTTCATGGTTGAATCCTGAAAAACTTGGCTTGAAAACAACGCACGGCCGTCCGTCATTCCGTGTGGAACCGGTGGTCAGTGCAGATGGGAAAGCAAAGGGATCAGGCGAAGGCGGGCGGCGCGCGCGGGTTAGCCGTGGGCCAGGTGAAGCGGGCAGGGATATCAGCGGCCAGTACGACGGCCGGCGGTGGCGCATGGGGTTGTGGCAACACCGCCACATTCAGGCTCGAACTGAGCGCCGGGCCCATGCCGCCGGTTGAGCACAGCGGGCAACCGAACGCCTTGGCCAGCGTCGGCAGGTTCTCATCGCTGGAGTTGGACGGCTTGGGCGCCTGGGTACGCGGGTCGACGGTACAGAACTGCCCGCCGATGCCATTGAGCTGCATCCCCACCATCTGCCCGTGACCGATACTGCAGGCGAACACATTGAACAGGACGCAGCAATAGAGCATCCAGGCAATGAGCGAGCGGTCGGCGCGGGCGAGTTTCATGGGGCGGCACTTTACCATCAGCCGCCGACGAAATGCCTGCAAAAAATCCCAGGGCGACTATCCTGTCTCGCACCTTTTCTGGGAGCGCCCGCCATGAGCTTTGTCATCGCACGCTGGATCGTCGGCATTTTTACCTGCATCAGCATGGTGCACCTGTACTGGGCTGCCGGCGGCAAACTCGGCAGCCTCGCCGCCATCCCCCAACTGCCCGGCGAATTCGCCAGCGGGCCTCGCCTTGCATTCAGGCCCTCGGCGCTGGGTACCTTTCTGGTGGCGATGGGCTTGGTCGGCATTGCGCTGCTGGTGTGCCTGCGGGCCGGGCTGTACTTTTCGGCGGTCTCCCATGCGGCGCTGCAATGGGGAATCAGCGCGATTGCCCTGCTGATGTTTGCCCGCGCGATTGGGGATTCGGAGTTGGTGGGTTTTTTCAAGAAAGTCGGCGGGTCACGGTTTGCGCGGTGGGATACGTGGTTCTATTCGCCGTTGTGCCTGGCGTTGGGGGTGGGGTTGTTGGTGGTGGCGTGGGGTTAATGAGGGAAACACAACACACCGATCTACGCCGCTCAAATAAAAACTGCTCTCATCCTTGCCCGATTTCCCGACCTGGCCGTCATGGTTAATAGAACCTCTATTACCCAGGATTTCCCATGTCGCGCCTTGCTCGCCCCTTGCACCCACTGGCCCTGTCAGTGGCGTTGGCTTTCGCCGCCGTGCCGTTGCTGAACGTCCAATCCGCCTTCGCCGAAGAAAGCCGCAGCGCTGTACGCAGCTTCCAGATTCCGGCCGGTGACTTGAGCCAGGCGCTCAACAGCCTGGCCGAGCAGGCGGGCCTGGTATTGGCGTTTGATGCGAGCCTGGCACGCGGCAAACGCAGCAACGACTTGAGCGGGCAGTACGCCACCGACGTGGCGCTGACCCAGTTGCTCGCCGGCAGCGGCCTGCAGGCGCTGAAGCTCTCGGCCGACCGCTACCGCCTGGAAGCCATCCCGGATAACGGCGGTGCCATGGAGTTGCAGGCCACCACCATCAGCGGCGCGTACCAGGCCGAAAGCCCTACCGGGCCGGTGTCCGGTTATGTGGCTACGCGCAGTTTGTCGGGCACCAAGACCGATACCGCGCTGATCGAAACCCCGCAGTCGATCTCCATCGTCACCAAAGACCAGATGCGTGCGCAGAACGCCGAGAGCCTCAACCAGATCCTGCGCTACAGCGCCGCGGTCATCCCGGAAACCCGCGGTGCCACGGCGTCGCGTCTCGACCAATTGACCATCCGTGGGTTTGCCCCGGCCACTTACCTCGACGGCCTGCGCATGCCGTCGAGCCGTGATGCCTTGCCGCAAAAGGATGCCTTCGACCTGGAGCGTGTCGAAGTGCTGCGCGGCCCGGCGTCGGTGCTGTACGGGCAGGGCACGCCGAGCGGGGTGATCAATATGGTCAGCAAGCGCCCGCTGGATACGCCCTTCCATGAAGTGGGCGTCGAATACGGCACCTTTAACAAAAAGCGCACCACCTTCGATTTGAGCGGGCCGATTGACGATCAAGGCGTGTATTCCTACCGCGTGGCGGGGCTGTTCGACGATGCCGATGGCCAGGTCGAACACACCGAAACCCGTCGCCAATCGTTGTCCAGCGCGTTTACCTGGCGGCCGGACGAAGACACCTCGCTGACCTTGCTCGGGCATTTCCAGAAGGACCCCAAGGGCGCGTCCTACGGTTCGGTGCCGGCCTGGGGCTCGGTATTGCACAGCCCGACCGGGCGCAGCATCGACGTGGACTTCTACGACGGCGAAAAGAACTTCGAGAAAAGCGATCGCGAGTACTCCTCCATTGGCTGGGCCTTCGAGCATCACGTCAACGATGTGTGGACGGTGCGCCAGAACGCGCGTTACCTGCGCAGCGAAGGGCGTTATCGCAGCCTCTACAGCAACTACCTGATGGCGGATTACCGCACCATTCGACGTTCCACCATTGCCAGTGACGTCGACATGGATGCCTACACCCTCGATAACCAGGTGCAGGCCAGATTCGACACGGGCCCACTGCAACACACCCTGCTGATGGGGCTCGACTACCAGAACACCAGCACCGACACCCTGTTGGGCTCAGGGACGTATACCGCCGGGCCGACCCTGGATATTTTCAACCCGGTCTATGGCGCGGCCGTGCCGGTACCGGCGTACACCACCGACGGTACGTCGCGCAGCGAACAGACCGGCGTCTATCTGCAAGAGCAGATGAAGTGGGACAAATGGGTGTTGTTGCTCGGCGGTCGTTATGACTGGGCCAGCACCGACAGCACCACCAGGACCTTGCGCACCGGGGCCAAGAGCCAGTCCTCCCTGGACAGCAAGGCCTTTACCGGGCGTATTGGCCTGGTCTATCTCTTCGATAACGGCCTGGCGCCCTATGCCAGCTATGCGGAGTCGTTCAACCCGCAGTCGGGCACCGGTTACGGCGGATCGGTATTCAAACCGACCGAAGGCAAGCAGTATGAAATCGGTATCAAGTACCAGCCGCCGGGCAGCACCAGCTTTATCACAGCGGCGATCTTCGACCTGCGCCAGACCAACGTCCTCACCACCGACCCGGACCCCACCCACCTGTGCGGCAGCGGTCGCTGCCAGAGCCAGGACGGCGAAGTGCAATCCCGTGGTTTTGAACTGGAAGGCAAGGCCAGCCTTAATGACAACCTGGACATCACGGCGGCCTATGCCTACCTGGATAACCGCATCAGCAAGTCCAATAACACCGTGCGTTACGCCCCCATCAGCGATATCGGCGTAGGCCCGGCCATCAACGCCGAGGGCACCACCACCTATGCGGTACCGCGCCACACGGCGTCGGCGTGGGCCGACTACACCTTCCATGATGGCAACCTCAAGGGCTTCGGCGCCGGCGCGGGTGCGCGGTATGTCGGTTCGTCCTGGGGCGATACCGCCAACACCCTGAAGGTGCCGGGCTACACCCTGTTCGATGCGGCGGTGCACTACGACATTCCGAACATCGCCAACCTCAAGGACAACCTGCGCCTGGCCCTGAACGCCACCAACCTGGCGAACAAAGAGTACGTCGCGTCGTGCTATTCCTACTCGTGGTGCTGGTACGGCTCGCAGCGCACGGTCCAGGCGAGTGCGACCTACCAATGGTGATGGCACGACGATAAGGCAATTTAATGGCCCCTTTGTAACAAAATTCTCGCCAGAATCGCTTTTATTTTCAGGTGGTTAGGTGATGAAGCAAATGCGCACTGTTGGAATCATGCTGATCGCCTGCTCCCTGGCCGGCGGCGCGGCTGCCGTGCAGGCACGGGAGCTGCGCGAGGGTGACAGGTACATGTGCAGTTGGGGCGCCGGCACGGCCGCCAGGGCCCAGGAGCTCAAGCTGTCGGGGGTGTCGCTGTACGCCGCGCGGCAGAAGATCCAGACCATCAAGTTCAGTAAATCCTGGATGCGCATGATGGCCATGGGCATCACCGAACAGACCTATGACAGTCGTTCACGGCTCAAGCCCGAAGCGATTCGCCAGAGTTTCTACCAGGATTGCGTGCGTTACAAAGTGGCACGCAAGTAATCGAGTGCAGGCTTTACAAAACCACGACAAACCGATGTTTCTATTTGCATACAATTGCTCCCTTGGTAGAGGAGACAGGTATGCACACGCTTATTCGCGCCGCGATGCCGGTCCCGGGACGGGGCTGCCCGAGGCGCTCCAGGTTTGCTGTCAAAACAGAGCCGGGCAGGGTAAGCCCGTGACCCCGGCAACCCCCCCTTCAGCCAACAGCCTGCGCTATTTTGCGCTTGGCGTGCTGTGTGTCGCGATGTTGCTCGGGGGCTATTTCATGCAACTCAACGCCAAGGAGGATCGCCAGCGCGAAGAAGCGGCCGAGCGTTTGGCACTTTGCCGGCAGGTTGAGCGGGTCGCCAGTGTGGCCACCTCCGCGGGTCTCGAACTTCGCGATACCTGCCAGCAATTGGAGGAGAGCGGGTCGAAGAGTGTTACGCCGCCTTAACTAATAACCCTTTTTTATAAGTGGAAATATCGACAGTAGTTGCACCAAAAAGTGGCACTTATATGTCTCTCTACCTTAAAAAACATGTGGTTATTGAAGGACTTACAATGCTTTTAATCCGACGAAAGGATATAAAATTTTCTTGTTACAGCTTTTTACACTGGTTACTATAGCCGGGCGTTCACCTCCCACGGTTTATGCATTTTAAATCCCAAGTTTCCATCAGCTACTTGGGATTTTTTTTGCCTGGGATTTAACCCCCGGGGTCAAACTTCACCTTCTGCATACTCCGCACGCATCCGCCCATTGCGTTTGGCCCGGTAGAGCAACTTGTCGACATCTTCGACAAAACCCAGCATCGGGCTGTCGGGTTTGACGATGCGCGTACCTACGCCCAGGCTCAGGGTCAGCAGGTTCGACACCGCTGAAAAGCCATGTTCGATCTGTTGCTGGCAGATCAGGTGCAGGCAGCGCTGTGCCACCTGTTTCGCCGATGCCGCGTCGGTTTCCGGCAGCAACCACACAAACTCCTCACCGCCGATACGGGCGATGAAGTCCCGCGGCCGGTTGGCGGCCAGTGACAGGGTATGCGCGACCTGGCGCAGGCACTCGTCGCCCTTGATGTGGCCATAGTGGTCGTTGTACTGCTTGAAAAAATCGATATCCAGGATGATCAACGACAGCGGCAACTGGCTGCGCTGGGCGCTGGCCCATTCGCGCTCGAGCACGGTGTCGAACATGCGTCGGTTGGCGATGCCGGTCAGGCCATCCTGGTAGGAATATTCCTCGAGTTGCTTTTGCAGGCGCACCAGGTGTTCTTCGGTCTTCTTGCGTTCGCTGATATCGAACATAAAGCCGATCAGCGCCTCGACTTCACCGTCCTTGCGCACCACGTGCACCACGTCGCGGATCCATACATAGTCGCCGTTCACCGTCAGGGCCCGGTAATCCGCTTCATGGTCTACCCCGGCACGGGATTGCGACACGCAGAAATTCACCACGTATTCGCGGTCATCGGGGTGCATGCGCGAGACCCAGTCGTCGACGCTGACCCAGCTTTGCGGGGTCCAGCCCAACAGCGTTTCGATCTGCGGGCCGATATAGCTGAAGGTCATGCTCTGCCAGTCGATACGCCACGGGATGGCCTTGGTCGATTCCAGCAGTGTCCGGTATACGTCGCTGTCGGGCTGGCTCGGAGGGGCAATGCTCATGGTGGACGGCTCGAATGATGGCTAAGTGCCCAGAGCGTCGTGTGATCGACGGTGGGAGTCAAGCGCTTGCCGAGGCAGCAGACGAGAGGTCGTGTGACGGGCATGGCGGCGGCCAGCTAGCCGATGACAGCATGGCTGGGCGCGTCCACTGCGCCGTAGTAACGCCAGCAGCAATGACGGTGTTCCGGCACGATCACGCAGCCGCTGAGGCTGACGATCAGCACAGCGGCAACCAGCAGGGTAAGTCGACGGTACATGGTGTTTCCTCTTGGGTTGGCCGGGGTTAATCCTTCAACGCGGCGACCGGCGAAAATCCGTCGCAATCCTTTCAGACATTTCATCAAGCCCCGCCAACCCCTGAGCAATACTGGTCTCGCACCCTGCTGAAAAAATCTGCGCAGCCCGCGACGGATTTTTGCGCACGCGCCGTTCAACCCATCAGCAACCTGCACTTTCGCGGGTTGCATGGAGGAGTTGCCATGAGACCCCAGGCCACATTGCGTTTTGCCTTGCTTGCTCCGCTGGCCCTCGCCGCGTTTGTCAGCACCCCGACGTTTGCCCAGACCGACATCATCCTCCAGCAGGCGCCGCCGCCTCAACGTGTGGAAATGATCCCGGCCGAGCGCCCCGGCTATGCCTGGGACCCTGGCCACTGGCGTTGGGAAGGGCGCGGTTACGGCTGGGTGCCGGGCCACTGGCAGCCCGTGATGCGTCATGGGCGCTGGGAGCCTGGCCATTGGGAAGCCCATGGCCCGAACTGGTACTGGCGCGAAGGGCATTGGATCCGCTGAACCCTGACCCTTGGCCCTGAGAACTGCCCGATTGAAAGACACTGATCCGGACGTTGAGCTGCTGGCGCGTATCGGCAATAACGAACCTGCCGCCGTCAACGAGATGGTGATGCGCAAGCTCCCGCGTTTGCTGGCGCTCGCCAGTCGGATCCTCGGGGACGCCGACGAGGCCAAGGACGTGGCCCAGGAAAGTTTCCTGCGCATCTGGCGCCAGGCCGCCCACTGGCGCAGTGGCGAGGCGCGTTTCGACACCTGGTTGCATCGGGTCGCGCTGAACCTGTGCCACGACCGCTTGCGGCGACGCAAGGAGCGCCCGCTGAGCGATGAGGCGGCGGTGGAGGTGGCAGACAGCTCGCCATCGCCTGAAGAGCAGCTGGAGACCCAGGACCGCAGTACACGCATGGCCGCCGCGTTGGCGGCCTTGCCCGAACGCCAGCGCGAAGCCATCGTGTTGCAGTACTACCAGGAGCTGTCGAACATCGACGCCGCGGCCCTGATGAATATCAGCGTCGAGGCACTGGAGAGCCTGCTGTCGCGGGCCCGACGCCAGTTGCGCAGCCAACTTGCCGATACACCCGGGCTTGCCCGCCCAGGAAGGGGAAAATCATGACACCCGAACGCTTTGTGTTCCTGGCCGACGTCTATGGGGCGGACCTGCGGCGCTGGCCCGCGGCAGAACGGGCAACGGCCCAGGCGTTGCTCGATCACGGCAACGTCCATGCCCGTGTAGCCTTGCAGCAGGCGCGTTGGCTCGACAGCCAGTTGGACAGCCATCACCTGGCCTTCCCCGACCCGGCGTTGGTCCGGCAGATACGCCAATCCGCCCCACGCTCATTCTGGTCACGCCATGCCAACTGGTTATCGCCTGCCGGCCTTGTCGGTGCGGGCATTGCCGGCATCGTCACCGGGATGCTGGTGGCGTCCATGAGTGTGCCGCTGCCGATGTTGTCCTCCGACGTGCTGCCCAGTGTCTTTGATCAAGGCGACGCGGAAGTCGTCTTCAGCGTCAATGCCGAGGAAACCGAACAATGACCGCCAGATCCCTGAAACCGTGGTTGTTTGTCTCGATCCTGCTCAACGTATTTTTGATCGGCGGGGTGGGCGGCGGTCTCTACCATTGGATGGCCAACGCCCGGCCCGCCGAAGCGGTGGTCAACCAGCATGGCCTGCGCCAGGCGATGGTCAAGTTGCCGCCGGAGCGGCGCAGGGAACTGCGCCAACTGCTGCGCCGCAATCGTGACGACAGCCAGCCGCTGATCATGGCCGGGCGTGAGGCGCGGCTGGGGGTGATCAAGCAATTGGAAGCGCCGAGCCTGGATCGTGAGGCGTTGCTAGCGGAACTGGCCAAGGCACGGGAGGCCGATATGGCGCTGCGGGCGTTGGTGGACGGTACCCTGGCGCAGTTCGCCAATACCTTGCCCCAGGATGAACGGCAGCAGCTGGTGGAGGCCTTGTACAGGCGCGGGCAGGCAAAGGCCCAAGCAAAGTTGGCAGGCAAAGAACCTCGGTCGTGAGCAGGCTGATGGAACTGGAAATCTCAAAGTGCCACGAAGGTAGAGCTCAGAGAAACCCGACATTCCGTTGGGTAGAGCAAGAAGGTAAAGAACGATGATCGATAGCTCTAACATCGTAGGTCCCGCGCAGACTGCTGCTCAACCCAACTCTTTGGATGCGATCACCAATTTCGGCGGCGTACAACCGGAGGACATGGCAGAGCAAACGCGGGTGAAACGCCCGGGAGAAGAACCGGTGGCAGGAAATGGCCCGTCCCAGATCGGTTTTTGAGTCTTAGCCCCCAGCGGTGAGGGGAAGCGCCCTCGCCACTGATACCTCCGCCTGCCGCCCTTCACCAGGCCATGTGGGTGCCTTTGACATACACAGCGGCTGCCGCTCGACAGATCCTTTGTCGAACGGCAGAGAGCAAATGGCCTGGTCTAACGAAGGGGGCTGGATAGCAGGTTGGGCGCTGTATTACAGACGCCGGAGAAAGGCTTTGACGATGTGCCGCGTGGCGTCGGTGGTGTCCAGTTGGTCCACGGCGCCATAGGCGTGCCACTGGCAGTCGACGATCTCGTTCAGCGGCCGCGCATCCGCGATATTCACCACCGAGGCTTCAAATACATGGTGCACGGTGTCGCGGGCCTTCAGCTCCTGCAAGTACAGCAGCCCGTCCACGTTCAATCCGGTTTCTTCTTCCAGCTCCCGTTCGGCCGCACCGACCGGGCGCTCGTCCCGTTCCACCTTGCCGCCCGGCAAGGCCCATTTTGACCTGGCCTTGCGCACGAAGAGGATATGCCCCTCGTGTTCGCAAATGACCGTTGCGCGTATTTTCATCGTCTGTGCCCCCGCAGCGGGATGAGTGTCATAAAAGTGTAATGCAATTGTCATGCTAAGTGGTTATGGCGCGCCGCGGTGGGGATGTGGATACTGCCCGATTGATGAAAACGGACGAGGAAAACAGATGAGCAGCGTACGTTGGGGCATGATCGGGTGTGGCAGTGTCACTGAATTGAAGAGTGGACCCGCTTTCTACAAAGCGCCAGGTTCGGCGCTGGTGGCCGTGATGGGGCGGCGCGAGGAGGCGGTGCGCGATTATGCATCGCGCCATGGGATTGCCCGTTACTACACCGACGCCCAGGCACTGATCAACGACCCCGAAGTGGACGCGGTGTACATCGCCACGCCGCCCGACAGCCATCTGGAATACAGCCTGATGGTGGCGGCGGCCGGCAAGCATTGCTGCGTCGAGAAGCCGATGGCGCTGAACGCCGAACAGAGCGCGCTGATGCAGCGCACTTTCGAGCGCGCCGGGCTGCACCTGTTTGTTTCCTACTACCGGCGCTCGCTGCCACGCTTCCAGCAAGTGCGCGCGTGGCTGCAGGACGGGCGCATCGGCACGTTACGCCAGCTGACCTGGACCCTGTGCAAACCGCCGGCCGCCGAGGACGCCAGCGCCGCCAACTGGCGCACCGACCCGAGCATTGCCGGTGGTGGCTACTTTGCCGATCTGGCCAGCCACGGTTTCGACCTGTTCCAGTACCTGGCCGGGGATATTGTCGAGGTCGCGGGCTTTACGGCACGACAGGCCGGGCACTATGCCGCCGAGGACGCCGTGACGGCCTGCTGGACCTTCAGTTCGGGCGCGCTGGGCATGGGCTGCTGGAACTTCGTCGCCGACCGCCGTGAGGACCGGGTCGAGTTGATCGGCAGCCGTGGGCGCATCCAGTTCTCGGTCTTCGAAGACCAGCCGCTGCACCTGGAGGGCGAGACCAACGAGGTGCTGGAAGTGCCATGCCACCCGCATATCCAATGGCACCACGTAGTGGCCATGAACGCGCATATTCGCGGCGAAGCCGAGCATCCGTCGCTGGCCATCGAGGCGTTGAAGACCGATCGGATCCTGGACAAGGTCCTGCAACGAAATCCCAATCTGCCGGGATGATTTTCCAAGGAATAGCTCAATGAAATACTGGATGATCCTGTGGCTGGCACTTGCCACAACGGCGATGGCGGCCCCGCGTAGCCAAGGGACGCCTGGGGAATTTGATTTTTATGTGTTGTCGCTGTCATGGTCGCCGACCTTCTGCCTGACGCACCCGGACAACGAGCAGTGTTCGGGCAAGGGCTACGGCTTTGTGCTGCACGGCTTGTGGCCGCAATACGCGCGGGGAGGGTGGCCGGCGACCTGCGCGCCGCAATCACGCTTGAGCCGCGAAGAGATGGACAAGGGCGCGGCGCTGTTCCCGACGCGCTCGCTGCTCACCCACGAATGGGCCAAGCACGGCACCTGCAGCGGGCTGGAACCCTTGGCATACCTGGAGAAAACCGATGCGGCGCTGGGCGTGGTTGCCATCCCTGCGCAACTGCAGCCGTTCAACACGCCGCCGTCGTTGCCGGCCCGCGAGATCGAGGCGCTGTTTCGCGAAAGCAACCCGCGCATGGGCAACCATGGGCTGGCGGTGATCTGCAAAGGCAAGGTGCTGTCGGAGGTGCGTGTGTGCCTGACCAAGGACCTGGCCTTCGCCGGTTGCCCGCGCAGTGTGAAAACCCAATGCCGGGATGGCGAAATTCGCATCCCCACGCAGCGTTGAACGCCGGCATCCACACACCTTTGCCCAAGCCACTGCACTAGGTCCAGATCCTGGCTGAGGATGGGCGGGTGTGTGGCGTCGAAGACTGTGTGGTCCACGCCCCAGGGTGATTTTGTTCAATACCGATTTGACCCGGCCTTATACCGTGGAACCCTGTTTACGCCTCATCATGAAAAGGGAACCGCAATGAGCTTGATCATTTCCATGGCCGCCTTCGCCCTGGCCACGTCCATCACGCCGGGACCGGTCAACGTGGTCGCCCTGAGTTCAGGCGCGCGCTTCGGTTTTGTCGCCAGCCAGAAGCATGTGTTCGGTGCCGCCGTTGGCTTTACCTTGCTGCTGGTGCTGATCGGCCTGGGTTTGCACGAGGTGCTGGTGCGCTGGCCCATCCTGACCCAGTTGATCCAGTGGGGCGGGGTGGCGTTCCTGCTGTACATGGCCTGGAAACTGGCGGTGGACGACGGCCAGCTCGACGCGGAGGGCAGCGCGACGGCGCCATCCATGCTCTACGGCGCGATCATGCAATGGCTCAACCCCAAGGCCTGGCTGGCCTGTGTGGCGGGTATGGGCCTGTTTGTGGCCGACGGCGATGGGCGGCAAGTCTGGCTGTTTGCCAGTCTCTACCTGGTGATCTGCTACCTGTCGGTGGCGTGCTGGGCCTATGCCGGGACCTTTCTACGCCGTTACCTGGACAATCCCCACGGCGTGCGCCTGTTCAACCGCTCGATGGCCGCGTTGCTGGTGGCCAGTGTGGGTTATTTGCTGATGGCTTGAGCACCTCGCGGTATTGCCCGGGGGTGGCGGCGAAATGTTGCTTGAAGGTGCGCTGGAAGTGCGCCTGGTCGGCAAAGCCCGCAGCAAGTGCCACGTCGGCGATCAACTCGCCCTTGCGCAGCTGGGTGCGGGCAAACTGGATGCGCTGGTTGACCAGGAACGCGTGGGGCGTCAGCCCGTAGTACTGCTTGAAGGCGCGGATCAGGTAGGACGGCGACAGTTCGGCCGCCTGGCAGATGTCTTCGAGTTTCAACGCCTCGGTGCAGTGCGCACGGATGTACTCGGCGGCTCGCTCCAGCTTGTGGTTGACCTCGCGCACCGGTGTGGGTGAAGGGTTCAGGCGCTGCTGGACTTCAGTGAAGTAGCTCACCAGTGCGCTCTGCTTTTGCAGCAATTCGGCCTGCTCGTTCACCAGCATCCGGTACAACGCCAGCAAGCCGCTGTACAGCAGCGGGTCACGGGTATACGGCGTATTGAAAGCGCGATAACCCTGGTCGGTGCTGAAGCCCAGTTGGTACTGTAATTCGGTCAGCCAGGGCGTATCGAGGTAGAGCATGTGATAGGACCAGGGCTGGTCGTGGATAGGGTTGCAGGCATGCACATCGCCGGGGTTCATCAACACCACGGTGCCGGCGCTGATCTGGAATGTATCGGCGCCGTAATGGTAATAGCTGCGCCCGGTGGTGATCGCGCCGATGGAGAAATGCTCATGGGCGTGACGGGTGTAAGTGACCTTGCGCCCGTCGGCGATGGTGCGCGCTTCGATGAACGGCAGGCGCTCGTCGCGCCAGAAGCGCGGTGCGGCGGGGAAAGGGGCGGACGGTGTCATGGGCGCGACTCCAGGGCAGTCAAGATCAGAAACGGATCGTTGCACAGACCCTGGCGTTTGGGTAGCCGATGACTTAATAGGGTTTCAGATTGTGCAAACGCTCGTTTCGGCGTTTGTTGATCAGCAGGACCTTTTCCACATTGTTGAGGTTCTGCGTGGACTCACTCAGATCCCGGTGGTTACTGAGCAGGCACTGGTCAACGACCATCCTGGCAATCGCTTCGAGTCGTGCCGATTGCCAGGACTTCGGTATGGGGGCGGGGTCACCCTGGGTATCCGTTATGAGGGTGGTGTCCAGGGGATTGAGCAGGACCTGCGAACTGGCGCCCGCCACGGGTTCGGAACCGGTGAGATAAGCACTCCAATCGATCTGCAACTGAACAGGGCCTGGGGCGACCGGGTCATTCAGCAAGCCGGATGGCGGGTTGGCCAGCTGCGTGACCAGCATCTGCCTGGGCAGCAGTTGCAGCAGGTAGCGATCCCGCTGGTAGCGAACACGCAACAGGCATCCAAAATGTGCGGTGATCATCGTGTCCCGGGCAGCGGGGGACGGTTTGCGCAGCAGGTACAGTGCGATGTTTCCCTGCTCCAGGCTGACACGCCTGGGCAGCGGCAGGCAGGCCAGCAGGTAGGCAATGTACACGATATAACTCTCACGGATGGATTCGAGCGCGGCGTGGAAGTTTTCATCAGCGTTGTGGTCCTTGAGCGTTCTCAAGGGCGGCGAAAACCTGTTGACACGTACCTGTGGCTGAATCGCCCTCCAGCGTTCCATGTGCTTTAACTCACCGGCCAGATACAGTTCGGCCAGGGAAAAGGAAATATCCTGGGTGCTGACTTGCGGATAGCGAATACCGGGCGGAAGGAAGGGCGCCGGCATGAACACGGTTTTGTCCAGGTGAGCGTTATCCGGATAGACCTCACGCAGGTACCTCAATGCCGCCTCCTTCTGATCCGGATAGGGGGTGTGCAGCGATCCGAAGGCATCGTTGAGTGTGCGCTTCTGTTTCTCATAGGTGCGCACGGCGAGCTCGCCTTTAAAGGGCAGGTCCGTGTCCGTCGCATCCACCACGCCATTGGCACGCGCCCAGTCGAGGACGGGATCGACCGTAGGAGGCAGCGCCCAGAATTCCCGGTTGAGCGTCGTGGCAGGGTTATGGACCAGGGTCATGATGTTCTCAAGTGTCATGTACCGGCTGGCGCCAGGGGTTTTCAGCTCGATGAAATCGACGAACTGCTTGAACACGACCCAGTTCTGGTTACACAGGTAAGGCAAGGTTTCGGGGATGTTGCGCACGAGCAATTGTGGCGCGCTGCCACTGAGCAGCAAATGCGCGGCCAATGGTGCACCCTCCAGAAGGGTCTGGCGCAGGAGGGCTTCCAGATTGCTGCGCACCAGTGCGCAGTTGTCACCCCAGTAGTAATCGGTGTCGATGGCCAGCCCGCCGACCAGGTTGCGTTGTGTGCCGGCCTGTTCGTCCAGGCTCAGGATCAGCGCGCTGAGCAGCAGCGTCTGCCGGCGCTGTTGCGGCGTTGTGCCATGCAGTGCTGCATCGGACCAGATGACGAGGGTGTCCAGGCGCTCGACCAATAGCTGGCTGCGCGGGCTCTGCACCATCTGGTTCAGCAGCATGTCCGCTTCGGCACGGATCCTGGGGGCACTCTTGCCCGCCCAACAAGGTTCGCCGAGCCACTTGAACAGGGGCGCTCCCTGCGCCTGTGCAAATGCCTGCTGCGCTTCGTATACCTGTCGGCGTTGTGTGCTGGATAAGGTCAGCAATGACGGCTGCGGCTGGCCCAGGCCCTGCCAGTAGTTGCCCAGCCGTGGTGTCGCAGCCCTGACGGCCCTCAGGTAGTGCGCCGCCTGCCGGGCCTGCTCCGCTGTCTTCACTTCGGGCATGCGCAGGAACTTCATCAACTGCTTGAGGGTGGCCTTCATATCACTGCGCAGCTCGCCACCCAATTGTTTGGCCAGCTCCTGCAAGGGCGTGAGACAGCGCTTGAGCGCTGGACTGGAGACGATATCGTCCGTGAGGTTTCTGCGCCTGCCGTCCCTGTCGTCCGCGCCCACGTACCCCTCTTCAGTCAGCAGTACCAGCGCCTTTTCGTCGTCGATACCGCGTTTCACGCAAATGGCGACAAATGATCTGTGCTTGATCATCATCAGCAGTTTTTCGGCGCTCTCCTCCAGCAACTGGTAGAACATCGAGTCAGTGTCCAGCTCGACCGTATCGTCGAGCTCAACCTTTTCATCGGGTTGTTTGCCAGCGCTGACTCGCTCCAGCTCTGTCTGCAGCCGATTGAAGTTATTCAGGGCGCTCAGGCTGTTTTGTTTGCGCTTGAGCCATTGCGCATCCTGGGCCGCTTCACTGCAGTACGGCTGCCCAGGCACGGATGACTGGCGCAGGCGCGCGATCAGGGCGTGCACCTCGCTGGCCTGGAGGGGGACCTCGATGGCGTAGAAGTGCATGAGCTGCGCCAGGCTCAGGCTGTTATTGGAGGCCACCTGTTCTCCCAGCAACGACGCATATTGCGCCAGGCGAATCAGCCGACCCGCCACTGGCGCACCGCCCAGGTGCGTACGCAGGCTGATACTGGTCCCCTGGATCTGCGCGGATGAGGCCCGCAGGGAATGATCCTCGCCGGAATAAATAAAGTATTCATCGGGACCCAGCGCAGTCGGGAACGTCTGCGTGAACTCGATCGAATTGATCACGCTCTGCAGTAATTGCGCGGCTTCTTTCAAGGTGTGCGCTACGAAAGAGTCAGACCTCAGCGTGAGGCGCTGGCGGTAAGCGAGGTAGCTGTCATGGGGTTCATCCGTGGCTGCCGCGCTGGCCATGCATTGCTCGAGGTTATCGGCCAGTTGCAGCAAATCCAGGTGCTGGGCGTGCATTTCATGGCGTGTCGCCGACTGCGCGCGGCCATTGTCACCCATCGTTGGAAAGGCATGGTAGGCCTGCAGCTCATCGACAATCATCCGCGCCTGGATCTGGTTTTTGGGCAATGTGTAGCCGTAGAACGCCAGCGTCAACTCGAGTGGCAATTCAAACGTACTGTGCCCGTTTGGCAAGTCGATATAGGGCACGCCCAGCTGGTTGGGATCAATGATCTCGCAGATGCCCAGGATCGGCGCGGACACTTCCAGCCAGCCTGGGTCGTCATGAAGATGAAAGGCCCTGGAAGTCAGTTGGTCCTCGTGAATGACATTGGCGTGCAGGGAGCCTCCCATGACCTTGATGCTTCGATACTCCAGGTGCTGCGCGTCGGCCCATGCCAGGAACACGCTCTGGTTGATAGCCTTGCCGAACAGCACCATCCATTGGCCAAGCCTGGAGTTGCGGTCGACCGCGATCAACGGGGGAGGCCCCAGCAGCGTCCAATTGTGCGGTAAGGCGGGGGACAGCAGTGCAACCAGGCTGTTGATCAGCTTCAGATCATCCTGGGTGGCAAACAAGACGGGGCTGGCAGGCAGTGGCTCGGTCGCCGCAGCGGCAATCAGCGGGGCAAATTCGTACATGAATGAAGTTCCGTTTCAAGGTTGCCCAAGAAAACGCTCTTGAGCGGAACTTCATGGTCGGGGGTTTTTACCTGAGCTTGATAGCCTGCGTCATCCCGAGTTGCTGTAGGTCGAGTAGGCGGCCACGGTGATCCAATGGCGAGGCACGCCCACGCAGGAGGTGGGCGTGTTCATCGCTCAGAGGCGCTCCGGGCAGGGCACCAGAAAGGCCGCTTCCAGCAGTTGACGCGTATACCCATGCTGCGGATCAGCGAAAATCGCTCGCGCATCGCCTTGCTCCACCACCTGCCCCTGCTTGACCACCATCAGTTGGTGACTGAGCGCCTTCACCACCGCCAGGTCATGGCTGATAAACAGGTAGGTCAGGTTGTACTTGGCCTGCAGGCTGCGCAGCAATTCCACCACTTGCCGTTGCACGGTGCGATCCAGCGCCGAGGTCGGTTCGTCCAGCAGGATCAGGCGCGGCTTGAGCACCAGTGCGCGGGCGATGGCGATGCGTTGGCGTTGGCCGCCGGAGAACTCATGGGGGTAGCGATGACGGGACTCAGGGTCCAGGCCCACCTCCTTGAGCGCCGCGATAATCGCCGCTTCCTGCTCGGCCGGCGTGCCCATCCTGTGGATGCGCAGGCCTTCGCCGACGATCTCGCTGACGCACATGCGAGGGCTCAGGCTGCCGAACGGGTCCTGGAACACCACCTGCATTTCCCGGCGCAACGGGCGTACCTGTTGCTGGGTCAGTGTGTCCAGCTGCTGGCCTTCGAAACGAATCCCGCCCTTGCTGGCAATCAAGCGCAGGATCGCCAGGCCCAGGGTGGATTTGCCCGAGCCGCTTTCGCCGACGATGCCCAGGGTCTGGCCCTGGGGCAGGCTGAAGTTGATCCCGTCCACCGCCTTGACGTAATCGACGGTGTTGCGCAAGAAGCCCTTCTTGATCGGGAACCAGACTTTCAGGTCATCGACTTCCAGCAACGGCGGGCCGACGTCGTTGCTGGCCGGGCCACCGCTGGGCTCGGCCGCCAGCAGTTCCTGGGTGTAAGGGTGTCGGGGCGACTGGAACAGCGTCTCGCACTCGGCCTGCTCGACGATGCAGCCTTGCTGCATCACGCAGACGCGGTGAGCAATGCGCCGCACCAGGTTCAAGTCATGGCTGATCAACAGCAAGGCCATGCCCAAACGCGCCTGCAATTCCTTGAGCAACTCCAGGATCTTCAACTGCACGGTGACGTCGAGGGCCGTGGTCGGTTCATCCGCGATCAACAACTCCGGCTCATTGGCCAGGGCCATGGCGATCATCACCCGCTGGCGCTGGCCGCCCGACAGTTCATGGGGCAGGGCCTTGAGCCGTTTGTGCGGCTCGGGGATACCCACCAGTTCCAGCAGTTCCAGGGTGCGCCGGGTCGCGACCTTGCCGGTCAGGCCCTTGTGCAGGCCGAGCACTTCGTTGATCTGCTTCTCGATGCAGTGCAGCGGATTCAACGACGTCATCGGCTCCTGGAAGATCATCGCGATGCGGTTGCCGCGAATATGCCGCAGGGTCTTTTCCTTCAGGGTCAGCAGGTCCTGGCCGGAATAGGTGATGGTGCCGGACGGATGCCGGGCCAGCGGGTAGGGCAGCAGGCGCAGGATCGAGTGGGCGGTCACCGATTTGCCGGAGCCGCTTTCGCCAACCAGGGCCAGGGTTTCGCCGCGCTTGATATCGAAGCTGACGTTGTTGACCACACGGTGGTGATGCGCGCCCGTGACGAACTCGACGGAGAGGTCGCGGATTTCGATCAGATTGTCCTGATTCATCTCATTTCCTCGGGTCGAAGGCATCGCGAGCGGACTCGCCGATAAACACCAGCAAACTCAACATGATCGCCAGCACGGCAAACGCGCTCATGCCCAGCCACGGTGCCTGCAGGTTGGATTTGCCCTGGGCCACCAGTTCGCCCAGGGACGGCGAACCGGCCGGGAGGCCAAAGCCGAGGAAGTCCAGGGCGGTCAGGGTGCCGATGGCGCCAGTGAGGATAAATGGCATGAAGGTCATGGTCGAGACCATGGCATTGGGCAGGATATGGCGGAACATGATCGCGCCGTTCTGCATCCCCAGTGCCCGCGCCGCACGCACGTATTCGAGGTTACGCCCGCGCAGGAACTCGGCGCGCACCACGTCCACCAGGCTCATCCAGGAAAACAGCAGCATGATCCCCAGCAGCCACCAGAAGTTCGGCTGCACGAAGCTGGCGAGGATGATCAGCAGGTAGAGCACCGGCAAACCGGACCAGATTTCCAGGAAACGCTGCCCGGCCAGGTCGACCCAGCCGCCATAGAAGCCCTGCAAGGCGCCGGCGATCACGCCGATGATCGAACTGAGCACCGTCAACGTCAGGGCAAACAGCACCGACACACGGAAGCCATAGATCACCCGCGCGAGCACATCGCGGCCCTGGTCATCGGTACCCAGCAGGTTGACGCGCGAAGGCGGCGCGGGGGCCGGTACCTTCAGGTCGTAGTTGATGCTCTGGTAGCTGAACGGGATCGGCGCCCACAGGGTCCAGGCGTCCTTGGCCTTGAGCAGTTCCTGGATATACGGGCTCTTGTAGTTGGCTTCCAGGGGGAATTCACCACCGAAGGTGGTTTCCGGGTAGCGCTTGAGCGCCGGGAAATACCAGTCGCCGTCGTAGTGCACCGCCAGGGGCTTATCGTTGGCGATCAGCTCGGCGCCCAGGCTCAGCCCGAACAGGATCAGGAACAGCCACAGCGACCACCAGCCACGCTTGTTGGCCTTGAACCGCTCGAACCGGCGGCGATTGAGGGGGGATAGATTCATCTCAATGCTCCCGGCTGGCGAAGTCGATACGCGGATCGACCAGGGTGTAGGTGAGGTCGCCGATCAGTTTCACCACCAGCCCCAGCAGGGTGAAGATAAACAGCGTGCCGAACACCACCGGATAGTCGCGGTTGATCGCCGCTTCAAAGCTCATCAGGCCCAGGCCGTCGAGGGAGAAGATCACTTCCACCAGCAACGAGCCGGTGAAGAAAATCCCGATGAACGCCGACGGGAAGCCGGCGATCACCAGCAGCATCGCGTTACGGAACACATGGCCGTAGAGCACGCGGTGGTTGGTCAGGCCCTTGGCCTTGGCGGTGATCACGTATTGCTTGTTGATCTCGTCGAGAAAGCTGTTCTT
This sequence comes from Pseudomonas sp. LAMO17WK12:I1, assembly GCF_900177315.1. NCBI lineage: Bacteria > Pseudomonadati > Pseudomonadota > Gammaproteobacteria > Pseudomonadales > Pseudomonadaceae > Pseudomonas > Pseudomonas sp. LAMO17WK12:I1. The sequence goes on along the minus strand of NZ_FWZV01000013.1, from coordinate 186,124 downwards.
GGTCAGCAGGGTCATGGTCGCGAAGTTGCCGATCACCAGCGCGGTGATCGGCAGCGCCAGGTGCCAGAAATAGTCGAGCACCTTGCCGCCCCAGCTCAACTCATCGAAGTTGTTGGACGTCAGCCCGCGCAAGGGGAACCAGTCGAAATAGCTGCCGCCGGCAAACACCACGATCAGCAGGATCGCAAACAGGAAGGCCGGGATCGCATAACCGACGATGATTGCCGAGCTGGTCCACACATCGAAGTGGCTGCCGTGTCGCGTGGCCTTGGCGATCCCCAGGGGGATCGACACCAGGTACATGATCAGCGTGCTCCATAACCCCAGGGAGATCGATACCGGCATCTTTTCCTTGATCAGGTCGATGACCTTGGCGTCACGGAAGAAGCTGTCGCCGAAATCCAGCCGGGCGTAGTTCTTGACCATGATCCACAAGCGTTCCGGCGCCGACTTGTCGAAGCCGTACATCTTTTCGATTTCCTTGATCAGCGCCGGGTCCAGGCCCTGGGCGCCACGGTAGCTGCTGGAACCGGCCACCGAGACTTCGGCACCGCCGCCGGCAATGCGGCTGGTGGCGCCTTCAAAGCCTTCGAGCTTGGCGATCATCTGTTCCACCGGCCCCCCGGGGGCGGCCTGGATAATAATGAAGTTGATCAGCAGGATCCCGAACAACGTCGGGATGATCAGCAACAGGCGGCGAACAATATAGGCCAGCATTTAATCGCCTCCGCTCGCCGCATCGGCGCTCGTGTCGGTAGCCGTTTCCAGGGTGACGGCAGGTTTTACGTTGGGTTTTGCCCACCAGGTGGCGGTGCCCACGTCATAGCGTGGTGGGGTTTTCGGATGGCCGAGGTGGTCCCAATACGCCACGCGGAAGGTCTTGATGTGCCAATTGGGGATCACGTAGTAACCGAACTGCAGCACACGGTCCAGGGCCTTGGCATGGGCGATCAGGCTGTTGCGCGAGTCGGCGTCGATCAGTTCTTCCACCAACTGGTCGACCGCCGGGTCCTTGAGGCCCATGTAGTTGCGGCTGCCGGGTTTGTCGGCACTGGAGGACTTCCAGAATTCCCGTTGTTCGTTACCCGGCGAGGTGGATTGCGGGAAGCTGCCCACCATCATGTCGAAGTCCCGCGAGCGAACACGGTTGACGAACTGCGAAACGTCCACCCGGCGGATCACCAGGTCGATGCCCAGGTCCGCCAGGTTGCGTTTGAACGGCAGCAGGATGCGCTCGAACTCGGTCTGGGCCAGCAGGAACTCGATGGTCACCGGTTTGCCCGTGGTGTCGACCATCTTGTCGTCGACGATGCGCCAGCCGGCCTCCTGCAGCAGTTGGTAGGCCTCGCGTTGCTGGGTGCGGATCATGCCGCTGCCGTCGGTTTTGGCCGGCTCGAAGGCCTGGGTGAAGACTTCGGCGGGGATCTTGTCGCGCAGGGGCTCGAGGATCTTCAGCTCATCCGGGCCGGGCAGGCCGGTGGCGGCCATTTCGGAGTTTTCGAAGTAGCTGCGGGTGCGGGTGTAGGCGCCGTTGAACAGCTGTTTGTTGCTCCACTCGAAGTCCAGCAACAGGCTGATGGCCTTGCGCACGCGCACATCCTGGAACATCGGCTTGCGCGTATTGAACACAAAACCTTGCATGCCGGTAGGATTGCCGTTGGGGATTTCTTCCTTGATCAGCCGGCCCTCGGTCACGGCCGGAATGTTGTAGGCGTTGGCCCAGTTCTTGGCGCTGAATTCCAGCCAGTAGTCGAACTGCCCGGCCTTCAACGCTTCCAGGGACACGGTACTGTCGCGGTAGTAGTCGGTGATGCGGTTGTCGAAATTGTAGAAACCCTTGGTGATCGGCAGGTCCTTGGCCCAGTAGTCCTTGACCCGCTCGTAGCGGATCATGCGCCCGGCCTTGACCTCGGCCACCTTGTACGGCCCGCTGCCCAGGGGCACCTCCAGGTTGCCCTTGGCAAAGTCCCGCGTGGCCCACCAATGCTTGGGCAGTACCGGCAGTTGCCCAAGGATCAGCGGCAGTTCGCGGTTGTTGGTGCGCTTGAACTTGAACAGCACCCGCAATGGGTCTTCGGCGACCACTTCATCGACATCGGCGTAGTAGGTGCGGTAGATCGGCGAGCCTTCCTTCATCAGTTCCTGGAAGGTGAACACCACGTCTTCGGCGTGGATCGGGTGGCCGTCGTGGAAGCGCGCTTCGGGCCGCAGGTAGAAACGCACCCAGCTGTTGTCCGGGGCTTTTTCGATCTTGCCGGCGACCAGGCCGTATTCGGTGATGGGTTCGTCCAGGCTCTGCATGGCCAGGGTGTCGTAGATCAGGCTGATGTTGTCGGCCGGCACGCCCTTGCTGATAAACGGGTTAAGGCTGTCGAAGCCGCCCATGCTCGACTCGCGGAAGGTGCCGCCCTTGGGCGCATTCGGGTTGACGTAGTCGAAGTGCTTGAAGTCGGCGGGGTATTTCGGCGGCTCGTTGTACAGCGTCAGTGCGTGTTGCGGCGCGGCGTGGGCCGTGGTGCACAGCAACAGGCTGCCGAGCAGTACATTGCGCAAATACATCATTGGGCTTTCTCCGAAGCTTTCAGCCACCACGCGCTCAGGCCCAGGCTGTAGGGCGGCGTGGTGACAAAGGCGAACCGGTTGCGGTACGCCAGGCGATGATAGTTGAGGTACCAGTTGGGAATGCTGTAGTGCTGCCACAGCAGCACCCGGTCCAGGGCGCGGCCGGCGGCCAGTTGTTCTTCGCGGGTCTGCGCCGCCAGCAGTTGTTCCAGCAGGTGATCGACAACGGGGTTGGCGATGCCCGCATAGTTTTTGCTGCCCTTGATTGCAGCCTGGCTGGAGTGGAAGTACTGCCACTGTTCGAGGCCGGGGCTCAAGGTCTGGTTGAGGGTGATCAGGATCATGTCGAAATCGAATTGATCCAGGCGTTGCTTGTACTGGGCGCGGTCGACGGTGCGCAGGCGTGCGTCGATGCCGATGCTGATCAGGTTCTCGACATAGGGCTGCAGGATGCGCTCCAGGTTCGGGTTGACCAGCAGGATCTCGAAGCGCAGCGGTTGCCCGTCCTTGTTGAGCAGGCGTTGGCCCGACAGCTTCCAGCCGGCTTCGCCCAGCAGCGCCAGGGCGCGGCGCAGGGTTTCGCGGGGGATGCCGCGCCCGTCGGTCTGGGGCAGGCTGAAGGCTTGGGTAAACAGGTTGGGCGGCAGCTGGTCGCGGTAGGGGGAGAGCATCAGCCATTCATGGCCGGTTGGAACCCCGGTAGCGGCGAATTCGCTGTTGGGGTAATAGCTGAGCGTGCGTTTGTAGGCGCTGCTGAACAGGGTGCGGTTGGTCCACTCGAAGTCGAACATCAACCCCAGGGCTTCGCGCACCTTGGTCTGGCTGAAGGTCGGGCGCCGGGTGTTCATGAACAGGCCCTGGCTTTGGGTCGGGATCTGGTGGGCGATCTGCGCCTTGATCACTTCGCCACGGTTCACCGCCGGGAAGTTGTAGCCATTGGCCCAGTTCTTGGCCTGGTGCTCGATATAAATGTCGAACTCGCCGGCCTTGAACGCTTCGAAGGCCACATCGCTGTCACGGTAGAACTCCACTTCGACCTTGTCGTAGTTATAGAAACCCTGGTTGACCGGCAAGTCCTTGCCCCAGTAATCCTTGACCCGTTCGAACACCAGCTGGCGTCCAGGGGTGACCTTGCTGATACGGTACGGCCCGCTGCCCAGGGGCGGCTCGAAGGTGGTCGCCTTGAAGTCGCGGTTTTTCCAATAGTGCTGAGGCAATACCGGCAATTCGCCCAGGCGCAGGATCAGCAATGGGTTGCCGGCACGCTTGAACACAAAGCGGATGCGGTGAGGGTTGAGGATGTCCACCCGCGCCACTTCCTGCAGGTTGGTGCGGTACTGGGGATGGCCTTCGGTCAGCAGGGTGCGATAGGAAAATGCCACGTCATAGGCCGTGATCGGCTTGCCATCGTGGAAGCGCGCCTGCGGACGCAGGTTGAACACCACCCAACTGCGGTCCTCGCTGTATTCCACCGACTGGGCAATCAGCCCGTAGCTGGAGGTGGGCTCGTCGCCGGAAGGCGCGTACTGACCAGTGCCGACCATCAACGGCTCGTTCAGCTCATTGACGCCGTATTGCAGGAAGTTGGGGGTGGAAACCGGGCTTGAACCCTTGAACGTGTAGGGATTGAGGGTATCGAAGGTGCCAAATGCCATGACCCGCAAGGTCCCGCCTTTCGGCGCTGCAGGGTTTACCCAATCGAAGTGGGTGAATTTGGCCGGGTACTTGAGCGTGCCGAACTGCGTGTAACCGTGGCTCTCGGTTATTGTCGCGTTCGCACCAAAGCTCAAGGCCAGACTTATTAGTAGAAGGAGGGGACGCTTCAAGTCAGGGATCCGATCCAGGCGGCTTGGGCTTTATGATCGGTACAGTAACAGCTTGTTCCGGATGGAAAAAGCCAGTTGGGAACACTGGAGATTCAGTGTGGGAGGGGGCTTGCCCCGATATCGGTGGATCAGCCAATGAATCTGGTGGCTTATAAACTGCTATCGGGGGCAAGCCCCCTCCCACATTGGTTCTGCAGTGTTCTTAAAACCTTAGCGCGGCCCAGACACTACAAGCATCTGCCCCGGCTTCAGCGCCTGGCCAGTACGGGGGTTCCAACGCTTGAGATGTTGCATCTCGACGTTGAAGCGCTTGGCGACGATGTACAGCGAGTCGCCTTTCTTGACCTTGTACTGCACCGGCTTCTTGCTGTCGGCCTTGGCCACCAGCTTGCGGGTGTCCTGCATCACCAGGGTCTGGCCGACCTTGAGGGCCTGGCCGTTGAGTTTGTTCCAGCGCTGCAGGTCATGCACGTCGACCTTGTTCGCCTTGGCGATCAGCGTGAGGTTGTCGCCACTGCGCACCTTGTAGCTGCGGGTGCGGCCGGCCACCCGGGCGGTCTCGACTTCGTCGAACACCTGCTTTTTCGGGCGCATCGCCAGCAATTCTTCCGGCTTCATCGTCGAAAGGGTGCTGGTGAGCAATTGTGCCTTGGAGCTCGGCACCAGCAGGTGTTGCGGGCCATCCAGGGTGGTGCGTTGCTTGAGCGCCGGGTTGAGCTGGAACAGTTCGTCTTCGTCGATCTCGGCCAGCGCGGCAACCCGCGACAGGTCCATGCTTTGCTTGACTTCGACCACTTCGAAGTACGGCGTGTTGGCAATCGGGTTCAGGTTGACGCCATAGGCCTCGGGGGCCAGCACCACCTGGGACAGCGCCAGGAACTTGGGCACATAGTCCTTGGTTTCCTGGGGCAGGGGCAGGTTCCAGTAGTCGGTGGGCAGGCCAAGCTTCTCGTTGCGCTCGATGGCCCGGCTCACCGTGCCTTCGCCGGCGTTATAGGCGGCCAGGGCCAGCAGCCAGTCGCCGTTGAACATGTCGTGCAGACGGGTCAGGTAGTCCAGGGCGGCTGTGGTGGAGGCGGTGATGTCGCGGCGGCCGTCGTAGGCGCGGGTCTGGCGCAGGTTGAAGTAGCGCCCGGTGGAGGGGATGAACTGCCACAGGCCGACGGCATCGCTGCGCGAATACGCCATCGGGTTGTAGGCACTTTCAATCACCGGCAGCAGCGCCAGCTCCAGGGGCATGTTGCGTTCTTCAAGGCGTTCGACGATGTAATGAATGTAGAGGCTGCCGCGTTCACCGGCGTTCTCCAGGAAGGACGGGTTGCTGGCGAACCACAGGCGCTGTTGCTCGATGCGCGGGTTGACACCCACGTTGTCCTGCAATTGAAAGCCCCGGCGCATGCGTTCCCAGACATCCTGGGGCACTTCTGGAGCAGGTTTCTCTGAAAGCCAGATGACGGGTTTCTGTTTGATCTTGGCGGCAAGGTTGGGCTTGGGTTGCACGGTGGATTGTGCGGCGAAATTTGTCGATTGGCAGCCCGCCAGCGTGGCGGACACAGCCACCGCCACAGCTTGAGCCAGGCGGGTCAATGCGTCTGAATGGTTGGCTTTACGAATAGATGACGACATTGGCTGGAAGTAAGTTCCGGGCAAAAATGTCGGGCGATTCTAGAAAGCACTTTGGTTCCGGTCAACCATTCAGAAATTACGTATCAGATTGCATCCCTTTAGAACTTATCTTTCCACGCCCTCAAGCTAGCAAATACCTCGGCCCCAGAGCGGTTGTCACGGCCATTCCGTTCGTCCGCTTTTTGTTTAACGGATGTTTCAGAGGTACGCAGGAAGGGGTTGGTACGCTTTTCCAGGGCCAGGTTGGACGGCAGCGTCATCTCGCCGCGGGCCCGCAGCTGACGGACGTTTTCCACCCGTTCGGAGATGTCGGCATTCTGCGGTTCCACCGCCTGGGCAAACTTGAGGTTACTTTGTGTGTATTCGTGGGTGCAGTACACCAGGGTATCGGCGGGCAGGGCGACCAGGCGCTCGAGGGAGGTGTGCATCTGTTCCGGCGTGCCTTCGAACAGGCGGCCACAACCGGCGGCGAACAGGGTGTCGCCACAGAACAGCATGCCCTGGTGGTAGAAGGCGATATGGCCCAGGGTGTGGCCGGGCACGGCATAGACGTCGAAGTCCCAGCCCAGCACGTTGATGCGGTCGTTATCCTGCAGCGCGATGTCCCGCGCCGGGATCGTCTCGTTGGCCGGACCATACACCTTGGCGTCGGTCACCCGCTTGAGTTGCTCGACACCGCCGACATGGTCGTGGTGATGGTGGGTAATCAGGATGTCGCTGAGGGTCCACGTCGGGTTTTGCTCGAGCCAGGCCAGTACCGGCGCGGCATCGCCGGGATCGACCACGGCACAACGTTGGGTCTGCGGGTCCTGCAGCAACCAGATGTAGTTATCGGTGAAGGCGGGCAGGGCACTGATCTGTATCATTCTTCGATTCGCCAAGCTGAACACATTGGTGCATCTTAGAACGTCTAGGCGAGTTGGAGAATGCAATGACTGATAAAGCGTTCGCCCAGGCCGATCCTGAGTGGCTGGCCCTGATCGGCGCAGCCCGTGAATGGCTGTCCGGGCCCATCGGGCAATTTCTGCTGGATGAAGAACGGCGCATGCTCGAAGACGAGTTGGGTCGTTTCTTTGGCGGCTACCTGGTGCATTACGGTCCGTCGGCCCAGACCCCGCCTGCCGCGCCCCAGGTGCAACGCAATGTGCGCCTGGGCGCGCCGTTGCCGGGGGTGGAGATTGTCTGCGAAGAACAGGCCTGGCCATTGAGCGAGCACGCCGCCGATGTGGTGGTGTTGCAGCATGGCCTGGATTTCTGCCTGTCACCCCACGGTCTGCTGCGTGAAGCGGCGAGCAGCGTGCGCCCTGGTGGCCATTTGCTGATTATCGGCATCAACCCTTGGAGCAGCTGGGGCCTGCGCCATGTGTTCGCCCATGATGGCCTGCGCCAGGCGCGCTGCATCTCGCCATCACGGGTCGGGGACTGGCTGAACCTGCTGGGCTTCGCGCTGGAGAAACGCCGCTTCGGGTGCTATCGTCCGCCGCTTGCCTCGGCCAAGTGGCAAGGCCGCCTGGCCGGTTGGGAACGTCGCGCGGGCGCCTGGCAACTGTCGGGTGGCGGCTTCTATTTATTGGTGGCGCGCAAGATCGTGGTCGGGCTGCGGCCGGTGCGCCAGGTGCTGCGCCAGCCCATGGGCAAACTGGTGCCGATGCCGATGGCCAAGGTCAACCGCACGCAAAGCGAACCGTAGCACTTTTTTGATTTCAGACCTGCCCGTCTTGATGGATGTAACCGATGACCGATAGCGTAGAACTCTTCACCGATGGCGCCTGCAAGGGCAACCCCGGCCCCGGCGGCTGGGGCGCCTTGCTGGTGTGCAAGGGCGTAGAGAAGGAGTTGTGGGGCGGCGAAGCCAACACCACCAACAACCGCATGGAGCTGATGGGCGCCATTCGCGGCCTGGAAGAACTCAAGCGCCGCTGCAACGTGCTGCTGGTCACCGACTCGCAATACGTGATGAAAGGTATCAACGAGTGGATGGTCAACTGGAAGAAGCGCGGCTGGAAGACCGCGGCCAAGGAGCCGGTCAAGAATGCCGACCTGTGGCAATTGCTCGATGAGCAATGCAACCGCCATGACATCACCTGGAAATGGGTGCGTGGGCACATCGGCCATCCGGGGAACGAGCGCGCCGACCAGCTTGCCAATAGAGGTGTGGACGAAGTGCGGGGCTACAAGCAGAGCTGATGCTGGCCGACGTGTTAACATCGCGCTCCTTGACTCACACCACACTGCACACCACACCGTTGAGAGCTGAACCCTGATGGCGATCCGATCTGTTGTACTCGATACCGAAACCACCGGCATGCCGGTGACCGACGGCCACCGGATCATTGAAATCGGCTGTGTCGAACTCATGGGTCGGCGCCTCACCGGTCGTCACTTTCACGTCTACCTGCAACCGGACCGCGACAGTGACGAAGGCGCCATCGGCGTCCACGGCATCACCGACGAGTTCCTCAAGGGCAAGCCGCGTTTCGCCGAAGTGGCCGATGAGTTCTTCGAGTTCATCAACGGCGCCCAGTTGATCATCCATAACGCGGCGTTCGACGTCGGCTTCATCAATAACGAATTTGCCCTGATGGGGCAGATGGATCGCGCGGACATTTCCCAGCACTGCTCGATCCTCGACACCCTGATGATGGCCCGTGAGCGTCACCCGGGCCAGCGCAACAGCCTCGATGCCTTGTGCAAGCGTTATGGCGTCGACAACTCCGGCCGTGAACTCCACGGCGCCTTGCTCGACTCCGAGATTCTCGCCGACGTTTACCTGACCATGACCGGCGGGCAGACCAGCCTGTCCCTGGCCGGCAACGCCTCCGACGGCAGTGGCTCGGCGGAAGGCTCGGGCAACCGCCCTTCGGAAATCCGCCGCCTGCCAGCCGATCGCAAGCCCACCACCATCATTCGCGCCAGCGAGCAGGATCTGGCCGAGCATGCGGCGCGGTTGGAGGCTATCGCCAAGTCGGCGGGTGCGCCGGCGTTGTGGACCCAGCTAACACAACAATAGCCCTGCGTAGGTATGATCAAAATGTGGGAGGGGGCTTGCCCCCGATAGCCATGGGTATCTACACAACGTTGTAGCCGCCAACGGTAACCACGATGCGAAGCGAGCCGCCCTTGATCTTGATCTTGATCTTGCTTTTGATCTTGATCTCATGCGCCCCGTTAAACCACGCTGGCCGGAATTCGATAGTGATTTGGGGGGTAAACCGGCAGGGATGCCGGTTTAGCCGCCCCGCGCCATGGATGGCGCGTGGCGGCGGCCCCCCAAATCACTGTCGGATTACGGGTACACCGAGCCTGGGCGAGGTGCCGAGTGGTGGGGCGAAGCGTTTTGCTTACTTTTGCGCTTTTCAAAAGTGAGCCGCCGTAAGGGCGGAACCCATAGCCGCCGTTACCGCAGCAACGGATATGTACCCGGTCCAATCCAAAAAATAGTCGGCCCAGAGGCCGCCATCGGGGGCAAGTCGAATCGTCGCACCGCCCCTCCCACATTTATGTCGCGGTGCATCAGTTAGATAGTCCTCGGCTCCCGAACCGTCACGGGAGCAAGCTCCCTCGCCACAGGCTCAGGGCCACACCAAAGTTGTGTAGATACCCATGCCCCGATAGCGGTGTATCAGCCAATAAAATATGAGCTGGCATACCGACATCGGGAGCAAGCCCCCTCCCACAGTTGATCTCCGTTGCTTTCAGAATCTTCATTCGCGTCATCGTCCCCGAGCTTCTACCCTTGAGTGCATAGCCCTCAGGACTACACGCCCTCATGTACAAAGACCTGAAGTTCCCCGTGCTTATCGTGCACCGCGACATCAAGGCCGACACCGTTGCCGGCGACCGGGTTCGCGGCATCGCCCGGGAGTTGGAACAAGAGGGCTTCAGTATCTTTTCCGCCGTGGACTACGCCGAAGGCCGGCTGGTGGCGTCGACCCATCACGGCCTGGCGTGCATGCTGATCGCCGCCGAAGGCGCCGGTGAGAATACCCACCTGCTGCAAAACATGGTCGAGCTGATCCGCCTGGCGCGCCTGCGGGCGCCGAACCTGCCGATCTTTGCCCTGGGCGAGCAGGTCACCCTGGAAAACGCCCCGGCCGATGCCATGAGCGAACTCAACCAGCTGCGCGGCATTCTCTACCTGTTCGAAGACACCGTACCGTTTCTCGCCCGCCAGGTGGCCCGTGCTGCCCGCACTTACCTGGATGGCCTGTTGCCGCCATTCTTCAAGGCGCTGGTGCAACACACCGCCGACTCCAACTATTCCTGGCACACCCCCGGCCATGGCGGTGGCGTGGCCTATCGCAAAAGTCCGGTGGGGCAGGCGTTTCATCAGTTCTTCGGGGAGAACACCCTGCGTTCGGACTTGTCGGTCTCGGTGCCCGAGCTGGGCTCGCTGCTGGATCACACCGGGCCCCTGGCTGAAGCCGAAGCCCGTGCCGCGCGCAACTTCGGCGCCGACCATACCTTTTTCGTGATCAACGGCACGTCCACCGCCAACAAGATCGTCTGGCACTCCATGGTCGGGCGCGATGACCTGGTGCTGGTGGACCGCAACTGCCACAAGTCGGTGTTGCATTCGATCATCATGACCGGTGCCATCCCGCTGTACCTGTGCCCGGCGCGCAACGAACTGGGCATCATCGGTCCGATTCCCCTGAGCGAGTTCAGCCCGGAATCGATCCGCGCCAAGATCGACGCCAGCCCCTTGACCCGTGGCCGGCCCCCCAAGGTGAAGTTGGCCGTGGTCACCAACTCCACCTACGACGGCCTGTGCTACAACGCCGAGCTGATCAAGCAGCAATTGGGCAGCAGTGTCGAGGTGCTGCACTTCGACGAAGCCTGGTATGCCTACGCGGCGTTCCACGAGTTCTTTGCCGGGCGCTACGGCATGGGCACCTCCCGTACCCCGGACAGCCCGCTGGTGTTCACCACCCACTCCACCCACAAGCTGCTGGCGGCGTTCAGCCAGGCCTCGATGATCCATGTGCAGGACTGCGGCGCGCGCCAACTGGACCGCGACCGTTTCAATGAAGCCTTCATGATGCACATCTCCACGTCGCCGCAGTACAGCATCATCGCCTCCCTGGACGTCGCCTCGGCGATGATGGAGGGCCCGGCCGGGCGCTCGCTGCTGCAGGAAATGTTCGACGAGGCCCTGAGTTTTCGCCGCGCCCTGGCTAACCTGCGCCAACACATTGCCGCCGAAGATTGGTGGTTCTCCATCTGGCAGCCGCCGTCGGTGGCGGGCATCGACCGCGTCGCCACCGCGGATTGGCTGTTGCTGCCGCAGGATGACTGGCACGGCTTTGGTGACGTGGCCGAAGACTACGTGCTGCTGGACCCGATCAAAGTGACCCTGGTGATGCCCGGCCTCACCGCCGGCGGCGCCTTGAGCGAGCGCGGGATTCCCGCCGCGGTGGTCAGCAAATTCCTCTGGGAACGTGGGCTGGTGGTGGAAAAGACCGGGCTGTATTCGTTCCTCGTGTTGTTTTCCATGGGCATCACCAAGGGCAAATGGAGTACCTTGCTCACCGAGTTGCTGGAGTTCAAGCGCAGTTACGACGGGAATGTCAGCCTCGCCAGTTGTTTGCCATCGGTGTTTGCCCAGGGCCCGGCGCGTTATCAAGGCTTGGGTTTGCGCGACCTGTGCGATCAATTGCACGGCTGTTACCGCAGCAACGCCACCGCCAGGCACCTCAAGCGCATGTACACGGTGTTGCCGCAAATCGCGATGAAACCGGCCGACGCCTATGACCAATTGGTAAGGGGCGAGGTGGAGGCCGTGTCCATTGATGCCTTGCCAGGACGCATTGCAGCCGTGATGCTGGTGCCTTATCCGCCGGGGATTCCGTTGATCATGCCAGGCGAGCGCTTTACCGAGTCGACCCGGTCGATCATCGACTACCTGGCGTTTGCCCGGACGTTCGATAGCAGTTTCCCCGGTTTTGTTGCCGATGTTCACGGGCTACAACACGAAGATGACGGCAGTGGTCGTTGTTACACCGTCGATTGCATCAAGGGTTAAGGATGTTTATGCAAGCTGTAATGAACCCGAAGTATCCAGGGCTCAGTGTGCGGGTCGCCGACGAGGGCTTCGACGCCTACGTGTGGGGCAATGATTTCAGCTTTGAGGTCAGTGCCTATGGCGTACCGGAGATGGGCAGGCGGGTCGATCAATGGCCCGTGGAGCGCATCGTGCCGTATCGCAAGTGCTATGGCATCGACCCGGAAGAATTCGCCAGTTTTCGCGATGCGCCGGACAGTGCGATCTTCATGGCCTACCTGGATGATCGTGCGGTCGGGCATATTGTGGTCAGCACCAATTGGAACGGCTTTGCCCACGTTGACGAACTGGCGGTGGCCTTGCCTGCCCGTCGGCACGGGGTGGCCAAGGCGCTGCTGGATGTGGCGCAGTTCTGGAGCCGCAAGAAAAACCTGCCGGGCATGATGCTGGAGACCCAGAACAACAACCTGGGCGCCTGCCGACTATATGAGCGTTGCGGCTACGTGATGGGCGGGATCGACCACCTGCGCTATCGCGGCATCGACCCGCAAACCCGTGAAGTGGCGATTTTCTGGTATCGGTTGTTCAAGACCGATGCCGAGCGGCGTTAACTTTCCAGCAGGCCCTGGGCCTTTTGCGTGACGATCTCCAGTAACGCATTCAGCGCAGGCGAGGTCACGCCATCCTTGAGTGTCAGCGCATACAGGCTGACCAGGATCGGCGGCGACACCGGGCATGTATCCAGGCCCGCCTCGCGTGCGCCAAAGGCGGTGAACGGGTCGACAATCGCCAGGCCTTCGCCGGCTTCCACCATGCTGCGCATCATCTGGTAGGTCTGCACCCGCGTCTGCACCACCGGCAGCGGGCGCAATGCTTGCAGCTTGGCGTCCAGCAGGCGGCTGAGCGGGTCGTGTCCTTCGAGCCCGATCATCGCTTGCCCGGCCAGGTCCTGCAGCGCAATGTACTTCTGCTTGGGCTTGAGCCAGCCGTGGGGCGCCAGCAATTGCAATTTGCCTTGGGCCAGCACCGTGCTGTGGATTTGCGGATGTTCCGGGTCATGCAGGCTCAGGCCCACCTCGGCCTCGTGCAGCAGCAGGCTGCGCACGATTTCCCGGGTTGGCTGGCTCGACAGGTTGCACGGCGTGTCCTGGAAGCGCCGGCGCAGCAGCGCGATGCTCTGGGGCAGCAGTTGATTGGCCAGGGGCGGCGTGCACAAGGCGCGCAACGTGGGGGCGTGATGGTGTTTCAAGCGGCTGGCCAGGCGTTGCACCGGTTCCAGGGCTTCGTACACATGGGCGATTTCTGCCTGCAGTTCCAGGGTTTCCCGTGTCGCCTGCAAACGCCCGCGCACACTGGCAAACAGCATGAAGCCCAATTGCTGCTCGGCCTCCTTGAGGGCCGCGTCTACATCGCCCACGGGAAGTTGCAACCATTCGGCGGCGGTGCCGAGGTGTCCGGTCTGCAGGATGGCCTGAATCACTTCGATATGACGTAAACGCATGGCCGGAGTCTATGTGCAGCGCAGTGGGGATTCAATGGCGCATGCCGTCGTGCGCAAAAAAGACAGTGCGGGTCGCGTATGTCGCTGGCGTTCAGCCAGGACCTCACTAGAATGGCGAGTCTGATCATCAACGACCAATGCCGATTACCGGCACATACAACAAAAACAGGTCTGGTCTCATATGCCTCTGCCCTCGACAGTTCTCGGGGTAACGGTCAAGCAACTGCTGGTCCTGGTGACCGTAGGGTGCGTGGCTGCTTACCTCATCAGCAATCACGATGAATCAGTTCCGGAAAACCTCGTGCTTGAGGCATTTATCCGTGCCCAGGAGCAAGTCGCCGCGCAGGTCGGCACGGTGCTGGGCATGACGCAGGTCAAGCAGGTGGTGGCGTATCCGGGGTACAACTCGCCGGGCTACAGGCGGGTGATGTACGCGGTGGAAGGCGAGCGGGGCCGGTTGATGGTGACGCTCAAGCAAGTGGACGGTGAGTCGGGGCTTGAAGTGACGGAAATTCGCAGCCCGTGACCGCCCGGCCCAGTCGATGCCGTCAATGGCCGGGACTGAGCAGGTACGCCTGGGCGATCAAGCTTATGAGGCGAGGGTGGTCTGCGATTCGCGGACGATAATGGTCCCCGACTGAATCAGTTTGAACTCATCGCCTTCGAGTTTTTCTACCCGGTCGCCAATGGCCAGCTTGTAGGTGGTGGTGGGTGCCGAGCCAGCCAGGTCGCCTTGCGCCGGGTTGGATTCCTGGAACTCATGCACCGAATACACGCGTCCTTCTGCGTCTCTGGCATGAAACTGTCCGACTAGTACTGCTGCCATCTGTTTAGAACCTCTGGAGATAAACACTCAATTCGCGGTGCTGTAGACCGTCATAAAGAGGGGGAGTTTACCTATTGAAAAAAAATACTATTCGCTGACATTTTCAGACGGTTCCTACGCATCAAATCGCGGGCCAAACGTCTGGAGGATTATCAAAACCTTCTGGTGAACGCACTGCGAAGCCTTTATAACTACAAGCTCCCTTAGTCAGACGTCGAGAAACCCAATGAGCAAGGTCTACACGATTGCCGTCCTGGTTGGCAGCCTGAGAAAAGACTCGATCAACCGCAAGGTCGCCCTGGCACTGGCCGAAATGGCCCCCGCCAACCTGAAGTTGAACATTGTGGAAATTGGCGATTTGCCGCTCTACAACGAGGACATCGACGGGGCATCACCGCCCGCAGCCTACAGTACTTTCCGTCAGCAGGTACGTTCATCCGACGCGGTGTTGTTTGTGACGCCGGAGTACAACCGCTCCGTACCCGCGCCATTGAAGAATGCGATTGACGTCGGCTCCCGCCCTTATGGCCAAAGCGCCTGGAGCGGCAAGCCGGGGGCGATCATCAGCGTATCGCCGGGCGCCGTTGGCGGTTTTGGCGCCAACCACCATCTGCGTCAGTCCCTGGTGTTCCTCGATGTGCCATGCATGCAGCAGCCCGAAGCCTACCTGGGCGGAGCGGGCAGCGTGTTCGACGACGCCGGCAAGGTGTCGGAAAAGACCAGGCCGTTCCTGCAGGCATTTATTGATGCCTACGGCAAATGGGTAGAAAAACAGACAGCTTGAATCGGCGCCCATTGTCCACTGTGGGAGGGGCGAGCCCTGACGCCAGTCAGTTAAGGATGAACACTGTAACTGTGGTGAGCGGGCTTGCCCCGCGCTGGGCTGCGCAGCAGCCCCAATAAGAGCGCTGCAGTGTGCCAGGCAGGTCCGGGGCTGTGTTTCGGGGCTGCTGCGCAGCCCAGCGCGGGGCAAGCCCGCTCACTACAGGTTTAACTGACTGGAGTTAGGGCTTGCCCGCTCCCTCAGTGTTGTATCAGCGCAACCAGTTAGTCCGCGCCAACTCGATCACTTCATCTCCACGCCCACTCATCACCGCCTTGAGCATGTACAGGCTGAACCCCTTGGCCTGTTCCAGCTTGATGCTCGGCGGCATCACCAATTCCTGGGTGGCCGTCACCACATCCACCAGCACCGGGCCATTGTGGGCCAGGGCGCGGCGCAGGGCCGGTTCCAGGTCTTCGGATTGCTCCACGCGAATGCCGAGGATGCCCATGGCGTTGGACATGGCGGCGAAGTCCGGGTTTTTCAGCTCGGTGCCGGCATCCAGATAGCCCGCAGCCTTCATTTCCATGGCGACAAAGCCCAGGGACGAGTTATCGAACACGATGACTTTGACGGGCAGGTTCAACTGCGCCAGTGAAATGAAATCCCCCATCAGCATGGCAAACCCGCCGTCGCCGGACATTGAGATCACCTGGCGCCCAGGAAAGGCCGCCTGGGCACCGATCGCCTGGGGCATGGCATTGGCCATGGAGCCGTGGTTGAACGAACCGATCAGGCGACGCTTGCCATTCATCTTCAGGTAGCGCGCCGCCCACACGGTCGGCGAGCCCACGTCGGCGGTGAAGATTGCATCGTCGTCCGCCAGTTCGCTGAGCAGGCGCGCCACGTATTGCGGGTGGATCGGCCGGTTGGCCTTTGACGGTTGCGCCAGGTCGTCCAGGCCTTGGCGGGCTTTTTCGTAGTGCTTCAGAGAGGTCTCGAGGAAGCTGCGGTCGGTCTTGCGGGTCAGGCGCGGCAGCAGCGCGTCGAGGGTCTCGCTCACATCGGCAGCGATGCCCAGGTCCAGCGTGGCGCGACGGCCGAGCGCCTGCGGGTTGCGGTCAACCTGGATGATTTTGGCATCGGTAGGGTAGAACTGGCGGTACGGAAAGTCCGTGCCGAGCATGATCAGCGTGTCGCAGTCGAGCATGGCGTGGTAACCGGAGCTGAAGCCGATCAGGCCGGTCATGCCCACATCAAATGGGTTGTCCCATTCCACATGCTCCTTGCCGCGCAGGGCGTGCACCACCGGAGCCCCCAGCGTGTAGGCCAGGGCCACCACTTGATCGTGGGCACCGGCGCAGCCACTGCCGCACAGCAGGGTGACCTTCTTGCTGCTTTCAAGGATCTCGGTCAGTCGTTGCAGGTCCTGTTCCGCCGGCAGGGTACGCGGTGTGTGCAGGGCCGGCCAGGGCTTGAGCTTGTCTTCGACTTCCAGCAACGATACGTCCCCCGGAATCACCACCACCGCCACGCCGCGGTTGAGGATCGCCGAACGCATGGCGCGGTGCAGCACGTGCGGCATCTGTTCGGGGTTGGTGACCAGCTCGATAAAGTGGCTGCACTCCTTGAACAGTTCCTGGGGATGAGTCTCCTGGAAGTAATTCAGGCCGATCTCGGAGGAGGGGATTTGTGCGGCAATCGCCAGCACCGGCACATGGTTGCGATGGCAATCGAACAGGCCATTGATCAAGTGCAGGTTGCCCGGCCCGCAACTGCCGGCGCACACCGTCAGTTCACCCGTGGCCGCCGCTTCGGCACCGGCGGCGAAGGCGGCGACTTCTTCGTGGCGCACGTGCATCCACTCGATGCTGTCCATGGTGCGCAGGGCGTCGGTGAGGCCGTTGAGGCTGTCGCCGGTCAGGCCCCAGATGCGCTTGATCCCCGCCTGTTCAAGGGTGGTCGCCAATTGCTGGGCCAGGTTGATTTTCGCCATGAAGAACTCCAATCGTCAGTGAGGTTAAAAGTTGCTGATCAATAGGGGACAGTTCGATCACGGCGAATGCTCCGCTTTTAATGTGAAGATTGCGTCATGGCCGCGCGGTATTGCCGGGTGCGCCGGGCGATAAACCATTGGTCACACGCCAGCGCCAGCCATGGCACGACATTGGGTTTAGGCAGTCGGCCACGACTCAGGCGGCGCATCTGGTCCCGCACCACGGCCAGGGTGGCGAGGGCGGCCAAGGGTTTGCGTTTCCAACTGATCGGCTTGAGTTGCGGGTTGGGGTCGCGACCCTCGTGCCAGTGCTTGATCAGTTGCGGTTCCAGGGTCAGGGCGGTAGCGATGCCGGCCATGGCGATACCGCTGTCCAGTACTTGTTGCACGATGGGCAGGCGGCGAATGCCGCCGGTGACCATCAGCGGCATCTTGGCGATGGTCGCCAGTTCCTTGGCGAACTCCAGGAAATACGCTTCGCGGGCCAGGGTGCGGCCGTCCCGTGCTTCGCCTTGCATGGCCGGGGCTTCGTAGCTGCCGCCGGATAATTCCAGCAGGTCGATGGGCAGCGGGTTGAGCAGCTCGACCACGGCGCGCGCGTCGTTGGCGTCGAAGCCGCCGCGCTGGAAGTCGGCCGAGTTGAGTTTGACCGCCACACAGAATGAAGGACTGACGCTGGCACGCACGGCGTGGATCACTTCCAGCAGCAGGCGTGCGCGGTTTTCCAGGGGGCCGCCCCAACGGTCAGTGCGTTGGTTGCTGAGTGGGGAGAGAAACTGGCTGAGCAGGTAGCCGTGCGCGCCGTGGATCTGCACCCCGGTGAACCCGGCTTTCTCGGCCAGGCGTGCGCTGGTGGCGAAGCGTTTGATCACGTCTTGAATGTCGTCTTCGGTCATGGCCCTGGGCTTGGCGAACATCTTCGAAAAGCCGCCGAGGTCCAGTGCAATCGCGGAGGGCGCCAGGGCCTGCTGGCCGAGGTTGGCCATGGTCTGGCGCCCCGGATGGCTGAGCTGTACCCAAAAGTGCACGCCCTTGTCGCGGGCCACGGCGGCCCACTCGCGAAAGCTGTCCAGGTGCTGTTCGTCTTCGAGGGCAACGCCGCCGGGACCGGTCATGGCGCGGCGGTCGATCATCACATTGCCGGTCAGCAGCAGGCCGGGCTC
Organism: Pseudomonas sp. LAMO17WK12:I1; assembly: GCF_900177315.1. Taxonomy (NCBI): domain Bacteria; kingdom Pseudomonadati; phylum Pseudomonadota; class Gammaproteobacteria; order Pseudomonadales; family Pseudomonadaceae; genus Pseudomonas; species Pseudomonas sp. LAMO17WK12:I1. The sequence continues at coordinate 167,857 of NZ_FWZV01000013.1, read as the reverse complement.
GCCGTCCGCCCAGGTCTTGTACAACTGCTTCAATTCGCGGGAGGGCGCCTGTTGCGCATCCGCCATGTTTTCTTCCATCGCCGCCTTGGCGATACGGTTGGCGAGGACTTGGCCATTGGGCAGTTGCAAGGGTTCAAAGGGTGACATGGGTTGACTCCTGAGCAGGGGAGGCCTCAGGCTAAGCTTAAAGTTAACTTTAATGTCAAGCAGGCGTTTTGATGAATATTGGAGAGCTGGCAAAACAGAGCGGGCTGGCGGCGTCGCGTATCCGCTTCTATGAAGCAGAAGGGTTGATCAGCCAGGTGGGGCGCCAGGCCAATGGCTATCGCCGTTATGCACCGGAGGCCTTGCAGACGCTGCGCTTGATTCAGAGCGCGCAGCAGGCCGGTTTCACCTTGCAGGAACTCAAGGCGCTGATGCCGGCCCCAGGCGAGCACAAGCGCGCCGAGCTGATCGAGGCGCTCGAGCGCAAGGTCGAGCAGATTGAAGCGATGCAGGCGCAACTGGCGCACAGCAAGGCGCAGTTAGTCGGGGTGATCGACGCGGTACGCGCGCAACCGGAAGGTGTGCCGTGTTCGATGGGGCAGAAGCAGGTGCTAGCGTCGATCAAGCTCAACTCATAAAAAAGCCCTGGCATGCCAGGGCTTTTTCATTTGTGCAGACTCAGCGACGACGGAACAGCGGCAGCGGTTCATCCGTTGCAGCCTGGTACGTCACCGAGAAGTCCTTGAGGCTTTCCAGTGCTTCGTACGGGTCTTTGTCGGCGCGCAAGGCGAAGGCATCGAACCCGCAACGGCGCAGGTAGAACAACTGGTCGCGCAGCACGTCGCCAATGGCCCGCAGCTCGCCTTTGTAACCGTAGCGGTCACGCAGCAGGCGTGCGTTGGAATAGTTGCGACCGTCGGTGAAGGCCGGGAAGTTCAGGGCGATGACCTGGAAGTGCTCCACGTCAGCGCCGATCTCTTCGGCTTCTTCATCGGCGTCCAGCCACACACCCAGGCCGCCGTCGCGGGCCTTGAGCGCGTGGCCGTGTTCGCGCCACAGCGCCAGCGGCACGATCAGGTCGTCGCAGTTGGAGATGCCGTCGAAGCTCGCATCCTTGGGCAGCAGGTGCCAGGTTTCGTCGAGGACTTCGTTGTTCTTAATGATTCGCTGCATAGACGCGCTCCTTGAACAGGTCAATGCCGATGCGCTGGTAGGTGTCGATGAAACGCTCATCTTCGGTGCGCTGTTCGATGTACACGTCGATCAGCTTGCCGATCACCTCGGGCATGGCTTCCTGGGCGAAGGACGGGCCGAGGATCTTGCCCAGGCTCGCATCGCGGCTGGCGCTGCCACCCAGGGACACTTGGTAGAATTCTTCGCCTTTCTTGTCCACGCCCAGGATGCCGATGTGGCCGACGTGGTGGTGACCACAGGCGTTCATGCAACCGGAGATGTTCAGGTCCAGCTCGCCGATGTCGAACAGGTAGTCCAGGTCGTCGAAACGGCGCTGGATCGATTCGGCGATCGGGATCGACTTGGCGTTGGCCAGGGAGCAGAAATCGCCCCCTGGGCAGCAGATGATGTCGGTCAGCAGGCCGATGTTCGGCGTGGCGAAACCGCCTTCGCGCAGTTCGCCCCACAGGGTGAACAGTTGGCTCTGCTCAACGTCCGCGAGGATGATGTTCTGCTCGTGGGAGGTGCGCAGCTGGCCGAAGCTGTAGCGCTCGGCCAGGTCGGCGACGGCGTCCAGCTGCTTGTCGGTGATGTCACCCGGTGCAACACCGGTCGGTTTCAGTGACAGGGTCACCGCCACATAGCCCGGCTTTTTGTGCGCCAGGGTGTTGCGGGTGCGCCAGCGGGCGAAGCCTGGGTGCTGCTGGTCGAGCGCTGCGAGCTCGGCATCCTGGTTGCCCAGGGCCTTGTACTCAGGATCGACGAAGTGCTTGGCCACACGGTGCACTTCGGCTTCGGTCAGGGTGGTCTGGCCGCCGCGCAGGTGCTCCATCTCGGCGTCGACTTTCTGGGCGAACACCTCAGGGGTCAGCGCTTTGACGAGGATCTTGATCCGCGCCTTGTATTTGTTGTCACGACGGCCGTAGCGGTTGTAGACGCGCAGGATGGCGTCGAGGTAGCTCAGCAGGTCCTGCCATGGCAGGAACTCGTTGATGAACGCACCCACCACCGGGGTACGGCCCAGGCCGCCACCCACCAGGACACGGAAACCCAGCTCGCCGGCCGCGTTGTACACCGGCTCCAGGCCGATATCGTGTACTTCGATGGCGGCACGGTCCGAGGTCGAGCCATTGATGGCGATCTTGAACTTGCGCGGCAGGTAGGCGAATTCGGGGTGGAAGGTGGTCCACTGGCGGACGATTTCACACCACGGGCGTGGGTCGATCAGCTCGTCGGCGGCAACCCCGGCGAATTGGTCGGTGGTCACGTTGCGCAGGCAGTTACCGCTGGTCTGAATGGCGTGCATCTGCACGGTGGCCAGTTCAGCCAGGATATCCGGCACATCTTCCAGGGCCGGCCAGTTGAACTGCACGTTCTGGCGGGTACTGATGTGGGCATAGCCTTTGTCGAAGTCGCGGGCAATCTTGGCCATCATGCGGGTCTGGCGCGAAGTCAGTTGGCCATAAGGCACGGCCACCCGCAGCATCGGCGCAAAGCGCTGGACATAAAGGCCATTTTGCAGGCGCAGAGGGCGGAACTCTTCTTCGCTCAGTTCACCTGCTAGGTAGCGTCGGGTCTGATCACGGAACTGCTTGACGCGGTCCTCGATGATGCGCTGATCGTATTCGTCGTATACGTACATATAGGTCCTGTTCTCGGCAAATCTGCGCGCACGGCCGCGCACTCCCAACGGAGCCGGCGCACGATACCAGTTTGCGTTTATGCGCAAAAGTGATGTTTGAGTATATGCACATAACCAAAATGACTAATGAGAAGGGTTATCGCGATACCCACATTTGTCATGCGGGCAATCGTGAACTTTACTGTGAGCGTGTTTGAGTGCAATCACCTATAAAACCGACAAGAGGCGATGCAATGAGCAATCCGACCAAAGCCCGTAAACCTGACAGTACCGTTGATGCCTGGGCCATTCTGTTCCTGATCATTCTGGTGGTGGGAACGGCCGTATTCTGGGTCAGCCACCAATAAAGGACGTGGATTGAGCCTCGATTGGTTCAGGCATTGCCACTATCATGGCGGCCTATTTTCGAGGCTCAAGCATCCATGTTGAAGGTGTTGATTACGTGTGTCTGGTTGTTGGGATCGACGTATGGGGTGATGGCTCATGCAACGTCGGTGGTGTTTCTCAATCCGGGCATGGCGACGGAAACCTTCTGGGTCAGCTACGCGCAATTCATGAAGGCCGCCGCCAAGGACCTCGGCCTGGACTTGCGTGTGCGTTATGGCGAGCGTGATGCCGGCAACACGCTGGCCCAGGCGCGTGAGGTGCTGCAAGGCAGCCAGCGGCCCGATTACCTGGTGCTGGTGAATGAGCAGTACGTCGCTCCGCAGATCCTGCGCATGGCCGAGGGCAGCGGCGTCAAGCTGCTGCTGGTGAACAGCGCGCTGACCTCCGATCAGGTGCAATTGCTGGGAACCCGCCGTGGCATCCGTCTGATCGGCAGCCTGGTGGCTGACGATGAACAGGCTGGCTACCTGATGCTCCGCGACCTGTTGCGCCAGCACGGCCCGGTTGCGTCCGGCCAGTCCCTCGACCTGTTGGCCTTTTCCGGGGTCAAGACCACGCCGGTCGCGCAATTGCGTGAGCGCGGCATGCGTCGGGCGCTGGCCGAGCATCCCGAGGTGCGCCTGCGTCAGTTGGTCTACGGCGAATGGAACCGCGAACGCGCCTTCGAACAAGCGAAGCAACTGTTCAAGCGCTACCCGCAGACGGCGCTGGTGTGGTCGGCCAACGATCAGATGGCGCTGGGCGCCATGCAGGCGCTGCAGGGCAGTGGGCGGTTACCGGGCAGGGACGTGCTGTTCAGCGCGCTCAACAGCTCGCCGGAGATCCTGCAGGCACGCCTGGATGGACGCTTGTCGTCCCTGGTCGCCGGGCATTTCACCGTGGGCGGCTGGGCCATGGTGTTGGTCCATGACGATGCCAAGGGCCTGGACATTGGCGCCTATGGCGGACGCGACCGGCAGTTGGCGCTATTCCAATTGATCGATGCCGGCCAGGCGCGGCGCTTGTTGGGGCCGACACCCTCGGTGGATTTCCGCGCGTTGTCCGCCCAGGGCAAGCCCGTGTCCTATCGTTACCCGTTCAGCCTGCACCTGCTGCTGCGCTAGACGCCGGCGAGGTGCAGCACCAGCTTGACGATGCCGAACAGCGTCAAGGCGAATACTGCTGTGAACAGAATGCCCAGGATCACGAAGTGGCTGGGCTTGCCGTGGGTGAAGTCGCGGGCGCGATTCTTGCCGCTCTGCACGCCAAAGGCGGCGGCCATGACGCTGTGGAGCATCTGCCAGAAGGTCGGCGGCTTGTTGTTGACCGGATCGTCCATACATCCCTCGACACAAGGTGTGTGAGGGACAGCATAGACAATCCAGGCCGGCTTAGTTGTCGTAGCCCAGGTTCGGCGCCAGCCAGCGCTCGGTCACGGCCAGGTCCTGGCCCTTGCGCGCGGTGTAGCTGGTCACCTGGTCCTTGTCGACCTTGCCCACGGCAAAGTACTGCGCCTGCGGGTGGGCGAAGTACCAGCCGCTGACCGCCGCCGCCGGGAACATCGCGTAGTGCTCGGTGAGGAACACGCCGCTGCGCCCAGCGTGCATTTCGCGGGCCTCGGGGTCGAGCAGTTGGAACAACTGGGCTTTCTCGGTGTGGTCCGGGCACGCCGGGTAACCGGGGGCAGGGCGGATACCGCTGTACTGCTCCTTGATCAGCGCTTCGTTGTCCAGTTGCTCGTCCTTGGCGTAGCCCCAGTGTTCCTTGCGCACCTGCTGGTGCAGCCACTCGGCACAGGCCTCGGCCAGGCGGTCGGCCAGGGCCTTGACCATGATCGAGTTGTAGTCGTCGCCCGCGTCCTGGTAGGCCTTGGCCACTTCCTCGGCGCCGATGCCGGCGGTGGTGATGAAGCCACCGATGTAGTCGGTCACGCCGCTGTCCTTGGGCGCGACGAAGTCGGCCAGGGAGAAGTTCGGCTTGCCGTCGGTCTTGATGATCTGCTGGCGCAGGTGGTGCAGTTTGGCAATCGGCTGGCCGTCTTCACCGTAGACTTCCAGGTCATCGTCCTGCACCTGGTTGGTGGGCCAGAAACCGAACACTGCACGGGCGCTGATGAGTTTTTCGTCGATCAGTTTCCTGAGCATTTCCTGGGCGTCGGCATACAGCGCGGTGGCGGCTTCACCCACCACTTCATCGGTCAGGATGCGCGGGAACTTGCCGGCCAGGTCCCAGGAGATAAAGAACGGGGTCCAATCGATGTACTCGGCCAGGACGTTGAGGTCGATATTGTCCAGCACCCTGGAACCGGTGAAGGTGGGCTTGACCGGCGTGTAGCTGTTCCAGTCGAACTGCGGCTTCTTGGCGATGGCCGCCGGGTAGCTCAGGCGCTCGGTGCGCGCGCTGCGGTTGGAGGTGCGTTCACGCACGTCGATGTATTCCAGGCGGGTCTTCTCGACGAAGCCGGCCTTCAATTCCTTGGACAGCAACTGCGTGGCCACGCCCACCGCACGGGAAGCGTCGGTGACGTAGATCACCGCGTCGTTGCTGTACTTGGGCTCGATCTTCACCGCCGTGTGCGCCTTGGAGGTGGTCGCGCCGCCGATCATCAGCGGCAGGTGGAAGTCCTGGCGCTGCATCTCGCGGGCCACATGCACCATCTCGTCCAGGGACGGCGTGATCAGGCCGGACAGCCCGATAATGTCGCACTTCTGCTCCTTGGCCACCTGCAGGATCTTCTCCGCCGGCACCATCACGCCGAGGTCGACGATGTCATAGCCGTTGCAGCCGAGCACCACGCCGACGATGTTCTTGCCGATGTCATGCACGTCGCCCTTCACCGTGGCCATCAGGATCTTGCCCTTGGCTTCCGGCTTGTCGCCTTTTTCCAGCTCGATGAACGGGATCAAGTGGGCCACGGCCTGCTTCATCACTCGGGCGGATTTCACCACCTGGGGCAGGAACATCTTGCCGGCGCCGAACAGGTCGCCAACGATGTTCATGCCGGACATCAGCGGGCCTTCGATCACTTCGATCGGGCGGGCGAACGACAGCCGCGATTCTTCGGTGTCTTCGACGATGTGGGTGGTGATGCCCTTGACCAGCGCGTGTTCCAGGCGCTTGTTGACCGGCCAGCCGCGCCACTCTTCGGTCTCGGCTTCTTTTACGCTGCCGTCGCCCTTGTACTTGTCGGCGATGGCGAGGAGGGCGTCGGTGCCTTCCGGGGTGCGGTTGAGCACCACGTCTTCCACGGCATCGCGCAGCTCGGCCGGGATCTGGTCATAGATCTCCAGCTGGCCGGCGTTGACGATGCCCATGGTCAGGCCGTTGCGGATTGCATACAGCAGGAACACCGAGTGGATCGCCTCCCGCACCGGGTTGTTGCCGCGGAACGAGAACGACACGTTGGACACGCCACCGGAGGTCAGCGCATACGGCAGCTCGTCGCGGATATAGGCACAGGCGTTGATGAAATCGACGGCGTAGTTGTTGTGCTCTTCGATGCCGGTGGCGACTGCGAAGATGTTCGGGTCGAAGATGATGTCTTCCGGTGGGAAGCCGACTTCATCCACCAGGATGTCGTAGGAGCGCTTGCAGATTTCCTTCTTGCGCGCTTCGGTGTCGGCCTGGCCGGCCTCGTCGAAGGCCATCACCACCACGGCGGCGCCGTAGCGTTTGCACAGCTTGGCGTGGTGAATGAACTGCTCGACGCCTTCCTTCATGCTGATGGAGTTGACGATGCCCTTGCCCTGGATGCACTTGAGGCCGGCTTCGATCACTTCCCACTTGGAGGAGTCGATCATGATCGGTACGCGGGAGATGTCCGGCTCGCCGGCAATCAGATTGAGGAAGGTCACCATGGCCTTCTTCGAATCGAGCATGCCCTCGTCCATGTTGATGTCGATCACCTGGGCGCCGGCTTCCACCTGTTGCAGGGCGACTTCCAGGGCTTCGGTGTAGTTGTCTTCACGGATCAGGCGGGCGAAACGCGCAGAACCGGTGATGTTGGTGCGCTCGCCGACGTTGACGAACAAGGAGCTGCGATCAATGGTGAACGGCTCCAGGCCCGACAGGCGGCAAGCCTTGGGGATGTCCGGGATCGGGCGCGGCGCGTAGCCGGCCACGGCCTTGGCGATGGCTTCGATATGGCCCGGGGTGGTGCCGCAGCAGCCGCCGACGATATTGAGGAAGCCGCTCTGGGCGAATTCTTCGATGACCTTGGCGGTTTCCGACGGCAATTCGTCGTACTCGCCGAATTCATTGGGCAGGCCGGCGTTGGGGTGCGCGGACACATGGGTGTTGGCTTTGTTGGACAGCTCTTCCAGGTAAGGGCGCAGCTCGCTGGCGCCGAGGGCGCAGTTCAGGCCCACGGAAATCGGCTTGGCGTGGGCCACCGAGTTCCAGAAGGCTTCGGTGGTCTGGCCCGACAGGGTGCGGCCGGAGGCGTCGGTGATGGTGCCGGAGATCATGATCGGCAATTCGATACCGAGTGCTTCGAACACACCCTGCACGGCGAAGATCGCGGCCTTGGCGTTGAGGGTGTCGAAGATGGTCTCGATCAGGATCAGGTCGGCGCCGCCTTCGATCAGGCCCTTGGTGGCCTCGGTGTAGTTCTCCACCAGTTCATCGAAGGTGACGTTGCGGTAGCCAGGGTTGTTCACATCGGGCGACAGCGAGCAGGTGCGGCTGGTCGGGCCGAGGACGCCGGCGACGAAACGCGGCTTGGCCGGGTTCTCGGCGGTCTTGGCATCGGCGATCCTGCGCGCCAGGCGTGCGCCTTCGACGTTCAGTTCATAGGCCAGTTCTTCCATGCCGTAGTCGGCCATGGAGATGCGGGTGGCGTTGAAGGTGTTGGTTTCGAGGATGTCCGCACCGGCATCCAGGTAGGCCTTCTCGATCCCGCCGATCACGTCCGGGCGGGTGAGCACCAGCAGGTCGTTGTTGCCCTTGACGTCGCTCGGCCAGTCGGCGAAGCGTTTGCCGCGGTAGTCGTGTTCTTCCAGTTTATAGCTCTGGATCATCGTGCCCATGCCGCCGTCGAGGATCAGGATGCGTTCCTTGAGGGCGTGGTGAAGGGCTTGCAGACGAGCGCTACGATCGGACATGGGACTACTCTGGTCAGGCATTACGGAGGGCGTGGATCATAACAAACCTGTGCGGATTTGCGGCATGCCGGGGTTTTGCATGAATATCGCTCATGTTGAGCGGGTGCATGGCCCGGTAGAATCACCGCCACTCTAAATCGCACGCATTGAATCGGGACCGGATACATGTCACTTCGTCTTATCGTCAGCGCCGTCCTGGCATTGATAGCCAGCAGCGCTCTGGCAGAAGGTCCCGCTCCGGCGATCTCGTATACCCGCGACATCCAGCCGATCTTCACCGAGAAATGCGTGGCCTGCCATGCGTGCTATGACTCCGCGTGCCAGCTCAACCTGGGCAGTGCCGAGGGCGCGGCGCGCGGTGCGACCAAAGTGCCGGTCTATGACGGCGAGCGCAGCCAGGCCACACCCACCACGCGCTTGTTCTATGATGCCTTCGGCAAGCAGGCCTGGCAGCAGAAGGGCTTTTATTCGGTACTCGACGCCCAGGGCAGCCAGGCCGCGTTGATGGCGCGCATGCTGGAGCTGGGGCATACCGCAGCGCTGAAGCCCAATGCCAGGTTGCCCGAAGAGATCGTATTGGGCCTGAACCGCGAAAACATGTGCGCCACGCCGGGAGAGTTCAACGCCTACGCCGGTGCCCATCCCAAGGAAGGCATGCCGTTGGCGGTCACCGGCCTGAGTGACCAGCAGTACCAGACCCTGCAACGCTGGCTGGCCTCCGGTGCACCGATTGACCAGCAAGGCGTGGCCCCCAGCGCCCGGGAAGCCGCACAGGTGCTGCAATGGGAGAACCTGCTCAACGCCCCCGGCGCGCGGGAAAGCCTGGTGGCCCGCTGGTTGTTCGAGCACCTGTTCATTGCGCATCTGTATTTCGAAGACGGTGAGCCTGGGCATTTCTTCCAGTGGGTGCGCTCGCGTACCCCCAGCGGCCAGCCGATTGACCTGATCAATACCCGCCGCCCCAATGACGATCCCGGCACCCGCGTGTACTACCGTCTGTGGCCGGTGGAAGGGGTGATCGTCCACAAGACCCACATCACCTACCCCCTCAGCGCGGAGAAAATGGCGCGGGTCAAAGCCCTGTTCTACAGCGGCGACTGGCAGGTCAGCGCCTTGCCCGGCTACGGTCCCGGCCGGCGGGCCAACCCTTTCGAGACGTTCGAGGCGATTCCGGCCCAGGCGCGTTACCAGTTCATGCTGGATAACGCCGAATACTTTGTGCGCACGTTTATTCGCGGGCCGGTGTGTCGCGGGCAAATTGCCACGGACGTGATCCGCGACAATTTCTGGGCGTTGTTCCAGGCGCCCGACCACGACCTGTACATCACCGATGCCCGCTATCGCGGCCAGGCCACGCCGTTGCTGGCGATGCCAGGGCAGAATGACGACGTGGGCAGTGTGCTCAGCCTGTGGCTCGAATACCGCGATAAGCGCAACCAGTACGAAGCCCTGCGGCGAGACAGCTATGCCGAGCTGCCGGCGCCCAGTTGGTCGACCTTGTGGGCCGGCAATGACAATGCCCTGCTAAGCATCTTCCGCCACTTCGACAGCGCCTCGGTCAATAAGGGCCTGATCGGTGAAGTCCCGCAGACACTGTGGTTGTTCGACTATCCGTTGCTCGAACGCACCTACTACCAACTGGTGGTCAATTTCGATGTGTTCGGCAACGTATCGCACCAGGCCCAGACCCGGCTGTACTTCGACCTGATCCGCAACGGTGCCGAGCAGAACTTCCTGCGCCTGATGCCGGCCAATAGCCGCGATGCCTTTATGGATGATTGGTACCAGAACAGCGGCAAGATCAAGCTGTGGCTGGATTACGAAGCCATCGACGACGACACGCCTACCGCCTTGCACCTGGATAAAAAGGACCCCAAGCGCGACTTCGCCAACCAGTTGCTTGCCCGCTACGGTGACCTGAATGCCAGCCCGGATCCGATCAACCGTTGCGGGGGCGCGTTTTGTTCGCGCGACGGTATCGACCCGGCGCTGCAGGACGCCGAACAGGCGCTCAGCCGCCTGACTTCACGCCCGGCGGCGGGGCTCAAGGTGATTGACCAGTTACCTGAAGCGACGATGCTGCGCGTCGAAACCGCCAGCGGTAAGCGCGTGGTCTACAGCCTGCTGCGCAATCGCGCTCACAGTAACGTGGCATTTCTGCTGGGTGAGGCTTATCGCTATCAGCCGGGCCTGGACACGCTGACCCTTTACCCTGGAGTGCTCAGCAGTTACCCGAACTTCATGTTCAACATCCCTGCCCAGGAGGTGCCCGAATTCGTCGCCGAAATGGAGCGGGCCAAGGATGCCAATCGCTTTGAGAAAATTGTCGACCGCTGGGGGGTGCGCCGCAGCCACCCGTTGTTCTGGCAGTATTTCCACGATTTGTCCCAGTACATCCGCGAGACGACGCCGGTGGAAGAAGGGGTGCTGGATATGAACCGTTATGAAAACCTCTGACAGAGGCGAACGTCTTTTCCGACAAAATTACTCGGACTTTGTACCTGCGTAATATTTTGGCGTAAACTGCCGGCAAGCCTGTGAGGAGTTTCCATGACTGCCATAACCATTACCGACGCCGCCCACGATTACCTGGCTGACCTGCTGTCCAAGCAGAACACCCCGGGAATCGGCATCCGCGTCTTTATCACCCAGCCTGGCACCCAGTACGCCGAGACGTGCATCGCCTACTGCAAGCCCGGTGAAGAGAAACCTGAAGACACCGCCCTGGGGCTGAAAAGCTTCACCGCGTATATCGACAACTTCAGCGAAGCCTTCCTGGACGATGCCGTGGTCGACTACGCCACCGACCGCATGGGCGGCCAATTGACCATCAAGGCGCCCAACGCCAAGGTGCCTAATGTCAATGCCGACAGCCCGGTCAACGAGCGCATCAACTACTACCTGCAAACCGAGATCAACCCGGGGCTCGCGAGCCACGGCGGTCAGGTCAGCCTGATCGACGTCGTCGATGACGGCATTGCCGTATTGAAGTTCGGCGGCGGCTGCCAGGGCTGCGGCCAGGCAGACGTGACCCTGCGCGAGGGCATCGAGCGGACCTTGCTCGAGCGTATTCCGGAGCTCAAGGGCGTCCGTGACGTGACAGACCACACGCAGAAAGAAAACGCCTACTACTGAGTAAGGCGTTCACTGCGAACAAAAAACGGCGCCCGTGAGCGCCGTTTTTTATTATTAAAATTCAAGCAGTTATGCCATCTATCTAACAAGTAGGATTAAGTGTGGGAGGGGCCTGCTCCCGATAGCGGTGCCTCAGTCGACTCATGAGCAGGCTGACACACCGCCATCGGGGGCAAGCTCCGTCCCACATTTTTTTGTGTTTATCTATTAAAATCAATGGATTGCGTTGATTTTTTAAAGTAAATAATCAAGACCGATAAAGGTGCGCATGCCCCGCCCGATACAACGACGACTCACTGAAACTGTCACTCGCCAGTACTCGCCCCACCACAATCAACGCCGTACGCCGAAAGCCCTTGGCGGCGACTTTGTCGGCAATATCGCTGAGCGTGCCGACCGCCCAATCCTGATCCGGCCATGTCGCCCGGTGCACCACGGCAATCGGGCAGTCCGCGCCATAGTGCGGCAGCAGTTCGGCGACGATCTTCTCCAAATGATTGACCCCCAGGTGAATCGCCATGGTCGTGCCATGTCGGGCCAGGCTGTCGAAGTCTTCCCCGGCCGGCATGCGGGTTTTATCGGCGTAGCGGGTCAGGATCACGCTTTGGGCGATGTCCGGCAGGGTCAGTTCGGTCTCCAGCAAGGCTGCGCAGGCGGCCACTGCGGTGACGCCGGGAATGATCTGAAAGGGGATGCCCAACTCACGCAAATAACGGATCTGCTCGCCAATCGCGCCATACAGGCTCGGATCGCCGGAGTGCACCCGTGCCACGTCTTGGCCATTAGCGTGGGCGGTCTTGATCAGTTCGATAATCTGTTCCAGGTGCAGTTCAGCGCTGTTGACCACTTGTTGCGCCTGATGACCTTCCAGCACCGCCGCCGGCACCAGTGAGCCGGCATAGATGATCACCGGGCAACTGCGGATCAGGCGTTGGCCTTTGACGGTGATCAATTCCGGATCGCCGGGGCCGGCGCCGATGAAGTAGATGGTCATGGAGAATTCCTGTGGAAAAACGGGCGAGCATGAAGATTGCTCATGATCGGGAAGGGCGATTATCGGGATTTTAGCCGGCGCAGGCCAATGCAAAGGTGGCCTGGGCGGTTTTCTGGCGGGTGATCAACAAGCGGGCAGGGCCGCCGCAGAGCTGTTCGGCCAGGGCCAGGGCGGCACTTTCGGCGACGCCGTAACAGCCGGTATGGGCAAACGCGACCGCCGATTTGTGGCTCAGCCGGGCTTCGTAAACGGCCAGTTGCCCGGCGCTGAAGCACTGCAAGGGCAGGTCGAGCAGTCGGGCCAGGGCGAGTAACCCTGGCTCGTTCTGTTTACGGTCGATGCTGGCCAGTGCGGTGACACGCTGGCGCTCGACCCCGCCCTCGGCCAGGGCGCTGTCGAACAGGCCCAGCAGGGTGTCTACATCACAACCCCGCTGGCAACCCAGGCCGACCACCAGGGTCATGCCGAGTATTGATCGTCGCGGTTGCGGCGGAACAGCCAGGCGCTGATCAGGCCCAGGGCCAGCCAGAACGCCACGTTGGTCAACTGCGAAGCGATCTTGAACTGCGCTTCGAGGGCTTCCGGCGCCAGCATCGAATGGGTTTCCGGCTGCGGTGCACCGATCACATGCGGCACCACGAGGATCGCCGCGCCCAAGACTTTCAGCAGCCAGTTGCGACCAAACACGATCAGCGCAATCCCGGCCGCCGTGGAAGCAGCAGTGCCGATCCACCAGATTTGCCGTTGCGCCAGGTCGGCGGCGGCAGTGCCCGGCAGCTCCGGCGGCAGGCCCAGGGTGGGCGCCAGCACAAAAGTCGCGTAACCGGCCAGGCCCCACAGCAAGCCTTGGGCCGTGCGGGTCGGTGCGCGCAGGGTGTAGAGGCCGGCCAGCATCAGGGCGAAGCCGACGGCCACCACCAGGTTGCCGCCGGTGGTCGACAGTACACGCTGCCAGCCGTCTTCGGGCTCCCAGGCTTCGGCGTCGTGGGAGTGTGCAGCGGCGCCAGCGGCGTGCTCGTGCACGACTTCGGTCGCGGCCGGGGCTTTTTCAAAGGTTTCCGCCTGCAGAATCAGCGGAGCGACCCAGAAGCTTTGCAGCAGGGTCAGCAGCAGGGCGGCCAGCAAGCCGGTGAACCCTGCGGTTTGCGCAATACGCTTGATCATGTCGGCAGGCCTCAGTGGCACGGGAACGCGGCGCTGTGGCGGGTATCGTGGGCCGCGTTGTGCACCGCCTCGATATGGGAGAAACCGGCGAAATACACCAGGCACGCGCCAAGGATCGACGCGCCGATGGCGGCGGTCAGGCGTTGGCTGAGGGTGGCGGAGCTGCTGGCGGTGTGCGAGGTGCTGCTGATGATCGACATGGCGCGTCCCTTTCAGGTGTCAGGGTGACACGAGCGCATGCAAACCCCGCGAGCCAGGCACGCAGGGTTTTAACAGCGCCCGCCCACCGCGGGTTTGTTATTCGATGTTATTCGGGCCGGTCTCCGGGCTTGCGAGGGACACTGGGTCTATAAAGCGTCGCCTTCCCATGCCGTACAGGCACAGTGGATCTGACGCTTCACTCGCTTACCGTTGCGGGGGCAGCACCGGACTCGTCATGACGCCATGACTCACCGGTTTCCCGTTTCACCCTGTGAAGGGCACCCGAAACAAGATGTGTAGGAGAGCATGGGCCGGGGACGGTAGTCAAATGCGGCGAGCCCCTGTAGCCTTGCACCCTCGAGGTTCTTCGGCCCAGGCCGAAGCTAAGAAGGGAACGCGGTCCAAGCCGCGGCTGCCCCCGCAACTGTGAAGGGTTTATCTGACTGCCACGCCACTGCCACTGCGGCGGGAAGGCGCAGTCGGCGCCGGTCGCAAGACCCGCAAGCCCCAAGCCAGGAGACCTGCCTCGCCACCGATTTTCCAATTCAACCGGGCGGGGTGATCCGGTGACGAAATCCGCTTCTGCGCGCCGCCGCAGGGCCTATCGTCCCGTATGCCCGCCCCAAAGGGCATCCGATGAAAACACTGGCCAAACTCCCCGTCACCATCGTTACCGGCTTCCTCGGTTCGGGCAAGACCACCTTGCTGCGCCATATGCTCGACAACGCCCAGGGCCGTCGCATTGCGGTGATCGTCAACGAGTTCGGCGAGCTGGGTATCGACGGTGAGATCCTCAAGCAGTGCTCCATCGGTTGCACCGAAGAAGAGGCCAACGGCCGTGTGTACGAGCTGGCCAACGGCTGCCTGTGCTGCACGGTGCAGGAAGAGTTCTTCCCGGTGATGCGCGAACTGGTCGCCCGTCGCGGCGACCTCGACCATATCCTTATCGAAACCTCGGGCCTGGCCCTGCCGAAACCCTTGGTACAGGCCTTCCAGTGGCCGGAAATCCGCAGCGCCTGCACGGTTGATGCGGTCATTACCGTGGTCGACAGCCCGGCCGTGGCCGCTGGCACCTTTGCCGCGTTCCCGGACCAGGTCGACGCCCAGCGCAAACTCGACCCGAACCTGGACCATGAATCGCCGCTGCACGAGCTGTTTGCCGACCAACTGGCCAGCGCCGACCTGGTGATCCTCAATAAATCAGACCTGATCAGCGCCGAAGACCTGGCCCGTGTGCGCCTGGAAGTCGCCGAAGAACTGCCACCAGCGGTGAAGATCATCGAAGCCAGCAGCGGTCGCCTGCCGTTGGACGTATTGATCGGCCTGGGCGCGGGGTCCGAAGAACATATCGACGCTCGCCATAGCCACCACGATCATCACCACGAAGGTGAAGACGAGCATGATCACGACGCCTTCGATTCCATCTCCATCGACCTGCCCCAAGCCGACGAAGCGCTGCTGCTCGACGCCCTGAACCAATTGGTGGTTCAGCACGGCATCCTGCGGGTCAAGGGCTTCGCCGCCATCCCGAACAAGCCGATGCGCCTGCTGATCCAGGGTGTGGGTACGCGTTTCGACAAGCACTTCGACCGTGCCTGGGGCGCCGACGAAGCGCGCATCACGCGGCTGGTGCTGATCGGCCAGGAGCTGGACGCGGCGGGCCTCGAAGCGCAACTGCGCGCTGCCCTCAGCGTTTAACCCATGCACCTGCTCAGGACTCAGCCCGGTGGTTTCGTCGCGGACGACAATATTGCCGACCTTGGCCAAACTCCCGCCGAACTGGTGATCCTGTGCAGCGGCGATTCCAGCCTGGCGCTGCTGGCCGAAGCCGCCCAGCAGTTGCCCGAGGATTACCCCAGCCTGCGCCTGGCCAACCCGATGCAGGTGCAGAACCACGCCTCGGTCGATTTGTATGTCGACGAGGTGCTGCGCCACGCCAAGGTCATCCTGATTTCCCTGCACGGCGGCATCGGTTATTGGCGCTACGGTATCGAGCGCCTGGTGGAGCTGGCCGAGCGTGGCGTTACGCTGATCCTGGTGCCGGGGGATGATCGCCCGGACCCGGAACTCAGCGGCCTGAGCACGGTGAATGCCGAACAGCGCGACCGCCTGTGGCACTTCCTGCGCCAGGGCGGGCTCGCTAACGCGCTGGATTTTTTCCGCTGCCTGGCCAGCGGCTACCTGGACCGCGATTACCCGTGGGCCGAGCCGCAGACCTTGCCGCGCACCGCGATCTATCACCCGCACAAAGCCAACCCTCGCCTCAATGACTGGCAGACCGATTGGCACGCGGATTGGCCCGTGGCGGCGGTGCTGTTCTACCGCTCCCACCTGCAGGCGGCCAATACCGGTTTTATCGATGTGTTCTGCCAGCGCTTGCAGGCGGCGGGCCTTAACCCGTTGCCGATGGCGGTGGCCAGTTTGAAAGAGCCCGGCTGCCTGAGGGTGGTCGAGGACCTGCTGGATGAGGTCGGTGCGGCGGTGATCCTGAACACCACCGGTTTTGCCCAATCCAGCCCCGAAGCCCCGCATCTGCGGCCGTTTCGCCGCAATATCCCGGTGATCCAGGCGATCTGCGCCCAGGATAACCAGCCGGGCTGGCAGGCCAGCGAACAAGGCCTGGGCCCGCGCGACCTGGCGATGCACATTGCCTTGCCCGAGTTGGACGGACGGATTATCAGCCGGCCTATCAGCTTCAAGGATCTGGCCTGGCGCAGCGAACGCAGCCAGTCGGACGTGGTGTGCTACCGCGCAGCGCCCGAACGCATGGACTTCGTCGCCGAACTGGCGCGCCGTTGGGTCGAGCTGGCACGGGTGCCGAATGGGGATAAACGCATCGCCCTGATCCTTGCCAACTACCCGACCCGCGATGGTCGTATCGGTAATGGCGTGGGCCTGGATACCCCGGCCGCCGCGTTGAATATCCTGCGTGCCCTGCAAGCCGAAGGCTATCCGGTGCCGGAGCAACTGCCCGAAAGCGGTACCGCGCTGATCCATGAGCTGCTCGGCGGCGTCACCAACGACCTCGACAGCCTCGACCTGCGCCCCTGTCATCAAAGCCTGGGCCTGGACGACTACGAGGCGATGTTCAAGCGCTTGCCTGAATCCAACCGCCAGGCGGTGCTGGAGCGATGGGGCGCCCCGCACAACGATCCAATGTTCCGCGACGGCCGCCTGATGATCGCCGGCCTGCGCCTGGGCCAGACTTTCGTCGGCATCCAGCCGGCCCGGGGTTACCAGGTGGATGCCAGCGCGGTGTATCACGACCCGGACCTGGTGCCGCCCCATGGCTACCTGGCGTTCTACTTTTGGTTGCGCCACACCTATGGCGCCCATGGCGTGATCCATGTGGGCAAGCACGGCAACCTCGAATGGCTGCCGGGCAAGGGCGTGGGACTCTCGGAAAACTGCTGGCCGGATGCGCTGCTGGGACCGCTGCCGAACATCTACCCGTTTATCGTCAATGACCCGGGCGAGGGCGCCCAGGCCAAGCGGCGTACCCAGGCGGTGATCATCGACCACCTGATGCCGCCGCTGACCCGCGCCGAAACCTACGGGCCGCTGCGGGACCTTGAGCTGTTGGCGGACGAATATTACGAAGCCCAACTGCTCGACCCACGCCGGGCCCGCGAGCTGCAAAAAGACATCCTCAAGCTGGTGCGTGAGACCCGCATCGATCAGGAGCTTGAACTGGATGGCGACGCCGATGCCGCTATCTGGCTGCCGCGCCTCGACACCTACCTGTGCGACTTGAAGGAGTCGCAGATACGCGACGGCCTGCACATCTTTGGCGAATCCCCCGTGGGCCGTTTGCGCATCGACACCTTGCTGGCCTTGCTGCGCATCCCGCGTGGCGACGGCCGTGGCCCGCAATCGAGCCTGCTGCGCGTGTTGGCCAAGGCGTTCGCGCTGGGTTTTGACCCCCTGGACTGCGCCCTGGCCGAGCCCTGGACCGGGCGACGCCCGGCGGTGTTGCAGAAGATCGATGGGCAGCAGTGGCGCACCGCCGGGGATACCCGCGAGCGCCTGGAACTGTACGCTGCGAGAATGATCGAGCAGGCGTTGGAAGGGCCGCTGGAACAGCTGGAAGAGCCCGGCTGGGAAGAAGTGAAGGCGGTGATCGAAAGCCTGCGCATCGTCGTGGCGCCACGCCTGGACGCCTGCGGCCCGGCGGAAATGCATGGCTTGCTGGAGGCCCTCGGCGGGCGCTTTGTGCCTGCTGGGCCAAGCGGCGCGCCGAGCCGGGGGCGCCTGGATGTGCTGCCGACCGGGCGCAATTTCTTCACCGTTGACGTGCGCAACCTGCCCACCACCACCGCGTGGCGCATCGGCTTCCAGTCCGCCAACCTGATACTTGAACGGCACCTGCAGGACCACGGCGACCACCTGCGCCAACTCGGCCTGTCGGTGTGGGGCACGGCCACCATGCGCACCGGTGGCGACGACATTGCCCAGGCCATGGCGCTGATGGGCGTACGGCCGGTGTGGGCCACCGGCAGTCAGCGGGTGGATGATTTTGAAATCCTGCCCATCAGCCTGTTGGACCGCCCGCGCGTGGACGTCACCTTGCGCGTGTCCGGGTTTTTCCGCGATGCCTTCGCCAACCTGATCCGCCTGTTCGACGCGGCGGTACAGGCGGTGGCGGCCCTGGATGAGCCGGACGACATGAACCCGCTGGCCGCCAAGGTGCGCAGTGAGCGCGCGGCATTGCTGGCCTCCGGCCTGGATGCGGAGGCCGCGGCGAAACAGGCCGGCTGGCGTATCTTCGGGGCCAAGCCCGGTGCCTATGGCGCGGGCGTGCAGGGCGCCATTGACGGGCGCCTGTGGCAAAGCCGCGAGGACCTGGCTGAGGTCTACCTGAACTGGGGCGGCTACGCCTATGGCGGCTCCGACGAAGGCACCGCTGCTCGCGCGCAGTTTGCCCAGCGCCTGAGCCAGGTGCAGGCGGTGTTGCAGAACCAGGATAACCGTGAGCACGACCTGCTCGACTCCAACGACTACTACCAATTCCAGGGCGGCATGCTCGCCGCCGTGGAAACCCTGAGCGGCGACAAGGCCGCCAGCTATCACGGCGACCATAGCCAGCCGGACCTGCCGAGGATTCGCACCTTGAAGGAAGAGCTGAACCGGGTGATCCGTTCCCGCGCCGCCAACCCCAAGTGGATCGACGGCGTGAAGCGCCATGGCTATAAAGGTGCGTTCGAAATGGCCGCGACCGTGGACAATCTGTTCGCCTTCGATGCCACCACGGCGCTGATCGACGATCATCAATATGCGTTGCTCGCTGACGCCTACCTGCTGGACCCTGACACCCGCGCGTTCGTGCAGCAGCACAACCCTGCGGCGCTGCGCGACATGACCGAGCGCATGCTCGAAGCCCAGCAGCGTGGCCTGTGGCAGGAGCCGGGGGCGTACCGCGAGGCGCTGGAAAACCTGTTGCTGGATATAGAAGAAGACAGCTAGAACGCGAGATGCGGCTTGTTGTGGCTGGCGGGCTTGTTGTGGTGAGCGGGCTTGCCCCGCGCTGGGCTGCGAAGCGGCCCCAAAAACATAGTCCCGGAGCTACCTGGCACACTGCAGCGCTCCTATTGGGGCTGCTTCGCAGCCCAGCGCGGGGCAAGCCCGCTCACCACAAGTAGCTTGCTCATGACCGGGTGATTACTTGTACAGCAGAATTTAAAGAGAGAACGGATGACCGATATTCCCCATTTCCCGCTGTCCGCCGTGGTCGCTGCCGACGACCTGAAACTGGCGCTGTGCCTGACCGCCATCGACCCGAAGATCGGCGGCGTGCTGATCGAAGGCCCGCGTGGCATGGCCAAATCCACCCTGGCCCGTGGCCTGGCGGATCTGCTGGCCAGCGGTCAATTCGTCACCTTGCCGTTGGGCGCCACCGAAGAGCGCCTGGTGGGTACCCTGGACCTGGATGCCGCGCTGGGGGAAGGCCGCGCGCAGTTTTCCCCTGGGGTGTTGGCCAAGGCCGACGGCGGCGTGCTGTATGTCGACGAGGTCAACCTGTTGCCCGATCACCTGGTGGACCTGTTGCTCGACGTCGCCGCCAGCGGCACCAACCTGATCGAACGCGACGGCATTTCCCATCGCCATTCGGCGCGCTTTGTGCTGATCGGCACCATGAACCCGGAGGAGGGCGAGTTGCGCCCGCAGCTGCTGGACCGCTTCGGTTTCAACGTGGCGCTGAGCGGGCAGACGCTGCCGGCCGAACGCGGGCAGATTATCCGGCGGCGCCTGGATTTCGACAGCGACCCCGCCGCGTTCTGCACCCAGTGGGCCGGGCAACAGGCGGCGCTGCGCCAGCGCTGTACCCAGGCGCGGGCGCGGCTGGACAGTATCGAGCTGGATGATCAGGCCCTGGCGCAGATCACCGAGCGTTGCTTTGCTGCCGGTGTCGACGGCTTGCGCGCCGACCTGGTCTGGCTGCGCGGCGCCCGGGCCCACGCGGCGTGGCGGGGCGCGGATACCATTGCCGAAGAAGACATCGAAGCAGTGGCGGAATTTGCCTTGCGCCACCGTCGCCAGGTGCAATCCCCACCGGCCAGCCCACCCAATCAAGGGCAGGCGCCGACACCCTCGGACACCTCGCCCGGCCAAGGCCAATGGGGCGATATGCCCGCACCGGCACTGCCCACTGGCGCTCGCCGAGACGTGCCTGCCTGGCCAAAAAAGCCCTAGGCATTCGCCCCCGACCTGGCGCGGGGGCGGATGCCCGGCCCAAGGCGGGGCGACTGGACAACGGCAGGCAGGGCAAGGCACGCGGCGCACAGCAGGGTTCGATCAACTGGCCGGGCACCTTGCTCGGCGGCCGGCCGCACTCCCGTGGAGACCTGCGCTACCACCTGCGCAGCCGCTCGGCCCATGAGTTGTGGCTGGTGATCGTGGATGCGTCGGCGTCCACGCGGCGGCATCGTGCATTAACCGACGCCAAGGGCTTGCTCGCCCAGCTGTTTGACGACGCCTACCGGCAACGGGCACGCATGGCGTTGTTGACTGCCAGCGGCCAGGCACCGAAGTGGCAGGTACAGGGTTTGAAAGCAGCGAAAGGCCTGGCGGGCTGGCTGGATCAGTTGGGCGCGGGCGGTGGTACGCCGTTGCTGGCGGCGCTGACCGAGGCCGCGCATTGGCTGGTGGCGCGGCGCAAGCGTTATCCGGCCGAGCAGCAGCGTGTACTGGTGATCACGGATGGGCGGCTCAAGGACATCGGTGGGTTGCCGTTATTGGCGTCTGCGGGGTTGCTGGTGGATATCGAGCGCGGGCCGATCAGGCTGGGGCGGGCCCAGGAGCTGGCGGTGGGGTTGCAGTTGGATTATCGGCATATCGATGAGGTGTAGTGGCGGTACCACAGCCATCGGGGGCAAGCCCCCTCCCACATTTGATCGAGTACACCCATTTGGAATGCAGTCAGTGTGGGAGGGGGCTTGCCCCCGATGAGGCCCTCACATACACCACACACGCTATCAGCCAGCCCCCGGCACATTCGGCCAAAGATCCGCCACCAGGAACAAGCGCTCGGCTTCCTCCCAATCCTCGCCGTTCTGCACCATGCGCACCAGCAACTGCGCAGGCGCCATCGGATCAAGGTCTGCCAGCCAGGCCTGCATCTGTTCTTCACTCCACACTTCATCCGCCGGGTAGTGCGCCGGCGCCAGCCACGCGTGCCGGGGCAATGGTTGCCAGCGGCCTGGCGCACTGGCGCTGACAAAATCCCGCCAGTCCCGCTGATGCAGCCAGCGCCCGCGCAGATGCTGCGGGTGTGCGCCGTGGGGCGGTTCGGCCAGTCCAGGCCAGGGATAGAGCAAATATCCGCCTAGCCACAGGTGCGCATCAAACTGCTGAATATCCAGGGCCGCCAACACCTCGCGGCTTTCTGCCCGCGCCGAGATCGGCAGTTGATGCTGGGCCAGGTGCGCCAGCTTGCGGTCCAGCCGATCGTGGCAGCCTGGGCCCAGCCACTGCGCGGTGTCCTGGCCGTTGCCGTCCTGCGGGCCCAGGTAGAGTTTGATCGCCAGTTCCAGGTGGTGCACGCCATCACGGTCGCGCAGCAGCATGTCCAGCTCGCCCAGGGTGTGCCCGGCGCGGCGGATCGGCAGGTTGGCGGCGAGCAGTTCTACCCCCGGCGCATGCTGCACGGCGAACTGCCACAGGCGTTCGTAGTACAGGCCCAGGCGCCGGGTGCGTGACAGGCTCAACCAGTGCTGCAAGGCACGGCTGTCCCGGTCGAGTGCACGTAGCCAGTGTTCAAGGAGGTCGGGCGCCTGCACCCAGTCGCTGCCCGCCAGCGGGTGGCGCTGTGGCCACGGTGTCTGCGCGAGCATCGGCGGGGCAAGCATCACCCACGCCAGGTCGCGCACCTCGGGGTGGCGCAGCTGGCGGGGCAGGTTGTGCAAATCCGGGAACACAGTCATGGTCCGAGCATAGCCTTTTAACCGTTGCGCAGGGGGCTGAGAACCGTTGTCATCAAGGCTTCACGGCGACAAAGGATTTTGCCTGAGCCGGCCTTTCGCCCATAATCGTTTCTTTTTTGCCCCACCCCCCAATCCCGCAGGAGCCCCATGGAGCACTTTCGCAATATCGGCATTATCGGTCGCCTGGGCAGTACCCAGGTGTTGGACACCGTCCGCCGGCTGAAAAAATTCCTGCTGGAACGCCACCTGCATGTGATCCTCGAAGACACCATCGCCGAAATCCTCCCCGGCCACGGCCTGCAAACCTCGTCGCGCAAGATGCTCGGCGAAGTCTGCGACATGGTCATCGTGGTCGGCGGCGACGGCAGCCTGCTCGGCGCGGCCCGGGCCCTGGCGCGGCATAACGTGCCGGTGCTGGGGATCAACCGTGGCAGCCTGGGGTTTCTCACCGATATCCGCCCCGATGAGCTGGAAGTCGAAGTGGCCAAGGTGCTCGACGGCCATTACCTGGTGGAAAACCGCTTCCTGCTGCAGGCCGAAGTGCGCCGCCACGGCGAAGCCATCGGCCAGGGCGATGCGCTCAATGACGTGGTGCTGCACCCGGGCAAATCCACGCGGATGATCGAATTCGAGCTGTACATCGACGGCCAGTTCGTGTGCAGCCAGAAGGCCGACGGCCTGATCGTCGCCACGCCCACCGGCTCCACCGCCTACGCGCTGTCGGCCGGTGGCCCGATCATGCACCCCAAGCTCGATGCCATTGTGATCGTGCCGATGTACCCCCATATGTTGTCCAGCCGACCGATTGTGGTCGATGGCAACAGTGAGCTGAAAATCGTGGTGTCCAAAGACATGCAGATCTACCCGCAAGTCTCCTGCGACGGGCAGAACCATTTCACCTGCGCCCCCGGTGACACCATCACCGTGAGCAAGAAGGCACAGAAGTTGCGCTTGATCCACCCGCTGGATCACAACTACTACGAAGTGTGCCGCACCAAGTTGGGCTGGGGCAGCCGCTTGGGGGGTGGAGGCGACTGATGCTCGATCCCGCGCGTAGCTACGACCTGATTGGTGACGTGCACGGTTGCGCTCATACCCTTGAGCACTTGCTCGACCAGATGGGTTACCACAAGCAGGGCGGCACCTGGCGCCATCCTTCGCGCATGGCGGTGTTCCTCGGCGATATCATCGACCGTGGCCCACGCATTCGCGAGGCGCTGCATATCGTCCACGACATGGCCGAGGCCGGCCAGGCGCTGTGCATCATGGGCAACCACGAGTTCAATGCACTGGGTTGGGCCACACCGGCGCCGCCGGGCAGTGGCAGGCAGTTCGTGCGCGAGCACACCCCACGGCATGAGCGGCTGATCCACGAGACCCTGACCCAGTTCGAGCAGCACCCGGCTGACTGGCACGACTTCCTCGCCTGGTTCTACGACATGCCGCTGTTTGTCGATGCCGGGCGTTTCCGCGTGGTGCATGCGTGCTGGGACGACGGCTTTATCCAGCCGCTGCGCGCGACGTTCCCGGATGGCTGCATCGACCAGCACTTCCTGCAGGCCGCCGCCGTGCCCGGCAGTTTTGCCTGCAACGCCTTCGACCGCCTGTTGCGCGGCACCGATATGCGCCTGCCGGATGGCCTGACGCTGACCGGTGGCGATGGCCTGACGCGCTCGTTCTTCCGCACCAAGTTCTGGGAAGACGACCCTAAGACCTACGGCGACATCGTGTTCCAGCCCGACGCACTGCCGGAGCCGGTGGCGCGCACGCCATTGTCGCCCCATGAAAAGAATTCCCTGCTGCGCTACGGCGCCGACGAACCCTTGCTGTTCGTCGGCCATTACTGGCGCAGCGGCAAACCGGCGCCGATCCGCCCGAACCTGGCGTGCCTGGACTACAGCGCAGTGCTGTACGGCAAGTTGGTGGCGTATCGGCTGGACCAGGAAACCCGCCTCGACCCGCGTAAGTTCGTGTGGGTCGATGTCGAGCGGCCGGAGGTGCTCACATGAGCCCCTGCGCGCTGCAAACGCACTTTTGAGGAAACTCCATGGATGATTCGACGTTCGACCAACTGGAGGCCGCGCTGTCCGCTGCCCCCGGTAACGTCGCGCTGCTGACCCTGCTGCTCGGTGCCAGCCTTGAGCGCGGCGAGCATGAGCGCGGGCTGAAGCTGTTGCCCGCCGACCTTGAACAGTGGCCTGACGCCCCGGCGTTGAAGCTGGCGGCCGCCCAACTACTGCTGGCCGCCGGCCAGGCGCACAAGGCATTGCCTTTGATCGAGGGTGAAGACCCAGCCGCGCGCCTGCTCAAGGCTCGCACCCTGGCAGCGCTCGAGCGCCTTAAAGAGGCCCAGGTGGAATACCGGGCGGCAGTGGATGCCAACCCGGCCCTGGAAGATATGGCGTTGTGGCGCCGCTTGAACGTGTCGGTGGTGGACTTTCCAGGTGCCGAGGGCCGCCCGCGCTTGCGCGTGATCTCCAATGACGACACCGACCAGAGCGAAGTGGTGCGCCTGCTGGTGCCGGAAAAGGAAACCCTGACCTTTGACGACATCGGTGGCCTGGATGAGCTGAAAAAGACCATCCATAAAAAGATCATCCTGCCGTACCAGAAGCCGGGCCTGTTCCAGCGCTTTCGCAAGAAAGTCGGCGGCGGTGTGCTGTTGTACGGTCCGCCGGGTTGCGGCAAGACCATGCTGGCCCGCGCTACGGCGGGGGAGTGCAAGGCAACCTTCTTCAACGTGGCAATTTCCGATGTACTGGACATGTACATCGGCGAGTCCGAGCGCAAGTTGCACGCGTTGTTCGAACAGGCGCGGGCCCAGGCGCCGGCGGTGATGTTTTTTGACGAGGTCGAGGCGCTGGGTGGCAAGCGTGCCAATACCCGTGAGTCGACGTCGTCCAAGCTGGTGAGCCAGTTCCTCTCCGAAATGGATGGCTTCACCAATGACAACCATGGCGTGCTGATTCTCGCGGCGACCAACGTGCCATGGTCGGTGGATTCGGCGTTCCGTCGCCCTGGCCGTTTTGACCGGGTGTTGTTTGTGCCGCCACCGGACCGTCCGGCGCGGGAAAGCATGCTCAAGTCGATGATGAAAGGTCGCCCTATGGCTGACGACATCGACTTTGCCTTCCTGGCCAAGAACACCTCGGGGTTCTCCGGCGCCGACCTCAGCGAGCTGGTGGAGACTGCGGCTGACGAAGCGATTGAGGCCTCGATCGACAGTGGCACCGAGCAGTCCATCTGCGATCGGCATTTCAAGGCGGCGTTGAAAGAAGTGCGCGCCACGACCCTGGAATGGCTGACCACGGCGCGTAACTACGCGCGGTACGCCAATGAAGGCAACCAGTACGACGAAGTCCTGGCCTTCCTCGACAAACACGGGAAGGGCCGCTGATGGCGCAGTACGGTGGTTACCGCATCGAAGATGAACCGCGTCCGGGGGCCTTGGCCAAGTGGGCGGTTTCGCCGTTCTGGCCGCTGTTAGGCTTGATGCTCGGCGGTGCCTGGCTGGGCTTGCCGTGGTTTGTGTTCAACTCGATTGCCGTCGGCAGTCCGACGCGCGTGCGCGAGTGGATACTTGCGGGTGTGGCGCTGCTGGGCAGCCTGGTGATCGGGTTTGTACTGCTGCAACTGGTGGGCGCCGGTTATCTCCAGACCCAGGCGGAAATTCAATACGCCTTGCTGGTGCTGGTGGTGTGGAAACTCAACATTGGCTACCTGCTGTACATGCAGCAAAACGCGACCATCGAGATTTACCAGTATTACGGCGGCGAGTTGAGCCGCTTTGGTTTTCCCTTGGCGTTGATTGGTGGCTTCGTGCTTAAAGGCATGGTCGTCAAATGGCTGCCGTACACCCTGTGGTATCTGGTGGTGAGCTGATGAATACCGACTATCTGCTGCAACTGGCCTACCAACGCCTGCAGGCCGACCATAACGACGGCGCAATCGACGCGCTGCGCCAATTGCTCGCCAGCGACCCGCATTCGGCCGAAGCCCACGCCTTGCTGGCGATCTGCCTGATGAACATGCGCCGGGTGCATGCCGCCAAGCGTGAAGTGCAACTGGCCCTGGCCGCCGATGCACAACTGCCGTTGGCCCATTACGCGGCCGCGCAAGTCGCCATCGCCTTACGCAAGTTCAAGTTGGCGCAGGACCATGTGACCCAACTGCTGGATATGGAGCCGCTCAACCCGGTGAACTATCGTTGCCTGGCCGACCTGTATCAGTTGACCGGCCGTTTGGCACAGAGCCGCGAGCCGTTGGAAAAAGCCCTGGAACTGGGGCCGGACGATCCGGCCAACCTGGTGGCCATGGCGCAGTTCCACCGCGCCAGCAGCCATTGGGACCAGGCGTATCAATTCGCCCGCCAGGCTTTACAGGCAGACCCTTCGAACGCGGCCGCGGTGGTGGTGCTTGGTCACCTGTTGCTGCGCGAAGGTGACATCAACGGCGCCCGTGACCACGCGATCTGGGCCCTGCAGGAAAACGCCACAAACGTCGCGGCGCTGCATTTGCTCACCGCCGTCAAGGCTCGCAGCAATGTGTTCCTCGGCACCTGGTGGCGTTTCAACAGTTGGATGAACGAGCGCAGCGCTACCCGCGCCATCATCCTGCTTTTGTTCATGTTTGTGGTCTACCGTGTAGTGGTCATTACCCTGACAGCCCAGGGCTATCCGCAAGTGGCCGAGATGGTCAACTGGGTGTGGCTGGCGTTTGCCGCCTACACCTTTGCCGCGCCGCAGATCTTCCGGCGCTTGCTCGACAAGGAGCTGGTACAGGTCAAGCTCTCCAAGGAATTCTGACGGGCCAGGCCCTGTCACCCATGTACTCGCTGAACCAGCGACCGTTATCAGAGGTTGTTCACATGTCGTCTTTTGCTGAAATGATCGAAAACATCACCCCGGACATCTACGCGAGCCTCAAGCTCGCCGTGGAAATCGGCAAGTGGTCCGATGGCCGCAAGCTCAGTGCCGAGCAGCGCGAGCTGTCCCTGCAGGCCATGATCGCCTGGGAGATCCAGAACCTGCCGGAAGACCAGCGCACCGGCTACATGGGCCCGCAGGAATGCCAGTCGAAGTCGACCACCGTGCCGAACATCCTGTTCAAGTCGGATGCGATCCATTGATTGAAATTGGTCGCGGTGCAGTCAGCAAAATGTCGGCGCAACTCGGTGAACCGACCGTTCAATATGCGTTTCGCCTGGGCGATACCGAGGTGCCGGTCAACCCCCTGATCGGCACCCATGTGCGCCTGGAATACCTCGGTGCCATCCATTGCAGCCATTGCGGCCGCAAGACCAAGACCAGCTTCAGCCAGGGCTATTGCTACCCGTGCATGACCAAGCTGGCCCAGTGTGACCTGTGCATCATGAGCCCCGAGCGTTGCCATTACGACGCCGGCACCTGCCGCGATCCGGGCTGGGGCGAGACATTCTGCATGACCGATCACGTGGTGTACCTGGCCAATTCGTCGGGCATCAAGGTCGGCATCACCCGTGCCACCCAATTGCCGACGCGTTGGCTGGACCAGGGCGCCAGCCAGGCGCTGCCGATCATGCGCGTGGCGACGCGCCAGCAATCCGGGTTTGTCGAGGATGTATTGCGTAGCCAGGTGGCGGACAAGACCAACTGGCGTGCGTTGCTCAAGGGCGACGCGGTGGCGGTGGACCTCAAGCAGGTGCGCGACGAGTTGTTCGCCTCCTGCGCCGATGGCCTGCTGCAATTGCAGGAACGCTTCGGCCTGCAGGCCATCCAACCGGTAACCGACCTCGAACCGTTGGAAATCCGCTACCCGGTGGAGCAGTATCCAGCCAAGATCGTCAGCTTCAACCTGGACAAGAACCCGATTGCCGAAGGCACGCTGCTGGGGATCAAGGGCCAATACCTGATCTTCGACACCGGCGTTATCAATATTCGTAAGTACACGGCCTACCAGCTCGCCGTGCATCAGTAGAAGGATGCCACCCATGCGCACCGAACAACCGAAGATGATTTACCTGAAGGACTATCAGGCGCCGGACTACCTGATCGAAGAGACGCACCTGACCTTCGAGTTGTTCGAGGACCACAGCCTGGTCCACGCGCAGCTGGTAATGCGCCGTAACCCCGAGCGTGGCGCCGGCCTGCCGCCGCTGGTACTCGACGGCCAGCAACTGGAGTTGCTGACCGTCAACCTCGGCGACCAGGAACTGAGCGAGGCTGACTACCAGCTGACGGACAGCCACCTGACCCTGCATCCGACCCGCGAGACCTTCACGGTCGACACCAGCGTGCGCATCCACCCGGAAACCAACACCGCCCTGGAAGGCCTGTACAAGTCCGGCAGCATGTTCTGCACCCAGTGCGAGGCCGAGGGCTTCCGCAAGATTACCTATTACCTCGACCGCCCCGACGTGATGAGCACCTTCACCACCACGGTGATCGCCGAGCAACACCGCTACCCGGTGCTGCTCTCCAACGGCAACCCGATTGCCAGCGGTCCGGGTGAAGACGGCCGTCACTGGGCGACCTGGGAAGACCCGTTCAAGAAACCCGCCTACCTGTTCGCGCTGGTGGCCGGTGACCTGTGGTGTGTCGAAGACAGCTTCACCACCATGACCCAGCGTGAAGTGGCACTGCGCATCTACGTCGAGCCGGAAAATATCGACAAGTGCCAGCACGCCATGACCAGCCTGAAAAAATCCATGCGCTGGGACGAAGAAACCTACGGCCGCGAGTATGACCTCGACATCTTCATGATCGTCGCGGTCAACGATTTCAACATGGGCGCCATGGAGAACAAGGGCCTCAATATCTTCAACTCCAGCGCCGTGCTGGCCCGCGCCGAAACCGCCACCGACGCCGCGCACCAGCGGGTCGAGGCGATCGTCGCCCACGAATACTTCCACAACTGGTCGGGCAATCGCGTGACCTGCCGCGACTGGTTCCAGCTGTCGCTGAAGGAAGGTTTTACCGTGTTCCGTGATTCGGGCTTCTCCGCCGACATGAACTCCGCCACGGTCAAGCGCATCCAGGACGTGGCCTACCTGCGTACCCACCAGTTTGCGGAAGATGCCGGCCCCATGGCCCATGCGGTGCGCCCGGACAGCTTTATCGAGATCTCCAACTTCTACACCTTGACCGTGTACGAAAAAGGCTCGGAAGTGGTCGGCATGATCCACACCTTGCTCGGTGCCGAAGGCTTCCGCAAAGGCAGCGACCTGTACTTCGAACGCCATGACGGCCAGGCCGTGACCTGCGACGATTTCATCAAGGCCATGGAAGACGCCAACGGCGCCGACCTCAGCCAGTTCAAGCGCTGGTACAGCCAGGCCGGCACGCCACGCCTGGCGGTGAGCGAGTCCTACGACGCTGCGGCCAAAACCTACAGCCTGACCTTCCGCCAGAGCTGCCCGGAAACCCCGGACAAGGTCGAGAAACTGCCGTTCGTGATCCCGGTCGAGCTGGGCTTGCTGGACGGGCAGGGCGCGGGCATGGCCTTGCGCCTGGCCGGTGAAGCCACGGCCGGCGCCACGTCCCGCGTAATCTCGGTGACCGAAGCCGAGCAAACCTTCACCTTCGTCGACATCGCCGAACAGCCGTTGCCGTCGCTGCTGCGCGGCTTCTCGGCGCCGGTGAAACTGAGCTTCCCGTACAACCGCGACCAACTGATGTTCCTGATGCAGCATGACAGCGACGGCTTCAACCGTTGGGATGCGGGCCAGCAGCTGTCGGTGCAGGTGTTGCAGGAACTGATCGGCCAGCATCAGCAGGGCCAGGCGTTGCAGATGGACCAGCGCCTGATCACGGCCTTGCGCAGTGTGTTGAGCGACGAAAGCCTGGACCAGGCCATGGTTGCGGAAATGCTGTCGTTGCCGGGCGAGGCCTACCTGACGGAAATCAGCGACGTCGCGGACGTGGATGCCATCCACGCCGCGCGTGAGTTTGCTCGCAGGCAACTGGCTGACAACCTGCATGAACCGCTGTGGTTGCGTTACCAGGCCAACCGCGAGTTGTCCAAGCAGACGCCTTATGTGGCGGCGGCCGAGCACTTCGCCCGGCGGGCCTTGCAGAACATCGCGCTGTCGTACCTGATGCTCAGCGGCAAGCCCGAAGTGCTGGCGGCGACCCTTGAGCAGTTCGACACCAGCGACAACATGACCGAGCGCCTGACCGCGCTGGCGGTGCTGGTGAACTCGCCGTTCGAAGCGGAGAAGGCCCAGGCGCTGGCGGTATTTGCCGAGAACTTCAAGGACAACCCGTTGGTCATGGACCAGTGGTTCAGCGTGCAGGCCGGCAGCCCGTTGCCGGGCGGGCTGGCGCGGGTCAAGGCGTTGATGGAGCACCCGGCGTTCACGCTCAAGAACCCGAACAAGGTGCGTGCACTGATCGGCGCGTTTGCCGGGCAGAACCTGATCAACTTCCACGCCGCCGACGGTTCGGGCTACCGCTTCCTGGCGGACCTGGTGATCCAGTTGAATGCGTTCAACCCGCAGATCGCTTCGCGCCAGTTGGCGCCGCTGACCCGCTGGCGTAAATACGACGGCGCGCGCCAGGCGTTGATGAAGGCGGAGCTGGAGCGCATTCGTGGGTCGGGTGAGTTGTCCAGCGATGTGTTCGAGGTGGTCAGCAAGAGTCTTGCTTAAAGCGCCGGCCAGGTAAGCGATAGAACGTGCAACGGGTAACTTGTGGCGAGGGAGCTTGCTCCCGTTGGACTGCGTAGCAGTCCCCTCTTTTGGGGGCGCTTCGCGACCCGGACGGGAGCAAGCTCTTATCAAGCTTAAAATAACTCACTGATTTTAAAGGGATAAAATTTCACACTGAAGTCTTGAGTCCTGCATAAATAATTTCAGGCGAGCGCATTTTTGTGGTGAGCGGGCTTGTCGAATCGTCGCACCGCCCGCGTTGGGCTGCGCAGCAGCCCCAAAACCAGGCGCAGAGGAGTGTCTGATACACCACATTTGTCTCCATCAGGGGCGCTTCGCGCCCCAGCGCGGGCGGTGCGACGATTCGACAAGCCCGCTCGCCACAGAGGTCCCAGTTTGCTGCGCGACAGCGCTACGTCGAAGAGGTAGTGGCACCTCCCTCGCCACAAGTGCAGTGTTCTTCCTTAAATGACGGGGCTCGTCTGATCGGGGCTGTTTTCCTGCTGACATTTTCTGACAGGGTGCTCTGCTAATCTGCAGCTCTTTTGTTTTTCGGCAGGATCAACGTGTCGCGTACCACTCGTTTACTGACGTTGTTGCAGGCCCTGCGGGGCAAGAAACGCCCGGTGACCGCCGCCGTGCTGGCGGCGCAATTGGAGGTGTCCGAGCGTACGCTGTACCGCGACATTGCCGAGTTGACCGCCCTGGGCGCGCCGATTTTCGGCGAGGCCGGGGTAGGGTATGTGCTGCGCAGCGGCCTGTTTTTGCCGCCCTTGATGCTCAACGCCGAAGAAACCGAAGCGATCGTGCTGGGCTTGCGTTATGTGGACCAGCGCGGCGATGACGTGCTCAGCCGTGCCGCCGCCAACGCCTTGGCGAAAATCGCCGATGTGCTCGACCCGACGGCGCAGGAAGCCTTGCGCAACCCGACATTGCTGCCCGGCCCGCCAGGGTTTGGCTACCCGGAAAACCGCGTGCCGCTGGATGTATTTCGCGAAGCGATTCGGCATCAGGACAAGCTGCATATCGACTACGCCGATGCCAGCCAGACCCAGAGTCAACGCCTGATCTGGCCCCTGGCCCTGGGGTTTCTCAATGAAGTGCGGGTGATCGTGGCCTGGTGTGAGCTGCGCGGCGCGTATCGCACCTTTCGCACCGACCGCGTGGCGAGTGCCGAGGTCGTCGGCGAACGTTATCCGGGGCGGCGCAGCGACTGGCTGCGGGCCTGGCGCAAGCTGATGGAGCAGAATGAATCCGGGCCGTTCACTCCTGACAAAAACTGACACACCCCTGGCTTAGCATGCTGTTACAACCACCTGAAAAGGAGCTTTGCCATGTCCCAGCCTGAATTGGCCCCCGCCATCGCCGCCTATATCGCGGCGACCAATACCCGCGACACCTCGGTCATTGCCCAGTGTTTTGCCGACGATGCCAATGTGTTCGATGAAGGCCAGCACCAGGTGGGCACCGCCGCCATTGCACGCTGGATGGAAGACACCGGGCGCCGCTACCAGCCGCGTGTCGAGGTGCTCAAGGTGCAGCACCGTACCGGCAAGGTGCTGGTCAGCAATGTGGTCTCCGGCAATTTTCCCGGCAGCCCGCTGGAGTTGCGCTACACCTTTCGCCTGGACGCGAAGGGCAAGATTTCACGGCTGGACATCTCCCTGTAGGTCATAATCGCGGGCATGACTTTCGACTCGCCCCTCGCTGCTTACCAACACGCCATCGCCCAACAGGGTTTCGTTGCCGACGACGCCCAGCGCCGGGCGGTGGATGCCCTGCAAGCCTGTCATGCGGCCTTGCATCAAGGCCGTTCGCCCGTGACTGGCGTTTACCTATGGGGGCCGGTGGGGCGCGGCAAGACCTGGTTGATGGATCAGTTCTACCAAAGCCTGCGGGTGCCCGCGCGGCGTCAGCATTTTCACCACTTCATGGGCTGGGTGCATCAGCGTCTGTTCCAGCTCACCGGCACCCATGACCCGTTGCAGGCCCTGGCGCGGGAGCTGAGCCGGGAGGTGCGGGTATTGTGTTTCGATGAGCTGTTCGTCAGTGACATCGGTGACGCGATCATCCTCGGCCGGCTGTTCCAGGTCATGTTCGAGGAAGGTGTGGTGATGGTCTGCACCTCCAATCAACCACCGGCCCAGCTGTATGCCGATGGCTTCAATCGGGAGCGCTTCCTGCCGGGCATTGCGGCGATCGGGCGGCATATGCACGTGGTGGCGGTCGACGGTGGCGAGGATCATCGCTTGCATCCAGGCGTGGGCCGGCAGCGCTATTGGGTGAACCAGCCCGATGCGCTGGCGAACGTGTTCGCGCAATTGGCCGAAGGCCAGGCGGTGAGTCGTGGCCCGGTCACCGTCGGCCATCGTTCCATCGTGTGCGTGCAGGCCAGTGACAGCGTACTGTGGTGCCGCTATGCCGACCTCTGCGAACAACCCCTGGCGGCAATGGATTTCATGCTGCTGTGCGACCGCTTCAAGGCGATCCTGTTGGGGGACGTGCCCAACCTGAGTGCGCAACAGCGCCCAGGCCGGATTGCCCGCGGCACCGAGGATGGGGTCGAGCGCGTGGTGGCCGGTGATCGCGAGTTGCCGCAGTTGTCGGTGCACGACGACAGTGTGCGTCGCTTCATCGCCTTGGTGGACGAGTGCTACGACCGCAAGGTGCCGTTGTTCATCGACGCCCAGGTGCCACTGGAGCGCCTGTATACCGACGGTTACCTGGCGTTTCCTTTCCGTCGCACCCTGAGCCGGTTGCAAGAAATGCAGCTGCAGCGCTTCGGCTGAGGCCTGTACGAAAAAAGCCCTGGATGGGCACTTTGGGTTTTTTTAGTGCCAAAGCCTTCGCGCTTTCGGGCGCACATTTGTAGTTAATCTCCTTCATCTGGTGCTGACTCCACGCTTACAATCGTGCCCCTCAAAGGGAACAGATTCCCTTGTAGTCGTGATCGAGGACGGAAATGGACACCCCAGATATCCTGGTGCTGCAAGCCAGCTACACCAATCCTGTACATGCCGAAGCCATTGCCAAGGTGCTTAACCATTACGCCGAAGACCCCATGGGCGGCGGCCATAGCCTGCCAGCCGACCTGCTGGAGCAACTGCCGGCCGAGTTGGCCAAGCGCCCCCATGCGTTCAGTGTGCTGGCGTTTGTCGGCGGTGAACCGGCGGGGCTGGTGAATTGCTTTGAAGGGTTTTCCACCTTTGCCTGCCGCCCCTTGGTCAACGTGCACGACGTGGTGGTGATGAATGAGTTTCGCGGCTTGGGGCTGAGCCAGAAAATGCTGCTGAAGGTCGAGGACATCGCCCGCCAACGTGGTTGCTGCAAGATCACCCTGGAGGTGCTGGAAGGTAATGCCGTCGCCCAGTCGGCGTATCGCAAGTTTGGTTTTGATGATGCGAAGTTTGATCCGGCCCATGGGCGCATGTTGTTCTGGAACAAGCCGCTTTAATAAATAACCGGCGAAAAAAAGGGCGCCAGCAGAGGGCGCCCAATAAACCTTTGCCAACGGAGCGGAATGGCCGAGGGTATTGCGGATTAACTAACGATTAAATTAACTCTTGGGCTGTTCCTGTTCGGTCGTGTTGGTGTTCGGTGTCTTGCCGTTGGCGGACGCCGTTTGTTCAGTCGTGCCGTGAAGCGTCTGCTGCGTGAAGGTGAAGTTGTTGTAGAACTCCTTCGAGCGCTCCGAGCCGCCTTCGGCAAACGCGGCGGCGGAGCCCAGGGTCATCAGGCTGGCAAGCATCAAGGTCGAGAGTTTCATCTGTGTTTACTCATTAAGTGTGATCGGTTATCTGCTCTGTCCTTGATCAGAATCTTGGGGCGATTCTGGTGCGATCTTATTAAGTGGGAATTAACGCGAGAAACATCCGAAGTTAACAATATCGTTAACTTCGGATGGCCGGCTTTAAAGCTTCCAGTCCAAGGCCAGCGTAATGGCGCGTGGGTCGCCCCAATACACGCCGTTATAAAAGCCGACGCGTTCGTAATACTTTTTATCGAATAGGTTGTTGACGTTAAGCGACGCTGAGACGTGCTCGTCGAATTGATAGCGGGACATCAGGTTGACCACCGTGTACGCCTGTTGTGTGATCTTCGCCCGTTCGGTCACCGGTGTGTTGCCGACGCGTACCCCTGTAGGTCGATTGCTCCAATCGTAAATGTCGCTCTGCCAGTTCACCGCGCCGCCGACCGTGAGGTTGCGCCACGCCCCCGGCAAACGGTAGGCGCTGGACACTCTCAGCAGGTTCAGCGGCTGCCCGGTGTTGTTGCGTTTGCCCGAGCCGTTGACCGAATGGGTGTAGGTATAACCGGCCGTCAGGTTCCAATCGGGCAGGATTTCTCCGGCAGCTTCCAATTCGAAGCCGTTGACCTTGTTACCTTTGCCGCCGGACTTGTAGTACTCCTCGCCGGTGGTCGGGTTTCGCTCCACCGAATCGTCCCGCTCGGCGACGTTGTCCTGGGTGCTCCAGAAATATGCCGCCGCCAGGTTCAAGCGTTCGTCGAGCACGCTGCCCTTGAGGCCTACCTCGTAGTTGCTGCCGACCACGGGCTCCAGGTACTTCTTGTTGGCATCCCGCAGGCTCTGGGGTTTGAAAATGTCGGTATAGCTCGCGTAGACGGTGTACTCCGGTGTCAGGTCGTAGAGCAGGCCGGCGTAGGGCGTCCACATATCATTGTGGGTCTGGCTGGTTTTCCCGGCGGCGGTAAGCTGGTCGTTGGCATCGTAGTGCGGGGCGGCGCTTTTCAGTTCCCAACTGCCATAGCGACTGCCCAGCACCGCATGCAAGCGGTCGGTAAGGCTCAGTCGCGTGGCCAGGTAGCCGGCCTTTTGTTGCTTGCTGCTGTGTTCGCCCTTGAGGTCGGTGACGGTGTCGCCGAACTTGGCGATCCCGCCCATGTATTTCCAGTCTTCGATGGTGTAATAGCCGGCGGGTAGGTTGCTGCGCATCACGGGGGAGACGTCCCGCTGCGTGGCCTCGCCATAGCCCATCATCAGTGCATGTTCGCGGCCCAGCAGTGCATAGCTGCCGGCGAGGTTGAGGTCGACGGCCTCCATTCTCGATGTGCCGCGCATATGGCTCGCCCAGGCGGTCATGCCGCTGCGGTCATCGTTGGGGAAGCCTGCGCCGCCGTAGTACACCTTGCCATCCGTATCGCTCTGGCGATGGGTGTAGGCGGCCTTCACGTGCCAGTCGCCGCCCAGCCGATGGTCGAGGGTCGCGAAGGTGGTCTTGTCCGTCAGCGGCCAGGAACTCCAGTGCGCCGCCATATTGGTGGAGCGCGACAGTCCGGCCTTGCCGCCCTCACTGTTCCAGTACGGCACGGTACCCCATGAGGTGCCCTGGACCTGCTTGTTCTGGTAATCGAAACCTACGGCCAGCACGGTATCGTCGGAAAGATCGCCTTCCAGGATGCCGTAGCCGACCGCCCGCTGCAGGCCATAGTTGTCGCGGAACGATTGGCTGTCACGGTAGGCCAGCACCGTGCGTCCGCGCAGCTTGCCGTCGAACGCCAGCGGGCCGCCCACGTCCACGTAGCTGTAATAGTTGTCATGGCTGCCGGCGCTGACGCCGGTTTTCGCCTGCCATTGGGCCGTCGGGCGCTTGCGCACCATATTGATGGTGGCCGAGGGGTCGCCGGCGCCGGTGGTCAAGCCCGTGGCACCGCGTACCACCTCGATGTGGTCATAGATGATGGTATCGGCGTCGGACTTCATGTAGCCGAAGGTATTGAGCATTCCGTCAATCTGGAAGTTGGTGATGCCGTAGCCGCGGGAGGAATAGGACACGCGGTCGGAGTCGTTGTGCTGGACGTTGATCCCGGTGGTCTGGCGCAGCACGTCGGTCAACGTGTTGAGATTGAAATCATCCATCTGCTGGCGAGTGATCACCGAGATCGATTGTGGGGTTTCCTTGACCGACAGGTTCAGGCGGGTGGCGGTGCTCATCGAGCCGGTGGTGTAGGCACCGGTGTGTTCGGTGGTGGCGCCCAGGCCTTCGGCGGAGATGTTGGTCGCGCCGAGTTCGAGCGGGGTGTGTTCGGGGTCGGTTTCACCCAGCAGGTCCGGGCTTAGGGCGGCGCCGCACAGGCCGAGCGTGAGGGTCATGGAGCGGGTAAAAGGCGCGAACATCGCGGAAGACTCCTTGTCGTCTTTGCGGCCACCCCGGAAAGGGAAGGCCTTGGCTCAAAGACGAAAGGAGCGGGGGAACTTTAGGGCTAAACGAGAATGATTGTTATCTTTCTGTTACAAGGCCGGCGGTTCCTGCAGGACCACATCGGTCGGATTAACCTTCTTGGGCTTGATCAGGCTGAAGTCAATCAAGGCCTTTTGCGGGCGCATGTAGGGGTTGCCGATCATCAGCGGGCGCGGCGTGAAGCTGTCGCTCACGACGCTCTTGCTGCGGTCCAGTTCGTTGAAACTCAGCCCTGCGAGGTCGGCCCAGGTGTGGATCAATTGCGAGCTGCTGTAAGGGCGTTGCAAGTCGCCGGCAAACTTCCAGTCGTGGGTTTCACGCCATTTCGGCGAGGCGTAGGCCATGAACGGAATGGTGTACATCGGCGCTGTCGGCTTGCCTTCGTTACGCCCCAGCGTGGCGTGGCCAGCGGAATCGAATACGTCTTCGCCGTGGTCCGACAGGTACAGCAAAAAGCCGTTGGGATCGGTCTTGGCGTAGTCCTTGATCAGGCTCGACACCACGAAATCGTTGTACAGCACCGCATTGTCGTAGCTGTTGTAGATGGGCAGTTGATCGTCACTGATCCCGGCAGGCACGCCCTGGCGGTCGGTGAATTTGTCGAAGGTCGGTGGGTAGCGGTACTGGTAGCTCATGTGGGTGCCGAGCAGGTGCACCACGATGAACTTGCGCTCGGCCGGATCGGCCAGGGCCTTGGAGAATGGCTCCAGTACATCGCCGTCGTATTGGCGGGCGTTCTGGTTGCGGTTGTTGTTCAGGTACACCTGCTCGTCGGCCTGTTCGGAAAAGGTCGTGAGCATGGTGTTGCGTTTGGTCATGGTCTGCTGGTTGGTGATCCAGTAGGTCTTGTACCCGGCCTGTTTCATCACGCTGACGATCGACGGTGTCTTGAGGTAGAGATCGGGGTTCTCCTCGTCGGCGAACGTCAGTACCTGTTGCAGGGCTTCGATGGTATAGGGGCGCGGGGTGATGACATTGTCGAACACCGCCAGTTGGTCGCGCAGCTTGTCCAGTTCCGGCGTGGTGTTGCGCGGATAGCCGTAGAGACTCATGCGTTGACGGTTGGTGGACTCGCCGATCACCAGCACCAGGGTCGACGGCTGGCCGGCCATGGTGTCCTTGAGGTTGGTCAAGGGCGCGATCTGGCTGGCGCTGTCGAGCATGCCCTGCATGTTGTCCAGCTGTTCGGTGTAGCGGCGGTAGGCAACGATCATCTGCCAGGGCACGGCCGGTTCGATGCGCGATTCGAAGCGGTCGATGGCGTCGTCCAGGGTGTCGCTGCGGGCAATCTGCTTGACCAGCGGGTAACCGATGATCGCCACCAGGATCGCCGTTGCCGCCACCAGGGCCTGGCCGCGCGGCAAATACACCGGGCGTACCCGGGTCCACAGGAAAATAGCCACGGCGGTGTGGGCAATGAACGCCAGCACGATCCACCAGGCGAAGTATTGGGTGGCGTACTCGCCGGCTTCGGAGATGTTCGACTCGAACATGATGAAGATGACGCTTTGGGAAAATTCCTGCTGGTAGATGAAGAAATAACCCAGGCTGGCCATGGAACAGGCCCACAGCACCACGCCGATCACAGCGGCCAGCAGGCGCGTACGGCGGGGGAATACCAGCAGGGGCGCGAGCCATATCGCGCTCATGAAGAAGGCTTGGCGAAAACCACTGAAGCCGGAAGTGCCGCTGAGTTGGATCAGCAGTTGGGTAATGCCGGAGAAGTACCAGAAAAACACGAATAGCCAGGCAAGACCGGCCCAATCAAAGCCTTTCGCAGACTTGCTGCTGCGTTCGAACATCGCCATCCAGCGCTCCAACCCGATAATTTTTCAGTTGACGCGCAGGGCTGCACGCAACAGAGGCCACCCTTGCATGGGATGGCCCTTGGGGGCGGGAGTATCGGGAAGGGCATGTGAAAACTTTGTGAGATTTATGTAGCCGTTATCTTACAAAGTGATGACGGGCTCAGCAGAGCGCGGGCTGCACACCGGAAGGCTGGTCCAGCTGGGCTTGAATGATATGGGCACGCAGGCGCATGACCTCAAGCTGCAACTGATCGCGTTCGTCTTTCAACTGGCGCAATTCATCGCGACGGAGTGTGACGTAGAGGGTCTGTGGAGGACGGGTCATCTGTGCTGTGCTCATTGCTTGCCTCGCAAATAGCCGGTGTGTCGCGGTGTGCCAGAACGCTTGAGTCGAGGTTCTCGGCAACAGTCGGAAGCAATTCTGAATTCTTTTCCACTTCAATGGAACTTTTTTATTTTTGGTGGTCGTGTGACTTTCGGAGGCGTGATGGTGAAACGATGGCAATTTTTTCCCATGAAACTACACGGATCTGCCCTGGACTAACCCTCATTAGCCTCATTGCGCTATAAACTATGTCACACATTTATTCAGTAGTTGGGAGCATCAGCACATGCAACTGGGGATTATCGGACTAGGCCGCATGGGCGGGAATATTGCACGGCGCCTGATGCTCAATGGGCATACCACCGTTGTTTACGACCGTAACGAAGCATTTGTCAAAGGTTTGAGCGAAGAGGGCGCCACCGGCGTTGCCGACTTGAAGGCCCTGGTGGCCGGGCTGCAGAAACCCCGTGCCGTCTGGGTGATGTTGCCGGCAGGCGACCCCACCGAAAACACCATCAATGAACTCAGTGAGCTGCTGGAAGACGGTGACGTGATCATCGACGGCGGCAACACCAACTATAAGGATGACGTGCGTCGCGGCAAGGCCCTGGCGCAAAAGGGCCTGCACTATGTCGATGTCGGTACCTCCGGCGGGGTCTGGGGCCTGGAGCGTGGCTACTGCATGATGATCGGCGGCGACACCGAGACGGTGCAGCGCCTCGACCCGATCTTCGCCAGCCTGGCACCGGGCCTGGGCAACATCCCGCGCACCAAGGACCGTTCCGCGTCGGCTGACAAGCGTGCCGAGCAGGGCTACATCCACGCCGGCCCGGCGGGCTCCGGGCATTTCGTCAAGATGATCCACAACGGCATCGAGTACGGGATGATGCAGGCGTTTGCCGAGGGTTTTGACATCCTCAAGACCAAGAACTCGGAAAACCTGCCCGAAGACCAGCGCTTCGACCTCAACGTTGCCGATATCGCCGAAGTCTGGCGCCGTGGCAGCGTGGTCTCGTCCTGGTTGCTGGACCTGACCGCCGACGCCCTGGCCACCGACCCCAAGCTGGACGGTTACTCCGGTTCCGTGGCCGACAGTGGCGAAGGCCGCTGGACCATCGAAGCCGCCATGGAGCAAGCCGTACCGGTGCCGGTACTGTCCACGTCGTTGTTCGCGCGGTTCCGCTCGCGCCAGCAGAGCACCTACGGTGACAAGATGCTGTCTGCCATGCGCTTTGGCTTTGGCGGCCACGTGGAGACTTCCAAAAAATGACCGCCAACGGCAAGAAACTCAAGGCCGAACCTGCTCCACCCACCACCCTGTTTCTGTTTGGCGCCCATGGCGACCTGGTCAAGCGCCTGCTGATGCCGGCGCTGTACAACCTCAGTCGTGATGGCTTGCTGGGCGATGGCCTGCGTATCGTTGGCGTCGATCACAACGCCATCAGCGATGCCGACTTCGCCAAGAAACTCGAGGATTTTATCCGCACCGAGGCGGCGAGCAAGGTCAAGGGCAATGGGGATAACGCCCTCGATCCGGCATTGTGGGCGCAACTGGCCAAAGGCATCAGCTACGTCGAGGGCGATTTCCTCGATGACAGCACCTACGCCGACATCGGCAAGAAGATCGCCGGCAGCGGTACCGGCAACGCGGTGTTCTACCTGGCCACCGCACCGCGCTTCTTCAGTGACGTGGTGCAGCGCCTGGGCAGTGCCGGCCTGTTGACGGAAACCGATGACAGTTTCCGGCGCGTGGTGATCGAGAAGCCCTTCGGCTCCGACCTGGCCACCGCCGAAGCGTTGAACGCCAGCCTGCTCAAGGTGATGAGCGAGAAGCAGATCTATCGCATCGACCATTACCTGGGTAAGGAGACGGTGCAGAACATCCTCATCAGCCGTTTCTCCAACGTGCTGTTCGAAGCGTTCTGGAACAACCATTACATCGACCACGTGCAAATCACCGCCGCCGAAACCGTCGGCGTGGAGACGCGAGGCAATTTCTTCGAAAAAACCGGCACCCTGCGCGATATGGTGCCCAACCACCTGTTCCAGCTGCTGGCGATGGTGGCCATGGAGCCCCCGGCTGCCTTTGGTGCCGATGCGGTGCGCGGTGAAAAGGCCAAGGTCATCGGTGCGGTACGCCCGTGGTCCCTGGAAGACGCGCGGGCCAACTCGGTGCGCGGGCAATACACCGCGGGCGAAATCGCCGGCAAGCCACTGCCCGGCTACCGCGAAGAAGCCAACGTCGCTCCCGACAGCAGCACCGAGACCTTCGTCGCCCTCAAGGTGATGATCGATAACTGGCGCTGGGTCGGCGTGCCGTTCTACCTGCGCACCGGCAAGCGCATGAGCGTGCGCGACACCGAAATCGTGATCTGCTTCAAGCCGGCGCCCTATGCGCAATTCCGTGACACCGAGGTGGACGAGGTCAAGCCCACCTACTTGAAGATCCAGATCCAGCCCAACGAAGGCATGTGGTTCGACCTGCTGGCGAAAAAGCCCGGGCCGACCCTCGACATGGCCAACATCCAGCTGGGCTTTGCCTACAAGGACTTCTTCGAGATGCAACCGTCGACCGGGTACGAAACCCTGATCTACGACTGCATGACCGGCGACCAGACCTTGTTCCAGCGCGCCGACAACATCGAAAACGGCTGGCGAGCAGTGCAACCGTTCCTCGATGCATGGAAGGAGGACGACGGGATCCAGACCTACAAGGCCGGTGAAGACGGGCCCGCAGC
This sequence comes from Pseudomonas sp. LAMO17WK12:I1, assembly GCF_900177315.1. Taxonomy (NCBI): domain Bacteria; kingdom Pseudomonadati; phylum Pseudomonadota; class Gammaproteobacteria; order Pseudomonadales; family Pseudomonadaceae; genus Pseudomonas; species Pseudomonas sp. LAMO17WK12:I1. The sequence goes on along the minus strand of NZ_FWZV01000013.1, from coordinate 125,978 downwards.
GGCTGATGGGTTGCTGGCGCGCGATGGCCGCACCTGGCACTCGCTCGGATGAGTGATGCAGCGATTCATCCCATCCGTTTTATCCTCAGCGACGTGGACGGCACCTTGCTGCATCCGGATCACCGCCTGAGCCAGCGTACTGTCGACGCGGTGAGCGCCCTGCGCGAGGCCGGGGTGTTTTTCAGCCTGGCCAGCGGGCGACCGCCCAAGGCCATGCTGCACCTGATCGAGACATTCGGGATCGATGTGCCGGTGGCGGGCTTCAACGGTGGCACCTTGATCAACCCGGATGGCAGCATCCTGGTTGCCCACCACCTGCCGGCGGAGGCGGCGCTGGTGACCTTGGCGCTGTTCTCGGCCGAGCCGGATGTGGAAGTCTGGGTGTTTGCCGACGGCGACTGGCTGCGCCGTGGTCCGCCAGGGCCGGTGGAACCGCGGGAAGCCCATGGCCTGGGTTATGGGCCGGTGGTGGTGGAAAGTTTCGAACCCTACCTGGAGCGTATCGACAAGATCGTCGCCGCGAGCAACGACACCCCATTGCTGGTGGCGTTGGAAGCGCAATTGCAGCCCAAGGTCCAGGGCTTGGCCCAGGTGTCGCGTTCGCAGCCGATTTACCTGGATGTGACGGCCATGCTGGCCAACAAGGGCGAGGCGTTGAAGACCCTGGCGGCGCACCTTGGGGTGCCGCTGGAGCAGACGGCGGCCATCGGGGACGGGGGGAACGATCCGGCGATGTTTCAGGTGGCCGGGCTGTCGATTGCCATGGGGCAGGCGGAAGAAGCCGTCAAGCGCCAGGCCAGCGTGGTCACCGGCAGCAATGTCGAGGAGGGCGCTGCGGAAGCAATCGAACGGTTTATTCTAGCGGCGCGATAAGCGTCTTAAGTTCCATTGTGCAACTCGCGATCACTGTTTTGCAGTGATCGCAAGTTAGCCGCGATTTACTTCGGCATGGCCCAGGACTGCAACTGGTAGCCATCTTTGTCGAGTTCGGCGCGGGCCTGCAACAGCAAGTCTTCCAATTGCGCCGGGTCGCTATAGGTGTTCGACGACAGCTGTTTGCTGCCGATACGGTTATTGGTGCGGTCGATGACACTCAGGCTCAGGGCGCCATTGCCATCGTGCCAGGCCACGCATTGAAAGGGCTGGAAAGCACGGTCTGCGATCAAAAGAGCTTCGTTGATGCGGAGCGGGGCGTTCATGTGGGTCTCTCTCTAAATGCCCATTCAAGTGAGTACCGGCGGTTGGGCTGACCGTGCGGCGGGTTACTTGTACTGATGCGCGATGACGGGGTGCGGGTCACATGTTAGAGCAACAAATTTCAACTTTTCCTGATGGACGTCATGTAAGCGGCTGTTTTGAAAGCTGATTGAAAGTTTTGCGAAGACGCAACTTTTTGACCTGCAAACGCGAGTAGTGGCTTTTTGTCCGCACTTATAGCGAAACGATACAAGCACGCTGTCAAGATCTTGCTAGGGTTATCGGCAACCATTACAAACTGTTGTTTCTAAATAACTTTAGTGATTTTTGACGCCAAGGATCAGTCATGGGTGTGCCCCTCGTCCAACGTCGTTTGCTCGTGGTTGACCCCTGTGACGACTGCCACGGGTTGCTGCCCGGTTTGCGTACGGCCGGGTGGGATGTCGACAGTTGCACATTGGAATCGGTAGGAGAGCGCTCATGCGATGTCGGCCTATTGCGCCTGCAGCCCTATCATCTGGAGCGGCCTGAAGCGGTCAAGGAACTGATCAGTCGTAGTGGCACCGAGTGGATCGCCGTACTCAGCCAGGATGTGTTGCGCCTGCAAAATGTGGGGGACTTCGTCTGCGAGTGGTTTTTCGACTTCCATACCCTGCCATTCGACGTGGCGCGGGTGCAGGTGACCCTGGGCCGCGCGTTTGGCATGGCGCGCCTGCGTGGCAAGGGTCACACCCCGGTAGATGAAGGGCACGAGTTGCTGGGGGAAAGCCGCCCCATTCGTGAGTTACGCAAATTATTGTCCAAGCTGGCGCCCACGGAGTCCCCGGTACTGATCCGTGGCGACAGCGGCACCGGCAAGGAGCTGGTGGCCAAGACCCTGCACCGCCAATCCCAGCGCCATGCCAGGCCCTTTGTCGCGATCAACTGCGGCGCCATTCCTGAACACCTGATCCAATCCGAACTGTTCGGCCATGAGAAGGGCGCGTTTACCGGCGCCCATCAACGCAAGGTCGGGCGCATCGAAGCGGCCCATGGCGGCACCCTGTTCCTCGATGAAATCGGCGATTTGCCCATGGAACTGCAAGCCAACCTGCTGCGCTTTCTCCAGGAAAAGCAGGTCGAGCGGGTCGGCGGCAGCCAGCCGATTCCGGTGGACGTGCGGGTGTTGGCGGCCACCCACGTCGACCTTGAGGCGGCCGTCGCCAAGGGCGCTTTCCGCGAAGACTTGTACTACCGGCTCAATGTGCTGCAGGTGGTCACCGCGCCCTTGCGCGAGCGCCATGGTGATGTGGCGATGCTGGCCAACCACTTTTCACGCTTCTACAGCCAGGAAACCGGCCGCCGCCCCCGCAGCTTCAGCGATGACGCCCTGGTGGCCATGGGGCAACACCCGTGGCCGGGCAATGTGCGCGAACTGGCCAACCGCGTGCGCCGCGGCCTGGTACTCGCCGAAGGGCGCCAGATCGAAGCCGCCGATCTGGGATTGCTGGGCGAACAGGCAATTTCGCCACCCATGGCTACACTGGAAGACTATAAGCACCGTGCTGAACGCCAGGCGCTGTGCGATGTGCTCAATCGGCACAGCGACAACCTGAGTGTCGCGGCCCGTGTGCTGGGGATTTCCCGGCCGACGTTCTACCGGTTGCTGCACAAACACCAGATCCGCTAGGGCGGGTAAACCGAAAAGCCCCGCAACGACCCTTATCGTTGCGGGGCTTTTCCTTGTGCACCGGATTCTGTAGCGGTCGGGTTAGAAGTAATACGGGAATTTCAAGCTGAACGTAAAGTCCGGCGCATCGTCTGTCATGCCGATTGCCAGGTTCGGCACGATGGTCAGGTTATCCGACGCGGCAATGGTCATCCCCACGTTGAAATAACCGGCGTTGGCATCGCTGGAAACCACCGATTGCCAGTCGCCGCCGTTGGGCTTGAGCCTGCTCTTGCGCTGCACCAGGTCGGACACCGAGAACGACATACTCATCTTCTCGTTGAGGGCAAAGGCCACGCCGACCCCGAACTGGAAGCTGTCGCCCAGGCTGACCTTGCCGCCGACCTTCTGGTTGACGTCACTGCTGATGTCATCGAAGGATTCTTCGAAGTTATGGGTGTAGGACAGCGAGCCGAATAACACGGCAGGATCGAAGGTCTTGACCAGGGAAATGCCCGGAGTGATCGACCACACGCCATTGCCCGTAGGCAGGCTTTCCGGCACGAACAGGTTGTCGTTGCCGGGTGTATTGATCAGCTTGATACCAAACGGTTCTTTGCCGGTGGGCGCCTTGACCCGCACCGACACCACCGCATCCGGCAGGGTGGGGGTTTCGTCGAGGAACTTGTAGGCCACGCCGAAGTTGACGTCGCCGATGGTCGGGTCGCGGGTGACCGATTGTTCCGATGTGGCGGTGCCGTTGTTGCCGGCACCGGCAGACTGGTAAGTCGACTCGCGGTACACCACCGGCACGTTCACGTCGAACTGCCAACGGTTATCGACGTTGTAGCGCCCGGTCAGGTCCAGGGTCCAGTTATCGGACTTGATTCGGTCCAGGTTGATATTGCCGAGGAAAATCGAGTCCAGCGCCAGGAACCCGTTGAGGGTCAACTGACGGGCGTCGTAACGGGCATAGGTAACGCCGGTTTCGAAGCTGAACTTGCCGTTGCCGAAAAAGCCGCTGGCTTCGTTATAGAGGTTACTGACACTTTGCGCCGGGGCCGAATCATCCTTGAGGGACTGGCCGTAGGAACTGCCGCCGCCCCCCGCCCCACCGGATGCCGCCGCGGCCCCCGTGCCCGCGACGGTGGTGCCGTTGGCTTTTTGAAAGTCTGCCGGCGACTTGGCCAGGCGTTTGGGGGCCGGGGTTGCCGGTTGGTCTTCGACCTGACGCACGCGCTGCTCCAGCACGGCCAGCGCTTTTTGCTGCACTTCGTACCGCTGCTTGAGTTCCAGGAGTTCCCGTTTGAGGGTTTCGATGTCGCTGTCTGGCGCTGCATACAGAACGGATGCGGGCAAGAGCGTACTTAAACAGATCACAGCACGGAGCGATAACGATCGATGCATGAAATAAGCCGTCCTTTTCTAATGCGTAAGTGTCGACGGTCAGCGTAGTTCAATAACCGAGCGTGCGTAGGGCTTTGAGTTGATCCAGATTGCAGTTCAACGCACCGTTGTTCAAACCGTTGTTGTTCATCACGACGTTAAGTTGGGTCATGTTGTTGACGAAGTTAGTGTTGCCGGTCAGCACCGTGCCTTGCAGCACATTCCCGCCGCCGATCTGCTGCAGGCTGTTGCCCTGGTTGTGGTTGGCCTGGATCGCCATCTGCAAGCCACCGTTGTTGGCCGACACGCTCACGCGGCCTGCCGCGCTGTCACCGGTCACCGTGCCGCCGGCGACCAGCACCTGTCCTGATTGCACGATGTTGGAGGGCGCAAAACCGTTCTCGACGGTGATGCCCACATTGTTGTAGGCGGTGTTGCCATCGCCGGCGGTGCGTACGCTTTGTGTCACACCCTGGCCGCTGCCCAGGCCGGCGCCGCCGGTTACCGTGCCGGTGCCGGTGTTCGGGTTCGTGCCGTTGCCGGTCGAGCCGGTGGTTTGTACGTAGAATTGCGGGGTGATGGTCGACGAATCGATCTGCATGCTGGCCTTGCCGGTGATGGTGTCACCCACGGCGTTGGTCCAGGTGCTGCTCATGACAATGCCGAAGCTGATGATCCGTCCCGGCATCACGTAACGACCGCGCAGGTCGGCCATTTCCGAATCCTTGAGCTCGATGGGTTTGAACCCCGACGAAGCATAAGCGGGCATTGAGGCTGCCAGACACAAGACCGTCAGCCAACGGGAAGTGTTCATCTTTTGCTCCTGGAGCGTCCTGCCCCTTATTGCGCTTCTTAGAAGAAGTCGCTCTGGATAAAACCGAAATCCATCAGCTCGGCATCGCCTACGGGCCTGAACTCATTCAACTGGTTCTTGGCGGTCAGTGGCGTGGGCGGGTCGAGCAGGGCGTTGGCCTTGTCGTAACCTTCACCCAGCACGGCGAACACGATGCCGTTCCAGCCCTTGACGAAGTCATCATGGGAATAGCGCTTATGGCCCAGTACCGGGTCGCCGATATAGACCCAGTCCTTGTCGGCCCGCTGCATCACCACGAAGTGCTTGTAGCCACGAATTTCCAGCAGGACCACCACGGGGATCCTTACGGTGACCAGTGTTTCTGGCGCGATTTTGTAGCCCCGGGCACGCATGCCGATGCTTTCGAGGTAGCGCTTCATGTCCAGCATGGAAAAGCCCTGGGTACGCACCAGGTCCTGGTCGGCATTGACCAGCATGCCTTTGATGACGTGATCTTCGTCTACATCCAGCCAATAACCCTGGCGCAGAATGGTAGCGAGTGCCGCAGCACCGCAGCTGAAATCGGTTTTCTGTTCCACCAGGTTGGCGAACCGGCGTTCACGAATACTCTCGACCTTCTTGTAGATCACTGTACCGCCAGGCAGGGCGGAGATCGCCATGGTGCCTGCCCAGGTCGGGCCGGTGAGCAGCATCAGGAGGGTGAGGGTCGCGAGGCGCATGATCGTGTGACCTGCTGGACACTGGAATAAAAAAGGGCCTTGTTGCCAAGGCCCCGTTGGATCAGAAGCGCACGCCGCTGGCGCAGACGCTGCAACCTTGACCGATCGACAGGCTGTTGCTGCCTTGGTTGCCCGAACCGGATTGCAGGTTCACACCCACATTGCCGGAGTTGCGGTTAACCGAGTTGTCGAGGCTGGAGTTGTTGGACACGTATTGGGCTTTGCTGCCATGGCCATACCCGTAGCTGGTAGCGGCAGTGTTCAGGTAGCTGTTGGCGAGCGAGTTTTGCTCGGTGTTGGCGGCCGCTGCGATGTTTTTGCCATCAGCGGTGGTGATTGCCAGGTTGTTTTTACCCTGGTTGCCTTGACCGGCCTGGCCGTTGTAACCCAGGTTGCCGGAGTTCCCGTTAGCCGAGTTATCCAACGAGGCGTTGTTCTGGGTGCCTTTGTTGACGAAGTTGTTGAGCCCGCTGTTTTGATTGACATCGACGACAGCGAATACCGTTGCAAAGTCACCTTTGGCACTGGAGATGGCGCCGGAGTTGTCGGCCTGGTTACCACTGCCCGCCTGTACGTTGACCCCGGTGTTACCGCTGTTGCTGGTGACCGAGCCGTCGGCGGAGGCGTTGTTTTCGGTTTTGGTGTCATCGAACTTGTTGCCCACGCTGTTCTGCACATCGGTCACCACAGAGGCAACCACACCGGTGGGTTGAGGCGCAGGGTGCCAGCCACCACCTGCTTGAGCAGCAGCAGCCATGAGTGCGGCCAGTGCGAAAACCAGTGGTTTCAGAGCCATTTGAGGTTTCATGGTGTTTCTCCTTGCTTCTAATTAGTTGGTTAAGTGTTGGTACGGTCTAACGAGTGCTACCAAGCGTTTACTTGATAGTGATGCCCAGGGTGTTAGCCACTCGGTTCCCCACCCCGGCACTCTGGTTCACCTGAATCACTCCTCGGCTGCCTGTGAAGGCCTGGTCGCTCGTAACGACAAGGCGGCTGCCAGTGGTGGGGGTGAGCCCTGAGTCGGTTGCCAGCGTCGTGGTGTTCTGTTGCAACAGGACGCTGTCATCGATGCTTTGCGGGCCAGGGTTGATGCTGATCCGCACGGCATTGATGGATTGGTTATTGGCCCCGGCCGACTGGTTGATGCCCAGTACACCGTTGCCGTTGGTAAATGAGCTGCCCTGGATCGCCGCCCTGGCGTTCAGGGACGGGTCGACACTGCCGTCGAGGCGCTGGATGTTGACGTTGGTGGCCTGGCCACCGAGCGCGATGGCGCGGCTGTTGGACATTTGTTGCTGGTTGCCGGCCGCCTGGTTGATCGACACGACACCCTGGTATTGTTGGCCGCTGTTGTGGATCACCGCCGTGTCGTCGGCGAATGCCGGGGCGCTGGCCAACAGGGCGAGAACGAGCAGGGAACGATTCATCACTTGCCCCCCAGCATGCTGCCGATGTTATTCAACGGCGCCATGCCGCGCTGGACCGAGTCGCTGATCTGCCCGCCCATGCCGCTGCCCGCACCGTGGCCCGCAGCGGAGCCGGCCCCCAGGGTGGACATGCTGTTTTGTGTGGCGTGCAGGCCGGTCAAGGTGCCGTTGGTCTGAACTGCGCGGACAATGCTTGAGCCGCTGCTGATGCCGCCGATATCCATATCACTGAGCTCGCCAGTGGCACCGATGATGTCCCGGCTGGGGTTGGCGTTGGCGGTGGTGGGGTAGGGGTCTTTACCGAAGGCGGCGCGGCCGTACATATGAGCCTGTACGTTGCGCCCTGTCACGATCACGCCATCCTCTGCAAAGCTGGGAACACTGATGCCGACGCTGAGTACACAGCTGATCAGCAGCACGTTCATCGAACCTTGAGTGAGTGTGGCCACGGCGGCATTCCTTATTCGTCGCGCTGACCCTAAACAGCGCTGCAAGGGATAGAGCAGAAGCCGTGCCGCTTTTTATTTACCGTTGTTATTCAATGGGTTGGAGTTGTTTGTGGGCGAAGTGATGTCAGTGCTGTTTCAGCGCTGAGACACCTGCCGCCCAGGCATACACACAGCGCCGTACCACAAACGATTCACCAAGCTGTATCAGCGTTGTAACACTGCCTATGACAAAACGATGAATCCGCACCACAGGGGCGGTCCAGGGGAGTCGAGTGTCTCAAAAATGGACACTTCAGGCGCAACGACGCCCGAGCCGGGGGCAAGCTCAGCCTTTGGGGGATTTACGCGGGATGGAATTGAGTACGGGGTTGCCATCCTGGTTCTGGGTCAGATAGACCGGCAAGACCTTGGGCAAGGAGGGGATGAGGTTATTGACCTCGGTGATGTTGTAGATGCCGCCGATGCGAATCGTCCCGGTGTTGGCGTCTGCCAGCATCACCGGTTTGTTCAGGTAGCGGTTGATCAACGGCAACGCATCCACCAGCGCCAGGTTGTCGAGCACCAGCTTGCCCTGGCGCCAGGCCAGGGCGCTGTCATTGGCGGTGATTGCCTGTATGCGCGGCGTTGCATCGCCCTGTTGGTAGCTGGCCTGCATGCCCGGCGTCAGGGGCACGCTGCCGTGTAACGCGTCGCTGGCAATCTGCACCGAGCCTTCGAGCAACGTGACCCGCACCTGGTCTTCATACTTCCAGACGTTGAACTGGGTGCCCGTGACGCGCACCTGGCCTTCGCCTGCGTGCACGATGAACGGATGGGCGCTGTCATGGCTGACTTTGAAGAACGCCTCGCCCTTGTTCAACGTGACGCGGCGCTGATCCTTGTAGTTGCTGAAGACCAGCTCGGTACCCAGGTTGAGTTCCACCTGGCTGCCGTCGCCCAGGGTGACCTGGCGCAAGCCGTTGGCGGCCTGGAAACGCTCATAGGAACTCGGCAGCCAGCCGGCTTCCCAGCCAGTGAAGGCGGCCAGAGGCAAGGCGACCAGGCAGATCGCCGCCGCGACCGCGTAGGTGCGCAGCCGGCTGCGCGGCTTGAACGGCACCACCACCGACGGGATCTCGTGGCGCGGCAGGTGGTCGGCGACGTCCCAGATTTCCAGCATGGCCGCGTATTCAAAGGCGTGCAGCGGATGGGAGTCATGCCATTGCGCAAAAGCCTGACGTTCATCCGCGGTGCAATCACTGGCGTGCAGGCGCATGCACCAATGCGCGGCAGCGTCGGTGATGGCGTCATATTCGGCTTCTGAAACGGACTTTTCGCTCATTAACTCATCCTGATTTCGCACATTCTAACCTCCCGAGGTGGACCGCGAGAACAGGCGTCATGGCGATTGCACATCAATTGGAACTTATTCTTATTTGCCAGGACCTAAAAAATTCAGGACATTCCCACAATGGAGTACGAATATGCTGAAGAAAACCTTAGCCGCCCTGTGTGCAACCACCGCGCTGCTCAGTGCCGGCGCCGCCATGGCCGATAAGCCCGGTGCGGGCTGGATCACCATTGAAAAGGCGATTGAAGTGGCCAAGACCAAGGCCGGCTACATCGAAGTCTATGCGGCCGAAGCCGATGACAACGGCTATTGGGAAGTCAAGGGCCGCAAGTCAGACGGCACCGTGTATGAAGCGCGCATCGATGGCGCTTCGGGCAATATCCTGCGTGACCAGAAAGACTGATAGACCCGCCGGGAGCCTGTTCAGGCTCCCGCATCCAGTTCCCGGCCGAGTTGGCTGATCATGTAGGTCACCGAGTCGGCATTCGCCAGAATGGTATCGATACGTTTATCGGCGTCGCTCATGAAGATGGCACGGGCATCACTGAGGGTGCGAGTGCCGGTGGTGCTCAGCACCTTGTCCTTGGCCGGTGTGGTCCCGCGGTTGCTGCCGAAGTCTTCCCATTCCTGGGAAAAATCGTCCCAGGTCTTGAACAGCAGGGCGGCGGGCGTGAGGGTGGACAAGGCGGTCTCACGCAAGTCGGCCAGGTCGGTCTGCATCGGCCTGGCGCCGCGGATGCTGACATTGATCAGGTCGTGGAACGGCCGCATGCTGTCCAGGTAGGCCAGGTCTTCGGTCAAGGATTTGATGTGGGTGATTTCGTGAATCAGCACCGTTGCCCGTGCATGGGCAGAGAGGTTGAAGGGCGTGTTCAGACGGTTTTGGTAGATATCCATGTGCGGGTCGAAGAAGCGATCGAGCAAATAGATTTTCTGCTCCGTGTCATTGGGCAGCACGAAGGCAAACGTGTCGTGTGGGCTATAGCGATGGGTGCCGGCGACAAAACGCTGTGAGTCGGGACCGATCAGGGTGTGATTGGTCAACTCATCGAGCAGTTCGTCGACGCGTCGCTCGACTCTTTGCACTTGATCGGAGGTCAGCGTGATCACGCCGAACAACTCACTGAAAAACCGCCCGGCACGACTGTTGGGGTCCAGGTGCGTGGCAAAGTGCAGGAGGTTGCGCTTGCAGGTGACCGCATAGTACGTCGCGACATTGAGCGCTTCATCGATGCACTGGGCTTTCCAACTCGACAACGCCGCAATTTCCCGCATGCCCGCCGCTTCGATATTGATGGCATCGCGCTCGGCCGCCCGTGTTTGCACCCTGCCGGTGTAGCGACTCAAGGTTTTTCCGTAGCGTGGATGATGTCGATCCAGGTCCAGTGTCCAGCCGCCCTGGGCATGGTGTTGTACATAAGGGCCGTGCAACTCGCCGTTGCTCAGGCGCCAGCGTTGCCCGGCTTTTTTCACCGGGTAGACCTTGCCTGCCACCGCGACAAAATCGCGGGTGCCGGTCTCATCTCGATAGGGGCTGTTGGGTGAAACTTGCTTCAAATCAGCCAAGGCCACCCCATGGTTTTCAAACGCTTGCAAATGGGTACGCCCGGGAGCGGTCAGGTCCAGGTCAGCCGACCTATCGGGTGAGGGCGCAAAGGCCTTGTCCATGTCCCTGCGCAAAGAGGCCAGCTCGGCCACCCCGGCGGCAAAGGTCTTGAGCGCGTGTTGCCAGCGATGTTGCTGCAGGTCTTCAGCGGAGGCCTTGAACAATTCATAGCTGCGCCACACCACCAGCGGATAGGCGAGCTTGCCGGCCAGCAATTGCAGGCCCTTGGGGATTTCCTCGCTGAACAGGCTGGTGACCGCGTCCCATTGGGCGCTGCCCAATCGCTCGAACTGGCGGGCCAGCATCCGCAGCAGCATCTCACTATTGTCATCGAACAACTGGTTCAGCAGGTTGCCGCCGATGGGCGATACGCCAAGACGAATCTCGGACAATCCTTGGCTCCAACGCTCGCCCAGCAAGTTGCGGTAAGTCGCTTGATGGGGCGCATCCAGCTGCCCGACTATCCAATCCTGCAGTGCGCCCGGGGTGGTGAATTCATGGAGCAGCGCGGCTTCATCCGCGTATTCGCGCAATAGATGCCTGGGACTGTAGGGCGCGTACAGGACCAGTGGGCCGCGGACGCCGGCGGCCGGCCCGATCAGGTAGCAGCCCAGCGCCTTGACCCGCGCCGCGCCCTCGGTGGCGATCAACTCAAGCGGACGAACGATCGCGGTCGCGCCACGCACGGCGGCCCGCGCCACCGCATCGGGCATGTCGAAGGCTTGCTGGATATAGCTCCAGGCCGAGGCGGACAGCCGCTCATCGAGGGTTTGCCCATGGGCGTATTGCAGCAATTGCCAGGGCAATTGCCGGCAGAACAATCGACGCCGTTCGCGGGCCTCTTCGGACTGACCCTTGAGAAGAGGGGTGAGCCGGGCCTGGTAGAGGCGTTTCAAATCCAGTTGGCGCACCAGTTGCACGATGGCATTGCCGTCCAATGCCGCCGGCAGCGGCGTGGCGGTACGCGAACGTGGCCGTATGGCGTCGCCACTGAGTTCGGGCAAGTGCCGCAAGGCAAAGTCCGTCAGGGTCTGGGCGTTACCTTTCAGGTCGATACGGCCGGGTATCAATACGTTATCCGGATTGACCACTTGCCCCGGAAAACGCGCGTTGAGCAGTTCCGCAAGCACACGCCGGGCTTCATTGCGCATCGGCGTGATGCTGTGCAGGTAGTCACGTGCGTCCGGTGCGCTGATGCGGTATTGCTCCAGCAGTTCGGCGTGGAGGATTTGCTCGTGGGGTGGCGCCATGCCCAGCCCTACCGGCAGCGCCTGCTGGCGGACCAGCGCGTGCGCGATGGCGATGGCCCTGGGCAGGTTGCTCGGTGGCGGGCGGCGGATCAGGTTGTCCATGCCGGTCTGCAAACGCGCGGCCTTCAGTCCCATCCAGAACAGATGATTGATCTCGTCACGGGTGAAGTCGCTGTAGGTCTGTTGCCGGTCATGCAGCAGGTGATCGTCGATACGTTGCAGTGGGCCGAGCTGACAGGCCTGATGGGGCACGCGCTTGGAGACGCGCAGGTTTTCCATCAGGGGCAGTCGCCGCCGGGGATGCTGCAGGCGTTGCTCCAGGTCATCGCGCAGGGCCTTGATCGATGCAAAGGCTTCATAGCCGCCATGGGGCGTCCACAACAGCGCCATGCCTGAATGCACGTTGTCCAGGCCGCCACGTTCGGTCAATACAAAACAATTGGCCAGGGCATGGGGCGTGGGATCCGAGCCGATGCGGACAGTCAGGCCGAACGCATCCGGGATAAAGCCGTTCAAGCCATGGCGGGTGAGGCGGGTCATGCTGTCGGCCTGGAGCGTGCTGTCCAGCAACGCCAGGCCGGCGGGCGACAGGCTCTTGTTCAGCGCCCGCAGTTGCGCTTCGCCGTTCAGGCCTTGCAGCATGCCCTGGCTCAGGTGCGCCTGGTTATTCTCCAGCAGCACATTCGGCAAGCTGCGCAGGTCATTGCGGGCAAACGTGCTCACTACCTGGTCGATGATCGCGTTGAAGGTCGCGAGGGTCAGGTTGTTCAGTTTGTAGGCGGCACCGGCGCTGCGCTTGCCGTAGAACCAGGTCAGGTAGGACGCGGGCAGGGCATCGGCTTGCCTGGCCAGGCGGGCGATAAAGTGCTCGACCATGCTCGAAGACGCCTGGGGCAAGCGCTCTTCGCGCTCCTGGGCCTGGGTGGGGTAGGTATTGATGTAGACGTCTTCGGGCTGCAGGTCCAGGTTTCGTCTGCTCAACTCCACCTGCAGGGCATGGGCGGCCAGGGTGCGCAGGGTTGGGAGTTGGCTGCGCTCCCGTGCCATTGCCGCCTCGACCGCCTGCAGGCGTTGCAGGTGCAGCCTGGCTTTTTCCGCCTGGACGGTGGAGGGGCGGCCATTGCCGCTGCTAATCGGATGGATGGACCAGCGTCCGTCGCTTTCCTGCTCCAGCAACCGAGTGTCGAGCATGTTGCGTACGTCCAGGGCGCTGTCGAGCAGGGCGGCCAGGTCGACGTTGCCTGCGCTGCGCCGATAAAGCCCGAGCGCATGCTCAAGGTTGCCGAGCTGTTTGGCGACGATGTCCGCGACCGTTTCCTGGAACACATCGCCGGCGACAGGTGTTCCGGTCACCTGGATTTGATCCATGCCGACGAATACGCTGCGCTCATCCATGGACAGGAAATTGAGCAACTCGTCTTCGTGCCCCGCGGTCTTGAGCATGGCCAGCAGGGTGTCGTTGAGGTCCTTGAGGTCGGCGAGTACCTGCAAGCCACGGGATTGGGTGTAGAGGTACGCGTGGGCAGTGCTGATCATCAGGGTGCTGGCCAGCTCGACGTAATGCTGAAAAGGCGCATGCACCCGCACTTTTTCGATGTTCAGCTGGCTGTCAACGGCTTTGCGCGCGGCCTGGTCCGGAAGGAATACCGTGCGCAGCCGCAGGCTTTCAGCGCTGCTGAGGATCGTTGCCTGGTGCTTGAACAACAGGTCGGCGCGAAACTTGTCAGCCATGACCCGGCTGAAGAAGCGCACGCGCGACTGGCCATCCTTGAAGTCTTCGTTCCAGTAGGTTTGCAGCAGGCTGTTCAATAACTTCGAAAGAATGCTGGCGGTTTGTTCGACCACGCTGTCCCAGCGCTGTTGCTCCTGGACCAGTTGCTCGGCGCTGAAGGCCCGGGTGTCATGCCCGATGTTGAAATACGTGTGGGTCTGGTCCGTGGGCCAGGCCTGCTGCACATAGAAGCGCAACAGCGCATCCCGCAGCGGTTCGGAGGCGACCCAGTGCATGTCCGCGGCCGTGGCCGCACGGCGGAAAAAGTTCACCCGGGTGTTGCTCTGGTTCACCCCTGGAAAATAGGTGCGGGCCATGATGCCGAGCAAGGTGTCGAGCATCTCGCGCAGGCTGGGGAGTTTGCGCAGCTCGGCGAGCATCGCCAGCACATTTTTCTGCTGGGCCGCGAGGATCACGCGTTCCTGGTCCTCCATCACTGCGCCCTGGATCACTGCGGTGGTGACTGTCAGTCGTGTGTCCGCCCCAAGCCCATCCCGCTCGTCGATCGACAGGAAACTCAGCAGGTCGGCGCGGTGCTGCGGTTGAGCCAGGCGGTCGCCGAGTGCATCGAACAACCCGGTGTGGCTTGCGAACAGCTCCAGGCCGCCGTAGGGCGTATAGAGCACGGTCTTGGCCTCGTCGGGTGTCGGGCTCATCACGAAGGCGCCGGCCAATGGGATGGCAGGTTGGTCGGCGAGGCCCACCAGCAGCCTTTCCACCCGCATGGGATAGCCGGTTTCCGTCGGCGCCATGCGTATCGCGTCAGTGGCGTAATACAGCGTGTTCAGCCAATCAAGGTCCTTGACGGTGAACCCGAGCGCACGCTCCCGTTCCGTCGGTTCCTTGCGTCGGTCCGGGCGCAACAGTTCTTCGAAGAAATAAGGTGGGGTGACGTTTGCCATGCTGCACTCTCCATCGGTATGGCGCGTTTGAGGCTCCAAAATAGGTGCTGGCATCACGTGGAGGGCGGTAGATAACTGGCGCAGATCTCAAGCGCCCGTTGACAGCAGGCACGGCAGGCGTTGTTTAATCATCGGCCTGGATTCTTGTTGTCTCTTCCAATTATAAAATCGGAGCTACAGATGTCTGCCCAGTCCCCGATAGTCGACAACGCCACAGCCCTCATCGGTTTCAACGACCTGGTGGGGTTGCTGAGTGCGGTATTCGTGAAACACGGCACCGCGCCGGAAGTGGCCGAAATCCTGGCGCGCAATTGCGCCAGTGCCGAGCGTGACGGCGCCCATAGCCACGGCATTTTCCGCATCCCCGGTTACCTCAGCACGTTGGCCAGTGGCTGGGTCAATGGCAAGGCGGTGCCGGTGGTCACTGATGTGGCGTCCGGCTTTGTACGGGTAGACGCCGGCAACGGGTTTGCCCAGCCGGCCCTTGAAGCGGCGCGCGCGCTGCTGGTGGATAAGGCTCGCAGTGCCGGTATCGCACTGCTGGCGATCCACAATTCCCATCACTTCGCGGCCTTGTGGCCGGATGTCGAACCCTTCGCCGAGCAAGGATTGGTGGCGCTGAGCGTGGTCAACAGCATGACCTGCGTGGTGCCCCATGGCGCCGACCGGCCGCTGTTCGGCACCAACCCCATTGCCTTTGCCGCGCCGCGTGCCGACGGCTTGCCGATTGTGTTCGACCTGGCCACCAGCGCCATCGCCCACGGCGACGTGCAGATTGCCGCGCGCAAGGGTGAGCGCCTGCCGCCGGGCATGGGGGTCGACAGCCTCGGCCAGCCCACCACCGACCCCAAGGCTGTGCTGGAAGGCGGCGCATTGTTGCCCTTTGGCGGGCACAAGGGCTCGGCGTTGTCGATGATGGTCGAATTGCTGGCGGCGGCCTTGACGGGCGGTAACTTTTCCTTCGAGTTCAACTGGGCCGACCACCCCGGCGCACGCACGCCCTGGACCGGGCAACTGTTGATCGTGATCGACCCCAGCAAAACCGCCGGGCAAAGCTTCGCCGAGCGCAGCCAGGAACTGGTGCGGCAGATGCATGCGGCGGGGTTGCGGCGCTTACCGGGGGATCGACGTCATCGCACACGGGCGAAGTCGTTGGAGGAGGGCGTGGTGGTGGATCTGGACGCGTTGAACCAGCTGCGGGACTGGGCTACGTAGCAGTTGACGAGGCTCGTCAGCTGCTACGGGCATGTGTCGGTCAGTTACGGCGACCCAGCAGCAGGCCAATCACCAGGCCAAAGCCCGCGGAGATCGCCACGGTCTGCCATGGATGGCCACCGATGTAGGTTTCGGTGGCATCGACCACCGGCTTGCTGCGCTCGCGCACGTTGGATACCGAGTCCAGTGCCTGCTTGAGTTTGATGGCGACCTGTTCGCGCAGGGTTTCGCCTTCTTCGCCCACCAAGGCAGCGCTGCTTTTAAGCAGCTTGTCCGATTCTTCGATCAGGGCCGTCAGTTCACTGAATGCTTGATCCTTGATTTGATCTTCAACAGCTTGGGCGGCAGTTTTGCGGGCCATGGGTGTGACTCCTTGCAGGTGAATGTGACAGTGAACAATGGAGTGCCGGGCGGTGGCAAAAGTTGCAGTTTTTTTGCCGGGTCGGCACTGGCGAACGAAATCCGAATCCGGAAAAATCGACCTACAGTGTAAGATGTCGTCTATTTGTGCAGCAGGAATTTCAACATGAGCTTCAATCTCGCCAACAAGACCCTCGCCGAACGCGCCGAGCTGGAAGATGAAAAGTCCCGCCTCTACGACCTGTGGCAAACCAACCTGGGCAAAGCCAAGGGCGAAGCCGCGCGGTTGTTCGGTGAGCGCGCCAAGCGCAAGGGCAAGTGGGCCGAATGGGTCCGCGCCGAACTCGACGGCATGTCGCCGCCGGAGTTTTCCAACATGGTGCGCAGCGAAGTCAACAAGTTGATGGCGGCGGCGAAGTAAAGCCGGCGGCAATCGCTTCGCGTACTTTAAGCAACATCGGATCAAGCTGGGCCTGGGTGCGCCAACCCAGTTCCACCGGGTAGCGCGGCAGCGCCAGCGGGCAGGGCAGGACCCGCAGGCCGGTCATCTCGGCGATGGCCTGCGCCGCATGCCCGGGAATGGTCGCCACCGCCTGGCTGCCCTTGAGCAGAAACGGCAGTGCGGCAAAATGACTGGTCGAGGCGCACACCTGGCGGCTCAGGCCCTGCGCTGCCAGCCCTTCGTCGGTGATGCCGATGAACCCGCCTGACGACACCAGCACATGCTCGCGGGTGACAAATTCATCCAGGCTGAGACTTTCCTGGCCCGGCGCCAGGCTGCGTGGGTCCACGACGCAGCGATAATCCCCCTCTCCCAGTACCTGCCGACTCAACCGGCTTTGCGCAAAGCCGCCTGCGGTAATCGCCAGGTCCAGGCTGCGGTCGAGCAGGGCACCGGCAACGATCTGGCTGTGGGTCTGGCGGAAGATTACCCGCAACTGTGGCAGGCGCTGTGCGATGGCATCCATCAGCCGGCGGCCATAGGCGATCTCGAAGTCATCCGACAGGCCCACCACCACCGACCGGCCTTGATAATTCGGGTTGTCCGGATTGACCATCGCCAGGCTTTGCCGACAGCGCGCCAGCGCCTCGCTGATCACCGGTTTCAATTGGTTGGCCCGCAGCGTCGGCGCCAGGCCACGGCCGGTGCGCACAAACAATTGGTCGCCATAGACGTCGCGCAGACGTCGCAGGCCTGCACTGATGGCCGACTGCGTGACACCCAGGCGCAACGCCGCGCGGCTGGCGCTGGACTCATCGTGCAGGGCTTCGAAGGTTTTCAGCAGGTTCAGGTCGACCTGGGCGATATTCATCTGGCTCATATCATTCAGCACTGAGGTGGGCTTTATTCATGATCGAGCCTGGCGAGAGAATGGGCAACCCCCCTTATCTGGAGTGATCGTGATGCCCGTTTCTACTGTGGCGGCCCTGCAAATCGGTTCCCTGCCAGGCGGCAAGGCCGACACCCTGGCGCAAATCCTCGCCTATGAAGACGAGATCCTGCGCAGCGGCGCGCAATTGGTGGTGATGCCCGAAGCGCTGCTCGGCGGCTATCCCAAGGGTGAAGGGTTTGGCACCCAATTGGGCTATCGCCTGCCCGAAGGCCGCGAAGCCTTTGCCCGCTACTTTGCCAACGCCATCGATGTGCCGGGCGCCGAGACCGAGGCCCTGGCCGGCCTGTCGGCACGTACCGGCGCCAGCCTGGTGCTGGGGGTGATCGAGCGCAGTGGCAGCAGTTTGTATTGCACCGTGCTGTATGTCGAACCCACGGGCGGCCTGGTGGCCAAGCACCGCAAACTGATGCCCACCGGCACCGAGCGGCTGATCTGGGGCAAGGGCGACGGCTCGACCTTGCCGGTGATCGACGCGGCGGCAGGGCGTATCGGCGGTGCGGTGTGCTGGGAAAACATGATGCCGCTGCTGCGCACCGCGATGTACGCCAAGGGCGTCGAGGTATGGTGCGCGCCGACGGTGGATGAGCGCGAGATGTGGCAGGTGAGCATGCGCCATGTGGCGCATGAAGGGCGCTGCTTTGTGGTCAGTGCGTGCCAGGTGCAGGCCTCGCCCCAGGCATTGGGCATCGAGGTCGCCAACTGGCCTGCGGAACGCCCGTTGATCGCCGGCGGCAGCGTGATTGTCGGCCCGATGGGCGACATCCTCGCCGGGCCACTGGTGGGGGAGGCCGGGCTGCTGACGGCGCAGATCGACACCGATGACCTGGTGCGAGCGCGGTACGACTATGACGTGGTGGGGCATTACGCCCGCCCGGATGTGTTCGAGCTGGTGGTGGATGAGCGCGCCAAGCCAGGTGTGCGCTATATCACCGACTGAAAGCCGGTGGAAATGTGGCAGGGCCCCTCAGCGTTTAGAGGATTGATTTTCCAGCCATTCCTCGCGGGTCATTTCCCAGATATCCCGTGGGAAAGTACCTGCCACAAACTCACCTTCATCCGTTCTGATCAAACGCATACCCGTACGCTCGGAAATCCGCCGCGAGCCCAGGTTGGGCGCGGCCTTGGGCACTCGCAGCACAGGGCGCTTGAGCACGCCGAACCAGTAGTCGGTCACCGCCGCGCTGGCTTCGGCCATCAACCCTTGCCCCTGCCATTGCGGCCCCAGCCAGAACCCGCGGTTGTTATCCTGCTCGTCCATCAAGCTGACGTTACCAATCAACTGTCCAGGCGCGCTTTTCAGGCGCAGGGACCAATGCCATTCCTCGCCACAAGCCATGGCGGGCAGGGCGATGTGCTCCAGGTAGGTGCGCGCGCCGTCGGCCGGGTAGGGCCACGGCACCAGGGCGTTGAGGTAACGCACCACGTCCCAATGCGCGAATTGCTGCTGGATCCCTTCGGCATCGTCCAGGGTCAGCGGGCGCAGGATCAGGCGTTCGGTGAAGAGTGTCGGTTGCATGGGGTCATTACCAAGTCGCGGTATTGGGCAAATCCAGCGTGCCACGGTCCACAAAGCGCATCGTGCCGAACAGGCCTCCCTCCAATTTGCCCCGCAGCACGTAGGGCAGGTTGTTGAGGCTCTGGGTCTGGCTCAGGCCCAAGGTCTGGCGCAGCACGGAAAACGCCGAAACGCTCACCGGCACCATCAGCACGGTCTCGGAAAAACGCGGGATGCTGCCGCGCTGATCACTCACCCCCGACGCCAGCGGCCGGCCATTGACCTCCAGATCCAGGGCCACGCCGTTGTAGTCGATCGCCGTTTCATTGGGGTTCTGCACCCGCAGTTTCACGGCGAAGCGCACTTCCAGGTCCTGGCTTTGCAGCGGCTCGATGCCCACCACATTGATATTCACCGGGTCGCGGTTGGGGAACAGCGCACAGGCGCTCAGGCTCAGCAGTAGCAGCGATAGAACCATGAGCTTGCGCATGCAAAGGGTGCTCCTATTTCGTGACGTCCGGGTCCTGCATCACTTTGAGGGTAGAGGACTCCGGATCAAATTCATCTTCTTCCAGCTCTATGAACGCTTCCGGCAGGAAAATGTTCAGCAGGATTGCACAGAACGCGCCCACGGTGATCGGCGATTCGAAGATGTTGTGCAGCGCCTTGGGCAGGTCGCGCAACACTTCCGGCACGGCGGCCACGCCCAGGCCCATGCCCAGGGAGATCGCCACGATCAGCACATTGCGGCGGTGCAGCCCGGCTTCGGCGAGGATCTTGATGCCGGCCACGGCGACAGTGCCGAACATGATCAGGGTCGCGCCGCCCAGCACCGGCTTGGGCATCAGTTGCAGCACCGCGCCGATCATCGGGAACAGCCCCAGCAGCACCAGCAGGCCGGCAATGAAGTACGCCACGTAGCGGCTGGCCACGCCGGTCAACTGGATCACGCCGTTGTTCTGGGCGAACGTCACCATCGGCAGGCTGTTGAAGGTCGCCGCCATCGCCGAGTTGAGGCCGTCGGCCAACAGGCCCGACTTGATGCGCTTGATGTACAGCGGGCCCTTGACCGGCTGTTGGGAAATCATCGAGTTGGCCGTCAAGTCACCGGCCGCTTCCAGGGGCGAAATCAGGAAGATCACCGCCACCGGGATAAACGCCACCCAGTCGAACGAAAAACCGTACTTGAACGGCACCGGCACGCTGATCAGCGGCACCTGGGGCAATGCCGCCATATCGACGCGGCCCAGGTACCAGGCCACCACAAAGCCCAGGGCCAGGCCGATCACGATCGAACCCAGGCGCAGGAACGGGTTATTGAAGCGGTTGAGCACCACGATGGTCAGCAGCACCAGGGCCGCCAGGCCCATGTTGCTCGCCGCGCCCAGGTCGCTGGCGCCAAAGCCGCCGGCCATGTCGGTAACGGCCACCTTGATCAGCGACAGGCCCATCAGGGTAATGATGGTGCCGGTCACCACCGGGGTGATCAGTTTGCGCAACTTGCCGATGAACTGGCTGAGCACCACTTCGATAAACGCCGCGAAAAAGCAGATGCCAAAGATCGTCGAGAGGATCTCATCGGTGCCGCCGCCCCGGGCCTTGACCATGAACCCCGCGCTGAGAATCACGCTGATAAACGAGAAACTGGTGCCTTGCAGGCACAGCAGCCCCGAACCGATAGGGCCGAACGTGCGCGCCTGCACAAAGGTGCCGAGCCCCGAGACAAACAGCGCCATGCTCACCAGGTAGGGCACTTCGCTTTCCAGCCCGAGCACGCCACCGACGATCAGGGTGGGGGTGATGATGCCGACGAAACTGGCCAGCACGTGCTGCAACGCGGCAAATATCGCCGCACTGAAATGCGGGCGGTCCTCGAGGCCGTAGATCAGGTCGGATTTATAGCGGGGGCGGGGGGCTTGAGCGTCAGACAAAATGAGGGCTCGGGTCAGAAAATGGAGGCGCAGGATGCCAGAAACGGCCCGGCGTCAGAAGTGTAAAAAAATATTTATAAAGACCCTGCATAAAACCCCGATTCCTGCCGATACTGCTTATAGGCCCATCTATCAAAAACAACAGTGATGGCCGGTGTCAGGCAGTGCGTTGACGCTGGCTGATCGTTTCGTGGCATGGACGCGCGCCGCCACTCTATTTCGAGATCGCCCTTATGTCGCTCCGTCACCTGAATATCGCCCCTCGCGCTTCCCTCGGTTTCGCCTTCATCGCCCTGTTAGTGGTGGTGTTGGGCGGGTTCGCGGCCAACCGCATGACGTTGATCCGCCAGGCCTCGGTGGACATGAGCAGCAACCAGCTGCCCAGCGTGACGTACCTGGCCCAGATGACGGAGAACGTCCTGCGCATGCGTATCCTGTCATTTCGAGTGCTGGTCAACCGCGAGCCAGCCGGCCTGCAGGAAGCCGAAACCCGCATCGGCGTGCTGGTCGACAAGGTCAAGACGGCCCAGGCCGGCTACGCGGCATTACCCGCCGGTACTGAGGAAGCGGCGTTGTACAAGACGTTTGTCAGCACCCTGGATAACTACTTCAAGGCCCAGGCGGACATGCTGGCGCTGTCCAAGCAAGGCGACGTCGAGCAGATGCGCACCCTGATCAATACCCGGATCAAGGAAGGCACCGATCAGATGGGCGAGCAGTTGAACAAGCTGATTGCGATCAATGCCGCCAACGCCAAGCAAGCCAGCGACGCGGCAGGGCACAGTTACACCAGTGCCATCACCGGGATTATCGTGGTTTCGGTCAGCGCTGCACTGCTGACGGTGCTGCTGGCCTGGCTGCTGACCCGCAGCATTGTCACGCCGTTGCGCAAAGCCGTTCAGGTGGCTGAAACCATCGCCGGTGGCAACCTGACCAGCGTCGTTGAAGATAATGGCAACGATGAACCCGCGCGCCTGATCAACGCCCTGTCGACCATGCAAACCAACCTGCGCCAGACCATCCAGCACATTGCCGGTTCGGCCACGCAGCTGGCCTCGGCGGCGACAGAGTTGAGCGCCGTGACCGAGGAAGCGTCCCGGGGCCTGCAGCAACAGAACAATGAAATCGACCAGGCCGCCACGGCGGTCAACGAGATGACCGCGGCGGTGGAAGAAGTGGCGCGCAATGCGGTGTCCACCTCCGAGGCCTCCAACCAGTCCAACCAGGCCGCGCGGTCGGGTCGCGACCGGGTGATGGAAACCGTCGGCGCGATCCAGACCATGACCCAGGACGTCCAAAACACTGCCGCGATGATCGAAGGCCTGGCCACCCAGGGCCGTGACATCGGCAAGGTGCTGGACGTGATCCGCGCGATTGCCGAGCAGACCAACCTGCTGGCGCTCAACGCCGCCATCGAAGCGGCCCGCGCCGGTGAAGCCGGCCGCGGCTTTGCGGTGGTAGCGGATGAGGTGCGGGCCTTGGCCCATCGCACGGCACAGTCGACCCAGGAAATCGAGAAGATGGTCGCCGGCATCCAGAACGGCACCGGTGAAGCGGTGCAGTCGATGCAGCAGAGCAACCAGCGCACCCAGGACACCCTGGAAATGGCCCGCGCCGCCGGCGTGGCCCTGGAGCAGATCACCCAGTCCATCAGCCTGATCAACGAACGCAACCTGGTGATCGCCAGCGCGTCGGAAGAACAGGCCCAGGTCTCCCGCGAAGTGGACCGCAACCTGGTGAACATCCGCGACCTGGCGACCCAGTCGGCGGCGGGCGCCAACCAGACCAGTGCCGCCAGCCATGAGCTGTCGCGCCTGGCGGTGGACTTGAATGGGATGGTGGCGAGGTTCGTTATCTGACCCACTTTTTGCAATGCAATCAAATGTGGGAGGGGGCAAGCCCCCTCCCACATGTGTTCTGTGTGGTGTCAGAAGCTATTGCTTCCAGGCCCCTGGGTTCACCAGATTCTTGGGTTTTTCACCCGCCAGCGCCTGCAACAGATTATCCACCGCACACTTGGCCATCGCCTCCCGCGTCTCATGGGTCGCCGAGCCGATATGCGGCGTCGCCACCACGTTGTTCAAACGCAGCAACGGCGAGTCGTGGCTGAGCGGTTCTTTCTCGAACACATCCAACCCCGCCGCCCGAATCGTACGTTGCTGCAAGGCGTCCACCAACGCCGCCTCGTCCACCACCTTGCCCCGCGAGATATTGATAAAGATCGTCTGCGGGCCCATCCGCGCAAATTGCTCGGCGCCAATCAGCTTCTCGGTTTCGGCGGTCAGCGGCAGGGTCAGGCAGACAAAATCGGCCTGTTGCAGCAAGTCGTCGAGGCTGCGGTACTGCGCGCCAAAGCGCTGTTCCACCGCCGGCTTGGGCGAATGGCTGTGGTAGAGCACCGGCATGCCAAAACCGAAATGCCCGCGCTGGGCCAAGGCTTCGCCGATGCGGCCCATGCCGATGATGCCCAGGGTCTTGCCATGCACGTCGCTGCCGAAGTGTGACGGGCCGATATTCTTGTTCCACTGGCCGGCGCGCACCATGTCGGCCAGCTCCACCACACGCCGGGCGGTGGCCAGGATCAGCGCGAAGCCGGTGTCGGCGGTGGTTTCGGTGAGCACGTCCGGGGTGTTGCTGAGCAGGATGCCGCGCCGGGTCAGGTAGTCGATATCGTAGTTGTCGACCCCCACGGACACGCTGGCCACGGCTTCCAGTTGCGGCGCGAGGTCGAGCAAGCCGGCATCCAGGCGCAGGCTGGCACCCAGCAGGCCATGGGCGGTAGGCAGTGCATCGCGCAGCTTGGCCAGGCCGGTCTCGTCCAGTGCGTCTATCAGGGTGACGTCGCACTGTTCATGCAGGCGCGCCATCAACGGTGCGGAGAGCTTCTTGTACAGAACCACAGACTTTTTCATGGGGTTTTCACCTTCAATTCGAGGGTCGAGATGGGCGCGCGTTCACGGTCACTGGCGCCGGGCTTGAGGAAAATCGTCAGCACCACCGACAGCATCAGCGCGCCGCTCATCAGCAGGTACGAGGCGCCGGGCGAGCCGGTGCTGCTATTGAGGTAACCCACCAGGTAGGAGCCGCCGAACGAGCCGAGGGCGCCCATGCTGTTGATCAGCGCCATGGCGCCACCGGCGACGTTGGCGGGGAGGATTTCCGGGACAATGGCAAAAAACGGCCCGTACGGCGCATACATGCAGGCTCCGGCAATGACCAGCAGGGTGTAGGACCACCAGAAATGTTCGGCGCCCAGAGCGTAGGAAGCGTAGAACGCGATGGAGGCAATCAGCAGCGGCGGCCACACGAAGCGCTTGCGCTTTTGCAGTTTGTCCGAGCCCCACGACACCGCCAGCATAGCGATCACGGCGGCGAGATAGGGCAGGGCCGAGAGCCAGCCGGCTTCGACCATGTCCATCTGCAGGCCTTTCTTGAGGATCGACGGCAGCCACAAGACGAAGCCGTACACGCCGATGCTCCAGCAGAAAAACTGCAGCGCCAGGATGATCACCTTGGGCGAACGGAACGCTTCGGCGTAATTCTTCACCGCCTTGATACCGACCTGCTCGGCGGCCAACGCGCTTTCCAGGTCTTTTTTGTGCTGCTCGCTCAGCCACTTGGCGTCTGCGGGTTTTTCATCCGCCAGCTTCCACCAGATAAATGCCCACAGCACCGCCGGCAGGCCTTCGATGATAAACATCCAGCGCCAGCTGAAATGCTGCACCAGGTAGCCGGACACCACCGACATCCACAGCATGGTCACCGGGTTGCCGAGGATCAGGAAGGTATTGGCCCGCGAGCGCTCGGCACGGGTGAACCAGTGGCACAGGTACACCAGCATGGCCGGCATCACGGCGGCCTCGACCACGCCGAGCATGAAGCGAATGACGATCAGCATGTAGGCGTTGGACACCACGCCGGTCAGGGTGGCCAACCCGCCCCAGAGGATCAGGCTGACGAAAATCAGCTTCTTGACGCTGCGCTTTTGCGCATAGATGGCGCCCGGCACCTGGAAGAAGAAGTAGCCAAGGAAAAACAGTGCACCCAGCAACGACGACATGCCGGGGGTGATCATCAGGTCCTCGGCCATCCCGGAGGCGGCGGCAAAACCGTAGTTGGCGCGGTCCAGGTAGGCCAGGCTGTAGGTGATAAAGACGATGGGCATGATGTACCACCAACGGCGGGTGGCGAGTTTCACGGTGTCCATAAGGTTGCTCCTGAGCTTGTTGTAGTTGTGGCAACAGGGTGTGGGTCAAGCGACGGATCGGGTGGGTAATTCGGAGCGGGTGGGCAAGCCTTCCATATCGCCGCGGCTTTGCACGGCGCGGCTGCCGATCCAGTTGCCGCGTTGTACCGCCTCGGGGAAGCTGAGGTTTTCCAGCAGGGCGCTGATCATGCCCACGGCAAAGCCATCGCCGGCGCCGACGGTGTCCACCACCTTGTCCACGCGCACGGCGGCGACAAAGCCCTGGTCCAGCTGGGTGCGGAAGTAGGCGCCGTCCGGGCCGAGCTTGATCGCCACGGCTTCGGCGCCCTGGTCGAGGTAGAACGCGGCAATATCCGCCGGGTCGTCGAAACCGGTGAGCAGACGGCCTTCGCCCAGGCCCGGCAGGACCCAGTCGGCGAGGCCGGCGAGGGCGTTGATTTCGCGGATCATCTGTTCCTGGCTGGCCCACAGCGAGGGGCGCAGGTTCGGGTCGAACGACACGCTGCGCCCGGCTTTGCGCATCTGGGTCATCAACTCGCGGGACAGCTCGCGGGTGGCCTCGGACAAGGCCGGCGGAATGCCGGTGGCATGCAGATGGCGGGCCTGCAACAGCACCGGGCTGATGGCCGCAGTGGACAAATGGCTGGCGGCCGAGCCCTTGCGGAAGTACTCCACCTGCGGGTCATCGCCGGCTTCTTCGCGGGACTTGAGCTGAAAGCCGGTGGGGTGCAACGGGTCGACCGCCACATGCCGGCAATCCAGGCCTTCTTTTTTCAGCGTGTCGACCACAAAGCGCCCAAGGGAATCATTGCCCACCCGGCTCAGCCAGGCGACGTTGAAGCCCAGGCGCGACAGGCCGATGGCAACATTGCTGTCGGCGCCGGCAATGCGTTTGTGAAACTGCGCCACCTGGGCCAGGTCGCCGGTCTGCTCGGCGACAAACATCGCCATGGTTTCGCCAAACGAGAGGATATCGATCTCAGACATGGGCATTCTCCCCACGGGGTTGGCCAAGGAGGGCGAGGGCGGCCACCTGTTGCGCGGTGACGTCGACCAGGTCATCGCCCTGCAACGGGAATTCCACCGCCCGTGTAATGCCTTGAGTCATGTGGGTGAGCAGTTGTTCCCACAGATGCAGGTCGGTGGCGCCGGGCGGCAGTGCCACCAGCTTGCCGTCCGCGCGACGGGCCACGGCCTTGCAGTGCAGGTAGTCGACGTGCCGGCCGAGCAGGCGCGCGGCGGTCAGGGCGGATTGGTCCTGCCATTGCCAGTTGCCGATATCGAAGGTCATCTTTACCGGCAGGCCCAGGCGTTCGACTTCAGTGAAGAAGCGCTGCATCGGCTCGATGCGCCCGCCGTGCAGGGTCTGGTCGTTTTCCACCAAGAGTTTGACCGGATGGCGGGCGAGCAGGGCGTGCAGGCTTTCCAGGTCGTTGGTATCGGTGAAGTAGCCGAGGGAGACTTTCAGCCAGCGCGCACCAAAGGCCTGGGCGCGGTCCAGGGTTGCGTTGAGATCGGCATTCGGCTGGGCGCGGCCGGCGATCCACAATTCCAGGGGCGATGAGAACACACACTCCAGGCCTTGCTCGGCGGCAGCCTGGGCCAGTTGTGCAGGTTGCTCGCTGGTCAGCAGTTCTTCGCGCCACTCGATGCGCCGGGCACCGGCGGCGGCCAGCAGTTCGACAAAACTCAATTGGCCTTGCTGGCGGACCAGGTCGGCGCCGTAGCTGGAAAGGCTGATGGAGACGGGGTATTTGTGCATTGTTGTTTACCTCTGAAACCGGTTTCATTTTTTCACGTTATAAAGGTTGAATCGACTCTGCTACGTGTAAGGACGCTGGGTCGAACCTCGAATGATCAACTGGGGCAAAAAGTCCAGGGTGCGGGTCGGTTCGGTGTCACCGCGCAAGCGCTTGAGCAGGCAGTCGAACGCACTGGCGCCAATGGCTTCGGTGGGTTGGGCGAGGGCGGTGATGCCGTTGCCCACCAACGGGTACCAGTCGAGGTCGTCCAGGGCGATCAACCCGATATCGTCGAACAGGTTGCAGTCCAGCGCCTTGAGCGCACGGGTGCAGGCCAGTGTGGCGACGCCGTTGGCACAGAACACCGCCTTGGGGCCGGGTTTGGCGAGAAAGGCTTGCAGGCGTGGTTCCAGCCCGTCATCGAGCGCCAGCACCGCGCCGGTCAGCGCCGGGTGCCGGGCGATTTCGCCCTTGAAGCTGTCCAGGCGTTCCTGCCGTGAACTGGTGCCATCGCAGGCTTCGCTCACCAGCAATACATCGCGGTAACCCTGCTGTTCCAGGTGTTCCACCGCCATGCGCACCGCCGCCGGGTTATCCAGCCCCACCAGGTCGCTGTGCAGCGGCTCGACCTTGCGGTCCACCAGCACCAGGGGCATTTCCCGTTGCAGTTCCAGCAATTGGTCGAGGTGATGGCCGAGGGTGTTCACGATCAGCCCTTCGATGTTGTAGGAGCGCAGCGCCGCCAGGTGTTGGCGCTCCTGTTCGTCATCGCGGTCGGTGTTGCACACCACCAGGCTGTAGCCGTGCCGGCGGCAGGCGGTTTCGACGCCGTGCATCACGGCAATGGAATAGGGGTTGCGGATATCGGCCACCAGCATGCCGATCAGGCGCGTGCGGCCACGTTTCAACCCGCGGGCCATCTGGTTGGGGCGGTAGCCGAGTTGTTCGATGGCGTGTTCGATACGCAGGGCGATGGCATCGGAGAGCAGGGCGCGGTCCTCGCCGATAAAGCGGGACACGCTGGCTTTGGACACGCCGGCGCGTTGGGCGACGTCGAGCATGGTGACACGGGTGCGTTGGGCGGCGGAAAAAGGGGTCACGGTCGCGGGCCTTTCTTATTGGTGTTGGAGGTCATTAAACATCGACAAGGATGCTTGAAACCGGTTTCAGAAAACACCAAATCAGAAGATCCGTCAAGCCAATGCGGCGCCGACGTAGCTGTTGAAACCGACGAGCGGCGATGCCTACCTGTTAGTTTTGACAGTACCCAAGCGTGGTATTTGGGCGCTTAATCCTTGCCAAGGGCATCTTCCGTTGTATCGTCGGCAGGACAGTTATATGAACACTTCCAACCCTCGTCGCAGACGTGTCTCCAGAAGCAATATTTTGTCTTTTTCCGAGATCAAGGTGCCCATCCTTGATGATGCCGTGCCCCCGATTATCGAGGGGTATATCCCGCGCGAGTACCTTGACTCGGATATTGAGGTGGTCATCGAGGAGCTTTGGCCAGAGTCCGCGCCGGAGGGGAGTTTCGACGTCCTGGTCGTTCATTGGCGCCGTAGTGGAAGTGAGGGAGAGCCGCTCCTGCGCCGGCGGTTCAATGGCCCGATTGATCCGGCGATTTTTCCACTGCGTATTCCCGTTGACCGGAGGTATCTGGAGAACGACGGCACCGTGCTGCTGAGCTATGAGGTGCTTGAGCAGGGCACTTTGCCCACCTCTTCGCCAACGCGCGTGTTAGTGCTGGACCGTACCCCACCCAACAACAATATCGCCCCCCAGGTGCCTGAATTTCCCGTCAGTATCATCGATGAGGATTATCTGGCTGAGAACCCGACTGTGAACATGCGGATACCTTTTTACACTGGCCGTCGCGCATGGGACCGGGTCGAGTATTACCTTTCGGATGAAACACCACCACCGGAGCGGGATACGCCTGATGGTTTTTTTGACTTTGTTTCTGAAACTGAGCCGTTGGTTTTCCCCGTACCAGGAGATCTGTTTCGGCTTTATCGAAACGGCCTTCAATACATGCATATTGTGTTGCGGGACCGCTCCGGTAACCCAGGGCCGCGATCAATCCAGACACCGGTTATTGTTGATCTGGATCCCTCGCCCTCCGACCTCCAGGCACTGGTTGTTCCGGCGATGGTGAACGGCTTGATTGATCGCCAGGATGCACGCCTTGGCGTTGTGGGGAAGGTGCTGTACGACAATTGGCAGGAGGGGGACCATGTCACGGTTACGTGGGGCGCTACGCCGTTATCGCCACAGCCGGTCACCCAGCTGCCTCTTGATGTCAGCATCCCTTGGGAAACGTTGATTGCCCAGGGGCTGGGGCAAGCTTCCGGCGTTGCTACGTACACCATTACTCGCACCGGTGGAACGCTCCCCACCCCTCCCAGCCCACCGACGGTGATCAGATGGAACTTCACGGTGGCGGGGCAAGACCACGGCGATGCACCGCAACTGCTGAATCTCGACCTTCCTGCCGTGATGGTCTGGGGTGAAGGTTCCATGACCGAGAACCTTATCGATATACGTGATCAGGATCAGCGCATTTACGCCAGTGTTCCGTTGTACCACCGGCCTCAGGATGGGGAAAAGTTGACGCTGTATTGGGGCAACTTTCCCAGTACCGCTGTACCGGTTGCACACTACACGGTGGATGTAAGTAAGGGCGATGCGGAAGGCAGCATTGTCGAGTTCAGTGATATTCCCTGGAATGTCATCACGGGAGCAGGCAATAACGACAGAATGCCTGTTTATTACACGACCTCTAACGGCGTTAATGAACAATTGGCCAACTTCACCAACGTGACAGTGGCCGTGGTTCCTATATTGAGTCTTACGCAAGTGAAATTTCCCAGTGCAACTGCAGACGCCTGGATAAATTGTCAGACTGTTCCTCCCATGTGGGACCATATCCCCCTGGGAATTCCGGGAAATACACAGCTCAGAGAAGGCGATGCGGTGCTCTTGAGTTGGCAGGGTTATGAGGGTTTTTTTACCGGGCCCATTGACGGGACTGAAGACTCTTTGCTGCATTTCCTTTCGGCGGAAGAAGCGAAGAAGGGTTATATATTTAAGCAAGATAACTATGAAGAAAAGATAAAGCCCATACGGTCAGACAATCCGGCAAGCGTGGGGAGTTCGGCACTGGTGTCTTACGAAGTGCTCCGTGGCACCAGAATCATAGGCAGGGCACGGGAGCGGCAAGTCAAGATTGACCAACGCTACTCCAGTGGACGTTATTGCGGTCCCGACGAAGACGGGGAACAGGACTCGCCTGTTAACGAGTGACTGAGTCCAATAATAAAATTGAGCTTCGATAGTGGTCTCAAGTGTTTTAGAGGCGGGGCCAACTATTCGGTTCAAGGCGAGCGATTTCTCGTTTCGCCTGTGACATTGAAGTGGTAACCGGCGTTAATAATTCGCTTATGGAGAACGTAGATGACTATCTTTAGTAAGAAACAACAGGCTGCACTTGCCTCTCGAAAGCTCAATCGAGAGTATGTTTCCAAGTATGGCGGCGGTATTTTTGAGTTTGAGGCGCCGGAGTTCAGCTCGCTAAATGATCAGGGGCTGATCCTCGCAGCGGCCTCAAGAAAAGACTTACCTGTTACGTTTGTAGCCCCATCGCTTGAGGTGCCTCCTGCAGAAGCCCGGCTGGAATTGGTGATGCGCGATAAAGGTGTGACAAATTGGGCACCGTCTCTGTATACGCTTCGCTATTCGGGAGCCGGTGCAATCAATGCGGGCGACATTATTGTCAGGAATATTCCGAGCTCCCGCCTGAGTCAGGGGAAATACGAAATTGCCTATATCTTGTATGAAGACAAGCTCCCTACCCTGTCAGGAATCGCGCCATTGGAGGTGGATCTGACGGCACCCTACAAATTCAATGTCGACGACGATGAAGAACACGATATCCATCCGTTTGCTCCGTTATTACCGGCCGACCTAGGGCCGGAAATCGACGAACTCTATGTAGAGGAACATGATGAGGGATTGGTATGTACCTACCCGAATTACGAGGACTATGGTCGAGCAGACGGTGACACAATCACGGTCTATTTCTCGAAGTATTCCTCATCGCTTCTTGCTACAGAGATCGACACGGTGCCGGTGGAAGATAGCCTTGAGTTTGTTATTCCATGGGACCGGATCGAAGTGCTGGAAGCTGGCACATACTATTTGTTTTATATCCTGAAAGACCTGGCCCGTAACAAAAGCAGGGAATCTGTTCCCTGTCCCGTCCGGCTGAACCTGGTGGGGGTTCCTGATCCTTTGCAGGCGAGGGTGCCGTTGGCGCTGTTGCCGGCCGATGGCCTGATTGATCTGGCGGATGCTCACGAGCCCGATGGCGTGACGGTGGAGATTCCTCAGTACGCCAATGTGCGAGAGGAGCTGGATGTCATTGACCTCACCTGGGGCGGCGAGAGCGTGGGGCGCTTCAATGTCAGGGATTACACGCCGTTTCCTCTAAGGCTGCCGGTTGATACCGATATCATCTTCGACGTGTATGGTACCGGCCCCGGGGAAGTGGACACGGATATCGATTACCTGGTTGATCGCAATGGCAACGAATATCCCGCGCCCACGCTAACCATTGAAGTGGATCTTTCAGGCCCCGGCCCCGACCCGACGCCAGACCCGGAAAACTCTCGGCTCAACCTGGTGAACGTGTACGGTAGCGATCCCGATCAGGAAAACCATTTGCTGCCGGAAGATTTCGGTAACGACGCGACCGTCGAGATTGTGCTGTGGGAGGTTCCCCCGCCTGTACCCGGTATCACCCTTACTGGTTATTGGGGCAGTTTTGCGTACCCCTTCGATTCAATCGAGCTGGATGGCGAAACCGGTGGAGACACCGTTACCCTCAACGTGCCTTGGCCAATCATCAAGGAGGTTGGCAATGGCACGGTCCCGGTGTTCTATACCTTGAGTTGGGAAGTCAATGACAACCTCCAGCGATCTCGTCCCCAGAATGTCGAGGTCGACGCCAACATAGTCGTCATGGAGCAGCCGACCTTCGTCAAGGCTGGCACGGATATGGCTTGTACGGATCTGGATCCGTTTAACTTTTCCGCACGTGTCAGAGTGCCGGGCAATACCACCTACTTCCAGGAGGACGCTGTCGTCCGCGTGGAATGGCAGGTATACAGCGACAGGGCCAGCACTACGCCATTGGGGGATCCTGTATCGTTCAACTCGCTACCGTTGACACCGGATATGGTTTCAAATGGTTTCTTCCTGACGATTCAGCCTTACACCACCGTCATCAGGCCTGCTGGGCGCAACTCAGTCAGCATTCAATACTTTGCGATGGTTAATGGCGTTGAGGAGCCATCTGAGAAGGGCTTTACAACGACGCTGTTCGCAAACCGGTCTACGCCGCCGCTGTACTGCGAGGAGCTGCCGGTTCTCGGGGAGGATGAATAGTCAATACACGTTGTTCAAAGGGCGCTTCGGCGCCCTTTGGTTTTCACCTGTCATGAGCTTCCTTGCGTAGTTGCGTTACCCCATTCCCGCCATTGATACGCGATTTTCCTTAGGGTGGTTCGGATAATTCCTACATCCGTCGTTAGTGCTCACCGGTAATTTTGCGGGCCTTAACTGGCCAGTTTTCACTGCATTCGAAACAGGCCGAACTTTTCTGTTATGGAACGCCTGTTGAACGAGTGAGTGATCATGAATACCCAGTCTATTTTTAAGTTAAATCCTTTAGCCTTCGTCGTTAAGGTTGCGTCGATTGCATCACTGTTAGCTCTCGCTCCGCACGCTCAGGCAAGGCTGATCGAAAATCGAACCGAGACCATTGACTTTCACGACGTGCTCGACAGCTATACGTTGGAAAATGCCACGCTCAACGTGATAGAGGGGCGAACCGAGAGCGTCTATGCCGCCCGCTCCAACCTGAACCTGAGCGACTCGAGTACCGTCCTCGGCACCGTCGTTGCACAGGCGGGCTCGAACGTCAACGTGGATACCAGTCGTGTTGTGGCGCAGGGGGATTTCAATGCGGGTATCACGTTGTACAGCAGTAATGCGTTGATCAACGGCAGCGTGATTTCCAGTGCCGACTACGATGGGTTGGTGCTCAGTCGTTTCTCAGGCTCCACCGTGGGTTCCAACGCGACTGTCAATGGCAGCGTGGTTTCCGGGGCAACCGGCGGCGCAGCGGTTGGAGGCCACAGCGTGCTGAACCTGGACCGCAGCATCGTGCAGGGTACAGACGCTGGCAGTTTCGGTTTGAAGTTGCAGGGCGCAGAGGCCCATGCTCGTCAAAGTGTAATCACAGGCGGCCTTAACGGCGTAGTCCTGACGAATGAACCCCGTAGTGTGCTTGCCAATAGCTTGGTACTGGACAATACCCACGTGACTGGCGAAACCGGTGCAGCGATTGTGGTAGAAGGCCTGCTGGGCAGAGGGGCCAACGCATCGATTGAGGTGCTGAATGGCTCGACACTGTCCGGTGGCAACGGCAACCTCCTTGAGGTCAAGGATGGGTCTTCGGCCACTGTACGGGTTGATAACAGCCAACTACTGGGCAACGTGATCGTTGAGTCGGGCAGTACCACACACCTTGACTTGCAGAACCGGGCTGCGTTGACCGGTCGCCTGGAAAATGTTTCGTCGTTGAGTATCGGTAGCCAGTCGCTGTGGGACATGACCGGCAACAGCCAGGTCGGCGCCTTGAATCTGTCGGGCGGGATGATCAGGTTTGGTGCGAGTGACGCCTTTTACCAGTTGGACCTGACCAGCCTGTCAGGTAACGGCACGTTTGTGATGGGCACTGATTTTGCCCGGGGCTTGACCGACTTCCTCAACATCACGGGTTCCGCCAGCGGCAACCATCAATTGCTGCTATCCAGCAGCGGCGTCGAGCCGGTCAGTGCCAATGAGGTGCGTATTGTTCATACCGGTGGCGGTGATGCGCAGTTTTCGCTGATAGGCGGATCGGTCGATGTGGGGGCGTGGTCTTATGGGCTCAAGCAAGACGGCAATGACTGGTTCCTCGACCCGTCGTCGCGGGTCATCAGCCCTGGCACCCGCTCGGTGCTGGCGCTGTTCAATGCCGCGCCTACCGTGTGGTATGGCGAGCTGTCTTCTCTGCGTACCCGTATGGGTGAACTGCGCCACAGTGGTGCTGAGTCCGGCGGATGGGTCCGCAGTTATGGCAACAAGTTCGAGGCCAAAGGTGGTGCCGGAAATGGCTACACCCAATCGCAACGCGGTTTTTCCCTCGGTGCGGATATGCCGATGATGGACAGCCCATGGCTATTGGGGGTCATGGCCGGTCATAGTGAATCAGATCTGGATGTTGGCCGTGGAACGTCGGGCACTATCAAAAGTTACTACGTCGGTGCCTATGCCACTTGGATGGATGAAGACAGTGGCTACTACTTTGACGGTGTGGCCAAGGTGAACCACCTGCGCAATGACTCCAAGGTGGGGTTGAGCGATGGCGCACAGGCCAAGGGTAACTACTCCACTAATGCCTTGGGTGTTTCGGCAGAGGTCGGGCGTAATATTCGGTTGGATGATGCGTTCTTCGTTGAACCGTTTGCCCAAGCGTCGGTGGTGACTACCAAGGGCAAGAGCTACCAACTGGATAACGGGATGCAGGCCAAGGGCGATCACACCCACTCGGTCCTGGGTAAATTGGGGGTGACTGTCGGCCGTGATTTTGTGCTCGATAGCGGTAGCGTTGTACAGCCTTACTTGCGCGGTGCGGTCGCTCATGAATTTGCCAAGAACAACAAGGTGTCGGTGAATAACCAGGCTTTCAATAACGATCTCTCGGGCAGCCGTGCAGAGTTCGGTGCGGGGGTTTCGGTGTCCTTGTCCCAGAACCTGCAGTTGCATGCCGACTTCGAACATGCGAAAGGCAAGCGGATTGATCAGCCTTGGGGCGCCAACGTGGGCGTGCGTTACAGCTGGTAATCAACAATGCCCTGGATCAAGTGATAAAAAACGCCCCGGTTTCCGGGGCGTTTTTTGGCGGGTCAAACATTGAACAGGATTTGCATACGTTGATCCTTCATATTGACGTCAACGTAGTAGACGTCCAAGGCGCCACTGACATGGTTGGTTTGCTGGTTATGGATAAACTCAATCGTGCCGCGCGAGGCTGTATAAGCGGGAGGTGGCGCGTCATTGAGCTCCATATAAATAATTGAAAAACGCTCGTCGGGTTCGTCGGGCTTGAGGGTGTACCGGCCGGAGGGCAATGTCGCCGGATCCGCCAGATATTGGAAAACAACGATTCGCCGGCGGTTGCCAATGCCTAAATCCCGCTGAGTGGCCTC
This sequence comes from Pseudomonas sp. LAMO17WK12:I1, assembly GCF_900177315.1. NCBI lineage: Bacteria > Pseudomonadati > Pseudomonadota > Gammaproteobacteria > Pseudomonadales > Pseudomonadaceae > Pseudomonas > Pseudomonas sp. LAMO17WK12:I1. The sequence goes on along the minus strand of NZ_FWZV01000013.1, from coordinate 90,820 downwards.
AACCCACCAATAATCGGATTTGAGTTCATGTTTGGGGAAATCGTCCTTGAAAGCCTGAGTCGCGATCGTTCCCTGAAAGTAAACTTGGTTAGTGGACCGGCTGTTTTCACTTACCGCAGATGCAGTTGCAGTACTCATGGTTATAGTCTCCCGCTCTCGTCAATAAATGTCCTGTGAAGGCATCATTGCCCACTTGGGACAAGCCTGTTAAATGCGACGGTTTACGTTTGCTTCCTTTGCACGCGCTTTCATTCCATTGCCTTTAATGAAATATTGTCGACGATCAGAAAAGTAATGCCCTGTATTTGCAGCGTGATGTCATGAATGCCAGCGGGGACGGTGAATAAGTAGGTGTATGAATCCCAGCCTCCCTCTCCGCGTAACTCGAACTCAGGTACGTGATCGGGGGTTATATGAAACATTACAACCCCATGGCCGCCGGTTGGTGTTTGTGCATCGATAGAGAAGACCAGCGCCTGCTCGGGAACGACCCTGATGTCCTGCTCGATATAAGCGCCCAGATTCAACTGACACCGTTGATCGTGGAAGGTCGCGGAATTGGGTGGCGGTGACGAAGTCCATTCATCGCCGTTGCGTGAGAAGTCCCCGTTACCGATCAACTCAATCGGTATGATCGTCCCTTCTTCCTCCACTAGCCTGACGTTATCGAACCAGACGTCCCCCGACGTTCCTGTCAATTGCACGGTTGCGCTGACAGTGCCTGTGGGAGGCGTGAACGTTAATGACTGACGCAACCAGCCTTGGTTGCCGGACATCGATATCGATTCATTGACCCCCGAAGGCTGAAAAACCACCGTTATCGAGCCGGTACCTCTGTAAGTAATCAGCGTAAACAGGCTGAGGGTATAGACCGTTGCCTCAACCACAGGTACCGTTTGCTCAGCCATTCCTTGAGTTCTGACGATGCAACTGTGCTGGGAAAAATCAACCCTGCCGGGAAGTGTCGCGGTGGCTGTCCAATGGGTTCCATGGTCGATAAAGTTTCCATTCAGGATCAGATTCTTATTTAACGGAACAAGTGGTGACATGGCGTGCTCCCGCAGGCTTTGATACCCGTCATGGCCCGTGCTTTTTGACAAGTGGCTTTATTCAGCGCCATTAACGCCTTGCCCACAACTGTCAGAATTCACAGGTTTGCTCGCCATTCGTCGCCTTTTCTATGCTCCCGCTAAAACGCTCAGCCAGGCGGAGCCGAACAACAGCAACGCCATACCTTGGTTAAAACGCTGCATGGCCTTGGTCGAGCGAAACACCCGGCTCGACCCCACCCCCAGCAACGCCCACGCCCCCAGGCACGGCAACGAAATCATAAAAAACGCCAACGACAGGTACAGCACATGGCTCTGGCGCGCCTCACCGTTGTCGGCAAACACACTGACCACCGCCAGCGCCATCATCCAGGTCTTGGGGTTGACCAATTGCAGGCTGGCGGCGCCGGCCAGGCCCAGGCGTTTTTGCGGGGTGTTCGGGTCGATGGCTTCGGCCGGCGCGCGGAAGATCTGCCATGCCAGATAGCTGAGCCAGGCCACGCCCACCCATTGCATCGCGGCCTGCACCCTGGGCAATTGCGCCAGCGACTGGCCCACGCCCGAGCCCACCAGCAACACAATTCCCGCAGCCCCCAGACAGGCACCCAATACGATAGGCAGTGCAGCCTTGAGCCCATAACGCGCGCTGTTGCTCAGCACCAGGATGTTGGTGGGGCCGGGGGTGATGGAGGCAACGAAGGCAAATAACAGGAAGGGCAGTAACGGGGAGGACATGCTGGGGACTCCAGTGAATCGTTCAGTGGCGTCCATCCTCACAAGCCTGTGCGTTACTGTCTGGAAGATTTGAGCAGCGCTTGCGGTACGCGGCCGGTGTCAAGCCGTAGGCGCGCACGAACCAGCGGCCCAGGTGACTTTGATCGGCAAAGCCCAGGGCAATCGCCATATCCGCCGGTTGCTCGCCCTTGGCCAACAAATGCCGGGCACGGGCCAAGCGCAGTTGTACGAGGTAGGCATGCGGCGGCAGGCCGAAGGCGCTCTTGAACGCGCGGGTCAGGCGGAAGCGGTCGACGCCACAGGCTACGGCCAGTTCGTCCATGCCGACGTCTTGATGCAAGTGGGCATGCAGGTATTCGCGGGCCTTATGGGCGACCAGTGGCAAGCGTGGATCGTCACGGTAGCGCGCGCGCCACGCCAGGTGACCGGTGAGGCGCTCCAGCAATTGGTCCATGACACGCTGGCGCACGATGCGCAATTCACCGCTGTGCAGCGTCTGGAACGCCTGGCTGGTGGCGATGGCCAGGCGTGGATCGCTGGTCAAGGTCGTGGCGAAACCCAGTTGGCTGTTGAGCGGCGCTTCTTCGAACACCGCACTCACTTCCCGCGCCAGCCACTGCGGGTCGAGGTACAGCATGTGGTAGGTAAAGCCGTCCGGCGTGGGCGCGTCACCGTCATGCAATTCACCGGGCTCCACCAGGAACACCTGGCCGGGCACGCTGTTGTGCCGGGTGCGGCGGCAGTTGAACTGCTGCACGCCTTGTTCGGTGACGCCGACCAGATAGCTGTCATGCCAGTGGGGGTCGTAGGCGTGGCCCTCGAAATGCGCGCGCAGGGTCTCGATGCCGGTGTCGGCGTCCTGGGACAGATCGATCCAATTATGCGCAGCCATGAAACACCGGGACGGAATGTGTAAGGGTATTAGCGCCCACCGACACCTGAGCGTCTAGAAGGTTTGTGCAGCCTAGCCGAACAGCCCGGCGGCGATGTTGATCGAGAACCCCAGGATCGCCGTATTGAACAAAAAGCCGATCAGCGACTGCCCCAGCACCACCTTGCGCATGCCGCGGGTGGCGACGCCGACGTCAGAGGTTTGCACCGCCACGCCGATGGTGAAGGAGAAATACAGGAAGTCCCAGTAGTTCGGCGTCAACAGCCCTTCGGCAAACCGCAACGCCGGCTCCTTGCCATTCCAGGTGTAATACAGGCGGGCGTAATGCACGCTGAAAATCACCCCGATCAACAGCCATGAACCGATCACCGTCAGCCCGGTAAACCCGTAGTGCAGCAGGCGCTCGGACGTGGCCAGGTCTTTGCTGCCCACCAGTTCGAAGGTGATGGTGGCCAGGCTCGCGATGGCGGCGATGCACACGGTGAACAGCACCAGCCCGGCGTTTTCGTCCTCGATTTCGGCGATACGCTTCACATCGTCGGCCTTGGCACGGCTGGTCAGCCACAGCATCAGCACCAGGTAGGTCCAGACCCCGGCGTTCCAGCCGATGAGGATTTTGCTGGCGAGGGTGTCGGCCGGCGCCAGGATGCCGACGGCAAGGCCGAGCACAGCGGCGGTGGAGAGGCGAGGGTGGGTACGGGCTAGAAAGGGCATGGCAGCTCACAGATGGTTACCTGTGAGCACCTTAGCGCATTTTTGTTGTGGCAAGCGGGCTTGCCACCGTTACAGTGTCCCCCCCAAAAGCCTTAGCGCTTTTTGCGCACCAGCTTCATGACCACCACAAAGAACACCGGCACAAACACCACCGCCAGGGTCGCGGTGATCATCCCGCCGATGACCCCGGTACCAATCGCCTGCTGGCTCGCCGAACTGGCACCGGTGGCAATCGCCAAGGGCACCACGCCGAGGATAAACGCCAGCGAGGTCATGATGATCGGGCGCAACCGGAGTCGTGCGGCTTTCAGGGTGGCGTCGATCAGGTCTTCGCCCTGGTCATACAGGTCCTTGGCGAACTCGATGATCAGGATCGCGTTCTTCGCCGACAAGCCGATGATAGTGATCAGGCCGACCTTGAAAAACACATCGTTGGGCATGCCCCGCAAAGTCACCGCCAGCACTGCGCCGAGCACGCCCAGCGGCACCACCAGCAACACCGACGTCGGGATCGACCAGCTTTCATACAGCGCCGCCAGGCACAGGAACACGATCAGCAGCGACAGGCCCAACAGGATTGGGGCCTGGGAGCCGGACAAACGTTCCTGCAACGACAACCCGGTCCACTCCTGGCCCAGGCCTGCCGGCAATTGGCTGACCAGGCGCTGGATTTCCTCCATCGCCTCGCCGGTGCTGTGGCCGGGTGCGGCCTCGCCGGAAATGGCGATGGCAGGGTAGCCGTTATAGCGCGTCAGTTGCGCCGGGCCCTGGGTCCATTTGGCTTCGACAAACGCCGACAGCGGTACCATCTTTCCATCCTTGTTGCGCACGTGGATCTTCATCAAATCCGCCACCTGGCTGCGCTGGTCGCCTTCGGCCTGTACCACCACGCGCTGCATGCGGCCCTGGTTAGGGAAGTCGTTGACATAGGCTGAACCGATGGCCGAAGACAGCACATTGCCCACATCCGCAAACGAGACGCCCAGCGCGTTGGCCTGCTTGCGGTCGACTTCCAGCTGCACTTGCGGCGCCTCGGCCAGGGCGCTTTCGCGCACGTTGGCCAGGATCGGGCTTTTTCCGGCGGCGTCGAGCAATTCGGTACGCGCCGCCATCAAGGCTGCATGGCCTACACCGCCGCGGTCCTGCAAGCGGAACTCGAAACCGCTGGAGGTGCCCAGGCCGTCCACCGGGGGCGGCAGGATTGCATAGGCAATCGCGTCCTTGAGTTCGCTGAAGGCCATGTTGGCGCGGTCGGCAATCGAGGCGGCGGAGTCATCGCTGCCGCGTTCCGACCAGTCCTTGAGCGTAGTAAACGCCAGCGCGGCGTTTTGCCCGGAGCCGGAGAAGCTGAAGCCCATGATCATGGTGGTGTCACCCACCCCTGGCTCCCCGGCGTTATGCGCTTCGATCTGTTCGGCCACCTGCACCGTGCGGTTCTTGCTCGCGCCGGGCGGCAGCTGGATGTCGGTGATGGTGTAGCCCTGGTCTTCCACCGGCAGGAACGAGGAGGGCAGGCGGCTGAACATCAGCCCCAGGCCCACCAGCAGCACCAGGTAGATCAGCAGGTAACGGCCGCTGCGCTTGAGGGCATAGGCGACCCAGCCTTCGTAACGGTCGGTGAGTTGCTCGAAGCGCTTGTTGAACCAGCCGAAGAACCCGCCCTTGGCATGGTGCTCGCCCTTGGCAATCGGCTTGAGCAGCGTGGCGCACAGGGCTGGGGTCAAGGTCAGGGCGAGGAAGGCCGAGAACAGGATCGAGGTGGCCATCGACAGCGAGAACTGCTGGTAGATCACCCCCACCGAGCCGGCCATGAACGCCATCGGCAGGAACACCGCGACCAGCACCAGGGTAATGCCGACGATGGCGCCGGTGATCTGGCCCATGGCTTTTTTCGTCGCCTCCTTGGGCGACAGGCCCTCGGTGGCCATGATCCGCTCGACGTTCTCCACCACCACGATGGCGTCATCCACCAGGATGCCGATGGCCAGCACCATGCCGAACATGGTCAGCACGTTGATCGAGAAGCCCAGCAACAGCATGGTGGCGAAGGTGCCCATCAGCGCGATCGGCACCACCAGCGTCGGGATCAGGGTGTAGCGCACGTTCTGCAGGAACAGGAACATCACCGCGAACACCAGGGCCATGGCTTCGAGCAGGGTGTAGACCACCTTGGTGATCGAGACCTTGACGAACGGCGAGGTGTCGTACGGGATCTTGTACTCCACATTGGCCGGGAAATAGCGCGACAGCTCGTCCATCTTCGCCCGCACCAGGGTCGCGGTGTTCAGCGCATTGGCCCCGGGCGCCAGTTGCACGCTGACGGCGGTGGACGGCTTGCCGTTCAGGCGCGTGGAAAACTGGTATTCCTGACTGCCCACTTCTACCCGCGCCACATCGCCGATGCGCACGGTGGAGCCGTCCGGGTTGGCCTTGAGCACGATATCGGCGAATTCCGCCGGCGTGGACAGCTGGCCCTTGACCAGGATCGCGGCGGTGATTTCCTGGGTCCTGGTACCCGGCAAGTCACCGATGCTGCCGGCCGAGACCTGGGCGTTCTGTGCGCTGATCGCGGCATTCACGTCGGCCGGCGTGAGGTTGAAGCCGATCAGTTTCTGCGGGTCGATCCAGATGCGCATGGCGCGTTCGGCACCGTACAGCTGGGCCTTGCCGACCCCGTCCAGGCGCTTGAGCTCGTTCATCACGTTGCGCGCCAGGTAATCGCTGAGCGCCACATCGTCGAGCTTGCCGTCGTTGGAGGTGAGGGTCACCAGCAGCAGGAAACCGGCGGAGACTTTCTCCACCTGCAAACCCTGCTGGGTCACGGCCTGGGGCAGGCGCGGCTCCACCGCCTTGAGGCGGTTTTGCACATCGACCTGGGCCATTTCCGGGTTGGTGCCGGGCTGGAACGTGGCAGTAATCGTTGCCGAGCCGAGGCTGCTCTGGGATTCGAAATACAGCAGGTGATCGGCGCCGTTGAGCTCCTGCTCGATCAGGCTGACCACGCTTTCATCCAGGGTCTGGGCCGAGGCGCCCGGGTACACCGCGTAGATTTCCACCTTCGGCGGCGCGACGTTGGGGTACTGGGCCACCGGCAACTGCGGGATGGCCAGCAAGCCGGCCAGCAGGATAAACAGGGCGACCACCCAGGCGAAGATCGGGCGGTCAATAAAGAACTGCGGCATTGTCAAAGATCCTTATTGGCCGGAAGCCTGGGCAACGGGTGTGGGGCTGTCATCGACCTCGACTTTTTCACCGGGGCGCGCGTGCTGCAGGCCTTCGACGACGATACGGTCGCCGGGCTTGAGGCCATGGCTGACCACCCAGCGGTCAGCGATCACCGCACCCAGTTCCACCGGCTGCTGGCTGACGGTCTGCTCGGCGTCGAGCAGCAGCACCATGGGGATGCCGGCGCTGTCGCGGGTGATGGCGCGTTGCGGCACGCTGATGCCCTGTTTGTCGACGGCCTGCTCCAGGCGGACCCGTACGAAGCTGCCGGGCAACAGGTCGAGGTCCGGGTTGGGGAACTCGCTGCGCAGGATGATCTGCCCGGTGCCCGGGTCGACGCTGATCTCGGCGAACAGCAACTTGCCCGGCAGCGGGTAGAGGCTGCCATCGTCCTGGATCAACGTGGCCTTGGCCTGGTCCTGGCCTACCTGCTTCAAGCTGCCGGCGCGGAAGGCGCGGCGCAGGTCGTTGAGCTCGCGGGTGGACTGGGTGAGGTCGGCGTGGATCGGGTCCAGTTGCTGGATGATCGCCAGGGGCGTGGCTTCGTTCTGGCCCACCAGTGCCCCTTCGGTCACCAGGGCGCGGCCGATGCGCCCGGAAATCGGCGCGGTCACGGTGGCGTAGCCCAGGTTCAACCTGGCGCGCTCGACGGCGGCCTTGTTGGCGGCGACTTCGGCGTTGGTCTGGCGCAGGTTGGCGCGGGCGTTGTCGTAGTCCTGGCCGCTGATGGCATTGCCTTCCACCAGTTGGCTGTAGCGCTGCTCCTGCAGGCGCGCCTGGAACGCATTGGCCTCGGCCTTGCTCAGGTTGGCCTGGGCGCTGTCCAGGTCAGCCTTGAACGGTGCCGGATCGATGCGAAACAACACGTCGCCCTGTTTGACGTCATGGCCTTCCTTGAACACCCGTTGCATCACCACCCCGGCCACCCGTGCGCGCACTTCGGCGATGCGTGGCGCGGCGATGCGTCCGCTCAATTCGCTGGTGATGGAGAGGGGCTTGGCCTCAAGGGTTTCGATGCGCACTTTGGCCAGGGGCATTGGCGGCGCTTCGTCGGCCGATTGGTCACAGGCACTCAGGGCCAGCGTCAGGGCCAACAGGCAGAATGGCGCAAACAGATTCTTCGACATGCTCTTATCCCAATATTGACTGGCGCATCCTAAGGGCACCTGCGCCGTGGTGCTGTGAAGCTGTGTAGGTCGTCTGTGAAGAAATGTAAGGTGCGGCGCGCGGGGCGCCGAGGGCGTATATCCTTGCACAATCCTGCAACACACCAACAAACCGCATTATTTGGAAACACCATGCCCAACATCCTCCTGGTGGAAGACGACGCCGCACTCTCCGAGCTGATTGCCAGCTACCTGGAACGCAATGGCTACCACGTCAGTGTGCTCAGCCGTGGCGACCACGTCCGCGAGCGCGCGCGCCTCGACCCGCCGGACCTGGTGATCCTCGACCTGATGCTGCCCGGCCTCGACGGCCTGCAAGTGTGCCGCCTGCTGCGCGCCGACTCGGCGGGCCTGCCGATCCTGATGCTCACCGCCCGCGACGACAGCCACGACCAGGTGCTGGGCCTGGAAATGGGCGCCGACGACTACGTGACCAAACCCTGCGAGCCGCGTGTGCTGCTGGCGCGGGTGCGCACCTTGCTGCGGCGCAGCAGCCTGTCCGAGCCCCAGGTGGCCAACGACCAGATCCTGATGGGCAACCTGTGCATCGACCTGTCGGAGCGCACCGTGACCTGGCGCGAGCAGGCGGTGGAGTTGTCCAGCGGCGAATACAACCTGCTGGTGGTACTGGCCCGGCACGCGGGCGAGGTGCTCAGCCGCGACCAGATCCTGCAACGCCTGCGCGGTATCGAGTTCAACGGCACCGACCGTTCGGTGGACGTGGCCATTTCCAAGCTGCGCCGCAAGTTCGACGACCACGCCGGTGAAGCGCGCAAGATCAAGACCGTATGGGGCAAAGGCTACCTGTTCAGCCGTTCCGAGTGGGAATGCTGACCGATGTTTCGTGTACTGCTACGCCTTTACCTGATCACCATCATTACCTACAGCGCGGCGATCTTCCTGATTCCCAAGCTGGTGATCCAACTGTTCGAGCACCGTTACCTGGACTACAACGTCGAGCAGTCCCGAGGCATGCAGAAGCTGATCGTCAAGCAGTACCTGCGCGCGCCGGTGGAGCGCTGGTCCCAGGTGACCGAGCAACTGGGACGTGACTTCGCCCCCCTCAAAGTGCAATTGCTGTTGCGCCAGGACGCCAGCTACACCACGCAGGAAGCCAAACTGCTGGAGCAGGGCAACCCCGTGATTCACCTGGGGGAGTTCGGCTGGATGGAGGACATCAGCTCGCCGCTCAACGAGCAGTTCGTGGTCAAGCTGACCATTCCGCCAGACCCGCTGGACATGAACCTGTTGTACTGGTCGATGAACGTGCTGATCGGTGCGGCGTTGCTGGCCTGCCTGCTGTTCTGGCTGCGTCCGCACTGGCGCGATCTCGAACGCCTGAAAAGCACCGCCACGCAACTGGGCAAAGGCAACCTGGCCGAGCGCACACACATCCCGGCCAGCTCCAATATCGGCAGCCTGGCAGCGGTGTTCGATACCATGGCCGACGACATCGAACACCTGCTCAACCAACAGCGCGACCTGCTCAACGCGGTCTCCCACGAACTGCGCACGCCCCTTACGCGCCTGGATTTCGGCCTGGCCCTGGCGCTGTCGGAAGACTTGCCGGAGGCCAGTCGCCAGCGCTTGCATGGCCTGGTTGCGCATATTCGCGAGCTGGATGAATTGGTGCTGGAGTTGTTGTCCTACAGCCGCCTGCAAAACCCGGCGCAATTGCCCGAGCGTGTGGAGGTGGTGCTCGATGAGTTTATCGACAGCGTGCTCGGCAGTGTCGATGACGAACTGGAAAATCCCGAGATCGTCATCGATGTAGCACTCGACTGCGCTGTGGAACGCTTCAGCCTCGACCCGCGCCTCACCGCCCGTGCCCTGCAGAACCTGCTGCGCAATGCCACGCGTTACTGCGACAAGCGCATTCAGGTGGGCGTCAAGGTCTGCGCCAAAGGCTGTGAAATCTGGGTGGATGACGATGGCATCGGCATTCCGCTGGACCAGCGCGAGCGTATCTTCGAGCCTTTTTACCGTCTCGACCGCAGCCGCGACCGCGCCACCGGTGGCTTTGGCCTGGGCCTGGCCATCAGCCGGCGAGCCCTCGAGGCCCAAGGCGGCACCCTGACCGCACTGGCCTCGCCGTTGGGCGGCGCACGGTTCCGGGTGTGGTTGCCCACGGCTGCCGATTAGAAAATCTCCCGGGGAAGGCGCACACTGTGCCCCCGCTTTACCCGAGGAGAGATTGGCAATGACTGGTGTCCACACGTCTGCTCAACGAGGTTTCTCTACCCAGGCCGCCACCTACGCCCAGGGCCGGCCGAATTATCCCAGGCAACTCACGGGCTGGCTCACGGATGTACTCGGCGTCGATGGGCACTCACGGGTGATCGACCTGGGCGCCGGCACCGGCAAGTTCACGCGCCTGCTCAGCACCCTGGCACCGACGTTGATCGCCGTCGAACCGGTGCAGGCCATGGGTGCGCAGTTGACCCGGCTGTTGCCGGACGTGCGCCTGGTCAACGGCACCGCCGAAGCCATCCCCCTGGAAACCGCCAGCGCCGACGCGGTGGTCTGCGCGCAAGCCTTTCACTGGTTCTCCACCCAGGCCGCGCTGGCGGAAATCCACCGCGTGCTCAAGCCCGAAGGGCGCCTCGGGCTGGTGTGGAATGTGCGCGATGAGTCGGTGGACTGGGTAGCGGCGATCACTGCGATCATTACGCCCTACGAGGGTGACACCCCGCGTTTTCACTCCGGACGCTGGCGCGAAGCCTTCGACGGCAAGTACTTTTCCGACCCCGAAATGACCTGTTTCCCCTATAGCCACGTCGGCAGCCCCCAGGAAGTGATCATGGATCGCTTCCTCTCCGTGAGCTTTATTGCTGCGTTGCCCGAGGCTGAAAAAGCCCTTGTGAGCGAGCAGTTGCGTGGCTTGATCGCCAGCCATCCGGCCCTGAAGGACCGCGACACGGTGGCGTTTCCTTATCAGACCCAGGCGTATGTCTGTCGTCGACTGCCATAAAAGGCATAAAGTCAGATCATATTGATATAAGTCGTTATAAGAAAAATCGCTATCCTGCGGCCAGAAATTTATAAGGCCGCGGGTAGCGTTGATGGAAGTGGGTAACTTTGGTTTTGTAATTGCGGGCCTGATCGTTGGTTTTATCGTCGGCATGACCGGTGTCGGCGGGGGGTCCTTGATGACCCCGATCCTGTTGTGGTTCGGCATCAACCCGGCCACGGCCGTGGGCACTGACCTGCTGTACGCGGCCATCACCAAATCCGGTGGCGTGCTGGTCCACAGCAAGAACAAGAACATCGACTGGACCATCACCGGCTGGCTGACCCTGGGCAGCGTGCCTGCGGTGTTGCTGACCCTGTGGTTCCTCGCCAGCCTGCACACCGACCCCAGCGCCATGAACGCAGTGATCAAGCAGGCCCTCGGCGTGGTGCTGCTGCTGACCGCCCTGGCGATCCTGTTCAAGCAACGCCTGCTGGCGTTCGCCCAGCGCCACGCCGGCGATCACTACCATATGAACCCGCGCAACCTGAATGCCCTGACCGTGGTGACCGGTGCGGTGCTGGGGACCATGGTTGCCCTCACCTCCATCGGCGCCGGCGCCCTCGGCACCGTCGCGCTGTTTATCCTCTATCCGTTCCTGGCCACGCGCCGCCTGGTCGGCACCGAGATCGCCCACGCCGTGCCCCTGACCCTGGTGGCGGGCCTGGGCCATGCCGGCATGGGCAATATGGACTGGCACCTGCTGGGCTTTCTGCTGATGGGGTCGCTGCCGGGCATTTACTTCGGCAGCCACATGACCGGCAAGGTCCCGGACGGCGTATTGCGCCCGTGCCTGGCGATCATGTTGATGACCATCGGCTACAAATTGGCCTTTTGAGGCGTACACAGGATTCAAATACACAGGGGCCAAATGTGGGAGGGGGCAAGCCCTAATGCCAGTCAGTTAAGAAGGAACACTGTAACTGTGGTGAGCGGGCTTGCCCCGCGTTGGGCTGCGCAGCAGCCCCAATAAGAGCGCTGCAGTGTGCCAGACAGGTCCGGGGCTGTGTTTTGGGGCTGCTGCGCAGCCCAACGCGGGCGGTGCGACGATTCGGCAAGCCCGCTCACCACAGGTTACTGTTTGCCCGTTCTATCTCTTAACTGATCGGCATAGCCCCCTCCCACAGTTTTGACCCCGCTCAGCCTCAGGCTTTCGCCGGGCCATTGCCGATCTGCCACACAAACGGCGGCTCGGTGCGATTGATCACCCAGTCCCCCACGATCCGCGCCTTGTAGATCACCGGGTTGTGCGACGACACGGTCCGCGCATTGCGCCAATGGCGGTCGAGGGACTTGCCCTGGCGCACATCCGACGCCCCCAGTGCGTTGAACAACTCACTGGTGGCGCGCTGGATCAGCTCCGACACCACCACTTGCGCGGTGGCTGACTCGATTTCGGCCGCGACGTTGGCTTCGCGCTCGGCGACTTCATCCCCACCGAACCGCGCCAGGTACGCCCGCTGCGCCGGTACGGCGGCTTTCAGCGCGCTGGCTTCGGCGGCGTAGACCAGGGCGGCGACTTCGCCGACCACCTGCTGGATCTGGGCATCCTGGCTGACGTGCTGGGCATTGCCGTGGCTGTAGATGCGCTTGCGGCTGCGCACCTGGTGGGCCACATCGCGCAACGCGGCACGGCCGATACCGGCGAGGCTGGCCAGCAGGACAAGTTGGTAGAACGCGGTCTGGTATTTAAAGCGGGTCGCAAAGTCGATGACGTTTTCCGCCTCCACCACCGCATCGGTAAAGCGCGAGGTGCCGCTGCCGGTGGTGCGCTGGCCAAAGCCGTCCCAGTCATCGCTGTGTTCCACGCCGGGTTGGCGTGCGCGGGTGGCGGCGATCACATCGCCGCCGGTGTCGCTGCGCTGGGCGTACACGTCGATCCAGTCGGAGAAAATACTGCCGGTGCTGTAGAACTTTTCACCGTTGAGTTTCCACCGATCGCCGTCCGGGCTGACCTTGGTGACAACCTCGCCGATGGCCACGGTGCCGATTTCGGTCCAGGCGCAGCCGACGATGTCGCCGTCGACAAAGCGCTTGAACCACAGGTCGCGGCCGGCACTGGGCGGCGCATTCAGGCGGTCTTCGGCAAAGGCGAAATGCCCGCGCAGGGCCTGGGGCACATTGGAGTCGGCCTCGGCCAGTTCGATCAGCAGTTCGAACAGTTGCGGCAGCGAAGCACCGCCACCGCCATATTCCACCGGCACCCGCACCGCGCCGAAGCCGGCTTCCTTGAGCCACTGGATCGGTTCATGGGGCAGGGCGCGGGTTTGTTCGCGCTCCACCGCGCCAGCGGCGATGCGCTGGAAAATCGGACGAAAGCGCGCCGCCAGCGTGGGGTAGTCGACGCCGACAGACAACGGGTTGATAACGTGGTGTTCGGTCATGAGCAAGGCTCCGGGGCAGTGATCGGTGCCGGGAGTGATTGCACACTCCGTGCCGGGTGCCAGGCCCAATGTTTACGGGGGGATGCACGCTGTTTACTGTTGCTCCAGCAACAGCAAACCGACAAAGCGCTGCAATCCCTGACATTGGCATTCCAAGCTTCCCAGCCCCGAATTCGTGTCGCAACCCTTGTGGCGCGGGCGTTTGCCCGCGTCTGGCACGCTTGCTGCTCAACCCCTCAGTACATTCCTTAGTGCGAGGTACCGTTCGATGAGTCAGCAAGCCGTGAAATTTGCCTATTGGGTGCCCAACGTCAGCGGTGGGCTGGTGGTCAGCAAGATCGAACAACGTACCCACTGGGGCATCGACTACAACCGCAAACTGGCGCAATTGGCCGAGGAAGCCGGCTTCGAATACGGCCTGACCCAGATCCGCTTCACCGCCGGCTACGGCGCCGAGAACCAGCATGAGTCCGTGGCGTTCAGCCATGCCTTGCTGGCCGCTACCACCAGGCTCAAGGTTATCGCCGCGATCCTGCCCGGCCCATGGCAACCGGCGCTGGCGGCCAAGCAACTGGCGACCATCGACCAGCTCACCAATGGCCGCATTGCGGTGAACATCGTCAGTGGCTGGTTCAAGGGCGAGTTCCAGGCCATCGGCGAACACTGGCTGGAGCACGACGAGCGCTATCGCCGTTCCGAAGAATTCATCCGCGCCCTCAAAGGCATCTGGACCCAGGACGACTTTACCTTCAAGGGCGACTTCTACCGTTTCAACAATTACACCCTCAAGCCCAAGCCCCTGGGCCAGCCGGAAGTGTTCCAGGGCGGCAGCTCGCGGGCCGCGCGAGACATGGCGGCCCGCGTGTCGGACTGGTACTTCACCAACGGCAACACCCCGGAAGGCATCAAGGCCCAGGTCGATGACATTCGCGCCAAGGCCGCCGCCAACAACCATTCGGTCAAGGTCGGCGTGAATGCGTTCATCATCGCCCGCGACACCGAGGAAGAAGCCCGCGCCGTGCTCGCAGAGATCATCGACAAGGCCGACCCGGACGCCGTGAACGCCTTTGGCGACGCGGCCAGGCAGGCCGGCAAGGCATCACCCGAAGGCGAGGGCAACTGGGCCAAGTCGAGCTTTGAAGACCTGGTGCAGTACAACGATGGCTTCAAGACCAACCTGATCGGCACCCCGCAGCAGATTGCCGAGCGCATCGTCGCACTCAAGGCAGTGGGCGTGGACCTGGTGCTGGCGGGCTTCCTGCACTTCCAGGAAGAAGTGGAGTACTTCGGCAAACGTGTATTGCCGCTGGTGCGCGAGCTGGAAGCCAAGGCCGGGATCAAGCAGGTGGCCTGACCAGGGTTTTTTCCAGGCGCAGGGCCGGGGTGTGGTCTGCGTAGTAGTCGTTGACCACGGCGAAGCGCCGGTAGCCATTGCGCTCATACAGCGCCAGGGCGCCGGGGTTATCGGTGCGTACCTCCAGGCGCAGGTGGGTGCAACCGTGCGCCACCGCGCAGGCCTCGACATGGCTGAGCAGTTGCCTGCCCAGCCCGAGGCCGCGCGCGCGGGCGGCAATGGCAATGGAGTACAGGCGCGCCAACCGGCTGCCACGACGGAACAGCACCAATGCATAACCGAGCAACTGCCCATCCTGTTCCGCCACCCGCAACTGGCCGTGGGCGCGGCTGATCATCCAGTGAAAACTGCGCGATGAGAGTCGGTCGCTGCTGAAACACTGGTGTTCCAATGCGACTAATGCCGGTATATCACCGGGTAATGCAACGCGAGAGAAAAGAGCCATATAACCGCCGTAAAAGTTGCGTAACGAAACGGGACTTCCCTAAAAGATCGTGCTTAATAGAAAAGGTCGAGTTCTCTAAAGCGGATCAAATATTATGTCGGCGGTACAAGGTCATTGGCGTGAAGTATCCGAGCAAATCGTCGCGGCGACAATAACATCGAAGGGCTTTTTTTCGGCGCCGCCTCGAAGTAACAGTCAAGTGGTGATCATTGTTGAACGCAAGGAAGATTGGGCCTCCTACTTTCCCAGCGAAGACATCGTCACCGCCCAGGAGTACCTGGAGCAAACCCGTCAGAACGAATCAGGCAAGCGGGTGCAGGTGATCAACCTGTGCCGCAGCTACAAGTACCTGGGGCACGGCTACTACTGCTCGTTGCTGGCCGAAGCGCGCGGACACAAGGTGATTCCTTCGGTGCGCACCATCAGTGAGCTGACCAGGAAGTCGCTGTACGGCCTGGCGCTGGACGACTTGGATAAAACCCTTGATAAAGCCTTGAGTCATCACCTCTACAGTAATACCGAAGGGTTTACCCTGACACTTTACTTCGGCAGGACCACTATAGAGCCGTTGCAGGAATTGGCCCGCCAGTTGTTTGAAACATTCCCATGTCCGATCTTGTTAGTTGAGTTCAGAAAACATAACGGTTGGCATATCGTAGGGGTCAAGTCCGGCGTATTGCACAAGTTACGCGACGACCAGGAAGATCAATTCGCCCACGCCCTCGATAACTTCAGCCGCAGGATCTGGCGCCAGCCCCGTTCACGGCGCCTGGCCCGTTATGACCTGGCGATCCTCCATGATCCCCAGGAGCAATTGCCGCCGTCCAACGCCCGTGCCTTGGAGAATTTCATCCGCGTGGGCAAGGGCCTGGGCATCGATGTGGAGCTGATCGAGCGCAAGGACTACGCGCGCCTGGCCGAATACGACGCCTTGCTGATCCGCGAGACCACCAGTGTCGACAACCATACCTACCGCTTTGCCAAAAAAGCCGAAAGTGAAGGCCTGGTGGTGATGGACGACCCGGCGTCGATCCTGCGTTGTACCAACAAGGTCTACCTTACCGACCTGCTCAACAGCCATCAGTTAGGTATGCCTGCCACCGAGATTCTCTACAAGGAACGACCGCAGGACTTCGAACGGGTCGGCGAGCGCCTCGGGTTTCCGCTGGTGTTGAAGATTCCCGACGGGTGTTTCTCCCGTGGCGTGATCAAGGTCGAAAGCCAGGCAGCCTTGCTCAAGGCCACCGCCGAGTTGTTCGAGCATTCGGTGCTGCTGCTGGCCCAGGAATTCTTCTACACCGAGTATGACTGGCGCATCGGCGTACTCAACCGCAAGCCGATCTTTGCCTGCCAGTACTTCATGTCCAAGGGCCATTGGCAGATCTATAACCACAAGGCCATCGGCCAGGCCATCAACGGCGAATGCCGCACCCTGGCTGTCCATGAAGCGCCCCGGGCGGTGGTGGAACTGGCGGTGAAGACCGCCAACCTGATCGGCGACGGCCTCTACGGTGTGGACCTCAAGCAGTCCGGCGACAAGGTGGTGGTGATCGAGGTCAACGACAACCCCAACCTCGATGCCGGCATCGAAGATGCCTACCTGCAGGACGACCTGTACAGCCTGGTGCTGGAAGAGTTCGTGCGGCGCCTGGAGTTGAAACGCCAGGGCCAGGTCTGGTGAGGTTCAAGGCGGTATCTACGGCGGTGGGTGAATCAAGGGCGGGTTTGCAGGGTCAGCACTTCAAAGCCATCCGCAGTCACCGCCACCGTATGCTCCCACTGCGCCGACAGGCTGTTGTCCTTGGTCACCACCGTCCAGCCGTCTTTCAGGCTGCGCACCTTGGCGCCGCCCTGGTTGAGCATCGGTTCGATGGTGAACACCATGCCTTCACGCAGTTCCAGCCCGGTGCCAGGGCGGCCGAAGTGCAGGATCTGCGGCTCTTCATGCATCTGCTTGCCGATGCCATGTCCGCAGTATTCACGCACCACGCTGTAGCCATTGGCCTGTGCATGGCGCTGGATCGCATGGCCGATATCCCCCAGGCGCGCGCCGGGCTTGACCTGGCGGATCCCGGCCCACATGGCCTCGAAAGTCATGTCCACCAGGCGCCGCGCCTTGGGCGCGACGGTGCCGATCATGTACATCTTGCTGGAATCGGCGATAAAGCCGCCTTTTTCCAGGGTGATGTCGATGTTGACGATGTCGCCGTCCTTGAGGATTTCCTTGGCGCTGGGCATGCCATGGCACACCACCTCGTTGATCGAGGTGTTGATGGAGAAGGGGTAGTCGTATTGCCCGAGGCTGGCGGGGCGGGCTTTCAATTCGTTGCGGATAAAGGCTTCGACGGCGCTGTCCAGTTCCAGGGTGGAACGGCCGGCGGCGACAAAACCGTCGAGCATGTCGAACACTTGGGCCAGCAGGCGTCCGGACTCGCGCATCACAGCCAGTTGGGCGGCGGTCTTGATCATCAGCTGCGCCCCCGGATCAGGTCGGGCTTGTCCAGCAACAGTTTGTTGATCAGCTCGTGGTAGGGCAGGCTGGGATTGAGTTCGGCGAGCAGGCCGACCTTGATCCAGAACTCGGCCTGGGCGTTGATGGAGCGGTCCATGGCCGCACTGGCCAGCCGGAGTTGTTCGTGCAGTTGGTCGCTGATCTTGACGATGCCCATGAGGTTCACTGTAGTGGTTGGATATACGAATCGTATATGTTTCATATGTCGTCAGTAAACATGATGTTGACTTGATCCGGATGGCCGGTTAATTTCCAGGCATGACCTATCCAGCCTTCCGCAGCCAGCCAAGCATTATTACCGCCATTCCTCATTTGGCGGGATAGCACACGGCTGCACCCCAACCCGCCTTAGAGGCGGGTTTTGTTTGTTCCGTCTCCAGGGCCTTTAAAAACCAGGAGACACCCATGAGCACGTGCCCCGCACCGCCTACCGCTGATACGGCATTGCTTGAACACTATGTGAAAAAGATCCTCGCCGCGCCGGTCTATGACCTCGCGGTGCGTACGCCCCTGCAAGCCGCGCCGGCACTCTCGGCAATGCTCGGCAACCAGGTGCTGCTCAAGCGCGAAGACCTGCAACCGACCTTTTCCTTCAAGATTCGCGGCGCCTACAACAAGCTGGTGCAGCTTACCGGCGCGCAGAAAGCGCGCGGTGTGGTGACGGCGTCGGCGGGTAACCATGCGCAAGGCGTGGCACTGGCGGCGAAGACGCTGGGGCTCCAGGCGCGGATCGTGATGCCGTGCAGCACGCCGGAATTGAAGGTGCTGGGCGTGCGCTCCCGGGGCGCCGAAGCGGTGCTGCACGGCGAGAGCTTCCCGTTTGCCCTGGCCCATGCGCTGCAACTGGCCGAGATGTCCGGCTGCACCTTCGTTTCGCCCTTCGATGACCCGGAAGTGATCGCCGGCCAGGGCACGGTGGCCATGGAAATCCTGCGCCAGCAACAAGGCCCGTTGGACGCGATCTTCGTGCCCGTGGGCGGCGGCGGCCTGATAGCCGGCATTGCGGCCTACGTCAAATACCTGCGGCCCGAAGTGCGCATCATCGGGGTCGAGCCCGAAGGCTCCAGTTGCCTGCTCGCCGCACTGCAGGCCGGGGAACGGGTGGTGTTGCCAAGTGTCGACAGGTTCGCCGATGGCACCGCAGTCGCCCAGATCGGCGCCTATGGCTTTGAGATCTGCCGCGATTGGGTCGACGAAGTGATCACCGTCAGCAATGACGAACTGTGCAGCGCGATGAAGTTGATCTATGACGATACGCGTTCCATCACCGAACCTTCCGGTGCGCTGGCGGTGGCGGGGGTTCGCAAGTACGTGGCCAGTCGTGGGGTAAGTGGGCAGACCTTGGTCGCGGTTAATTCAGGTGCAAATATCAACTTTGATAGTTTGCGATATGTTGCTGAAAGAGTGGCGGCACAAGCTGCAGTTTAATTCGAAGCGTGGGGTTAAACGATTAATCGAAGCGGTTCGACGATGATTTAACTGAGGTGATCTAAGCTATATAAATTCCTACATTGCTTATGAAGAAAAGTTACAACAAAAACGGAATTTGCCGAGTAGGCTGGTAAAGGTAAGCGTCTTCCAGGGCTGGCGAGACGTGGCAGGCACGCGCCTGCAGACTTATAACAATCGATTGGCAAGTCTCAAAAAAGGAGAGGTTGGCCATGCTTTCGGAATTAGAACTTCGCAGCATTATTGAAGGAAGTTTCCTGCCTAAACGGTGCGAATGCACCAAAGCCGAAGATGCTTCGCTGACGATCAAGGTCTATGACGACCGCGACCGTGACCGGGTGGATTTGGAGGTCAAAGGTATCAATGCTGACAAACTCGACAGCAGTCGAGCTATTTGCAACCTCATTACCGGGTTGCGTGAAGACCTCAAGCACAGCCATGCACCTGTCCAGCAGCGGGCTGGAGGGCGCGGTTACTACTGATCGTTGGTCATGAACGGTGGGCCTGGTAAATGCCAGGCCCAATGCTGTGTATGTTTGCCCATCAATTCTGGAAATCGCAGGCTTCGGACATTTTCCGGTAGCTCACGTCTTCCACTTTGCCCGCCTTGTCCAGGAACTTGATATCCGCATCAATGACTTTGCAGTCGCCGGTTGGGGTTTCGTTCATGGCCAGGACCTTGGCAATGTTCATCGGCATGCCGTAATGATAAGGCACGGGGTTGACCGCCTGGGTTTGATCGTCAGCCTGGGCCAGGCCCGACACTGCCGCCAGCGCCAGGGCGCCGCCGAGCATTAAGGTGTGCAGTTTCATGGTGGTGCTCCGCAAGTGAGTGGAATTTCACTCTCGACTTGCGGGATTAACCATCGATTAATTTTGCCCTGGCTGACAAAACCTTCATCCAAGCTGCTGGCGATACGGCAAGTCCGGCCCGGTCTTGCCGCACGTCAGTGCCGCAGCGCGGATGGCGAAGCCGAGCATGGCGTCGATCTGCGCGCGGGTCAGTTGTTGCAGGCCTTGCACCGAGTCCAACTGGTGCTCGGTCAGCCAGGCAATCAACGCGGCCTGGAAGGTATCCCCGGCACCCACGGTATCCGCCATCACCACGCGCTGTGCCGGTTGCGACCAGGTGCCATGCTGACGGCTGAACACACTGGCGCCATCGCCGCCACGGGTGAGAAACACCAGTTGGCAACGGTGTTGCAGCCAGCCTTGCAGCACGCTTTCCGGCGACTGGCCGGGGTAGAGCAGGTGCAGGTCTTCATCGCTGACCTTGATCAGGTCGGCATGCCGGGCCAGCTCGGCGACGCGGTCGCGCCACAGCTGGATATCCGGCTGCGGATTGAGGCGCACGTTGGGGTCGAGGCTGATCAGGCGCTTGCCGCTTTCGCGCTTGACCAGGTTCAGCAGGGTGTCGCCGATCGGTTGCACCACCAGGGAGAACGAGCCGACATGCAGACCGCGCACCTCATCGCCGAGGACCGGCAAATGCGCGACTTCCAGCAGTCGGTCGGCGCAGCCTTCACCCCGGAAGTTGTACTGCGGTGAACCGTCGGCGCCCACGGCGACCATCGACAAGGTGGTCGGCGCGGCAAACTCCACCAGGAACTGCTCGCTGACGCCTTCATCCCTGAGCACGTGCAACAGCCGGCGCCCGAGGAAGTCGTTGGACAGGCCGCCGAACAACCCGGCCTCGATGCCCAGGCGGCGCAAACCCACCGCGACGTTGAACGGTGAACCACCGGCAATCGCCTTGTAAGTGACCTTGGAGGCCTGCCCACTGGCATCTTCCTCGCTGAAAAAATCAAACAGCGCTTCACCACACACCAGATACATAGTCGTTCGCTCTTAAAGGGTTGCCACGTGCTGTTGATAGCGTTCGTAAGCCAGTTGGTAGGCGCTGACATTGGCCGCCACCGGCAGGGTACGGCTGGCCGGGTCGACGCTCACGCATTTGTCGCACAGGCTGGCCAGGGACTCGCCGGACTGGCTCCACGCCGCCTGGATCGCCGCGCCCAGGGCGGCGGCTTCGCTTTGTTCGGTGCAGATCACTTCGGTGTTCATGATATCGGCGACCATCTGCCGCCACACCGGGCTTTTCGAGCCGCCGCCGATCAGGCGGATGCTCTGGCTTTGCAGGCCGGTGTGACGTAGCAGGTCGAGGCCGTAGCGCAGGCCGAAGGTGGTGCCTTCGACCACCGCGCGGCACAGGTTGGCACGGGTCAGGTTGGTCATGGTCAGCCCATGCAGGCTGCCGGTGGCGTGGGGCAGGGCGGGTACGCGTTCGCCGTTGAGGAACGGCAGCATGCTGACGCCATCGGCGCCAATCGGGGCTTGCTCGACCAGTGCGTTGAAAGCGTTGAGGTCCAGCTCGAACAACTCGCGGATCACCCCGGTAGCGTTGGTCAGGTTCATGGTGCAGATCAACGGCAGCCAGCCGCCGCTGGACGAGCAGAAGGTGGCGACCGACGCCTGGGGGCTGACATTGGGCTGGTCGGCGAAGGCATACACGGTGCCGGATGAGCCCAGGCTCATGGTGATCACGCCGGGGGCGATATTGCCCGTGCCGATGGCACCCATCATGTTGTCGCCGCCGCCACTGGACACCCTGGCATTGGGGTTGATACCCAGGCGTTCGGCGATGGCCGGCAGGATCGTGCCTACGCTTTGATCGGCTTCGATCAATGTCGGCAGCGCAGCTTCAAGGCGGCCGCTGGGGTCGATGTGCTTGAGCAGCGCCATATCCCAGGTGCGGGTGCGCACGTTGAAGTAACCGGTGCCCGAGGCATCGCCATATTCCGCGACCGCGCGGCCGGTGAGCCAGTAGTTGAGGTAGTCGTGGGGCAGCAGCACATGGGCGATGCGCGCGAACACATCCGGGTGCTGCTCGCGGGTCCACAGCAGTTTCGACACGGTGTAGCCCGGCGCAATCGCCACGCCCAGGCGCTCCAGCGAGCCACTCTCGCCGCCCAGGTAGGCCAGCAGGCGCTCGTTCTCCGGCGCGGTTTCGGTGTCGCACCACAGCTTGGCCGGGCGCAGCACCTGGCCGCTGTCATCCAGCAACACCAGGCCGTGCTGCTGGCCGGATACACCGATGCCGAGGATGTCCTGGCCGTCCACGCCGGCCTGTTGCAAGGCGCGGTGGGTGGCTTCGGTAAAGGCGTCCAGCCATTCCTGGGTGTGCTGCTCGCGACGGCCATTGGCGCCGCTGATCAGGGTGTGCGCGGCGGCGCCCAGGCCCAGTACCTTGCCGCTGGACGCGTCGAGGACGATGGCCTTGGTGCCTTGGGTGCCGCAGTCGATGCCGAGGAACAGGTTTTGCTGGGTCATGAGGGTGTGCTCAGCAGTGTTATTTTTTTGGATTGGCAACCCGGTCCAGTGTGGGAGGGGGCTTGGCCCCTCCCACACTTAAATCGGTTTCTTCAGGAGGTGCTTCAGGGTAGCGGTTACGCCTTTGTCACGCAGGCTCCCATAGCACCGCTCGAACGCTGCCACAAACCCAGGCGAGTTGGGAATAGCCGTGCCAAAAATCTCTTCCACCCCCAGCAACCGCTGGCTGATCAGTGCATCGTCACTCACCAGCCCCTGGCAGAACTCGGCGCGCGGATCTGGGATCGTGTAGCTCACGCCATTCTCATCCACACCCTTCAAATACAAGGCCCACGCCGCGACCACCAGCGCCGCACGCTCGGTCTCGCGCCCATCGGCTATCAGGCGGTTGATGGTCGGCACGGTGAACTTGGGAAACTTCGACGAGCCGTCCGAACACACCCGTTCCAACTGGTCGGCAATCGCCTGGTTGGAGAAGCGGTCCACCAGGGTCTGCTTGTAGTCGGTCAGGTCGATGCCCGGTACCGGCGCCAGGTTTGGCGTGACGTCGAGGTCCATGTAGGCGCGCATGTAGGCCACGAACAGCGGGTCGTTCATGGTCTCGTGCACAAACCGATAACCCTTGAGAAACCCCAGGTAGGTCAGGGCCAGGTGGCTGCCGTTGAGCAAGCCGATCTTCATCTCTTCATAGGGCGTCACATCGTCGGTGAACTGCACGCCGACCTTTTCCCACGCCGGGCGGCCGTTGACGAATTTGTCTTCCAGCACCCACTGCACAAAGGGTTCGCAAACCACTGGCCAGGCGTCGTCGATGCCGTGTTCATCGTGCAGTTGCAGGCGGTGGGCGGTGCTGGTCATCGGCGTGATGCGGTCGACCATGGCGTTCGGGAAGCTCACATGGGCCTTGATCCAGTCATGCAGCTCGGCATCGTGCAGGGCGGCGAACGCCAGCAGTGCCTTGCGCGTGACAGCGCCATTGTGGGGCAGGTTATCGCAGGACATCACGGTAAACGCCGGGATGCCGGCCGCGCGGCGCTGGGTCAATGCCGCGCAGATAAAACCGAACACGGTTTTTGGCGACGACGGATGAGCCAGGTCGTGCTGGATCTGCGGCAGGTGGGCCATGAATTCGCCGTTGCTGTCGTCGATGCAGTAGCCGCCTTCGGTGATGGTCAGCGAGACGATGCGAATGGCGGGGCTGGCCAGTTTGTCGATCAATGCCTGGGTGCCGTCTTCGGCCAGCAGCATGTCGCTGATCGAGCCGATCACGCGCACTTCGGTGTCGTCGGTGTCGCCCAGTTCGTACAGGGTGAACAGGTAGTCCTGGCCGGCCAGGTCGTCGCGGGCCTTGCGGTCCTCGCTGCGCAGGCCGACGCCGCAGATGCTCCAGTCCAGGCCCTCGCCGGTATTCATCAGCGCATCTGTGTAATACGCCTGGTGCGCGCGGTGGAAGCCGCCGACGCCGATATGGGCGATACCTTGGGAGGTACTCGCAATGGCATAGGCCGGCAGTTTGACTTCCGGCGCCAGCTGGGTGAGGTTCTGCTTATTCAGTTTCATCGGTCAATACTCGCGAAATCAGGCGGCGGCGCGCAGTGGACGGGCCACGGCAACACCGTCGGTGTCGAACAGATGGCAGTGCGCCGGGTCCAGGTGCAGGTGCAGCGTTTCGCCATACTGGCTGGCCATGTCGCCGCGAATCCGCATGGTCAGCGGCTCGCCGTTCGAGGTGATGACGTGGCAGAAGGTGTCGCTGCCCAGGCGCTCGCCGACGTCGGCGGTGACGGTCAGGGCGGTTTGCCCAGGCGACGCGATTTCCAGGTGCTCCGGACGAATGCCCAGGGTCACCGCACTGCCCACGCTCAGGCTGGCGCCGCTCAGCGGCAGGCTGATCAGGGTGCCGGCGTCCAGCTGCACCTCACAGCCCTGGCTGTCGACGCGGGTGACCTTGCCCTTGAGGAAGCCCATTTTCGGCGTGCCGAGAAAACCCGCCACAAACAGGTTGGCCGGCTGGTGGTAGAGCTCCAGCGGCGAGCCGACCTGCTCGATACGCCCGCTGTTCAACACGACCACCTTGTCGGCCAGGGTCATCGCTTCGACCTGGTCATGGGTCACGTAGATCATGGTCGCTTGCAGCTCTTTGTGCAGGCGCGCCAGTTCCAGGCGCATCTGTACGCGCAGGGCGGCGTCGAGGTTGGACAGCGGTTCGTCGAACAGGAAAATCTTCGGGTTGCGCACGATGGCGCGGCCGATCGCCACGCGCTGGCGCTGGCCACCGGAGAGTTGCTTGGGCTTGCGTTCCAGCAGCGGGCCCAACTCGAGAATGCGTGCGGCTTCGTTGACCTTGCTCTCCACCAGCTGCTTGTCGACACCAGCCAGGTCCAGGGCAAACGACATGTTCTTGCGCACGCTCATGTGCGGGTACAGCGCGTAGGTCTGGAACACCATCGCCAGGTCGCGTTTGGCTGGGGGCACTTCGGTGATGTCGCGGCCATCCAGTTCGATGGTGCCTTCGCTCACCTCTTCGAGGCCGGCGATCAGGCGCAGCAGGGTGGATTTACCGCAGCCCGAGGGGCCGACGAAGACTACGAATTCCTTGTCGTTCACTTCCAGGTCGATGCCCTTGATGATCGAGAAACCTTCGAAGCCTTTTTGCAGATTCTTGATTTTGAGGTTGGCCATGATGGGCCCTCCGCTAGAAATTATTATTTAACTGCGCCGAAGGACAAACCGCGCACCAGCTGTTTCTGGCTGATCCAGCCAAAGATCAGGATCGGCGCACAGGCCAGGGTCGAGACGGCAGACAATTTGGCCCAGAACAAGCCTTCGGGGCTGGAGTAGGAGGCGATCAGTGCGGTCAAGGGCGCGGCGTTGGACGAGGTCAGGTTCAGCGACCAGAAGGCCTCGTTCCAGCACAGGATCAGCGACAGCAACACCGTGGAGGCCAGGCCGCCCTTGGCGATCGGCAGCAGCACCCGGACCATTTCCTGCCACAGGGTGGCGCCGTCCAGGCGCGCGGCTTCGAGGATGTCCTTGGGGATGTCCTTGAAGTAGGTGTAAACCATCCAGACCACGATCGGCAGGTTGATCAGGGTGTAGATGATGATCAGCGCAATGCGCGTGTCCAGCAGGCCAAAGCTCTTGGCCAGCAGGTAGATCGGCATCAGCACGCCCACGGGCGGCAGCATCTTGGTGGAGAGCATCCACAGCAGCGTGCTCTTGGTGCGTTTGGTTTCGTAGAACGCCATGGAGTAGGCGGCCGGCACCGAAATCAGCAGGCACAGGGCGGTGGCGCTGAATGAAATCAGCACCGAGTTCCAGGCATAGCTGAAGTAGTTGCTGCGCTCGTTGATGTGCAGGTAGTTCTCCAGGGTCGGCGTGAAGATGAACTGCGGCGGCGTGGCGAACGCGTCGATTTCGGTCTTGAAGCTGGTCAGCACCATCCAGAAGATCGGGAAGAAGATCAGGATCGCGATGGCCCAGGCCAGGGTGCCGAGCAACAGGCTTTGCAGGCGGCGGGATTGTTGAAGCGTCATGGCGCGGCCCTCAAGGCTTGTCAGTCAGGTTTTTGCCGATCATCCGCACCAGGATGATCGCCGCGATATTGGCGATGACCACGGCGATCAAGCCGCCGGCCGAGGCCATGCCCACGTCGAACTGCACCAATGCCTGGTTGTAGATCAGGTAGGCGAGGTTGGTCGAGGCGTAGCCGGGGCCACCGTTGGTGGTGGTGAAGATTTCGGCGAATACCGAGAGCAGGAAGATGGTCTCGATCATCACCACCACGGCAATCGGGCGGGCCAGGTGGGGCAGGGTCAGGTGCCAGAAAATCGCGATGGCGCCGGCACCGTCCAGGCGCGCAGCTTCCTTTTGTTCCTGGTCGAGGGACTGCATGGCGGTCATCAGCAGCAGGATGGCGAACGGCAGCCATTGCCACGACACAATGATGATGATCGACAGCAGCGGATAGTGCGCCAGCCAGTCCACCGGCTCGGCGCCGAAGAACTTCCACACGGCGGCGAGAATCCCCGACACCGGGTGGAAAATCAGGTTCTTCCAGATCAGCGCACCGACGGTGGGCATGATGAAGAACGGCGAAATCAACAACACCCGGACGATGCCACGCCCGAGGAACTCACTGGCCTCCAGCAGCGCACTGATCAACACGCCGAACACCACGCTGATCAACAGCACGCTGCCCACCAGCAACAACGTATTGGTGGCGCCGGGCAGGAAACCCGAGTCGGTGATGAAGTAGGTGAAATTCTCCAGCCCCACGAATTGGTTCTCGCCGGGGTAGAGCAGGTTGTAGCGGATCAGCGAAAAGTACAGGGTCATGCCCAGCGGCACGATCATCCACAGCAGCAGCAGGGCGACCGAGGGCGTGACGAGGAACCAGCCGGGGTTGGCCAGGCGGTTTTTGGCGGATGTATTCATGATAATCAAGGCCAGTGCGGAGCAAGGATCGGAGTGCGGTCAGTGTGGGAGGGGGCTTGCCCCCGATGGCGGAGTGTCAGTCGATGAATCAGTTGGCTGATCCACTGCCATCGGGGGCAAGCCCCCTCCCACATTTGACGGTGGTGACGCTCAGGTTACTTGGGGTAACCGGCCCGCTTCATTTCCCGCTCGGTGGTGGTCTGCGCGGCGGTCAGTGCAGCATCGACCGTTTGCTGACCGGTCAGCGCGCCGGAGAAGAACTTGCCGACCTGGGTCCCAATCGCCTGGAACTCGGGAATGGTCACCAGCTGGATACCGATATACGGCACCGGCTTGAGGGTCGGTTTGGTCGGGTCGGCGACTTTCAGCGATTCCAGGGTCACCTTGGCGAACGGTGCAGCCTTCATGTATTCGTCGCTGTAGGTCGACTTGCGCGTACCTGGCGGCACGTTGGCAACGCCGTCGGTCTTGGCGACCAAGGCACCGTATTCCTTGGAGGTGGCCCAACTGGTGAATACCTTGGCGGCGTCCTTGGCCTTGGAGCTGGTCGGGATCGCCAGGCTCCAGGAATACAGCCACGACGTGCCCTTGTCGGTTTTTTCGTGGGGGGCAAAGGTGAAGCCCACATGGTCGGCCACTTTGCTTTGGGTCTTGTCGGTGACGAACGAGCCGGCGACGCTGGCATCGACCCAGATCGCGCACTTGCCGCTGTTGAACAGCGCCAGGTTTTCGTTGAAACCGTTGCTGGAAGCACCCGGCGGGCCGGATTTCTTCATGTTGTCGACGTAGAAGTTCAGCGCGTCCTTCCACTCGGGGCCGTTGAATTCAGGCTGCCACTTTTCATCGAACCAGCGCGCACCGTAGCCGTTGGCCAGGGTGGTGATCAGCGCCATGTTCTCGCCCCAGCCGGCTTTGCCGCGCAGGCACAGGCCGTATTGCTCTTTGCTCTTGTCGGTGAGTTTGGCCGCGAATTCGCCGATCTGGCTCCAGGTCGGATGTTCGGGCATGCTCAGCCCGGCGTCCTTGAACAGGTCGGTGCGGTAATAGGTGATCGAGCTTTCCGCATAGAACGGCAGGGCGTACAGCGAACCCTTGACGGACAAACCGTCACGCACGGAAGGGAATACGTCGTCGAGGTCGTAGGACGCCGGCAGGTCCTTCATCGGCTCCAGCCAACCCTTGGCGCCCCAGAGTGCGGCTTCGTACATGCCGATGGTCAATACATCGAACTGCCCGCCCTGGGTGGCGATGTCAGTGGTCAGGCGTTGGCGCAGCACGTTTTCTTCCAGCACCACCCAGTTCAGCTTGATTTCCGGATGCTCGGCCTCGAAGGTTTTCGAGAGCTTCTGCATGCGGATCATGTCGCTGTTGTTGACGGTGGCAATGGTCAGGGTTTGCGCGCCAAGGCTGACGGCGCTGAGGGTCATACAGGTACAGGCAAGCAGAGCTTTTGCTGTGAACTTCATCGCGCACTCCATTTCCGCGCCCAGGGGCTACGGAAGGACAGTTATTGTTGTTGTGTCTTCCTACGGGGAGTCAGGAAGAGTGTGCGTTGATTACAGCCTTCAAATGGGGTTGTGACAAATCCTTGGGAGCACTTGGACTGATACTTTTTTGCACTCGGGTGAGGGCTGCTTTTTGACCCTCGCGATATTCAGGCCCAGGGAAATCTGCAGGTGCGCTGCTCAGGCAGGTGTTGAACGACGCCATGAAGTGATGGTGTTGGCACCCTTTGCATGGCGTTCATCTTTCTTCAGGGGGCCGCGTCTTTCAGCAGCTTCATCACCGGCGGCTTATCGGTATCCTTGTGGGTGGCGGGTCCCATGACTTCCACCTGATGGATTCGCAGGGCTTGGCCGTTGCTGGTTTCGAAGTCTATCCAGAACTTTCCTTCCCCATTGGTTGTGGCGTTTCTTACCCAATAAGTGCTCATTTCGGAGTGGCTCATAATGTTGGGGGAAGTATATGAGCCCCCCGCATGCGTTACCTTCAAGTAACTGCCCGTTAAGCGCACACGACAATAAATAAGCACGGTCAGCTGACTGCGAGGAGGAAGGATTTCGCTGAAAATCCTGCTTGCCTTCTGGACAAGCCAGACTGTTCTGCCACTTACATCGTCAAGAATGATATTGCCGCCGCCTGTCCATCCATGTTTCTCGCCCTCGTCAGCAAATACGACACGATGGTGGATGATGGATTTTTTTTTACGGGGTTGACGTGTTGTTGGGCTCATTTCTCGATCCTCGAATTAAGTGAACGCGGTCATTCAGGAATGATGTGCACGCTCATTTAAGGAGGGGGCGTCCGATGGCGATACTGTGAGAACTACCAGTTCCGACCGACGGGGTTAACGGTAAAGTGCCCCAGGCGTGCAATGCTGTTGGCGTCCGCGATTTGTTGCGCCAGGGGCAGGGCAATGATGACGGTCTTCAGATGAGATGTGACAAGTCCTTGGCTACACGTGGACTGCTGCTTTTGCACGGGTGAGGGCGTCTGTTCACGGAGGTTCGGGCAAAAGCGCTGCCTTCAGTCGCAGTCGTTTTTGCCCGGAGCCTCAGTTGCCTATCCTATAGGCGGGGCTTGGGGAGTGCGGTAAACCCATTTATCCAGGCACTATCTGTCGGAATTATAGGACCGGTTCCCATCATTATTTGCATATTGTCGAGCTCCCATGGGTTCATGACTTTTGTGAATGTCTAGGATGAAACAGGTGCAAACCTATTTCAGGCCTAGACAGGTATCGATGACTCTCTGGATTTCTTCATCAAGTGGCCTGACCGTTTCCATTGGGTCTCCATCCTGATTCGGCTATACAGTTTGTTGGGTGACGGCTTGCGTTGTGTCAAGGCTGATTGGTCGGGTCAGATCTCTAACCCGGGCAATATCAAATCTGCGCTGTGCCATTGCATTGATATCAAAGGCACCGACGTTATATTTTGGTCCCGTGAATAAGTTGCCAAAATGGTTGAGTCCTTTGCCGACTTCGCCACTGTTCAGTGTTTTTTCCAGCCCGGCTTTCATTGATGTTTCTGAATTGAATGTCGCCAACCCATAGTTGGGATCGTAATAAAACCAGTTCTTTTTGCTGGCGTCGACGGGGTCGATCCTAACCCCCGCGAGCATGGCATGATCTTTCGTGGCGATCAGCAAGGTCTTCGAAGTCTCGGCGTTACCCAGTGTTGTGCCAATATCCTTGTAGGGCGTGAGGACGCCTGAGGTCCCGGTTTGAAAGGTGCTTTGTCTGTCTACGTTAGCTTGCAACGCTGACAGCTCTGAGATGAATTTGGAACCGCCAGCGGACTTCGGGTTGGCCATGGCCATATTCACGTTATCGATCACCGTGTTTTCGGTGCCCTCCGAGAGCGCGAGCGCCATCGTATTGGACAGGGCAGCACATTCACCGTCTGAGCCTGGTTGTGTCAGGGCAAGATAAAAGGCTTGGGACATTCCACGACTGGTTCCGCCCGCACCCTCTACTTCTCGATTGAACGTCTCCATGTTGATGCGGGAATCGGCAATGATGAGTTTTTCCCGTTGCCGAACCAGGCTTCCCACTTGTTCGGCGCTTAGCTGGGTGTCTGCGATCAGTTGTTTGATTCGGTCTTTGCCCATGTCGCTGCTGTAGCCCGGTATAGTTTCCGGTTTCAAGCTGTTGTAGCCGGTTTTAAAGGCTTGCTCATCTCTTAGCTGCGAGTTCACGACGTTCATCTCGAATCTGGCGGGCATATCCGGATCGGGTTCGGCATTGGAAAAAAAGTCAAACAGGCCATTGACGTTGCGTTGGTTACTTTCGGGCACGAATCCTTTTAGCGCAGGCCCATCAGCCGCCATTGTCTTGGGGTTATAGGCATACCACTCGCCGTCCTGGAACATGGCCGTGAGCTTGACAAGTGCAGAGTTATCGCCACTTCTCACCGTGCCATCAGCCATGTCCGCAGTCGGCACAAACGCCTCTCCAGTTGGCCTTGTATATTGGCCGCCCTGCATTCTGCTCACGGAGCTGAACGCCTCCTCGGTGCCGGTGGCAGTCAGGTCTTGGAGCACAATGCTTTCTGTTTCCTCGATCCCAAACCTTTCGACGAATTTCGCCGAGGCCTTGGCCGCCGCCCAGGCCGCGCCGGATTTGGCCACATTCCAGAGTTTGCCGACGCCCTCGGTAAATACGTAGATCGCGATATCAACGCCCAGGTCTTTTACCGCGTCCGCATATTCACCGTTGTAGATGTCCACGAGGCTCGAGCCTCCCGGGAAGAAGCGCAAACCTTTTTGGAAGTAGTCACTGAGCTCCAAACCGTTTTCAACAGCGTTGTTCAGCCCACGTTGTGTAGCGAGTACAGCCGCCTTGTTCAAGTACACGCTGTCAACCAGCACCTCGGAGAGGTGCTGTATTCTCGTTCCGTCATAGCTGGAAAGGTCAGTTTTGTCGTTCTCCGCATATAAGGGTCGCCTGCCGTGTGCAAAGTGATCCGGGTCGACGAGGCTGCCTTGATCAAGGCGTGTTATGAGGACCTCGGATTTGATGTTCGGTTTTGGTTCGGCGTTGGTTTGAAACGCGGCTGTATCGACGGTTTCTTCGGTGGTTTGGCCGTAAGGTGCTCTCTGTTCGATATTGGGGACCGGCACTATTTTTCCATAGGCTGGATAGATCGCGAACGTTCTGGACTGCTCCTTATGGGTGAACTGCATCAGGATGCCACTACCGGTGCCTTTCACTTGCAGGATTGTCGCGGAGCCATTGTTGACGATGTCTCGGTCCGCCAGCGGGAGCTGGCTGAACATGTTTTTGAACAGGGAAATGGTGTGGGTCCTGCGTAGGGCGAAGTCTTTTTCAAATTCCCGATTGAATTCCTTGTTGATATCAACCAGCGTGGCGCGTGCGCGAAGGGCATCGAAGTCGGGCCCCCTCTCTGACTCCCAGCGCCAGCCTTCATTCAGGCGGCCGGATTCATAGACCTCGACAATACTTGCCCGAGTATTGGAAAACATTCCTAACGGGCCAGCCATTTCAGTGAGGTACGGACGCTTATAGGGGATATCGGCACCCCATTTTTCCCTCAGCTCTAACAGGGCCATTTCCCTTCTGCTTGGTGGGTCGAAATTACTCAAGTAGTGCCTGGCCCTGGAGATATCATCATTTTGTTTTTTGAGCTTCTCCTGGCTGCTGGCGAGCTGTTCAAGGGTGTATTCGTCCTTGTCATTTCTCACGATATGGCCATTCACGATGGCCCAATCCAACACCGGGTTCATCTGGGCGACAGAGTGCAGTTGGGATTCACGTTCGGAAATGGGGCTGATCCGATGAAGGTCCATGACTTGCCCGAAGGTCATACCCGAGGCGGCACCAGGAGCATTCAGTTCGATCCGATTGACGGCGGTCATAAAGCTGACCCATTCGGTCGAGCCCAGTGTCAAGGCCGGTGGCACATCTTTAACCAGCAGATGGGGCGCCCCCCCCGTCATCAACAGGTGCGCGGCGACGGGCGCAAGGTTTGCCGGGATCTTTCCATTTTTGGTCAAGTGGTTGTTGAACCGCTCACGAATCTTGTCCGTGCCCAACCCCCACATATCCGTATGCATCAGATCAAAGCCTGCGAGGCTATTGCGTGAGGTGTCGGCCTCGGGATCAAGCTCCAGTACCAACGCGGTCAGTAGCCACTGCTTGAGACTGGTCGAAGTGACTGCACCCTTCATCTCGGTTTGCAGATTCGTGGCCAGTTCCAGGGCGCTGTCGCTGGACAGCAGTTGGTCCAGCGCTTGGGCAGGGCTGTTGCTGAGCTTGGGCACTTGGGCATTCAGGTAGCTCAGGAGGTTGGGATGGGTGCCGATGGATTGTTTTACGAAGGTACTCACGGCCTCGCGTTGGGCCTTGTTCAGCGGGAGGGCCGTGGCCAGAAACCCCCAGTTATTACCCAGTGTCGGCGCTTGCGGCAGGGGAGTCTGCAGAGCCTGTAACAGGTTACCGATCTGTTCGGCCGATTTCGCCTCGTACCAACCCCGATCCGCGAGAAATTTCTGCACGGTTGTCACGCCTTTAGGCTGATGGGACGAATCCGGGTCGACAATGAAGCGCGTGGTGTCGTCGTTATCGATGTTGCCCTGCTTGAGCTGATTGATCAGCGCATACCGATCGTTGCTGTTACCCAATGCGGTTTTTTGCTGGTTCAGCCCATTCACTATTCGTTCCGGGTGGTCGGGTTTCCTTGGGAACTTCTTCGTGCTGCCCAGATGCGTCATGCTGCGTTCGAATGCCGGGCTGCGGGGGGCCGTATCGATGCCATAAAAACGGCCTATCCAGCCCAGCGGCACGGCGTTGCTGCCGGCTTGAGACAGCGTGATCTGCATCATAGGCGTCGTAAATACCTTGGCGGCGTGGAGTACCGGGGCCAGTACGTCGAAATGCTCGGGGTAGTTTTTCGCAAAGTCGGCGGCGCTGAAGCGCCGGTCAACGCCGTTGATTTTACCGATCAGCGCTTCGCCATCGGAGGCAAAGCGCAGAGAGGTCAAATCAACGTTGTATTTCTGCGCCCAGTCGGTAAAACCACGCGCCTTGATGGCTTTGTGCAGGTAACCGAGCCATTGGCCGAACAAGCTGTCAGTCGGGATCGGTCCGACCATCCTCGTCGAGGCTTGGGCGGGATTGTTTTTCAGCCCGCGCATTGCGCGATACGTGGCGGTGGCCAGTGCGCTCTCGGCGCTGGCCAGGGCGTCTTGCGGGGACGGTGCGCGCTCCACCGTCGCGCCGAGACCCGACTCCGCAGCGGCCGCCAGGGTTTCAAGTTCAGAGCCGGTAATGGGTGTTTTGGTAAGCTGTTGAGTGATTGCGT
The DNA here is from genome assembly GCF_900177315.1 of Pseudomonas sp. LAMO17WK12:I1. Classification (NCBI taxonomy): domain Bacteria; kingdom Pseudomonadati; phylum Pseudomonadota; class Gammaproteobacteria; order Pseudomonadales; family Pseudomonadaceae; genus Pseudomonas; species Pseudomonas sp. LAMO17WK12:I1. Next base: position 57,294 of record NZ_FWZV01000013.1, on the reverse strand, counting down.
ACTGAAGCTCACCTACAGCCGTAGACGAAGTGCTGTCCGCGCGGGGGGCAGTGAGTGCCTTGAAACCGTTGTTACGGGACATCTCGATACTTTTATCGAGAAGCGAGATCAGCTCGCGTTGCCGCCAGTCGGCTTGTTGGCCGTTTTGTTGACGCGGGATCTCTTCGTTGTAAAAGCGCAGGACATCATACAGCGATGCAGAGGGCGGAGTCGGGTATTGAACAAGACGCTCCTGTCCAGCGTCCATCTGCTGGACTGCATCTTTTATTTCTTCCCAGACGACACCCCAGCCCGAAAGATCGTTCGGCTTAAAGAGGGTGTCCTTGCCATTCACCTTGCCTGTCAGGTCACCGGTGACGGGGTGGATACGCACGCTGCGGGGCTCAACGTTGTGCTCTTGTACAAAGGTGGTAAAGGCACTGCCGGTCAGCGCACCCAGGAGGTTTTTGCGCACCTGGTTGAAGGTCGAATATTCCGGGATATTTGTGAGCACTGGCGGGAATTTGTCGCCTTCGATTCGGGCTTGAGGTACGAACCTCATCAGGGCCTGGCTGCACTGCTGCGCCAGGGTTTGATCGGCTTCCTGGACCTTTTGCTCCGCAGTCAAAGGTGTGAACTGCTCAAGTCGCAGTTTCAACTGATCCGGCGGCAAATCCATGATCCGTTGGCTGGCTTCTCGCTGTCGCTGTTTGACCGGTGCGTAAACGGCCGCGAAGTGCGGGTCGGTGTTGCTGAAGGCGCTGAAGGTGCCCTCGCGCTGCAATTGTCTGATGCTGAGCAGGATGTCGTCGGTTTGAATTCTGCCCAGTTGCGTGCCGTAAAACGAGGCTATGTTGTAAGCCGATGCGTGTTCCCTATCGTGGAAAATGACAGCGCCTTGTTTCCCCGCGAGGACTTTTCTGACTGCGCCTACCACTTTGGCCGCCGCAGCTTTCCAGTCCGCGTCCCGATGCAGGTAGAGGTTGACCGGGACGTTGTCGCGCATTTCGGTCAGTTGTCCCCTGGAGTTGATCGTCAATCCAGAAACATCGATCTTCCTGGCTTCGGCAAACGATTTGAACGGTTCCGAGTGCAGCGCATCGGCCAGTTCGGCCCAGGCTTGGCCGAAGGTTGAGTCGGCCGGGATGGTCACCTTGTCCTCGGCATCGCTGGAGTGACCTTTCTCGACGGCAAGCCGTTGGCGCATCAAGCTATTGGCCACACCTATGGCCAACTGCCGGTCACCACTGTCGACCAGGGCATTGGTGAATTGGCGCAGCGCCGCAGTGCGTGTTGGGGAGGCCGGTTCAGGTGTATGCAGATCTCGGCGTAACCGCGACGGCACAGGGCGAGTGCGGGGCGTGTCAGGTGTTGAGCCGTCAAGTATTTCCTGGATCAGTTGAGCGTAAGTTTTTTGCGAGTCGAGGGCGCTTGGCTGGTTCAGGTGTTGCTCCACCTGATTGCGCAGCGCTGTGTCCGTCAGTGGCTCATGACTGCTTTTAACCAACTGGCTGATGCGCTCGGCTACGCTGGGTTGTTCCTTTGTCACGGCGAACCTGAGCAATTGCTCGATACGTTTACCGGCCGGCGCCAGTCCATCACTCGATTGAGCGGACGCGGGGAACGTTTGAATATCCTTGAGGCGTTTATGAAAAAACTCGATGACTTTAGAGGTTACTGAGCCTATGGGGGGCGTGGGCCGATTCAGCTCGCTTGGAATCGTGGTGCTGACAGTGTGTGGCGGATTAAAGCTGATCATGGGACTGTCCTTTTACCGACGTATTTATAAGAATGGCCTCTCGACAGATACAGAGAGGTACTTCAATACGTGGCCAAGGGACTGATGGGCGTTCCTGTTCAGGGCTGTGAGAACGTTGAGTGATTGTAAGTCTTTGCCTGGATTGGTCAGCGCAGGTTTTGTTGCGTGAAACGCTGCGCTGCCAAACGCCAGGCGTACGAGGGGTCCCTATCCCTGCGCGGCCAACCCGCCGATATACCCATGAGAATAGGGGGTCTTCGGTTTTACGATAAGCTTCTCCAGCCATGTTGGGTCCAGCGGGTCAATGGATTTGCCTCCCTCCAAAATCTTCACGTTTTCGCGGCTCAAGCGCTTCATGACTTCGCTCAACTTCTGTGTGTACTGGCTGGCTGGGCAGACGATATCTGCCCATGCATCGACAATCCAGGCATCCGCCCAAGCAGGTTCCGAGAAGTCTACTGTGGCTTGGGGGAGCGTGGAGGGGCCTCCGACGAAGGTGAACGCATGTGCATCCGAAGCGTGCCATTCGTAAGCGCTGCCACCGTTTTTTTCAATGATGTCCTTGGACAGCAGGGCCATTTCTCCGCAGTTGCCGGCGCCGGCTTTCAAGATCAGGTTCGGGCGGTTCAAGGCATGTTCCGGCACGGTTCTGCGTAACCATTCATTGGTCATGTTTGCCGCCTCTGCGCGTGCCATGTCCGCTTTTGAGCGGACCATATTGCCGGGCCCCAGCCCGGTTGCCTTCATGATGCGATCCACGCTGTTTTTTGCCTGTACTGCATAGAACTCGTTTTTTTGTCCTTGTGTCCAATCGGCGAAATTGTCGGGTGGGTCGACCTTGGTAACTTGATTCGGCCGCAACGCTATATCCGGTTTGCCTATCGCCCTGGTCCGCTGCAATTGGTAGATCACTTCACGCTGTTGTTCGTGAGTAAGGCCTTTACACGACGCTTTTAATTGATCGATGTCTTCTTTCTGGAAACCGGAACGCTCCAGCTCTTTAAAGGCGGAATCCAGTTTGGGCAACGCAATGAAGTTGGCATCAAACGGCATCTCAGTGACACCTTGCCGTGTACTGAATGCGTTGCGGTAACCCTCGACCAGAGAAAAGTCGTGGGGCGTGCATTTATTGAACGTCAGTTCGCCGGTGGAGGTGTCATTCAGCTTGGTGTAGTAAAACTCTGCGGTATCAGCCTCTATCACCAGGTATTTGGTTTTACTTGCTCCCCTCTCCACAATCACGCCTCGAAGTTCACGCTTGTCATTGCAGTCATCGCTGATTTTGTTGAGCGTGACCACACGGGTTTCCTTCGCAAACGAATCACTGGCGTGTGCGCCGGAAAAACCAAAATTGGGATCGTGTTTCAGGCTGCCGCTGATCTGCGATTTGTAGACGATGGGTTTGTTCTGAGGCATCGGGACCAGTTGGGGGCCCATATCGCCATCGACCATTTTGTATCGACGGCGCTCGAAAATGACAAATTGATCACGCCTCAACAAACCTGGCGTCGAGGGGAACAGGCGCTGGTGTTCAAGGGCTTGAAGTTCCCGACGCGATGTTTCGGCAACGATCTCTATTTCCTTGGAAAAGCACGTATCACTGGCCCCGCGCCTGACCTTGCCCTGTGCAACCGGAGGGGCTGGACAGATCGCTTCAAAGCCCTCCAGGGGCTTAAAGTGATCGGCTGATTCCAGATCGCTCAGCACGCCAGGGGTGCGGGTGTCGTAACGGTAGACCTTGCCCTCATTGACCAGATCAAAGCCATGGCTGCGGGGCAGGGTATAGGCATCGGCGGCCAGTGGTTTTTCCGTGACCAGTGCTTGAGTACCGTCCGAAAAGGTCTCTTGTCTCACGACTGAAGACGTATCAGAGACGAACCCTTCCAGGGCTGGCCCGTAAGCTGTCATGGTCTTGGCGTCGTAGGCGTACCATTCGCCATCTTGCCGCACCGCGGTGAGCCTGATCTGCTGAGCGCTGCCGGATTGAATAAGTGCACCGTCGGCCCTGTCGGCCGCCGCGCCCCATTCGCCGGCTGCTTGGTCCACAAGAGGGCTGCCCTGCATACGACTGACTGAGCCGAACGACTTCACGGTGCTGACGGCCGTCACGTCTTTGACCGCCATTGAGGCGACGCCTTTTTCGGCTGCAGATTCAACGACAGTTTCTCCAAATTTGACGGCTGCACCTTCGAAAGCCTCCGCGGCGACTGACCAAACCTTTCCTAATGCACCAGGGACGACAATGCTCAGCGCATCAACTAAGAGGTCCTGGCCGGCCTCGGCATAGTTGCCTTGGTAAAGGTCTTCGACGCTGCTGACGCCAGGGACCATGCGCGCCAGGGAACTGAGCCGTTGAAGAAACGTGGGGCCTTTGGTTTCCAGGGCGTTATAACCGTGGTTGATCGCCTTGTACTCGTCTTTGCGCAGGAAGTGCGAATCGACGCAGATAGTGGCGATTTTCCCGAGTTGCTCATTAAAGAACGCGGGCGCCGCGTTTGAGCGGGTGTCGCGGAATGTGGCCCGACCGTCATTTACCAGCTCCCCATTCACCAGCGTGCTCGGTGTGATGCGGTCGACAATGACCTTGGAGGTCTTTCCGTCTCGTGGCGCCGCCGCCGAATTGAAGGCGGCGAAGTCCAATGGCAATTCATGGGGGCCTTCATCGGCGCCGTCATAAATCTTGCCGAAATTCTTGTTCGTACCGCCCAGGGGCATGGGGTTCGGCAGATTCGATATTGTTTTTACCGTGCCGGCATCGGGGAAGACGGCTACGTCAGTGATGTTGCCGTTGTGTCCGGTCGCACGAAGCAGTAGGCCGTGGCTGCCTTTTTTACCGGTTTTGGCGCTGAGGTGTTGCCACGCACTGGTGTCTGATTCCCGAACGCTGTAGTACTCAATCCTGCCGTTGGCCAGATGGTTGCGGACCTCGGCCGGGAGCCTGGACAGCAGGTCCTTGATAATCACGATCGAGTGCGCGCGACGAGGGACGAAATCGCTTTCGATCGCTGCGTCGTACTGTGTATTGACGTCGGGCAATTGGTTCGCCTGATCATGCATTGCCTGGATAGGGATACGCGCATCCCTGGCTTCCCAGGCAGGAGTGGTCGAGCCACTTGTCAAACTATCGATCAGGTTTGTTGGCTTGTAGGTATCCCCCAATTGTTCGGCTTCATAGGCTTCGACCACGCTCGCCAGGGTGCCGTACAACTGATCGCTCTCTCTCCAGAGGCTGCGTTGTTCATAGGGGATTCCCTTGCCAAATTTCTGCTCGAGGTACTCAAGTGCCAGGGCGCGTCGGGTGGGCACAGGGTTATCCTTGATATAGCGTTTGGCCTCTGCCACAGCAGTGGTTTGTTCACCCAGTGCCTTGATACACGCTTGCAGCAGCTCTGGCGTGTACTCGTCATTGGCATTCCTGCCGATAACGCCATTGATGATCCCCCAATCAATCAGAGGGTTCATTTGCGCCCTGAGCAATTGCAGCTGTTCATGGGCGGAGAGAGGCTTGACCTTGTGGTAGTCCATCACTTGCTTGAAATTCATATGCCGCGTGGCGCCGGGCGCTATTTGTTCGATCCGGTTTACAGCCGTATGAAACATCGCCCATTGGGGTGTGCCCTGAACAAGGGACGGGGGCAGATCCTTGACCAGAAACTGCGGTGCGGCGCCCGACATCAGCAAATGCGCCGCAATCATTGCCTGCGGGGTTGGCACGTTGCCGGCGCCGGGATGATCAAGGTGGAGTGCAAGGCCTTGGCGTATTTCATGCGCAGGCCTGCCCCAGTTTTGCGCCTGCATGAAGTCATAACCCGCCACATGATTGCGCTGCGTGCCGGCCGCTGGATCAAGCTCCAGTACCCACGCGGTCAGTAGCCACTGCTTGAGACTGGTCGAAGTGACTGCACCCTTCATCTCGGTTTGCAGATTCGTGGCCAGTTCCAGGGCGCTGTCGCTGGACAGCAGTTGGTCCAGCGCTTGTGCAGGGCTGCTGCTGAGCTGAAGGGGTTGGGCACTCAGGTAGCTGAAGAGGTTGGGATGGGGGACGATGGATTGTTTCACGAACCTACTCACGGCTTCGCGTTGGGCCGTGCTCAGCGGAAGGTCCGTGGCCAGAAAACCCCAGTTGTTGCCCAATGTAGGAGCTTGCGGCGTAGGTGTCTGCAGTGCCAGTAACAGGTTATCGACCTGCGCTGCCGACGTGGCTCCAAACCAGCCCTGATCCGCCAGGAATTTCTGCACGGTCGTCTCGCCTTTAGGCCGATGGGACGAATCCGGGTCGACAATGAAGCGCGTGGTGTCGTCGTTAGAGAGGTTGCCCTGCTTGAGCTGATTGATCAGTGCATACCGATCGTTGCTGTCACCCAATGCGGTTTTTTGCTGGTTCAGCCAATTCACCATTTGTTCCGGGTGGTCGGGGCTCCTTGGGAACATCTTCATACTGTCCAGCTGCGTCATGCTGGTGTCGAATGCCTGGCTGCCGGGCTGCGTAGTGATGCCATAAAAGCGGCCTACCCAGTCCAGCGGCACGGTGTTGCTGCTGGCTTGAGACAGTGTGATCGGCCTTCCAGGCGTCGCAAATACCCTGGCGGCGCTGAGCACCGGCGCCAGCACGTCGAAATGCTCGGGGTGGTTTTTCGCAAAGTCGGCGACGGCAAAGCGCCGGTCAACGCCGTCGATTTTGCCGATCAGCGCCTCGCCATCGGGGTCAAAGCGCAGGGAGGTCAAATCAACCTTGTGTTTCTCGGCCCACTCGGTGAAACCACGCGCCTTGATGGCTTTGTCCAGGTAGCTGCACCATTGGCCGAGCAGGCTGTCAGCAGGGATCGGTCCGATCATCCTCGTCGAGGCTTGGGCGGGATTGTTTTTCAGCCCGTGCATTGCGCGATACGTGGCGGTGGCCAGTGCGCTTTCGGCGCTGGCCAGGGCGTCTTGCGGGGAGGGTGCGCTCTCCACCGTCGCGCTGAGCCCCGACTCCACAGCGGCCGCCAGGGTTTCAAGTTCAGAGCCGGTAGTGGGCGTGTCGGCAAGCTGTTGGGTGATGGCGTATTGGCGCTCACGTACAGCCGTATACCAGGTGCTGTCCGCGTGGGGGGCTGTGAATGCCTTGAAACCGTTGTTACCGGTCATCTCGATACTTCGGTCGAGAAGCGAGACCAGGGCGGGTAGGCCGTTTTGTTGACGAGGTATCTCTTCCTTGTAAAACCACATGACCTCATACAGTGATGCGGAGGGTGGGGAGGGGTATCGAACGGGGCGTTCCGCTCCAGCCGCCATCTGCCGGATTGCATCGGCTATTTCTGCCCAGACGCCACCCCAGCCCGAAAGATCGTTCGGCTTAAAGAGGGTGTCCTTGCCATTCACCTTGCCTGTCAGCTCACCGGTGACGGGGTGGATACGAACGCTGCGGGCCTCAACGTTGTTTTCTTGGGCAAAGGTGGTAAAGGCACTGCCGGTCAACGCATCCAGGAGGTTTTTGCGCACCTGGTTGAACGTCGAATACTTCGGAACCTCTTTGAGCACCGGTGGGAAATCGTCGCCTTCGATTCGCAATTGAGGTGTGAGTTTCAGCATGGCCTGGCTGCACTGTTGTGCCAGGGCTCGATCGGCTTCCTGGACCTTTTGCTCCACGCTTGAGGGTTTGAACTGCTCGAGGCGCAGTTTCAATTGATCCGGCGGCAAATCCATGATCCGTTGGCCGGCTTCTCGCTGTCGCTGTTTGACCGGCGCGTAAACCGTGGCGTAGTTCGGATCGGTAGTGTTGAACGCGTGGAAGTTGCCCTCGCTCAGCAGTTGTCCGATGGCAAGCAAGGTGTGGTCGCTTTCGATTTGGCCCAGTTGCAAGCCGTAGAAAGCGGCGACGTTGAAGGCCGACGCTTGATTGCGCCCATGGAAATCAACGGCCAGCGAGGTGTCCCCGGCGATCCTTTTGACTGCGGCCAATACCGCCCCTGACGCGGCTGCCCAGCGGGCGTCGTTACCCAGGGAGAAGTCGGCAGGCGGCTCCTTGCCTGTTTCGATCAGGCGGCCTTCGGGAGTCATGGTCAGTTGGGAGAGATCGAGCTTCCTGGCCTCGGCAAACGATTTGAACGGTTCCGAGTGCAGCGCGTCAGCCAGTTCCGTCCAGGCGTGGCCGAAGGTGGAGTCGGCCGGGATGGTCACCTTGTCCTCGGCATCGCCGGAGTGACCTTTCTCGACGGCAAGCCGTTGGCGCATCAAGCTATTGGCGACGCCTATGGCCAATTGTCGGTCACCGTTTTCAACCAAGGCTTCGGCGAACTGGCGAACGGGTGCAATGCGTGGGGCGGAGGTTGATGAAATATCACGGCGCTTTCGGCTCAGGCGCGGCGGGGCAGGGTAAGTGTTTGGTGCACTGGGCGAGGCGCCATCCAGTATTTCCTGAATAAGCTGGGCATAGGTTTTTTGCGGATTGATTGCGCTGGACTGGTTGAGTCGCTGTCCCACCTCGTTGTGCAGCGCTACATCCGTCAGCGGTTCACGTGTGTTCTTGATCAACTGGCTGATTTGTTCGTCCAGGCTGGACTGTTCTTTGGTGACCGCAAACCTGAGCAACTGCTCGATGCGCGTGCGGTCTGGCAACGGTATATCACTCGCTTGGGCGCTCGCCCGCATGGGTTGAGCGCCGTTCAAGCGTTTAAGAAACAGCTCGATGACTTGGGGTGTCACTGACCCGGCAGGTTTTGTGGGCAGATTCAGTTCCTTTGGAATGAAGAAACCTGGCGTGTGCGACGGCCGAACATTGATCATGGAACTACCCTATGCCTGCGTAGATTGAGTTCCCCTCTTGCTGGTTAAACGAGAGAGGCACTTCGCTAAGTGGCCTGGGGCTTGTTCCACGTTCCTGTTTGGGGTGGGAATTGCCGACACGCTTTGTAAGTACCTGTTTAGTTAGGTGCTGGGTCAGGCCAGGTTTTGTTCCGTCAGACGCTGAACTGCCAAACGGCGGTAGTGAGAGGGGGTCATGCCCTTGAGCTGCTGAAAGCGCCGGTTGAAGTTGGAAATGTTGTTGAAACCCGACTCGAAACACACATCCGTCACGGCCTTGTCGCCATCGGCCAGCAGCTCGCAGGACTTGCTGATGCGCAGCCGATTTACAAACTCGATAAACGTGCGCCCGGTCGCCTGCTTGAACACCCGGGAAAAGTACGTCGGCTTCATCCCCAGGTGCTCCGCCACTTCCTCCAGGGGCAACTCGCGCGCGTAGTGGGCGAAAATGTAGTCCACCGCGCGGTTGGTGCGGTCGATACTGTGTTCATCCGCCAGTTGCGGCGTGGTCACGCCGGACAGCAACTGGTAGTCCTCACAGCTGCTCAACACTTCCAGCAGGATAAAGAAGTGCCCCAGGCGCGCCATGCCCCGGGCATCTTCGATACGCTGCATCAGGGTCATGGCCTGGGCGATGGTTTTCTTGCAGCGAAACTCGATGCCGGACTGCGCGCGCTCCAGCATGGGTGTCAAGGTCTTGAGCTCGGCGAAAATATGGCTGCCCTGCTCGAACAGCTCATCGGTGAAGTTCACCAGCATGTCGCGCTTGGGCACCACTTCGTCTTCCTCCACCTGGCTGATCCAGTTGTGGGGCAGGTTGGGCCCTGTGAGGAACAGGCTTTCCGGATAGAAGTTGCCGATATAGTCGCCGATAAACACCTTGCCGGAACTGGCGACGATCAGGTGCAGTTCGTATTCCTTGTGGAAATGCCAGCGCACCAGCGGGCAGGGGAAACCATGCTGGCGATAGATGATGGACAGGCCGTTGTGATCGTCCATCAGCTCGTAGGAAGGGTCAGTGATACGCGTTGCTCGGGTCATGCTGCCGTCGCTTTATTGTGGTTGCTGCTGGGGATAATGCCCCCTCGCGCACGACCTCGCCAGCGCCGCGGTTCACAGGCTACGGTTTTTCGCCTCGATCCACTGGGACATGTACTGCGTACTTTTATGGGCATGGTGGCGCAGCATGCTGCCGGTGAAGTTGCTGCGGCGATGGGCGGCGAGGTGGCTGCGGCAGTGTTGCAGGCACTCCACCAGTGCAGGCCCGTGGACAGTGCGGTCATAACGGCCGGCAATCAGTTGGCGCCCATCCTGCTGGGCCTGGGTCCAGCGTTCGCGATCCTGATAAAGCGCCACGGCCGCCGCCGCCAGGGCTTCGGCGCATTGCTCGATGGCGCCGGGCCATGGCCGCTCGTCGCCCATGGCCTCGGCGCCGATGGGGGTGGTGATATTGGGGGTGCCGCAGAGCATCGCATCGGCCAGCTTGCCCTTGATACCCGCGCCAAAGCGCAGGGGCGCCAGGCAGATGCGCGCGGCGCTCATCACTTGCAGGGCATCTTCGGCCCAGTTCATCACATGAAAGCCCTGCGCCGGGTTGTGCAGGGCGGTGGCCTTGGGCGGGGTGTAGGCGCCGTAGATATGCAGCTGGGCACCGGGCAATTGCTGGCGAATCAATGGCCAGACGCTGTTCTTCATCCACAGTACGGCGTCCCAGTTCGGCGCATGGCGGAAGTTACCGATGCTGAGGAAGTGTGCACGCTCTTCGAACGGTACGAAGGCCTCGGTTGGCGGCGTCATCATCAGCGGGCACCAGTGGAGCAGGGCGGCGGGCAGCTTGAACTGTTCGGTGAGCAGGCGGATTTCCACGTCGGAGATCATCAGGCTGATGTCGCAGCGGTAAATCGCGGCGATTTCGCGCTTGGCCAGGTCGGTGTCGGCCATCAGTTGGAACGCCTCCTCCAGGGCCGGGGCGAACAGCGCGCTGAAGTCGTCGCTGCCCGGGTGGGCCTTGAGGTGCGCCTTGAGGCGCTGCTGACGGGCGTCGCGCAGGCTTTGCAGGTCGGAGGTCTCCAGCACGCGCAGGGCGTCGGGGCAACACTTCTCCACGCGCCAGCCAAACTGTTCTTCCATCATGAAACGGTCGAACAGCACGATATCCGGGGCCAGTTCGCGGATAAAATCGTCGAAACTGCTGTTATTGAGCTCAATCGCGCATTCGGCGATGCCCAGCGCCAGCAGGTCGGCCTTGTGCTCGCCCAGTGCTGCCGGGCTGCTGAAGGTAATATCCCAACCTTGCGTAAGAAAAGTTTCGAGGATCTGTATCATATGCCCGCCCGCGGCCGAGGAACGGGGCTCCGGCCAGACATAACCAATGACCAGGACTTTGGTGGCGGGCTGATTCATTAACAACGGTTTCCTTGGAGGGCAGGCGCAAAGCGCGCAATTAAACCACAACCGCGTGGCATGACAATTTGTGTCTGGCGGTAGGTAGCCACGGTACTTTGTGGTTAACTTCCGCCTCTCGAATTCGTTTAACCAAAACCCAGCATAAGGATTCTGTTCATGGCTCAAGTCACTCTTCGCGGTAACCCTGTCCAGGTTGAAGGCGAATTGCCGAAAGTCGGCTCTGAAGCAGCAGACTTCACCCTGACCGCCGGCGATCTGTCGGATGCAACCCTGGCTACCTTTGCCGGCAAGCGCAAAGTGCTGAATATCTTCCCAAGCGTCGACACCCCGACCTGCGCCACGTCGGTACGCAAGTTCAACGCCCAGGCCAACGAACTGAACAACGCCGTCGTACTGTGTATCTCCACCGACCTGCCATTCGCCCAGGCGCGTTTCTGCGGCGCCGAAGGCCTGGAAAACGTGAAGAACCTGTCGGACTTCCGTGACCCTGGTTTTGCCGTCGATTACGGCGTAGCGATTGCCGATGGCCCGCTCAAAGGCCTGACCGCCCGTGCGGTCGTGGTGCTGGACGAAAACAACACCGTGCTGCACAGCGAACTGGTTTCGGAAATCGGCCAGGAGCCGAACTACGAAGCGGCCCTGGCTGTTTTGAAGTAACTGTTTCGGCGCGTTACTGTCGTTTTGCAGTAACACCCGTAAGACATGATTGCGGCCTGGCCTAGTCCAGGCCGTTTTCATTTGTGGCTCAGACGTTTAGCGAAATAGCCCGCAGACTAAGCCGCAGAAGTTAAAAGTTGTAAGCCCAAGGTAAATAGCCGGTAAAGGCGCTTTTCTTAACGCGCTCCAGTGCTTATCTTTCAGCCTCCCGAAGAAGAAGCTCTCGCGCCCAATGGTTGATCACTCCATGCAATCCTCCCCCCGCAACTCCCGCCGCTGGCTGTTCGGCCTGCTCGTGCTGCTGGTTATCGCCGGCCTGTGCTGGAAATTCTGGCCAGGCGGCGCCGCCCACAAAGACGCACCGGCCGGGCATACCGGTAAAACCGGCATGGCGCGCCCGGGGTTCGGCGGGTCCACCGGCCCGGTGCCGGTGCGTGTAGCGCCGGCGGTGCTGGGGGAGTTCCCGGTGTACTACAAGGCCTTGGGCACGGTCACCGCGCTCAATACCATCAATGTGCGCAGCCGGGTGGGTGGCGAGCTGGTCAAGATCGCCTTTGAAGAAGGGCAGATGGTCAAGGCCGGCGACCTGCTGGCCGAGATCGACCCGCGCAGCTACCAGAATGCCTTGCTCCAGGCCCAGGGCACGCTGATGCAGAACCAGGCCCAGTTGAAAAACGCCCAGGTCGACGTGCAGCGTTATCGCGACCTCTACGCCCAGGACAGTATCGCCAAGCAGACCCTGGACACCGCCGAAGCGCTGGTCCTGCAATACCAGGGCACGGTCAAGACCAACCAGGGCGCGGTGGACGACGCCAAGCTCAACCTCGAGTTCACCAAGATCCGCGCGCCTATCAGTGGTCGCGTCGGCTTGCGCCAGGTCGATGTGGGCAACCTGGTGGCGGCCAACGACACCACCTTCCTTGCGGTGATCACCCAGACCCAACCGATCAGCGTGGCCTTCACCCTGCCGGAAAACACCCTGGAAACCGTGCTCGCCCGTTATCACGCCGGCAACAAGCTGCCCGTGGAAGCCTGGGACCGTGGCGACGTCAAGCGCCAGGCCACTGGTGTGCTGCAAAGCCTGGACAACCAGATCGACGTCACCACCGGCACCCTGAAATTCAAGGCGCGTTTCGATAACAAGGACCAGGCGCTGTTCCCCAACCAGTTCGTCAACGTGCATTTGCTCGCCGATACCTTGCACAACGTGGTGCTGGCGCCGTCCGCCGCGATTCAGTTCGGCAACACCGGTACCTTTGTCTACAAGCTCGATGGCGACAAGAAGGTCAAGGTCCAGCCGCTGGTGGTGGGTGACACCGATGGCGACAACACTGTGATCAAGGAAGGCCTGGTCGCCGGCGACCGTGTGGTGCTGGAAGGCACCGACCGCCTCAAGGACGGCAGCGAGATCGAAGTGGTCAACGACAGCAGCGAAGTGCCGACGACGCCCACCGAACACCTGCAAGGCAAGCCGGCGGCTAAAGGGGAGACCGGCACCACCGCCGGCAAGGCGCAAAAGGTCGGTTCATGAACCTGTCGCGGCTGTTTATCCTTCGCCCGGTCGCCACCACGCTGAGCATGCTGGCGATTGTTTTGGCCGGCATTATTTCCTACCGCTTGTTGCCGGTCTCGGCGCTGCCCCAGGTGGATTACCCGACCATCCGGGTGATGACCCTGTACCCCGGTGCCAGCCCCGATGTGATGACCAGCGCGGTCACCGCGCCCCTTGAGCGCCAGTTCGGGCAGATGCCCGGCCTGACCCAGATGGCGTCCACCAGTTCCGGCGGCGCCTCGGTGCTGACCCTGCGTTTCAACCTCGACATCAATATGGATGTCGCCGAGCAACAGGTGCAGGCCGCGATCAACGCCGCCACCAACCTGCTGCCCAAGGATTTGCCGGCGCCGCCGGTGTACAACAAGGTCAACCCCGCGGATACCCCGGTGCTGACCCTGGCCATCACCTCCAAGACCATGCAGCTGCCCAAGCTCAATGACCTGGTCGACACACGCATGGCGCAGAAAATCGCCCAGATCAGCGGCGTCGGCATGGTCAGCATCGCCGGTGGCCAGCGCCAGGCCGTGCGCATCAAGGTCAACCCCGAAGCCCTGGCGGCCAACGGCTTGAACCTCTCCGATGTGCGCACCCTGATCGCCGCGTCCAACGTCAACCAGCCCAAGGGTAACTTCGACGGCCCCACGCGGGTGTCGATGCTCGATGCCAACGACCAGTTGGTGTCGCCCCAGCAATACGCCGAGCTGATCCTGGCCTACAACAATGGCGCGCCTTTGCGCCTCAAGGATGTGGCGCAGATCGTCGACGGCGCCGAAAACGAACGCCTTGCCGCCTGGGCCAATGAAAACCAGGCCGTACTCCTCAATATCCAGCGCCAGCCGGGCGCCAACGTGATCGAGGTGGTCGACCGCATCAAGGCGCTGCTGCCGAGCATCACCGACAACCTGCCGGCCGGCCTCGACGTGACGGTGCTGACCGATCGCACCCAGACCATCCGCGCCTCGGTCACCGATGTGCAGCACGAATTGCTGATCGCCATCGCCCTGGTGGTGATGGTGACGTTCCTGTTCCTGCGGCGGGTCAGCGCCACGATCATTCCGTCGATTGCCGTGCCGCTGTCGCTGGTGGGCACCTTCGGGGTGATGTACCTGGCCGGGTTCTCCATCAATAACCTGACGCTGATGGCCCTGACCATTGCCACCGGTTTCGTGGTGGACGATGCCATCGTGATGCTGGAGAACATTTCCCGCTATATCGAGGAAGGCGAGACGCCGCTGGCTGCTGCGCTCAAGGGCGCCAGGCAAATCGGCTTCACCCTGATTTCCCTGACCCTGTCACTGATCGCCGTATTGATCCCGCTGCTGTTCATGGCTGACGTGGTGGGACGGCTGTTCCGCGAATTTGCCATCACCCTGGCGGTGGCGATCCTGATTTCCCTGGTGGTGTCCCTGACGCTCACGCCGATGATGTGCGCGCGTTTGCTCAAGCGCGAACCCAAGGAAGAAGAGCAGAGCCGTTTCTACAAGGCCAGCGGCGCCTGGATCGATTGGCTGATCGAAGCCTACGGGCGCAAGTTGCAATGGGTGCTCAGGCACCAGCCGTTGACCCTGTTGGTGGCCATCGCGACCCTGGGCCTTACGGTGGTGCTGTACCTGGTGGTGCCCAAGGGCTTTTTCCCGGTGCAGGACACCGGGGTGATCCAGGGTATTTCCGAAGCGCCGCAGTCGATTTCATTCGCCGCCATGAGCCAGCGCCAGCAGGAACTGGCGCAGATCATCCTCACCGACCCGGCGGTGCAAAGCCTGTCGTCCTATATCGGCGTGGATGGCGATAACGCCACCCTCAACAGCGGCCGCTTGCTGATCAACCTCAAGCCCCACGGCCAGCGCGACTTGAGCGCGGCCCAGGTGATCACGCGCCTGCAACCGCTAATCGACAAGCTGGTGGGCATCCGCCTGTTCATGCAGCCGGTGCAGGACCTGACCATCGAAGACCGTGTGAGCCGCACCCAGTATCAATTCAGCATGTCCTCGCCGGACGCCGACCTGCTGGCCCTGTGGAGCGGCAAGCTGGTGCACGCACTGAGCCAGATGCCGGAACTCACCGACGTCGCCAGCGACCTGCAGGACAAGGGCCTGCAGGTGTACCTGGTGATCGACCGCGATGCGGCCTCGCGCCTGGGCGTCAGTGTGTCGACCATCACCGACGCACTGTATGACGCGTTCGGCCAGCGGCAGATTTCCACCATCTACACCCAGGCCAGCCAGTACCGCGTGGTCTTGCAGGCCCAGTCGGGGGAAACCCTGGGCCCGGCGGCGCTGAACCAGATCCATGTGAAGACCACCGACGGCGGCCAGGTGCGCCTGTCCAGCCTGGCCCATGTGGAACAGCGCCAGGCGCAGTTGGCGATTGCGCACATCGGCCAGTTCCCGGCGGTGATGATGTCGTTCAACCTGGCCCCCGGCGTTGCCCTGGGCAAAGGCGTGGAGCTGATCAACCAGGCGCAGAAGGACATTGGCATGCCGGTGGGCGTGCAGACCCAGTTCCAGGGCGCGGCCCAGGCGTTCGAAGCGTCGCTGTCGAGCACCTTGCTGCTGATCCTGGCGGCGGTGGTCACCATGTACATCGTGCTGGGTGTGCTCTACGAGAGCTATATCCACCCGATCACCATTCTCTCGACCTTGCCCTCGGCCGCGGTGGGGGCCTTGCTGGCCTTGCTGCTCAGTGGCAACGACCTGGGCATGATCGCGATCATCGGCATCATCCTGCTGATCGGTATCGTCAAGAAGAACGCGATCATGATGATCGACTTCGCCCTCGACGCCGAACGCAACCAGGGCCTGGACCCGCAGACCGCGATCTACCAGGCGGCGCTGCTGCGCTTCCGGCCGATCCTGATGACTACCCTGGCCGCCCTGTTCGGTGCAGTGCCGTTGATGCTCGCCACCGGCTCCGGTGCCGAACTGCGCCAGCCCCTGGGCCTGGTGATGGTCGGCGGCCTGCTGGTGAGCCAGGTGTTGACGCTGTTCACCACGCCGGTGATCTACCTGTATTTCGATCGCCTCGGCCGCCGCTGGCGCAAAGAGCCGCAAAGCCTGGAGCCGGTTGAGTCATGAACCTGTCCGGACCTTTCATTCGCCGGCCGGTAGCGACCCTGCTGCTGAGCCTGGCGATCATGTTGCTGGGCGGGGTCAGCTTCAACCTGCTGCCGGTGTCGCCGCTGCCACAGATCGATTTCCCGGTGATCGTGGTCTCGGCCAGCCTGCCCGGCGCCAGCCCCGAGGTGATGGCCTCCACGGTGGCCACGCCGCTGGAGCGTTCCTTCGGCGCGATTGCCGGCATCACCACCATGAGCAGCTCGTCGAGCCAGGGCTCCACCCGGGTGATCCTGGCGTTCGACTCCGACCGTGATATCAACGGTGCCGCGCGGGAAGTGCAGGCGGCGATCAACGCCTCGCGCAACCTGCTGCCCAGCGGCATGCGCAGCATGCCCACCTACAAGAAGATCAACCCGTCCCAGGCACCGATCATGGTGCTGTCGCTGACCTCGGACGTGTTGCAGAAGGGCCAGTTGTACGACCTGGCCTCGACCATCCTCTCCCAAAGCCTGTCCCAGGTGCCGGGCGTGGGCGAGGTGCAGATCGGCGGCAGCTCCCTGCCGGCGGTGCGCATCGAGCTGGAGCCCAAGGCCCTCGACCAGTACGGCGTGGCCCTGGACGACGTGCGCAACACCATCGCCGCTGCCAACCAGCGTCGGCCCAAGGGCTCCCTGGAAGACAGTGAGCGCAACTGGCAGATCCAGGCCAACGACCAGCTGGAAAAGGCCAAGGACTACGAGCCGCTGCTGATTCGCTACCAGGACGGCGCCGCCCTGCGACTCAAGGATGTGGCGAAGATCAGCGACGGCGTGGAAGACCGCTACAACAGTGGCTTCTTCAACAATGATTCGGCGGTGCTGCTGGTGATCAACCGCCAGTCCGGCGCCAACATCATCGAGACCGTCAGGCAGATCAAGGCGCAACTGCCGGCGTTGCAGGCGGTGCTGCCGTCCAGCGTCAAGCTCAGCCTGGCCATGGACCGCTCGCCGGTGATCACCGCGACCCTGCATGAAGCCGAGATGACCCTGCTGATTGCGGTGGGGCTGGTGATCCTGGTGGTGTACCTGTTCCTCGGCAACTTCCGCGCCTCGCTGATTCCAACCCTGGCGGTGCCGGTGTCGCTGGTGGGCACGTTCGCGATCATGTACCTGTACGGGTTCTCACTGAACAACTTCTCGCTGATGGCGCTGATCCTGGCCACCGGCCTGGTGGTGGACGATGCCATCGTGGTGCTGGAGAACATTTCCCGGCATATCGACGCGGGCGTGCCGCCGATGAAGGCCGCTTACCTGGGCGCCGAGGAAGTCGGTTTTACCTTGCTGTCGATGAACGTATCGCTGGTGGCGGTGTTCCTCTCGATCCTGTTCATGGGCGGGATCGTCACCAACCTGTTCCGCGAGTTTTCCATCACCTTGTCGGCGGCGATCATCGTGTCGCTGATCGTGTCGCTGACGTTGACGCCGATGCTCTGCGCCCGTTGGCTCAAGCCCCACGTGAAAGGGCAGATGACCGGCCTGCAGCGCTGGAGCCAGAAGATCAACGACCGCATGGTGGCCGGCTACGCCACCAGCCTGGACTGGGTGCTGCGCCATCGCCGCCTGACCTTGCTCAGCCTGCTGCTGACCATTGGCGTGAACGTGGCGCTGTACGTGGTGGTCCCGAAAACCTTTATGCCGCAACAGGACACCGGCCAATTGATCGGCTTTGTGCGCGGGGACGACGGCCTGTCGTTCAGCGTCATGCAACCGAAGATGGAAATCTTCCGCAAGGCGGTGCTCAACGACCCGGCGGTGCTCAGCGTGGCCGGCTTTATCGGCGGCAACAACGGTACCAACAACGCGGTGATGCTGGTCCGCCTCAAGCCCATCAGCGAACGCAAGGTGTCCGCCCAGGCGGTGATCGAGCGCCTGCGCAAGGATGTGCCGCTGGTGCCGGGCGGGCGCCTGTTCCTGATGGCCGACCAGGACCTGCAATTCGGCGGCAGCCGTGACCAGACCAGCGCGCAGTATTCCTACATCCTGCAAAGCGGCGACCTGGCCGCGCTGCGCCTGTGGTACCCGAAAGTGGTCGCGGCGCTGCGTGAGCTGCCGGAGCTGACCGCCATCGACGCCCGCGAAGGCCGGGGCGCGGCCCAGGTCACGCTGATTGTCGACCGTGACCAGGCCAAGCGCCTGGGCATCGACATGGACATGGTCACTGCGGTGCTCAACAACGCCTACAGCCAGCGGCAGATTTCCACCATCTACGACAGCCTCAACCAGTACCAGGTGGTGATGGAGGTCAACCCCAAATATGCCCAGGACCCGATCACCCTCAACCAGATGCAGGTGATCACCTCCAGCGGCGCGCGGGTGCCGTTGTCGACCATTGCCCATTACGAGAACAGCCTGGCGGACGACCGCGTCAGCCACGAAGGCCAGTTCGCCTCGGAAAACATCGCCTTCGACATGGCCCCCGGGGTCACGGTGGAGCAGGGCACGGCGGCCATCGAGCGGGCGATTGCCAAGGTCGGCCTGCCGGAAGATGTGATCGCCAAGATGGCCGGCACCGCCGATGCCTTTGCGGCCACGCAGAAGGGCCAGCCGTTCATGATCCTCGGCGCGCTGGTGGCGGTGTACCTGGTGCTCGGCATTCTGTATGAGAGCTACATTCATCCGCTGACGATCCTCTCGACCCTGCCGTCGGCCGGCGTCGGCGCGATGCTTGCCATCTACCTGACGGGAGGGGAGTTCAGCCTGATTTCCCTGCTCGGCCTGTTCCTGTTGATCGGGGTGGTGAAGAAGAACGCGATCCTGATGATCGACCTGGCGTTGCAGCTGGAACGCAACGATGGCCTGGGCCCGCTGGAATCGATTCGCAGCGCCTGCCTGTTGCGTCTGCGGCCGATCCTGATGACCACCCTGGCGGCCATCCTCGGCGCCTTGCCGTTGCTGCTGGGCACCGGCGATGGCGCGGAAATGCGCCATCCCCTGGGCCTGACCATCATTGGCGGCCTGATTTTCAGCCAGGTCCTGACCCTCTACACCACCCCGGTGGTTTACCTCTATCTCGACCGCGCGCGCCACCGCTTCAACGCCTGGCGCGGTGTGCGTACCGATGCTGCCCTGGACACTGCGCTATGACCGATTCAACCTTCGCCAAATTGGCCATGACCCGGGGTTCCCGTGTTGCGAGCCTGGTGCTTTGCGGCGCACTGCTCAGCGCTTGCGCCGTCGGCCCCGATTACCATCGCCCGGAAGTCACTGAACCCGCGCAGTTCAAGGAGGCCCAGGGCTGGCGCCAGGCCGCGCCGAGTGATTCCCTGGCCCGTGGCGCCTGGTGGGAGCTGTACGGCGATCGCCAACTCAACGACCTGGTGCTGCGCCTGAATAATTCCAACCAGACCGTGGCCCAGGCCGAAGCGCGTTTTCGCCAGGCCCAGGCCCTGGTGCGCAGCTCACGCGGGGCGTTTTACCCCAGCGTCGACCTGAGCGCGGGTAAAACCCGCGCCAGCCAGGGCACCGGCAGCAGCAGCGCCAGCCTCAGCAGTTCCAGCAGCGGGATCCGTGACACCCTCAACGCGCAGCTCGGCGTGAGCTGGGAAGCCGATATCTGGGGCAAATTGCGCCGTGGCCTGGAGGCCAACGAGGCCAGCGCCGAAGCCAGCTCGGCAGACTTGGCCGCGATGCGCCTGAGCCAACAATCGGAACTGGTGCAAAGCTACCTGCAACTGCGGGTCATGGACGAGCAGACCCGCCTGCTGCAAGCCACGCTGGACACCTACCAGCGCTCCCTGCAAATGACCGAAAACCAGTACCGCGCCGGTGTCTCCGGCAAGGACGCGGTGGCCCAGGCGCAAACCCAGCTCAAGACCACCCAGGCCAGCCTGATCGACCTGATCTGGCAACGCGCCCAACTGGAAAACGCCATCGCCGTGTTGATCGGCGAGGCACCGGCCAACTTCAACCTGGCGGTGAGCAAGGACATCCCGGCCCTGCCGCAGATTCCGGTCAGCCTGCCGTCGCAATTGCTTGAACGGCGCCCGGACATCGCCTCGGCCGAACGCTCGGTGATCGCCGCCAACGCCAATATCGGCGTAGCCAAGGCCGCCTATTACCCGGACCTGACGCTGAGCCTGGCCGGCGGCTATTCCAGCAGCACCTATGCCGACTGGATCAGCCTGCCGAACCGCTTCTGGTCGGTCGGGCCGAAACTGGCCATGACCCTGTTCGACGGCGGCCAGCGCTCGGCGGAAGTCGACCGCACCGTGGCGTCCTACGACGAAACCGTGGCCAAGTACCGCCAGACCGTGCTCGACGGCTTCCGTGAAGTGGAAAACTACATGGTCCAGCTCAAGCTGCTGGAAGACGAGGCGGTGGTCAGCAACGAAGCCCTCGAGGCCGCCCGAGAATCGCTGCGCTTGACCCAGAACCAGTACAAGGCCGGGCTGATTGCCTATCTGGATGTGGTGACTGTCCAGGCCACGGCGCTGAGCAACGAGCGCACCGTGTTGACCCTGTTGCAGAGCCGCCTGGTGGCCAGCGTGCAATTGATCGCCGCGCTGGGCGGTGGCTGGGATGGGCAGACGCCGATTGCCGAGAAGGATTGATCGATCGTTACCATGTGCGTGGGAACGCAGTGTGCGGGTAATTTCAGTCAGTAGATTGGCGTCAAATTGCCACTAATGGCCCTCTGATAATTAATCAACTGTCCAAGAATTATTCTCGCTACAATCGCCCGCTTTGCCACTTGGCACGGGCGTTTCGGGTCCGTTGCCCACGAGAAGTCCCATGCTTATCGGTAGCTATTCCCCTTCGCTGGTCGCGATCTCGCTGTTTGTCGCGATCCTCGCTTCCTACACCGCCCTGGACCTTACCGGCCGCATCGCGACCGCCAAGGGGCGCGCTGTGTATTTATGGATAGCCGGCGGGGCCATGGCGATGGGGGTAGGCGTCTGGTCCATGCACTTTATCGGCTTGCTGGCGTTGCGCCTGCCGTTTGCCTTGGGCTTTGATATCGGTATCACCGCGCTGTCGTTGTTGATCGCGGTATTGTCCTGCGGCTTTGCATTATGGCTGGTCAGCCAAGCGCGTTTGCCTGCCTGGCAACTGGCGTTTGGCGCGCTGGTCATGGGCAGCGGTATTGCCACCATGCACTACACCGGCATGGCCGCGATGCGCATGACGCCGGGCATCGACTATGACCCCACGCTATTTGGCCTATCGTTGCTGATCGCGGTGGTGGCGTCCGGCGCCGCGCTGTTGATTGCGTTCAACCTGCGCCGCAACACGCCTTACGTACGCCTGGCCCGTGGTGGTGCGGCGGTGGTGATGGGCTTTGCAATCGTCGGCATGCATTACACCGGCATGGCGGCCGCACGCTTTGCCGATGAAAGCTACTGCGCCGCCGTGCTGGACGGTTTGAGTGGCAAGGGCCTGGATAACCTGGTGTTGGTGACGACCCTGGCGGTACTGGCCATCGCGTTGCTGACGTCGTTGCTCGACGCGCGCCTGGAAGCCCGCACTGCGGTGCTCGCCGACTCACTGACCCAAGCCAACCAGGAACTGACCCACCTGGCCCTGCACGATATGCTCACCGGCCTGCCCAATCGCACCTTGCTGGCCGATCGTATTCAACAGGCCATCGAGGCGGTAAAGGAGCAGGGCGGTTGCTTTGCCCTGATGTTCATCGACCTGGATGGCTTCAAGCCGGTCAACGATGCTTTTGGCCATCACATGGGCGACCAGTTGTTGCGCGAAGTCGGCCTGCGCCTGCGCGAAGACCTGCGCAGTCACGACACCCTGGCGCGCATCGGCGGCGATGAGTTTGTATTGCTGGTGCAGTTGACCCAGCCCGACGATGCCCTCGGCCTTGCCGAACGCCAGGTGGTGCTGATCAACCGCGCGTTCCAGGTGGCCGAGCATGAGCTGAAGATTTCCGCCAGCGTCGGCATCGCCATGTTCCCGGGCAATGGCAACACCCCCCAGGAACTGCTGATGAACGCCGACGCCGCCATGTACCATGCCAAGGGCATGGGCAAGAACGGCTACAGCTTCTTTGATGTGTCGATGAACACCAATGCGCGCAAGCAATTGCAGCTGCTGCAAGACCTGCGCAATGCCCTTGAGCACGAGCAGTTCCGGCTGTATTACCAGCCCAAGTTTGATGCGATCAGTGGGATCCCGGTGGGCGCCGAAGCGCTGGTGCGCTGGGAGCATCCGCAACAAGGCTTGTTGTTGCCGGCGACCTTTATCGAACTGGCGGAAAAAACCGGCCTGATCATCCCCATCGGCGAATGGGTGCTCAATGAAGCCTGTCGCCAAATGAGCCTGTGGTACGCCCAGGGTTATGAGCACTGGCGCATTGCGGTGAACTTGTCGGCGTTGCAGTTTTGCCACGCCGGGCTGGTCAACAGCGTGGCCGGCGCCCTGGCGCGGCACCGGTTGCCGGCCAACAGCCTGACCCTGGAAATCACCGAAACCACCGCGATGAGCGATGCCGATGCGAGCATGACGGTGTTGCAGCAGCTGTCGGACATGGGCGTGGACCTGTCCATCGACGATTTCGGCACGGGCTACTCCAGCCTGATGTACCTCAAGCGCCTGCCGGCCAACGAGTTGAAGATCGACCGTGGTTTTGTGCGTGACCTGGAGCATGACAGCGACGACGCCGCCATCGTGTCTGCCATTGTTGCCTTGGGCCAGGCGCTGGGGCTGCGAATCGTCGCCGAAGGTGTGGAAACCGATGTGCAGCAGAGTTTTCTCACACGGTTGGGGTGCAACTCCCTGCAAGGCTACCTGCTCGGCCACCCGTTGCCGGCGGACGGTTTCATGGACCATATCCAGCGCGGTGAAGACGCAGCGGCGCCTGACAAAAGCCGTGCGTGACGGTTAGTATCGGATCCAACCCTAAACACCAGGTTGGATCAGGAGACCGCACGCATGGACAAAGTCCTCATCATCACCGGGGGCAGCCGTGGTATCGGCGCCGAGACGGCATTGCTGGCTGCCCGCGAGGGCTATCGCCTCTGCATCAACTATCACTCCGATGAAAAAGCCGCCCACAGCGTGCTCGAGCAGGTTCGCGGCCTCGGTGCCCAGGCGATTGCGGTGCGCGCGGATGTCAGTATCGAAGATGAAGTGATTGCGCTGTTTCATCGTGTGGACGCCGAACTGGGCCGGGTCACCGCGTTGGTGAACAATGCCGGCACCGTGGGTCACAAGTCGCGGGTGGATGAGATGTCCGAGTTCCGCATCCTGAACATTCTCAAGACCAATGTGCTCGGTCCGATCCTGTGTGCCAAGCACGCGGTGCTGCGGATGTCGCCCAAGCATGGCGGGCAGGGAGGCAGTATCGTCAACGTGTCGTCGGTGGCCGCACGCCTGGGTTCGCCGGGTGAATACGTCGACTACGCCGCATCCAAGGGCGCACTCGACACCTTCACCCTGGGCCTGTCCAAAGAAGTGGCGGGCGAGGGCATCCGCGTCAATGCGGTGCGCCCCGGCTACATCTTCACCGACTTCCATGCCCTGAGCGGCGACCCGGACCGGGTCAGCAAGCTCGAATCCGGTATTCCCATGGCCCGTGGCGGGCGGCCGGATGAAGTGGCGGAAGCGATTATCTGGCTGCTGTCGGACAAGGCTTCGTATGCCACGGGGACTTTTCTGGATTTGGGTGGCGGTCGCTAGTGATGCAGTGCCTGCACCGGCGCCATCGGGGGTAAGCCCCCTCCCACACTGAGCGTATTCACAGCCCAAAATGTGGGAGTGGGCTTGCCCCCGATGGCGTCAGAAAGCGCAACGCCATCACTCAAAACGACCGCACAATCCGCCCCAACGTCTCCATCGCCTTCTCCGAGGCCTCGGTCCACGGGCTGCCGTAGTTCAGGCGAATACAGTTGCGAAAGCGCTGGGTCGCCGAAAAGATCGGCCCCGGCGCAATGCTGATGCCTTGCGCCAGGGCCATCTGGAACAACTTCAACGAATCGGTCTGCTCCGGCAATTCCAACCACAGGAAATACCCGCCGGCCGGCTGGCTCACCCGTGTCTGCGCCGGGAAGTAGCGGGCGATCGCCGCCAGCATGGCGCTTTGCTGTTCTTCCAGGGCATAACGCAGTTTGCGTAAATGCCGGTCATAGCCGCCGTGTTGCAGGTAGTCGGCAATCGCCGCTTGCGCCGGCATCGAGGGGCACAGCGAGGTCATCAGCTTCAAGCGCTCGACCTTCTGGGCGTAGCGCCCGGCCGCCACCCAGCCGACGCGATAGCCCGGCGCCAGGCTCTTGGCGAAGGAGCCGCAGTGCATCACCAGGCCTTCGGTGTCGAAGGCCTTGGCCGGCTTGGGTGCCTGCTGCCCGTAGTACAACTCGGCGTACACGTCGTCCTCGATCAACGGCACCTGATGGCTGCGCAATAACTCGACCAGCGCCTGCTTCTTTGCTTCCGGCAATGTCGCGCCCATGGGGTTCTGGAAGCTGGTCATGGTCCAGCAGGCCTTGATCGGGTAGCGCTCCAGGGTTTGCGCCAGGGCACCCAGGTCGATGCCGTCGCGCGGGTGCACGGGGATTTCCACCGCCTTGAGCTTCAGGCGTTCCAGCACTTGCAGGCAGGCGTAGAACGCCGGGGCCTCGATCGCCACCAGGTCGCCCGGTTCGGTGACCGCCTGCAGGCACAGGTTCAACGCTTCCAGGGCGCCGTTGGTGATCAGCAGCTCCTCCATGGGCAGCATCAGGCCGCCGACCATATAGCGCAGGGCAATCTGCCGACGCAGTTGCGGGTTGCCCGGCGACATGTCGGTGACCACCAGGCGCGGGTCCATCTCGCGGCTGGCGCTGGCCAGGGAGCGGGCCAGGCGCGGCAGCGGGAACAGCATGGGGCTGGGGAAGGCCGAGCCGAAGGGCACGGTGTTGGGGTCTTTGATCGAATCGAGTACCGAGAACACCAGTTCGCTGACATCGACTTCGGTGGACTCATGCACCTGCTCGCTCACCACCGGTTCGGAGAACGGGCTGGGTGCATGGGTGTTGACGAAATAGCCGGAGCGCGGCCGTGCCCGGATCAGCCCGCGACGCTCCAACAGGTAGTAGGCCTGGAACACCGTGGACGGGCTGACGCCATAGGTCTGGCTGGCATAGCGCACCGACGGCACACGCTGGCCGGGGCCGAGGACGCCGGAGCGGATCAGTTCTGCGATGTCGTCGGCGAATTTTTCGTAGCGTTTCATGTTGGCCTTAAACAAATAGGTAATATGAGTGCAGCCCCTCTCACATTTGATCTGCATCATTTTCGACAGCGAGGTCTCAGCGGTTCAGTGGTGCCACAAAGCGACTGTCGGCGGCGCTGTAGATCCACGGCTCGTCCACATCCGAAACCTTGAAGCGCACTGTCTGCGAGCTGCTCGCCGGCTTGTCGGCCAGCAACGCCACCGACACCGGCACATCGACGATTTCCCCCGGTGCCAGGCTGATCTCGGTCTTGCCTTGCAGTTGGAAACCCTGCGCATCCAGCAGCTCCACCCGATATTCCTGGCGC
The DNA here is from genome assembly GCF_900177315.1 of Pseudomonas sp. LAMO17WK12:I1. Taxonomy (NCBI): domain Bacteria; kingdom Pseudomonadati; phylum Pseudomonadota; class Gammaproteobacteria; order Pseudomonadales; family Pseudomonadaceae; genus Pseudomonas; species Pseudomonas sp. LAMO17WK12:I1. The sequence continues at coordinate 31,593 of NZ_FWZV01000013.1, read as the reverse complement.
TGCTGTGTCTTGTTGATGACCTTGAGGCTGTAGATGTTTTCGATCTGGCCCTGGGCGTTCTCGCGGAACATGCCACGGTCCTTGGTCACGTCCAGCGATACCATCGGCCGCTCCAGCAGTGCCACCACCAACGCCGCAATCATCACCAGCAGCACCGCACTGTAGCCGATCAGGCGCGGCCTGAGCAGGTGGGTCTTGCCGCCTTGCAGTTGATGCTCGGAGGTGTAGCTCACCAAGCCCCGCGCATAGCCCATCTTGTCCATGATCGAATCGCAGGCGTCGATGCACGCCGCACAGCCGATGCATTCCATTTGCAGGCCGTCGCGGATGTCGATGCCGGTGGGGCAGACCTGCACGCACAGCTGGCAGTCAATACAGTCGCCCAGGCCGACAGCGGCCGGCGTGACCTCGCGTTTACGCGGGCCGCGATGCTCGCCACGGGCGCTATCGTAGGAAATGGTCAGGGTGTCTTTATCGAACATCACGCTCTGGAACCGCGCATACGGACACATGTGCATGCACACCGCTTCACGCAGCCAGCCGGCGTTGATGTAGGTGGCGGTGGTAAAAAACAGCACCCAGAACAGACTCACGCCGCCCATTTGCCAGGTCAGCAGTTCGGCGGCCAGGGGGCGGATCGGCGTGAAGTAGCCGACAAAGGTCAGCCCGGTGAGCACGCTGATGCCCAGCCACAACGTGTGTTTGGCCGAGCGTCGCGCTAGTTTGTTCAGGCTCCAGGGCGCCGCTTGCAGCTTGATACGCTGGTTGCGCTCGCCCTCGGTGACCTTTTCGCACCACATGAACAGCCAGGTAAACGAGCTTTGCGGACAGGTGTAGCCACACCACACGCGGCCGGCGAACACCGTAATCGCAAACAGGCCGAAGGCACAGATGATCAGCAACGCCGATAACAGGATGAAATCCTGGGGCCAGAAGGTGGCGCCGAAAATATGGAATTTGCTTTCGGCCAAGTCCCACAGCACGGCTTGCCGCCCACCCCAGTTCAGCCACACCGTGCCGAAAAACGCCAGGAACAGAAAGCCCGCGCCAACCACGCGCAAGGTGCGGAACAGGCCGGTGAAACTGCGGGTATGGATCAGGTTATCGCTGGATTTGGCCTTCACCTTCTTTGGGTGCATCGGCTCAAAGGTTTCCACGGTTGGGATTCGTTCGCTCATGGTCGTTCGCTCATCAGCCTCCATCAGGCCGATGAACTATGCGCGCCGGTCTGTTTGCGTAACAGACTCAGGTATGGCGATAAAAAGCGGATCAGATGGGCTCTGGCCAGGGGCCTGCGTCAATGTGCTGCACCCCATGGCGCGTGAGTGCAGGCAAAACTGACGCGTGCTGATACAGATCAATTAAATCAGCGAACCAGGTTCTTCAGCCTTTACATGTTGGCGCCCATCATGGGCACCTGCCACCGTCAGGGCGTCGGCCTCGGCCTCGGTGATATAGATCCGCTCGGCCGCCAGTTCCACGTACGACATGGATTTGTCGGTGTCGGTAACGATATGGACGCGGGTCGCCGGCACGCTCTGTTCCTGGCCATTGTCATCGAGCATGAAGTAGCACAGTTGGTTTTCGATACGCAGGGGCATGCCGGTCTCCTTTTTCATGGGGTATGAAGGTTAGGGGGCAGCAAGGTGTGTGGGTTCAAGGCAACTGACTGGCGGTCGCCGCTGTCCATCCTTTATCCATAAATAAAGGACAGCATCCATGGACGCCTGGTGGCACGAAGTGTGGCAAACCCTGCAGGCCGAATTCGCCGACCTTGGCGACGCGAAACAGCTCACTCAAATCACTGTTCGCCTGCTGATCGCAGCGCTGTTGGGCGGCATCCTCGGGTTTGAGCGCGAGCACAAGGGCAAGGCTGCCGGTGTGCGCACCCATATGCTGGTGGCAATGGGCGCCGCATTGTTTGTGCTGGTACCGCAGATGTCCGGCAATCAGGCGGATGCCATGAGTCGTGTGGTCCAGGGGGTGATCGCGGGGATTGGTTTCCTCGGCGCAGGGACGATCCTCAAGGGCAAGGAAGACGAAGAGGGCCAGCACGTCAAAGGCCTGACCACCGCTGCCGGGTTATGGATGACCGCCGCCATTGGGGTGGCGGCGGGAATGGGCCGCGAGTCGACGGCGGTGTTGAGTACGCTGTTGGCATTGGCGGTGTTCAGCGTGATGCCCAGGATTGTCAAATCATTGGAAAAGGAGCCCTGATTAAAAGGAAATCTTCGCTACTTGAGTGGACGAATTACCCGCGTTGGGATTGGCGGTGTCAGGTCCCCGGGAGGCGTGACCAATGCCTGAGGGCGAACGTAGGGCGTCGAGGTTATTCTTCGTCAACAAGCCGCCGAGATCAGAGAAGGACTTGGCTGTTGAGTCAATGTTGGAAAACTTTTGCTGGAGGTTGTCCAGGGCGATGTCGTTTGCGAGGAGGGTGTTCAGCACACCATCGCTTCCATCGGCGTCAATTAATCTTGTCAAATTATTCAGGGCCTGCAGTTCCAATAGATTTATCTGGTGCTTTGTTACCGCGTTCTTGGCCGAGCTCAGGCTTGGGGCAAGTTGGTCTTTTCCGAGTTTATGCCCGATGGTTTCAAGGACTTGTGCGTTAGCTTGAGCGTTAGCGCCCTGCAACATTGAGCGGAGATTGGCTGGGCTCAATGTCGAACGGGTCAGATCAATAATTTCACGGGATTCCTTAGAGTGGGGGTTGCGCATGATCCGATTGAGGTTGGTGGGGGTCAGTAAGGCGTTAACGTCGTTCAGGCTGCTGTGCGCCTGTGTTGCGTCCAGTGAGGGTGCCAGGGGGGTGGATGCACTTGCCGGGTAAGACGACGCTTGTGGGGCGCGGTCTGGTTGAGGAAGTTGAGAAAGAGGCGAAGTGTGCTGGGGGGAGATGATTGACATAAGTATCCTCGCGATCAGATGAATTGTCGTAACGCTACGTCCCTGGATATCGGACGAAGCGTTTACGCGAGGTGAGTATAAAAACCAATGGAGTAACGTTCTTTCAGCCGTAGTTTCCAGATTGTGCAGGAAGCTTCTGTTTTGTTTGTGGTCCGCTCGCGGGGGGACAGCTTTTTTTGTCGAGCGAACCTCAAGCCTCATCGAGTCTTTCAGACAATTACCGGTGGCATGGTCGTCGGCGGTTCTTCCACGGGGGGCGGTTCATTTTCCGGCGGTTCCTTCTCGGGAATGGGTTGCGGTTCTGTAGGCGGCAGGGTCGGGTTGTCGATATTCGGGTCCGGGGTTTCAGCCGGGATCGGGATATTCATCGGTGTGGCCTCCTTTGTGCTTTGCTCTAGCGGTGGACATCCACCGGGGCCAATTGATTCCCCGCCCAATGGCGGAACATCCAGCTGAACTTTTAACCTTGGCCCAGGCTCGGACCTATAGCGGCCCTGCTCAGGGAGAGCGCTGCCGTATCGGAATTCGGATCAAGCAAAGAGCGTCCACAGGGCGTAAGGGGAAGATGCTCGATGACTGCTGAAACACTGGCTCCAGAAGACTCCATATTGCCGCTGTCCCAGGCGCTGTTGCTGCCCAGGATCGCGATTGAAAGCACTTCACCCGTGATCGACGGCGGCGAATTTGCCGTGAAGGCCGTGGTGGGCCAGCGGGTCAACGTCACCAGCAAGGTATTCGCCGATGGCCACGACAAGCTGGCCGTATTGATCCGTTGGCGCCCGCTGCATGACGAAAGCTGGCACAGCGTGGTCATGAACGACGTGGGCAACAATGGCTGGGAAGGGGCGTTTACCGTCACCGTCCAGGGCCCTCACGAATACTGCATCGAGGCCTGGATCGATACCTTCGCCAGCTTCTGCTATGAACTGCGCAAAAAACATGAAGCCGGCGTGCCGGTCAGCCTGGAGTTGCAGGAAGGCCGCAGCCTGGTGCTGCAGGCCGCGGAGCGCAGCGACAACGAACTACGCGACCGCCTGATGCTGTTGCACCACGAACTCTCCGGTTTGCTGGAAACCGAGCAGGTCGCGCTGTTTTTGCACGAAGACAGTGCACACCTGATGACCCAGGCCGACCACCGCGCCTACTTGAGCATCAGCACCGTCTACCCGATTGATGTGGAGCGCGAGGCGGCGCAGTTTGCCAGTTGGTACGAGCTGTTTCCCCGTTCGATCACCGACGATCCGGCCCGCCACGGTACCTTCAACGACGTGCACTCGCGCTTGTCGATGATCCATGACATGGGGTTCGACGTGCTGTACTTCCCGCCGATCCACCCGATCGGGCGCAGCCACCGCAAAGGCAAGAACAATTCCCTGACCGCAGGCCCCGACGATCCGGGCAGCCCCTATGCCATCGGCAGCGAGGAGGGCGGCCACGAGGCCATCCACCCGCAGTTGGGCAGCCGTGATGACTTCCGGCGCCTGGTCAAGGCCGCCGCCGAGCATGGCCTGGAGATCGCCCTGGATTTCGCCATCCAGTGCTCCCAGGACCACCCGTGGCTCAAAGAGCACCCGGGCTGGTTCAACTGGCGCCCGGACGGCACGATCAAATATGCCGAGAACCCGCCGAAGAAGTACCAGGACATCGTCAACGTCGACTTCTATGCCGCGGATGCGATCCCGGGCCTGTGGACCGAGCTGCGTGACATCGTGGTGGGCTGGGTGGAAGAGGGCGTGAAGACCTTTCGCGTCGACAATCCCCACACCAAGCCGCTGCCCTTTTGGCAGTGGCTGATCGCCGATGTACGGGCAAAGTATCCCGAGGTGATCTTCCTCGCCGAAGCCTTCACCACCCCGGCGATGATGGCGCGTCTGGGCAAGGTCGGTTACTCCCAGAGCTATACCTACTTCACTTGGCGCAATACCAAGGCCGAACTGGCCGAATACCTGGCGCAATTGAACGAGTCGCCGTGGCGCGAATGCTACCGGCCGAACTTCTTCGTCAACACGCCGGATATCAACCCAGGCTTCCTGCATGAATCCGGGCGCCCAGGTTTCTTGATCCGCGCCGCGCTGGCCACCATGGGGTCGGGCCTGTGGGGCATGTATTCGGGGTTTGAGCTGTGTGAAGCGGCTCCGGTGCCGGGCAAAGAGGAATACCTGGACTCGGAGAAATACGAGATTCGTCCTCGGGACTTCACCGCACCCGGCAATATCATCGCCGAGATCGCCCAGCTCAACCGCATCCGCCGCCAAAACCCGGCCTTGCAGACCCACCTGGGGCTGAAGCTCTACAACGCCTGGAACGACAATATCCTGTACTTCGGCAAGCGCAGCGAGGATGGCAGCAACTTCATTCTCGTAGCGGTCAACCTCGATCCGTTCAATGCCCAGGAGGCCCACTTCGAGTTGCCGTTGTGGGAATTGGGCCTGCCGGACGATGCGCACACCCAGGGTGAAGACCTGATGAACGGCCATCGCTGGACCTGGTATGGCAAGACCCAGTGGACGCGGCTGGAGCCGCAGATGCCGTTCGGGATCTGGCGCATCAGCACCTCTTGAGCCTGGTGAGGAGCAACATGTGGGAGGGGGGCAAGCCCCCTACCACATTGACCAGGTTCAGTCTGCACGATTTTTCGAGTATTTCAGGAGTTTCCAATGGCGAAGAAACCCAAGGCTGCCACCTTCATCAAAGACCCGCTCTGGTACAAGGACGCGGTGATCTACCAGGTTCACGTCAAATCCTATTTCGACTCCAACAACGACGGCATCGGTGACTTTCCCGGCCTGATCGCCAAGCTCGACTACATCGCCGACCTGGGTGTCAACACCATCTGGCTGCTGCCGTTCTACCCCTCGCCACGCCGCGATGACGGCTATGACATTGCCGAATACCGGGGCGTGCACAGCGACTACGGAACCATGGCCGATGCCCGGCGCTTTATCGCCGAAGCCCACAAGCGCGGGTTGCGGGTCATCACTGAGCTGGTGATCAACCACACCTCCGATCAGCACCCGTGGTTCCAGAGGGCACGCAAGGCCAAGCCGGGCTCGGCGGCGCGGGACTTCTACGTGTGGTCCGATGACGATCAGAAATACGACGGCACCCGCATCATTTTCCTCGACACCGAAAAGTCCAACTGGACCTGGGACCCGGTCGCCGGCCAGTACTTCTGGCACCGCTTCTATTCCCACCAGCCGGACCTCAATTTCGACAACCCGCAGGTGATGAAAGCCGTGCTGTCGGTGATGCGCTACTGGCTGGACATGGGCATCGACGGCCTGCGCCTGGACGCCATCCCCTACCTGATCGAGCGCGATGGCACCAACAACGAAAACCTGCCGGAAACCCACGACGTCCTCAAGCAGATCCGCGCCGAGATCGACGCCCATTACCCCGACCGCATGCTGCTCGCCGAGGCCAACCAGTGGCCGGAAGACACGCAGCTGTATTTCGGCGACCGCAAGGGCGATGACGGCGATGAATGCCACATGGCGTTCCACTTCCCGCTGATGCCGCGCATGTACATGGCGCTGGCCCAGGAGGATCGCTTCCCGATCACCGATATCCTGCGCCAGACCCCGGAGATCCCCGCCAATTGCCAATGGGCGATCTTCCTGCGCAACCACGATGAGCTGACCCTGGAAATGGTCACCGATAAAGAGCGCGACTACCTGTGGAACTACTACGCCGCTGACCGTCGCGCACGCATCAACCTGGGCATTCGCCGGCGCCTGGCGCCCCTGATGGAGCGCGACCGCCGCCGTGTGGAGTTGCTCAACAGCCTGCTGCTGTCGATGCCCGGCACCCCGACCCTGTATTACGGCGACGAAATCGGCATGGGCGACAATATCTACCTCGGCGACCGCGATGGCGTGCGCACGCCGATGCAATGGTCCATCGACCGCAACGGCGGTTTCTCCCGCGCCGACCCGGCCAGCCTGGTGCTGCCACCGATCATGGATCCGCAATATGGCTACCTGTCGGTCAACGTCGAAACCCAGGCCCAGGACCCGCACTCACTGTTGAACTGGACCCGCCGCATGCTGGCGGTGCGCAAGCAGTCCAAGGCGTTTGGGCGTGGCAGCCTGAAGATGCTCTCCCCAAGCAATCGCCGCATCCTGGCGTATACCCGCGAATTCACCGGCGAAGACGGGCGCACCGAGATCATCCTGTGTGTGGCCAACGTCTCGCGCAGCGCCCAGGCGGCCGAGCTGGACCTGTCGGCTTTTGCCGGCATGGTTCCGGTGGAGATGCTCGGCGGCAATGCGTTCCCGCCCATCGGCCAACTGAATTTCCTGCTGACCCTGGCGCCGTATGGCTTCTATTGGTTCGTGCTGGCGGCGGAAAACCAGATGCCCAGCTGGCACGTGGAGCCGGCGCAAAGCATGCCGGACTTCACCACCCTGGTGCTGAAAAAACGCATGGAAGAGCTGCTCGACGAACCGTGCCGCACCACCCTCGAACAGACCTCGCTGCCCGCCTGGCTGCCCAAGCGCCGTTGGTTTGCCGGCAAGGACACCGCCATCGACAGCGTACGCATCGCCTACGGTGTGCGCTTTGGCGACCCGCAGCACCCGGTCTTGCTCAGCGAGCTGGAAGTGACCGCCGGTGGCCAGGTCAGTCGGTATCAGCTGCCGTTCGGTTTTCTTGGCGAAGACCAGTTCACCAGCGCCTTGCCGCAACAGTTGGCCCTGGCCCGCGTCCGGCGAGTGCGTCAGGTCGGCCTGGTGACGGACGCCTTCAGCCTGGAGCACTTTATCCGCGCGGTGATCCAAGGTCTGCAGGCCGGTACCGTGTTGAACGGCAGCGACGGCGACCTGCGTTTTGAAGCCACGCCACACTTGGACACGCTGCAACTGACGGACGAGTCGCCGGTGCGTTACTTGTCTGCCGAGCAGTCCAACAGCTCGGTGGTGGTGGGCGAGAGCCTGGTGCTCAAGCTGATCCGCAAAGTCAGCGCCGGGGTGCACCCCGAGCTGGAAATGAGCGCCTACCTGACGCAGGCGGGTTATCCGAATATCTCGCCGCTGATGGGCTCGGTGATTCGCCATGATGGCGCCGGCCAGGACAACCTGCTGATGATCGCTCAGGGCTACTTGAGCAACCAGGGTGACGCATGGAGCTGGACCCAGAACAACCTGGAACGTGCCATTCGCGATGAACTGGCCGAGGCCATCTCCGAACAGGAACAGCATTACAACGCACTGGGCGAGCTGGCGGACTTCGCCGGGCTGCTCGGCCAGCGCCTGGGTGAAATGCACGGGGTGCTGGGGGCCAAAACGACCAATAAGGACTTCAAGCCCGAACCGACCAGCGCCAAGGATACCCAAGCCTGGGCCAAGGACGTTGGTGCGCAGATCGACCGTGCATTGCAATTGCTCAAGCTGCATCAAAGCCAATTGAACCCTGCCGATCAGGCGCTGGTCAGTGAATTGCTGGCGCAGAAAAAAGCCATCGGCGCGCATGTCCAGGCGCTGGCGAAAGCCACCTTGGGCGGGCTGCGCATTCGCGTCCACGGTGACTTGCACCTGGGCCAGGTGCTGGTGGTGAAGGGCGATGCCTACCTGATCGACTTTGAAGGCGAACCGGCGCGGCCGCTGCATGAACGGCGCGGCAAGCACAGCCCGTATAAAGATGTGAGCGGCGTGTTGCGCTCCTTTGACTACGCGGCGGCCATGGCCTTGAACGTACAAGGGGTGGATCACTCGCCCGCAGCGGACCAGGCGCGCAGGCGCGTGACCGATCGCTACCTGAAAGAGGCCCGCCAGGCATTTATCCAGGCTTATCAGGCCGCTGCGTCTACACTGGCGCATGACTGGCAGGATGCCAAGGGCCAGGACGCCGCGCTGACGTTGTTCAGCCTGGAGAAGGCCGCGTATGAGGTAGCGTACGAAGCGGAAAACCGCCCGACCTGGTTGCCGGTGCCCCTGCAGGGCTTGCACGGGTTGTTGAGCGGGATTACATCTAAATCGAACACTGCACGCGGTGGGGAGACGTCATGAGCTTTACGAGTAAAGAACCGCTGCAACCGAAGTTGACAGCCATGCCGGCGTCCAAGGACGTCGAAGCGCTGGTGCGCGCCGAGCACCACGACCCGTTTTCCATTCTCGGGCCACACGATGACGAGCAGGGCGGCCAATTTATCCGCGCGTTCCTGCCGGAAGCCTTGAGTGTCCAGGTGCTGAGCCGCGATGGCGGTGAACAGATCGGCAGCCTGGATGCGACCCAGGTGCCGGGCCTGTTCGTCGGGCAGTTCAACACCCGCCAGGCGTACTTGCTGAAAATCCAGTGGGCCGGTGGCGAGCAGATCACCGAAGACCCTTACAGCTTCCAGCAACTGTTGCTGGGGGAGATGGACCTGTACCTGTTCGCCGAAGGCAACCACCGTGACCTCAGCAGTTGCCTGGGGGCCCAGGTGACCAACGTCGATGGCGTAGACGGCGTGCGTTTTGCCGTGTGGGCACCGAATGCGCGGCGGGTTTCGGTGGTAGGAGACTTCAATATCTGGGACGGCCGCCGCCACCCGATGCGCCTGCGGCATCCGTCGGGCGTGTGGGAGATCTTCATTCCACGCCTGCAACCTGGCGCCGCCTACAAGTACGAAATCCTCGGTGCCCACGGGATTCTGCCGCTCAAGGCCGACCCGATGGCGCTGGCGACCCAGTTGCCACCCGATACCGCCTCGAAAGTCGCCGCGCCGTTGCAGGTGGACTGGCAGGACCACGAGTGGATGCAAGCGCGGGTCGAGCGCCAGAAGGCCACGGCGCCGCTGTCGATCTACGAGCTGCACGTGGGCTCCTGGCAGTGCGAGCTGGACGAGGCCGGCGAAGTGGCGCGCCAATACACCTGGCGCGAGCTGGCCGAGCGGTTGGTGCCGTATGTGCAGCAACTGGGCTTCACCCACGTTGAATTGATGCCGATCATGGAACACCCGTTCGGCGGTTCGTGGGGTTACCAGGCGCTTTCACAGTTCGCACCGACGGCGCGTTTTGGCTCGCCGGAGGACTTCGCCTATTTTATCAACGCGCTCCATCAGGCCGATATCGGCGTGATCCTCGACTGGGTGCCGGCGCATTTCCCTACCGACACCCATGGCCTGGCGCAATTCGACGGCACTGCGTTGTATGAATACGCCAACCCGCTGGAAGGCTTCCACCAGGACTGGGACACGCTGATCTACAACCTGGGCCGCACTGAGGTCCACGGCTTCATGCTGGCCTCGGCGCTGCATTGGCTCAAACACTTCCACATTGACGGGCTGCGGGTGGATGCGGTGGCGTCGATGCTGTACCGCGACTATTCGCGCAAGGCCGGCGAATGGGTGCCCAACCGCCATGGCGGGCGCGAGAACCTGGAAGCCATCGACTTCCTGCGCCATTTGAACGACGTGGTTGCACTGGAAGCGCCCGGCGCCCTGGTGATCGCCGAAGAGTCCACCGCCTGGCCCGGCGTCAGCCAGCCCACCCAACAGGGCGGCCTGGGCTTCAACTACAAGTGGAACATGGGCTGGATGCACGATTCTTTGCATTACATCCAGCAGGATCCGGTCTATCGCGCCCATCACCATAACGAGTTGAGCTTCGGCCTGGTGTATGCGTGGTCCGAGCTCTTCATCCTGCCGATTTCCCACGATGAAGTGGTGCACGGCAAGCACTCTCTGATCGACAAGATGCCCGGCGACCGTTGGCAGAAGTTTGCCAACCTGCGCGCCTACCTGGCGTTCATGTGGATGCATCCGGGCAAGAAGCTGCTGTTCATGGGCTGCGAATTCGGCCAGTGGCGCGAGTGGAACCACGACCAGCAACTGGACTGGTACTTGCTGCAGTACGCCGAGCACAAAGGCGTGCAAAAGCTGGTGGGTGACTTGAATCGCCTGTATCGCGAAGAGCCGGCCCTGCACGAGCAGGATGATGCGCCTCAGGGTTTCCAGTGGCTGATCGGCGACGACGCGATCAACAGCGTCTACGCCTGGCTGCGCTGGAGCAAGGACGGCAAGCCGGTGCTGGTGGTGGCCAATTTCACCCCGGTGCCCCGTGAGGCCTACAAGGTGGGCGTACCGTTTGGTGGGCGTTGGAGCGAGGTGATCAACAGTGACGCCGATACCTACGCGGGTTCCAATTACGGCAATGGCGGTGGCGTGTTCACCGAGGATGAGCCACGCCATGGGCAACCGGTGTCACTGTCGTTGAACCTGCCGCCGTTGGGGGTGCTGATTTTGCGGCCTGACGGGAGTTAAAGGCTCTACCCTGCTGGATTCAGTTGTCCACGCTGGTGGCAGGGTGCCACAATGGCGCCTTTGTCATGGCAGTCGAATCAGGCGAATTTCATGAATGGCCTTGGGCATGGGCGGGACCAGGATTGCTTTATAGAGGCACAGGTGCGAACCGACCGTTTGCACCAGTTGTTTCGCCAGTCATTTGCAGCCATTTTCGGCAGCTACATGGCAGCCGCCATGCTCTGCTGGCTGTGCTGGGAGCGCTTCGATCACACGTTGATGCTGGTGTGGCTGGTGGTGTTGGGCGCGTCGTCGCTGCTGCGGGTCAAGATGTTCCTGGACTGGTTCCGCTGCCCCAACAGCGAACGCACCCCGGACCGCTGGGAGCGCCGCTACTGGGTCACGCTGGTACTGTCCGCGGGCATTTGGGGGGCTGGGGCACTCGCGCTGATGCCCCCCGATGATCGGTTGTCCCAGGCGCTGGTGATGCTGTTCACCGTGGGGATGTCGGTCAGTGCGGTGTCGTGTTATTCGGCCTATCGCTATATGACCCTGGTGTCCATCGGCCTGGTGTTGCTGCCGTGCACCCTGTGGCTGTTGTTCCAGCCCACATCGATGCAAGTGGGCATCGGCATCGCGGTCCTGGTGTTTTCCACGTTTGTGGCCAGTGCCACGCGCAAATTGTCCGATGCACTGGAGAAAGCCTTTCGCCTGACCCGGCAAATGGAACGGGCCCATAACATCTCGACCCGTGCCGCACAGACCGATGAGCTGACCGGCCTGATGAACCGCCGGGCGTTTTTCGAACATGCGCAATTGCTGTATGCGCAATGCCGTCATAACCAGCAGCCGCTGTGCGTGCTGATGATGGACATGGACCACTTCAAGCAAATCAACGACACCTATGGGCACCAGGCCGGCGATCAGGTCTTGCGCCAGATTGGCGGGGTGATCAGTGCGTCGTTCCGCAAGGCCGATGTGTATGGTCGCTTGGGCGGCGAAGAGTTTGCCGTGTTGTTGCCCAATACGTCGTTGGACACCGCGCGCACTATTGCCGAGGACCTGATCAAGGCTATCGCCGGTTTGGCCGCCGAGCCGGTCAAGGGGCTGTCAGCCAGCCTTGGGGTGGCGTTCACCCATGCCGTGGACGAGGACCTGCACGGCCTGATGAACAGCGCCGACAAAGCGCTGTACCGGGCCAAGGCATTGGGCCGCAACCAGGTGGCCGTGGCGGAGTAGGGCGCGGCTCAGTCCTTGTGCATGGCCTTGATCAATACCCGCGAAACCTGCTCGGCAGAGTAAGGCTTGGGCAGGAACTCGAAGCCGTCATAGCCATTGTCTGCCAGCTCTTCGCTGTAGCCCGAGGTCAGTATCACCGGCAGGTCCGCTCGACGCTGGCGCAACAGCTTGGCCATGGCGACCCCGGTGATACCGGGCATGACCACGTCGGAGAAGATCACATCGAAGGCCCTCCCATCGTGCCCGGCAAGGGTCAGGGCCTGTTCGGCATCGGTCACCCAGGTGGCCTGGTAGCCCAGGTCTTGAAGAATCTGGCTGGCAAACCGCCCGATCTCCAGATTGTCCTCCACAATCAGCACCCGGCACTGTGATGTGTCGTGGGACGAAGCCGGCGCTTCCTCGCAGGGGAGTGGCAGTGCTGCTTCGGCTTCGACCTGGGGCAGATACAAGGTGAATACGCTGCCTTGGCCGGGCGTGCTGGTCACATCGATATTGCCCCCCGACTGCTTGGCGAAGCCGAAGACCTGCGACAGGCCCAGGCCGGTGCCTTTACCCACCGCCTTGGTGGTGAAGAACGGCTCGAAAATGCGTTCGACGGTGTCTTCGGGAATGCCGGGGCCGGTATCGGCGAGCGAAATGGCGACATACGCCTTACCCGACCCGGCGTCGCCGCGAATATGGGGCAACGGCTGTGCCCCGAGGACTTTCAGGGTCAGGGTGCCCTGGCCCTCCATTGCGTCCCGTGCATTGAGGGCGATGTTGATCAGTGCGGTTTCAAACTGGCTGGCATCGATCCGCGCAAAACACGGCTGCGAAGGCATCTCGACACGTACATGAATGCGCGCGCCTGTGACGCTCTCCAGCATCTCGCCGATGTTCTGAACGCGCTGGGCCACGTCGAAGACTTCCGGGTTCAGCGGTTGGCGGCGGGCAAAGGCGAGCAATTGGCTGGTCAACTTGCTGGCCCGCTCTACGGTATCCGCCACTGCGCCCATATAGCGCTGGCGACGCTGCTCCGACAGGTCTGGCTGACGCAGGAAGTCCACCGATGAGCGGATGATCGTCAGCAGGTTGTTGAAGTCATGGGCCACGCCGCCGGTGAGTTGGCCGATGGCTTCGAGTTTCTGCGACTGGCGCAGCGCGGCTTCGGCCTTGGCCAGCGCCAGGGTGCGTTCTTCGACGCGCTGTTCGAGAGTGGTGTTCAGTTCGGCATAGGCCGCCAGGCCCTTGCGCACATCGGCATCGGCACGCACGCGCTCGATATGCGCCCAGGAGCGCTCGGTGACTTCCCGCAACAGGGCCAGGTCGTAGGGTGACCAGGGGCGTGGGCTTTTGTCATGGACGGCCATCAGGGCGGTCAGGCGACCGTTCTTGATCAGCGGCATGCAGATCGTCGCCGTCACCCCCAGGGCCTGGAAGGTGGCGGACTCTGCGGGCGGCAACTCGCGCAGATTGTCGTGGATCACCAGGGGGTCGCCGGCGCGCAGGCATTTGACGGCCATCTCGCCGAACGCCGCCAGGCTGTAGCGGCCAATGATGCTGGGCGAGCCGGGCGCGGTCCAATTGTCTCGAATGGTAAAGCCGTCTTCATCGGCGTCCATGTCGGCGTAGGCGCAATTGCTCACCTGCAGGTGCTCGGCCAGCAACCGGGTGGTGCTGGTCATGATGGCTTCGGCATCGACGGCGTTGACCACCGCGTTGCCGATGGCGTCCAGCACCGCCAGGCGGCGTGCCAGGAACACCGTGGCGGTGGTCTCGGTGACGGTGTCGAGCATGCCGACCACCTTGCCTTGGGGATCGCGGATCGGGCTGTAGCAGAAGGTGAAGTACGCCTGCTCCCGCCTCGGGCCGCGTTCAATCACCAGGGGGAAGTTTTCGATATAGGTGGCGTGGCCCTCGAAGGCGGCGTTGGCGATGTGGCTGACGTCATCCCACACCTCGGCCCACACTTCGTTGAACGGGCGCCCCAACGCGTAGGGCTTGCTACCCAGGATCGGGATAAACGCATCGTTGTAGAGCGTGATCAGCTGCGGACCCCAGACAATCGCCTGGGGAAAGCTGGAGGCGAAGCACAGCGCCACGGTGGTCTTTAACACGTCCGGCCACTGTTCCAGCGGTCCTAGGGGCGTACTGGCCCAATCATGCTGACGGACTTGCTCAGCCATGTCGCTGCTGCTTTGCAGCCAATTCATCATTGGGAGAACACCTTGTATTCCGGAATCTTCAACGCGCCCGCAAGGATGTGGCGTAAAGCTACAGACCTGTCTGGTCGCTGCCAGTTCAGCACGATTATCCGCTAGATGGCATTTTGATGCTGTATTCGTTTGAAAGAGCGAAGGGCCGGGGGGTGGGCGATTGCCCAACCCTTATTGCGTGCCGAATAAAGCGGTCCAGTAGATGCCCGCGTCACTCTTCGGGTCCATGGCATAGGCTGCGCCCAATTCGCGAAACTGCGGGTTCATCAGGTTGGCGCAATGACCCGGGCTGGCGAGCCAGCCGTCGACCACCTTGCGCGGGGTGTCCAGGCCGGCGGCGATGTTTTCGCCGATGTTTTTCGCGATATACCCGGCCAGTTCCGCGCGGTCGCCAGGCGTGCGGCCGTCGTGGTCCAGGTGGTCGAAGAAATTGCCGTTGGCCATGTTGCGCGTGTGGCTGTTGGCGGCCCCGGCCAACGCCTCGTTCCACGACAATGGCGTGGTCGCGGTAAACGCCTGGGTGCCGCACTGGCGCGGTTGTGTACGGGCGGCATTGATCAGGTCGAGCAGCTTGCGGCCTTCGGTTTGCCAATCGCCCAGGCCGCTGGACAGCAACGGGCGGGCCAGCACGATGCGCCAGTCCTGGCCGCTGTTGCTCACGCCGATGTCGACGAATTGCGGGTCCAGCACCACCCGGCAGAAACTCTCGCGCACGGCTTTCATGGCTGCCTGGGCGTCCTTGGGCCCGGACAGGCTGATGGCCTGCACATTGACCATCGGGTACGCGGCCCGGGCCAGGGCCTGCTGCAGGTCGCCGACGTTATTGGCCGGCAGCACCAGCCGTGTATCGTTGGCCAACGGTGGCAGTTCCTGGGAACCCTGGTCGCCGCAGCGCTGCACCTGGCTGCGGTACTCGTTGATCTGTTGCACCAACTGACTTTCTTCATTCGCCATCGCGCTGGCGCAGAACACCGTACTGGCGGCCAGCGTCGTAAGACCCATCATCAATGACAGAACGCGCATGGACGTTACCCTTGAGCTTGAAAGTGCCCATGATGCGCGATGTAACCCCGTCTGGCGCAACGCCTTTTTTGTTTTTTTGCCTCAACGGGCATTCTGTGGGGCATTCACGGCGCGGATGCGGCCCGCTGTCATCGCGGTGGCCAGCAGGATCAAGCCCACGGCGACGGTGAAAGTCGCATGCAGGCCACTGGTCACGGATTGCGCGGTGGCGCGGGTGACATCCGGGGTCGCCCAGGCGAACACCGCCCCCAGGGCCGAGGTACCGAAGATCAGCCCGATATTGCGTGACAGGTTGAGCAAGCCTGCGACCGTACCTCGGCGCGCACCGTCTACATCGCACATCACCGCAGTATTGTTGGCGGCCTGGAACAGGCTATAGCCCGTCGTCAGAATCACCAGCCCCCCAAGGTAGGCGATCAATCCCGAGGCCAACGACAATAGTAATGCGCCGCAAACCAGGATGCCCAACCCGGCGAAAGTCATAAGGCGCCAGCCGTGGCGGTCGGTGAGGCGCCCCGCCGGTACACCGCTGAGCGCCGCGACACAGGGCCCGACGGCCATGGCCAGGCCCATCCATTGCGGGTCCAGCCCCAGCCCCTTGGACAGGTAGAAAGGGCCGACCACAAAGGTTGCCATGATCACCGCCGCTACTAACGCACTCATCGCGAGACTCGTGCGCAATGATGCTTCCTTCAACGGTGACCAGACGCTGGAAGGTGAGCCTGCTTGGCGTCGATCAACCGGCAAGTAGCGCCACGCGAGGCTGGCCGTGAGTAACCCCAAGGGCATGCCCACCAGAAACAGCGCGCGCCAGCCCCACACACTGAGCAATAACCCGCCAGCGGCGGGGCCCATGGCGGTACCGACGGCTGACATTGTGCCCAGCAGGCCCATCACCCGGCCGGTGCGTTCCTTGGGCACCGTGTCGCCGACCATCCCCAGCGCCATGGCCATCATGCTCGCCGCGCCCAAGCCCTGCAGGAGGCGTGCGGCAATCAGCCAGCCCAGCGAGGGCGCGCCTGCACACAGCCCACTGCCCAGCGCAAACAGCAGCAGCCCGGCGAGCAACAGCCGGCGACGGCCCAGGCGATCGCCCATTCGGCCGGCCATGACAATCACCGCCGTGATCGCCATCAGGTAGGCGAGCACCACCCACTGCACGGCATGAAATGACGCATCGAATGCCTGTACCAGGCTGGGCAGGCCGACATTGGCGATGCTGGTGCCGAGGGCGGCGAGCAACATGGACAGCGACAGGCTGGCAAGGCCGCCCCGTGAAGACGTATGCATGGAAGATTCCTTGGGTGGACGCAACTGTCAAAAATCTACGACCTCGCCTAACATGGCGGAAGACGCAGGGTTTGCAGTTAATACCTGCGTCAAACGCCTGCTAAGGAGCGCCCATGCCCGACTTTAATCTGCTGATCACCCTGGATGTCTTGCTGGCCGAAGGCAGTGTCGCCCGAGCGGCCAAGCGCTTGCAGTTGAGCCCCTCGGCCATGAGCCGGGCGCTGGCGCGCTTGCGTGAGACCACCGGCGATCCGCTGTTGGTCCGCGCCGGGCGCGGGCTGGTGCCGACGCCGCGGGCGCAGGCATTGCGTGAGCAGGTCAGCCGCCTGGTGCAGGACGCCCACGCAGTGCTGCGCCCGGCACACGCCCTGGACCTGGCCCAGGTGGAGCGCACGTTCACCTTGCGCACCAGTGAAGAGTTCGTCGAAAACTTCGGTCCCGCGTTGCTGGCGCGCATCGCACGGGAGGCGCCTGGTGTACGCCTGCGTTTCGTCAGCAAGACCGACAAGGACAGCAGGTTGCTGCGCGAAGGCAGCGTCGACCTGGAGACCGGTGTGGTCGACCCCGACGCCAGCCCCGAAGTGCTGACCCAGGCGCTGTTTCGCGACCGTTTGATTGGCGTGGTGCGCAGCGGCCATCCCCTGAGCCAGGGCGACATCAGTGCCGAGCGGTTTGCCCTGGGGCGGCACGTCTATGTCTCGCGGCGCGGGCAGGAGCGCGGCCAGATCGACGATGGGCTTGAAGCCCTGGGCTTGACGCGGCAGATCGGCACCATCGTCGCCGGGTTCGCCACGGCCATCGCCCTGGCCCGCGACACCGACCTGATTGCCAGCGTGCCCGAACGCTACACTGCCCATCAGCGCGAAGGCCTTTACAGCTTTGCGTTGCCGTTGACGCTGGCACCGTTCACCGTGGCGATGCTCTGGCATCCGCGGCTGGATGCCGACCTGGCCCACCGCTGGTTGCGCGGGTGCGTGCGTGAGGTGTGCGGGCACTGAACGGCCTGCAACAGGTACAATCGCCGCTGCCTTGACGCGAAACCCCAGGAATCTGCATGTTCAGCCTTACCCGCTATACCACACCGTGCCCCGAGCCCATCAATGCCCAGATCCTGCAGATGGTGGTGGACAACCTCACCGACATCAGCAGCGTCGCACTGCCGCCGAGCAACCTGCTCTACAACATCTACCAATACGCCATCGGCTTTGAGGTGCACCTGTACCTGGAGGCAGTGGGCGGGTCGAAGGGGATTGCCGTTGAGTTGATCGTGGCGATGCTCGAGGAGCAGGTGATTGGCTTTTGCCTGTACCTGCCGGTGAAAGACGATCCTGAAGCCTGTGGCATTGCCTTTATGGCGGTACAGGCCGGTTTCCGGCGTCAGGGGGTGGCGCGCGGGATGATGGCGGACGTGCTGGCGCGCTATCCCCATGCGGAGTTGGCCTGTGCCGTGGAGAAGGTAGCGGCCTTCGAGGCCATGGGGTTTGAAGTGCGGGGTGCGCGGGGCACCCAGGTGTTGATGAATACCCGGGACTACGGCACCGATGGCTTGATGGGCGTGTTGGATGTGGCGGCGATCTACAGTTCGCTGGAGGTACGCCAGATCCATACCTACCTGCTGCAAAAACATGGCAAGCGGGCGATGGTGGACGCCGAGAAACAGCGTGATCGGCACCTCGATCAACTGGCCCGCAAGGTCCAGCTGTTTGTGGCAGGGCGTTAGCCTGGCCTGGTTGGCTTTTTTTGTAGTGAGCGGGCTTCTGTGGTGAGCGGGCTTGCCCCGCGCTGGGCTGCGAAGCGGCCCCGATAAGAGCGCTGCAGTGTGCCAGGCAGATCCGGGGCTGTTTCTGGGGCCGCTTCGCAGCCCAGCGCGGGGCAAGCCCGCTCACCACAACAAGCCTGTTCACCACAACAAGTCTGCTCACCACAGCAAAGTTCGTTTACCACAGAAGCTTCTTCAGTCTTCAACGCCGTGGGCGGTTGACCATTGCCAGGATGGTCGCCAGCAACTCATCTTGCGCCTCTTCACGGCTGATCTCGCCACTGGCCGCAGCGTAGGACAACGCTTCCGCAGCGCCCAGCATCGCCCTTAATCCTGCCTGTGATACGTGGCCAAAGGGTTCCAATGCGGCACGGCATTTGTCGAGAAAAATCGCCTCGTACTTACGCTTGAGCGCTTCCAGCTCCGGCGAGCTGCTCAGTGCGGCAATCACCCCCGGAATTTCCCGGCCCTGCAATAACACGCAATCGACATAGCACGAGGCGATCACCCCGGCGCGTTCTTCCAAGGTCGCGCGGCTGGCGTCGAGGGCTTCGGCAAACACCTGGGTCTGACGCGCGTCGAAGTCTTCATACAGCGCGGCGAGCAGCCCGGCACGGGTGACGAAATGGTCGTAGACCACCGGTTTGGTGACGCCGGCCAGTTCCGCCAGGCGGCCCAGGGTCAGGGCTTCGGTGCCTTCCTCGCGCACCAGCTGCCAGGCCACCTCCAATAACTGACGCAGGCGATCTTCACGGGACAGGCGACGACGTGGGGCAGGGGATTCAGGGCTTGACATGCTTATATACCAAAAGTAACTTGTTGGCGTTAACTTACCAAAAGTAGCTTAAACCCAAACGGAGTCAAAGTCATGCACGCACTCATCGTCGTTGCCCATCACGACCCACAATCCCTCACCCACGCCGTGGCCGCGCAGGTGGCTGCCGGGCTGACTGCTGAGGGCCACACCTTCGAAATCGCCGACCTCGCCGCCGAAGGCTTCGACCCGCGCTACACCGCCGCCGATCACCGGGTACACCGCACCCAGGCCACGCCCCCGGCCGACGTGCTGGCGGAACAGGCGCGCATCGAGCGCGCCGATGCCTTGGTGCTGGCGTTCCCGATCTACTGGTGGTCGCTGCCGGGCCTGCTCAAGGGCTGGGTCGACCGTGTGTTCGTCAACGGCTGGGCGATCGACTACGGCCCGGATACCCCGGTGGTGAAAAAACTGCGGCATTTGCAGGTGCACTTGCTGGCCCTCGGCGGCGCGGATGACAGCGCGTTTGACCGTCATGGCTACGCCAAGGCGATGCGCACCCAAATCGACTACGGCATCTTCGATTACTGCGGGGCGAAGGTGGTGACGTCCGAGCTGTTGCTGGATTCGGAAGGCGGCGCGGCCCCGGCGCATCTGAAGACGGCGAAAGCGATCGGGCAGAGGCTGTTCGAGGCCGAGACGGTCGCCGGTTGATTCAACCTTCGCGAAACAGGTCGTGGGCGTCCAACAGGCGGTAGGCAATTTCCGGGTTTTTCTCCAGGCCCCGGCGAATCGCCGCCGGGATCGCTTGCCGGGTCTTGCGGCACATGCCTGGCAGCTCGTCGATGACGATCTGGATGCCGCGCATGCTCTTGACCTCGGTGTGCCCCAGCGCGATATGCACGCGGATGCCCAATAACTCGTGCATCCGCTGTTGCATGCGCTCCAGGTCTTGCAGGCTTTGCAGGTTTTCCAGGCGCTCGACCAGGCGTTTTTCTTCCTGGCGGGTCAGGCTGAGGATACGCAGGTCGGCGCCGGGGGCCTCCAGCAGCTGTTCACGGTCGCAGACACAGGCGCCGGGTGGGCAGGGTTGGCGAATGGTCATGATCCTTACCTCCCCATTCCGACGCCGTTGAGTCAGTCGCTCAACGCGACCCCAAGGCTGCCCAGGGCCTTCCAGTACCCAGGATAGGTCTTGGCCACGCAGTCCGGGTCCTGGATGCGGATCCCCGCGATTTTCAACCCCGCCAGGGCAAAGCACATGGCGATGCGGTGGTCGGCATGGGTGTCGATCAGGGCGTTGCACGACGTGCCGGCCAACGCCGGGTCGGCCGCGACCAGCAGGTCATCGCCTTCAATGCTGGCGAGGCCCGCACGGATCGCATTGAGGCCGTCATGCAGGGCCTGTACGCGATCGCATTCCTTGACCCGCAGGTTGGCCAGCTCCGTGAAGCGCACCGGGGTGTTGTTGAAGGCGGCCAGTACCGCCAGGGTCGGGATCGCGTCCTGCATCTGCGAACCCACCACGGTGGCCTGCATATTCGGGAACTGCGCGATCACCGCCTGGGCCTTGGCGTCCGGTTGGGTGAAGGCGTGGGCGGCCACGCCGATGTCGATGCGGCCACCGGTCAACACTTCGGCAGCCCACAAGTAGGTGGCGGCGGACGCGTCGGGTTCGATCAGGTAATCATGGGCGGTGTAGCCGGTGGGGGCCACGCGCCAGGTGGTGTCGTCGACCACCTCGACCTGGGCGCCGAAGGCCCGCATGCAGTCCAGGGTCAGGTCCACGTAGCCACGGGCACCGATGTCCTTGCCGGTCAGTGCCACTTCAATCGGCGCTTCGCCGCAGGCGGCGAGCATCAACAGGGCGGAGACATACTGGCTGGACAAGCCGCCGTCGATCTCGAAGCGCCTGGCCTGGACCGTGCCCACGCCGTGCACCGTCACCGGTGGGCAACCGGTCGGGCTGTCGACCTGGATACCGTTCCGGCCGAGGGTGGCCAGCAGCGGGCCGATCGGACGTTTCTGCATATACTCGTCGCCGTCCAGTACCACGGTGCCTTGCACGGTAGCCACGGCGGCCGTCAGGAAGCGCATGGCGGTGCCGGCATTGCCGAGGAACAACGGCTGCGCCGGCAATTGCAGCTTGCCGGTGCCGGTGACCACGAAGGTGGTGTCGTCCGGCTCGTCGATGGTCACGCCCATCTGGCGCAGGGCCACCGACATATGCCGGGTGTCATCGCTCTTCAGGGCGCCGCTCAGGCGGCTGGTGCCTTTGGCCAGGGCCGCCAGCAGCAAGGCACGGTTGGTAATGGATTTGGAGCCGGGGGGCGCGACCTTGCCATTCAGGGGGAAGTTGGGCGGTGTAACGGTCACGGTTTTCTGCGAACTCAAGGTGCAAGGCTCCTGATCAAGGCAAGGTGGTACGGAGTGGCCGACGGGCGGACCCGAATAATCGGCCAAAGGTGCGGTGCTTGTCGAGGTCTAGCGCTTGCTCAACCAGTAATCGTGCAGTGCCCGTGCGGCCGGTTCGATAGCGCTGACCCGTTGCTGATGCAGCTTCACATCCAGGTCGGCGGGCAACTCGAAGTTGTCCTGCTCGGCGCACCAGGAGATTTTCTCCAGGTTCGCTACCTGCTCCGCGGGCAACTCAGGCCAATTGCCGATAGCGGCGCCACGGATATAACCAAAGCACCATTCTTCGGCGAGGGTCACGACTTGGTCCTGGTGTTCGGTTTCATCGAAGCGTGCCTTAAAGGCCTTGGCGTCAGTCGCCAGTTGTGCGGCCAGGGTGTTGATATGACGCACGCACAGGTCAAGGAACTGCTGGGCCTCTTCGGCGCTTTCCCACTCCGGGTTCTGCCCGCCCCAGATCGCCGGGAACCACTCGGCGATGTCCACCTGTGCCGGGCTGGACACCAGCGCGGTGAAGTAGCCGTCGAGTTCGGCCAGGTTCAGCACCGAATGGTCGTCGCCGTATTTCAACAGGGTTTCTTCGATGAATTCGAAATCGGCGGGGGCGAGGGGTTGGGTGTGCATGGGCATATCCTTTAAACGTCGAACGCCGCTGATGGGGCGGCTCAAAGCGCGAAGGATGGCGTGTGCCGGGGCTTTTATCCAGCGTCTTTTCCATCGCCGTTGCCAGTCCCGCTTTTGGCCGATGCGCCGTCACGTACCCTTGTTATAGTTCAGGCCTTATCACTCGCCAGCCAGGGATCACTGCCATGTCCGAATACCAAGCTTTCGTCGTCGAACTCAGCGGCAACGTAGCCCATGTGCAGATCAACCGCCCGGAAAAGATCAACGCGATGAACGCCGCGTTCTGGACCGAGATCATCGACATCTTCCAATGGATCGAAGACACCGACGCCGTACGCGCCGTGGTGCTCAGCGGTGCCGGCAAGCATTTTTCCTCCGGCATCGACCTGATGATGCTCGCCTCGGTGGCCAACGACTTCGGCAAGGATGTGGGCCGCAATGCGCGCCTGCTGCGGCGCAAGATCCTCGAGCTGCAAGCCTCGTTCAATGCCGTCGATAACTGCCGCAAGCCGGTACTGGCGGCGATCCAGGGTTACTGCATCGGTGGCGCCATCGACCTGATCAGCGCCTGCGACATGCGCTACGCGGCTGAAGACGCGCAATTCTCGATCAAGGAAATCGACATCGGCATGGCCGCCGACGTCGGCACCCTGCAACGCCTGCCACGCATCATCGGCGACGGCATGCTGCGTGAGCTGGCCTACACCGGCCGCCCGTTCGGTGCCGAGGAGGCGCGCAGCATCGGCCTGGTCAATCGCGTGTATGCCGACCAGGAAAGCCTGTTGGCCGGGGTGTTCGAGATCGCCCATGAAATCGCGGCCAAGTCGCCGATTGCGGTCACCGGCACCAAGGCCATGATCAGCTACATGCGTGACCATACGGTCAATGACGGTCTGGAATACGTTGCCACCTGGAACTCGGCTATGTTGCAATCCAACGACCTGCGCGTGGCCATCGCGGCCCATATGAGCAAGCAGAAACCCGAATTCGTGGATTGACTGACATGACCCCAGGCTGGATTACCACAACGCTGCTGGACAACGACGCCCCCGGCGGCTGGGCCGTCGCCCGCAGCCGCGAGGGCTTTTTGCATGATGCCAACGGCCCGCTGTTCCCTCGGGAATGGCTCAAGCGCCAGGAGCTATCGGTGTTTGCCGAACACGGCATCGGCCACCTCGACGGTGAGCCGGTGTACCTGCTGGAACTCGATTCGGCGGGCGAAGTGCCGGGTTGCGGCTGGCAGGGCCTGCGCGGCTTCATGCTGCAAGGTGATCACACCCTCTACAAAGTGCTGGGCTACGCCGCGCAGATCGGCACCTGGGCGCGGGAGCATCGGTTCTGCGGCAGTTGCGGCCAGGCCATGGTCCAGGTGCCACGGGAACGGGCGATGTATTGCCAGGCCTGCGACCTGCGCAGCTACCCACGGATTTCGCCGAGCATGATCGTGCTGGTGACCCGTGGCGACGAGATCCTGCTGGCGCGCTCGCCGCGTTTTGTCACCGGGGTCTACAGCACCTTGGCGGGCTTTGCCGAGCCGGGTGAGTCGGCCGAGGACTGCCTGATCCGCGAGGTGCGCGAAGAAGTGCAGGTGGAGGTCAGGAACATCCAGTACATGGGCAGCCAGTGCTGGCCGTTCCCCCATTCGATGATGCTGGGCTTCCATGCCGAGTACGCCGGTGGCGACATCGTGCCCCAGGCCGACGAGATCGAGGACGCGCAGTGGTTCAGCATCCACGACCTGCCGCCGCTGCCGGCGTCACGCTCGATTGCGCGTTACCTGATCGACCTCTACCTGGCCCGTCGCCTAGGCCACGCTGAACCAGTGCTGCCAGGCTAGGCGCACGGTCAGGCCGAGAACCACGGTGATAAACACCGGGCGAATGAATTTGGCGCCGCCGCTGATCGCGCTGCGCGCGCCAAAAAATGCGCCACACATCACCGACACGCCCATCGCCAGGCCGACAATCCAATCCACCGAGCCGTTGAAGATAAACACCGACAGCGCCGCCGCGTTGCTGACGAAGTTCATGCTGCGCGCCACGCCGCTGGCCTTCACCAGGTCGATGGGGTGCAACAGCAGGGTGCTCACGGTCCAGAACGCACCGGTGCCGGGGCCCGCCACGCCGTCGTAGAAGCCCAGGCCGAAACCCTGGGCGCCTTGCCATTTCTTCTTGATCGGTGCGTCGGCGTCCAGTGGCGCCTTGGGCGTGCCACCAAACAGCAAATACACACCGCAAGCGAATACGATCACCGGCAGCATTTTGTTGAGGGTTTCGGCGGGCAGGTAGTGGGCAACCACCGCACCGGCCAGCGCACCGATCAAGGTGCCGACGATCGCATGCACCCACTGGCGCGGGTGGAACAGCTTGCGACGGTAGAAGGTGAAACTGGCCGTGGCCGAACCGAAGGTGGAGCTGAGCTTGTTGGTGCCCAGTACCAGGTGGGGCGGCATCCCGGCGGTGAGCAGCGCCGGGGTGGTAAGCAGGCCGCCGCCGCCGGCGATGGCGTCGATAAAGCCGGCGATAAAGGCCACGACGGCGAGAATGGCGAGGGTGGTGAGGTCTACGCTGAGTTCGAAAGGCATGGGAGGGCTTATGGTTGGCAGGGCGCTGTGCGAAGGGGCGCCATCTTACCTGCCTGATGTGCGCAGAACCAACTGTGGGAGCAAGCCCTCTCCCACAGTTGAACGGTGTTCATCTGGCTATTTGTGGGTTCCCATCCACTCCAGCGCCGTGCGCCACACGCAGATTCCGAGGAAATACGCGGACATCACCGACCACAACCCAAACGTCCACGGGTTGGTGTTGGGATAATCCACCACCATCAAGAAGCTGCAGAGCAACCAGATGGTGGTCACTGCGATATTGATCGGCATGAAGCGCTTGACCCGGAACGGGTGCAGGAACTTCATCGGCGTCACGGTCAGCAGGGCCAGGCCGATCACGGTCAGCAAGGTGACCCAGGCGTCCGGCTGGATGATGTATACGCACAAGGCCACCACGTTCCAGGCGGCGGGGAAGCCGACGAAGTAGTTGTCCTTGCTCTTCATGTTCACGTTGCAGAAGCAGAACAGCGATGAAACCAGGATCACCGACACCGTGAACAGGTGGGTAAAGTCCGGCAGGTCGATATAGCGGTAGATAAACAGGGCCGGAATAAACACATAGGTGAGGTAATCGATCACCAGGTCCAGTACCGAGCCGTCAAAGCTGGGCAATACCGTGCTGACATTCACCCGTCGCGCCAGGGAACCATCGACGCCGTCTACTACCAGGGCCAGGCCCAGCCAGAGCAGGCAGGCCTTGGGGGAGTTTTCCAGCAGCGCCAGGGTGGCCAGGAAGGCCAATACCACACCGGTGGCGGTAAAGCCGTGGGCGCCCCAGGCTTTGATTCTGGCTACATGCAGGGTCGATATCACGGGCGGTTCTCCAAAAGGTGAAACGGGGCAGCCGACAACGTGACGCTGTCGAGTCTGGCCGGGGAATGCAGGTATCGACCGGGAAGGGGGTCATAAGGTTCACCGCCCGGCGCATCACATAGCGTAGCAAGCGTAGGACGTTTCGGCATCAGCCTTGGCGAAACACCAGTGCCTTGAGGCCACTTTGCGTGTCGATATCCGGAAATTCCGGCGGGTTTTCCAGCCGTTCAATAAAGCGCAGGCCCGGTGCTTCGCGGGTGACGCCGTCGATCAGGAAGTCTTCGCCGAAGGCCGGGTCGTTCATGCACGCCAGGACAGTGCCCTGGGCCGTGAGTAAATCCGGCAGGCGACGCAGTACACGCTGGTAGTCCTTGGTCAGCAGGAAGCTGCCTTTCTGGAAGGACGGCGGGTCGATGATCACCAGGTCGTAGGGGCCGCTGTGGGTGACCTTGGCCCAGGATTTGAACAGGTCGTGGCCGAGGAAGGTGACCTTGCTCAGGTCATGACCGTTCAGGCGGTGGTTATCGCGGCCGCGGCTCAGGGCGCCACGGGCCATGTCCAGGTTCACCACGTGGCTGGCGCCGCCCTCGATGGCCGCGACCGAGAAGCCGCAGGTGTAGGCAAACAGGTTGAGCACCCGCTGGCCCTTGGCCTGTTCGCGCACCCAGTTGCGGCCGTAGCGCATGTCGAGGAACAGCCCGCTGTTCTGCTTTTTGCCCAGGTCGATCAGGTAACGCAGGCCGCCTTCGGTGATGGTCAGCTCGTCGATGGCTGCGCCCACCAGCCATTCCGTGGTGCTTAGCGGCAGGTAGCGGTGTTGCAGCACCACGCTGTGGGCGCCGGTTGGGGCCCAGTCGAAGTCGATCAACAGCTGTTTCAAACCCTCCAGGTGGAGCGCTTCGGGCTCTTTGAACAGCGCGACCAGCACCACGCCTTGCAGCCAGTCCACGGTCAATTGCTCCAGGCCCGGCCAGCAGCGGCCACGGCCATGGAACAGGCGCCGGGTTTCAGCCGGCGGGTTGGCCAGGGCGGTGAGCAGGTGGGCGTGCAGGGTAGCGAGTGCGTCTGGGTTCATCGTTGAGCGTCGTTCATTGAGCGGGCGGCATTTTAAACACACTGGTGAGGTTTCGGGTTGTTTGAGCACAACGTGCTGGGAAAAAGCCCATAGGCAGTGATTCATGCTCAAAATTCTGCAAGCTGCGCCTGATAACAGGCAAAAAATCCTCAGGCACCGACATAAACTGGAAAAAAAGCCCGGAGGTGCCCATGAACGGTTTCGCGAGTGCAGTGAATCACACAGCCCTGGATCAACCAGAGCTCGACGAATGGCGTGACGCGCTGGCGTCGCTGGTAGCCAATGCCGGCCCTGAGCGCGCTCGGCAGATCCTCGACCTGCTGGCCCGCGACGCCAGCGCTGCGCACATCGACTGGAAACCCCGCCACGGCACGCCCTACATCAATAGCATCAGCGTCGAGCAGCAACCGGCGTTTCCCGGCGACCTGGCCACCGAAGAGCGCCTGGCCTCGCTGGTACGCTGGAACGCCCTGGCCATGGTGGTGCGGGCCAACCAGGCCTATGGCGAGCTCGGTGGCCACATTGCCAGTTACGCCAGTGCGGCGGATTTGTTCGAGGTGGGTTTCAATCACTTTTTCCGCGCCCGCAATCACGACTTTGGCGGCGACCTGGTGTTCTACCAGCCGCATTCGGCCCCCGGCATTTATGCGCGCGCCTTCCTTGAAGGGCGCTTGAGCGCGGACGACCTGGCCCACTATCGCCAGGAACTCGGTGGCGCCAAGGCCGGGGCGCGTGGGCTGTGCAGCTACCCGCACCCGTGGTTGATGCCGGACTTCTGGCAGTTCCCCACCGGTTCCATGGGCATTGGCCCCATCAGTTCGATTTTCCAGGCGCGCTTCATGCGCTATCTGCAGCATCGCGGCTTGCAGGACACCGCCGAGCGCCATGTGTGGGGTGTCTTCGGCGACGGCGAGATGGACGAGCCGGAAAGCATGTCGGCCCTGACCCTGGCCGCGCGCGAAGGCCTCGACAACCTGACCTGGGTGGTCAACTGCAACCTGCAACGCCTCGACGGCCCGGTGCGTGGCAACGGGCGGATCATCGACGAGCTGGAGGCATTGTTCGCGGGGGCGGGCTGGAACGTGATCAAGTTGGTCTGGGGTTCGGACTGGGACCCCTTGCTCGCCAAGGACGCCGACGGCTCCCTGGTCAACACGTTGTCGAGCACCGTGGACGGCCAATTCCAGACCTTCGCCGCCAAGGACGGGGCCTACAACCGCGAACACTTCTTCGGCCAGAGCGCGGCGCTGGCCAGCCTGGTCGAGGGCATGAGCGATGAGCAGATCGACCGGCTCAAGCGTGGCGGCCACGACATGGTCAAGATCCATGCCGCCTATCACGCAGCGCGCCGGGTCAAGGGCAAGCCCACGGTGATCCTGGCCCAGACCAAAAAGGGTTTCGGCATGGGCGAGGCCGGGCAGGGCAAGATGACCACTCACCAGCAGAAGAAGCTCGATCGCGAGGCGCTGCTCGCGTTCCGCAACCGCTTCCAGTTGCCGCTGAGCGATGAACAGGCCGAGTCGCTGAGCTTCTTCAAGCCTGCGGATGACAGCCTCGAATTGCGCTACCTGCATCAGCGGCGCACGGCCCTGGGCGGCTACGTGCCCAGCCGTAGCCAGGCCGCAGCACCGGTGAACGTCCCGCCCGTGAGCGGTTACGCCGGTTTCGCCACGGCGGCCGACGGCAAGGAAATGTCCACCACCATGGCCTTCGTGCGCATGCTGACCAACCTGCTCAAGGACAAGGCGCTCGGGCCGCGCATCGTGCCCATCGTGGCGGATGAGGCGCGTACTTTCGGCATGGCCAACCTGTTCAAGCAGATCGGCATCTATTCCAGCGTCGGCCAGCGCTATGAGCCGGAAGACATTGGTTCGATCCTCAGCTACCGCGAAGCCACCGACGGGCAGATTCTTGAAGAAGGCATCAGCGAGGCCAGTGCCATCAGTTCCTGGGTCGCGGCGGCCACCAGCTATTCGGTGCATGGCCTGCGCATGCTGCCGTTCTACATCTATTACTCGATGTTCGGCTTCCAGCGCGTCGGCGACCTGATCTGGGCCGCCGCCGACCAGCGCGCCCGTGGCTTCCTGCTCGGTGCCACGGCCGGGCGCACCACACTCGGCGGTGAGGGCTTGCAGCACCAGGACGGCAGCAGCCATCTCACCGCCGCCACCGTGCCCAACTGCCGCGCCTACGATCCGGCGTTTGCCGGGGAATTTGCGGTGATCCTCGACCACGGCATGCGCCAGATGCTGGAACAGGATGTGGACGAGTTCTACTACGTGACCCTGATGAACGAAAACTACCCGCAGCCAAGCCTGCCCGCAGGCGTGGAGGCGGCGGTCATCAAGGGCCTGTATCGCCTGGAAGGCGCCGCTGACGCCCGGGTACGCCTGCTCGGTTCGGGCACCTTGCTGCGTGAAGCCCAGGCCGCCGCGCGGTTACTGGCTGAGGATTGGCACGTGGCGAGCGAGGTGTACAGCGTGACCAGTTTCAGCGAACTGGCACGGGAGGCGCGGGAAGTGGAACGCTGGAACCGCTTGCATCCGCAGGCCGGCAAGCGCGTCAGTCACCTGAATGACTGCTTGCCGGCAGGTGCGCCAGTGGTTGCCGTGTCCGACTACGTACGCGCAGTACCGCAGATGATTGCGTCCTATCTGGACTCGAGCTACACCGTGCTCGGCACCGACGGGTTTGGTCGCAGTGATACACGGGCGGCGCTGCGGGATTTCTTTGAGGTGGATCGGCATCACATCGTGCTGGCGGCGCTTACCGCGTTGGTGGAGCAGGGCAGTCTTGAGCGGCACGTGTGCCAGCAGGCGATTGAGCGGTATGGCTTGCAGGTGGATCGCGCAGCTTCCTGGACCTGCTGATTCCCTCGGCAGCTGCTACGACGGTCACATGCTGCTGGCGATGAGAGGCTGACCGAACACTTCGCGTATAAACCCCGGGGCGATATACCGCTCGTAATGCGCCTCGGACAGCAGGAAAAACTCCCGGTCAATGGCATCGCGCAAATCCGCCAGGCTGCGTTCGCGAAACTCCGGCAACAACGCCAAGCCATAGGCGTCCAGCCTGGAAATCACCCGCGCGCCCCGGGCAATCAGCTGGTACGCCCAGCAATACGGCGACTGGTGCGGCATAAAGCGAATCTTGCGGTCTTCCAGTTGTTGGCGCAGGCGCTGGGGGTCGAACACTTCCAGCTTGCTGGCCATCACCTGCACCAGCAATTGCTCAAGGCGCAGCCATACCGCCTGCTTTTCCTCGGCGTTGTAGCCATTCCACTGGATCACTTCATGGTGATAACGCTTGCAGCCCCGGCAGACCAGGTCGCCGTAAACGGTGGAGCACAGGCCGACGCAGGGGGTCTTGATGGTGTGAGGCATTTTCAAGCCTTTGAAGAAAGTGTAAGCGGGTTTTGTCGGTGTTTCTTTATTGCCAGGTGGACAACGATGACCCCAGTCCACTGAGAGCACCCAGCATGAAAACCCCGATCAACGCTTCTGGTTATTGGCTAAGCGCCCTGATGGTTGCTGTCCTTGCCGGATGTACCAGCCCACCCCATGAAAGAGTCACTGCCATGCACAAACCCCTGGTTTCCCTCGCCGTCCTCAAGGCCAAACCCGGCAAGCAACAGGCCCTTAAAACAGGCTTGTTGAACCTGATCGAGCCGACGCGCGCCGAACCAGGCAACCTTGACTATGTGTTGTTCGAGCAGCGGGACGAACCCGGTACGTTCTACATGCGTGAGGCGTTCAAGGACCAGGCGGCACTCGATGCGCATTTTGCGACGCCATACTTCCAGCGCTTCGCCGCAGCGGCGGATGACTGGCTCGATGAGCCTTTGCAGTTGATCTTTCTGGAGCAGGTCTCGGACTGAACCCCGCCCATGGACCGTGATGCTACGGTCCATGGGGCTGCGGGGTTAATCCCAGCTCAATGCGCCGCCGGTCTGATACTCAATAACCCGAGTCTCAAAGAAATTCTTCTCTTTCTTCAAGTCCATGATCTCGCTCATCCATGGGAACGGGTTGGTCGTCCCCGGATACTCTTCCTTCAAGCCGATCTGCGACAGGCGACGGTTAGCGATGAACTTGAGGTAATCCTCCATCATCGCCGCGTTCATGCCCAGCACACCGCGCGGCATGGTATCCCGCGCGTATTCGATCTCCAGCTGCGTCCCCTGCAAAATCATCTGGGTCGCTTCTTCCTTCATCTCGGCATCCCACAAGTGCGGGTTTTCGATCTTGATCTGGTTGATCACATCGATACCGAAGTTCAGGTGCATCGACTCATCGCGCAGGATGTACTGGAACTGCTCGGCCACGCCGGTCATTTTGTTGCGGCGGCCCATGGACAGGATCTGGGTGAAGCCGCAGTAGAAGAAGATGCCTTCCAGCACGCAGTAGTAGGCGACCAGGTTGCGCAGCAGTTCCTTGTCGGTGTCGACGGTGCCGGTTTCGAACTTCGGATCGGAGATCGAGCGGGTGTATTTCAGGCCCCAGGCTGCTTTTTTGGCGACCGATGGAATCTCGTGGTACATGTTGAAGATCTCGCCTTCATCCATGGCCAACGATTCGATGCAGTACTGGTAGGCGTGGGTGTGGATCGCTTCTTCGAAGGCCTGGCGCAGGATGTACTGGCGGCACTCCGGGTTGGTGATCAGGCGGTACACG
>NZ_FWZV01000002.1:0-542121 GCF_900177315.1 Pseudomonas sp. LAMO17WK12:I1 | reverse complement strand
TAGGTGTCCTTCCAGTCCCAACCGCGTTTTTTCGCCTCGGCGGCCATGGCCGCGCCCTGTTTCTGGCCGACTTCAAAGGCGGCCATGCCCAGGTACGGCACGTCCTCCATGAAGTTGCCCTTGGCATCGACAAAGCGGTCATCCACGGCAATCACTTTCAAGCCGTTGGCCTTGGCCTTGGCGACGATGGCCGGGCCCAGGGACACGTCCGGCGGGCAGATCACAAAGCCCTTGGCGCCGTTGGCGGCCAGGCTGTCGATGGCCGAGAGGGTTTTCTCGCCATCGGGCACGGCGATCTTGATCACGGTAAAGCCATGTTCCTTGCCGGCTTTTTCGGCAAAGGCCCATTCGGTCTGGAACCACGGTTCCTCGGCCTGCTTGACCAGGAAACCGATCTTCACTTCTTCAGCGGCCAGCAACAGCCCGCTCAAGCTCATGGCCGAGACCGCCACAGCGGCGCAGCACAGGGAACGGATACCACGACGACGATGATTCATACGGGTGACTCCTTGTTGTTGTTTTTAAGTCTTGGGGTTAACCGGCAAAGCGATGGCAAGGCATGCCGGGTACATCGACTTCGATGGCCAGCACCGCGCCGTCCAGAGGGTGATCCAATGGGCTGGCGGCGCTGGTGATATACAAAGTGGTGAGGTTGGGGCCACCGAATACGCAACTGGTGGGGCGACTCACGGGCAACTCGATAATGCGGTCCACCTCCCCCTCGGGCGTCAGGCGCAGCAGGCAACTGCCGTCCCAACGGGCGTTCCAGATGTAGCCTTGACTGTCCATGGCCGAGCCATCCGGCCCGCCGCGCAAGTGCGGCCCGAACCACGGCGTTGCGGGCTCGAGTTGGCCGTCGGCCTGGATCGAATACTGGTAGAGCGTGGCGTCCAGGCTGTCGCCGAAATGCACCTGGCGGCCGTCCTCGCTCCACAGCAAGGTGTTGGGAATGCCCAGGCCGTGGAGCAACGGCGTGACCTGGGCATCCGCATCGATGCGAAACAGGCCGCCGGAGCGCCGCGTGATCGGCAGGTCTTCGCCGTGTTCGCCGATGTTGTTCTGCATGGTGCCCAGCCACAGGCGGCCCTGGGCATCGCAGCGCGCTTCATTGCCACGGTTGCCCGGTTGTGGGTCGGCCACGCACAGCAGGGTCAGGGCTTCGGTGGCCAGGTCCAGGCGGTAGACACCGCTGCTCAAGGTCACCAGCGCATCACCGCGTTCACACGGGATAAACGCCGAAACGTGCTCGGGCAACTGCCAGATCTGCAGCTGTCCGCCCATCAGGCGCAGGGCCTGTTTGCCGGCGATATTGACCCAGTACAGCGCCTGGGTCGGCACGTCCCAGAACGGGCCTTCCCCCAGTTGCGCACGGTGCTCAGTGACAGCGGTACACGACATGACGCCTCCTGATAAGTGTTTACAGCGAGTCGCGGGATGGCGTGCCATCCACCAGGCGCTGGATGCGCAGGGGGTTGGCGTTTTTCAACGCGTCGGGCAGCAGGCTATCCGGGTAGTTCTGGAAGCACACCGGGCGCAGGAAACGGTCGATGGCCAAGGTGCCGACCGAGGTGCCACGGGCATCCGACGTCGCTGGATAGGGGCCGCCATGCACCATCGAGTCGCAGACTTCAACGCCGGTCGGGTAGCCGTTGAGCAGGATGCGCCCGACTTTCTGTTCCAGCAGCGGCGTGAGTTCGGCGAACTGTTGAAAGTCTGCCGGTTCGCCAATGATCGTCGCCGTGAGCTGGCCGTGCAGGCCGTGCAAGGCAGCGCTGAGCTGGGCTTGATCAGCCACTTCGACAAACACCGTGGTAGGACCGAAGACTTCTTCCTGCAGCACTTCATCGCCCTCGAGCAACAAGCGCACATCGGCCTTGAACAGCTGCGGTTGCGCCTGATTGCCCGCCTGGGTGCTACCGGCCACATGCTGAATGCCAGGGTGCGCCAGGAGTTTTTCCAGGCCTTTGCCGTAGCTGCTCAGGGTGCCGGCATTGAGCATGGTTTGTGCCGGTTGCTCACCGATCAGTTGAGCGACCTGTTGGGTAAACGCGGTGAACTGCGGCGAGGCGATACCGATCACCAGGCCAGGGTTGGTGCAGAACTGGCCGCAGCCTTGCACCACCGACGCGGTCAGATCCCGCGCGACCGCTTCCGCTCGCGCTTGCAGTGCTTGGGGCAGCACGATCACCGGGTTTATGCTCGACATCTCGGCAAACACCGGGATCGGCTGCGGGCGTGCCGCGGCCATATCGCACAAGGCGCGACCGCCCTTGAGCGAGCCGGTAAAGCCCACTGCCTGGATCGCCGGGTGCTTGACCAGCGCCTCGCCGACGCCGCCGCCGAAGATCATGTTGAATACACCCGCCGGCATCTCGGTTGCTTCTGCCGCACGAATGATTGCATTGGCCACCTGTTCAGCCGTGGCCATATGCCCGCTGTGGGCCTTGAATACCACCGGGCAACCGGCCGCCAGTGCCGCTGCGGTATCGCCGCCGGCGGTGGAAAACGCCAGGGGGAAGTTGCTCGCGCCAAACACGGCCACCGGGCCCAGGCCGATGCGGTATTGGCGCAGGTCCGGGCGTGGCAGTGGCTGGCGGTCGGGTAACGCCTTGTCGATGCGTGCGCCGTAGAAATCACCGCGACGCAGCACCATGGCGAACAGGCGCATCTGGCCACTGGTACGCCCACGCTCGCCTTTGATACGTGCGGCGGGCAGCGCGGTTTCGCGGCAGACCAGCTCGATGAAGTGATCGCTCAGGCCATCCAGCTCGTCGGCGATCGCGTCCAGGAACTGCGCACGGCGCGCGGCACTCAACGCACGGTAAGCCGGATACGCCGCAGCGGCGGCCTTGGCAGCGGCGTCGACTTCTTCCGGCGTGGCCTGGTAGAAATCCTGCGGCAAGGTTTCGCCCGTGCTGGCATCGACGCTGTGCAGCTTGACGCTGCCGTTGGCGCTGCGCTGGCCGCCGATGTAGTTGTGGCCGAGGAACTGGGTCATGTTGATCTCCTTAAAGGGGGGTGACTTGGCCGGGTTCAAAGGCCGCCTCGCTGCTGCCGACACCATTGACCAACGGCGCGCCGAACTCGGCCTGGCTGATCTCGAACACATCGCCCGGTTGGGAACGTATACCATCGGCGAATGACAGCGTGGCGGTGCCGAAGAAGTGAATGTGCACATCGCCCGGCTTGAGGAACTGGCGGTATTTGAAGTGGTGGTACTCGAGGTTTTCCAGGCTGTGGCACATATTGGCCTCGCCACTGAGGAATTCGTTCCGCCAGATTTCCTCGCCGTTACGCAGGATGCGGCTGGTGCCGGCCAGGTGCTGGGGCAACTCGCCCACGCGCAGTTCGGGGCCGTAGCTGCAACTGCGCAGCTTGGAATGGGCCAGGTACAGGTAGTTCTTGCGCTCCATGATGTGGTCGGAGAACTCGTTGCCCACTGCAAAACCCAGGCGATAGGGCTGGCTGTCCGGGCCGATCACATACAGGCCGCCGATTTCCGGTTCTTCACCGGCGTCTTCGGCAAACGGTGGCACCGGGAAGGCTTCGCCTGGGCGCACGACGATGCTGCCGTCGCCCTTGTAGAACCATTCCGGTTGCACACCGGCCTGGCCGGCAGCGGGCTTGCCGCCCTCGACGCCCCATTTGAAGATGCGCATGGTGTCGGTCAAGGCGCTCTCATCGCCGGCCTGCTGGTGCATTTTGTCCCGCGCCGAGGCGCTGCCCAGGTGGGTCAGGCCGGTGCCGCTGATGAGCATATGGGCCGGGTCCGGGTGGTCCAGCGGCGGCAAAATCTTCAGGTCGGCCAACAGTGCGGCGTAGTCATGGCTGTCGCCCAGGCCCAGGCTCTCGACCTGCTGCTGCAACTTGACGCCCGCCTCGATGGCGGCCAGCGCCAGTTCGCGCACGCTGCGCGCGGTACGCACTTCGCGCACTGTGGCGCCTTCTACAACGCCGACCCGGCGTTCACCGTTGCTTGACTCGAACTGAACTAAACGCATCAGACTTCTCCCAGATTAAGTACGTGTGGCGCCACGGGCGCTGGCGGCGAATTGATCGGCGGGCAGTACGTGCTTGCGCTCCAGCACGCGGTAGACCACGCCGGTCAGGACCAGCCCGAACACCATGACCGCGGACAGGAAGTACAAGCCCGAGGCGAGGTTGCCGGTGTATTCCTTGAGCGCACCGATCACGAACGGACCGATATAGCCGCCGAGGTTGCCCACCGAGTTGATCAAGGCAATGCCCGCCGCCGCACTGGCGCCGGCAAAGAAGCGCCCCGGCAAGGTCCAGAACACTGCGGTGCAGGAAAACAGCGCAAACGCCGCCAGGCACAGCGCGGCCATTTGCAGCACCGGCACACTCAGCCAGGCACTGCAGAACAGGCCGATGGCGCCGAGCACATACAGCACCGCCAGGTGACCGTAGCGATCATTCAGGCGGTCCGAACTGCGCGGGATGATCAGCAGGCCGATGATGCCGAAGATGTACGGCACGGCGGAGATAAAGCCGGTGACCAGGTCGGTGCCGCCGAACTGTTTGATCAGGGTCGGCAGCCATAGGCCCAGGCCATAGATGCTCAGGGTCACCGGCAGGTAGAACAGCGCCAGCAGCAACACGCGTTTGTCCTTGAGGGCATGCAGCGGGTTGCCGTGGCGGGTCTGGCCGTAGGCTTGCAGGTCTTTGTCCAGCTCACCGGTGAGCCAGGCCTTTTCGTCGTCGCTCATCCATTTGACCTGCCTGGGGCCATCCGGCAGGTAGCGCAGCACCGGCCAGGTCAGCAGGATCGCCGGGGTGCCGATCACGATGAACAGCCACTGCCAGCCATGCAGGCCGAGGATGCCATCCATGCCCAGCAGGCCGCCGGACACCGGGCCGGTGATCATCATCGCAATCGGTTGGGAGAGGATGAACAGCCCGAGGATCTTGCCGCGATGGCGCACCGGGAACCATTGGGTGATGTAGTACAGGACGCCGGGAAAGAATCCGGCTTCGGCCGCGCCGAGCAGGAAGCGCATCACATAGAAGCTGTGCGGCCCTTGCACGAAGGCCATGCCGATGGTGATCGCGCCCCAGGTGATCATGATCCGCGCAAACCAGCGCCGTGCGCCGAAGCGGTCGAGCATCAGGTTGCTGGGGATCTCGAAGAGGAAGTAGCCAATGAAGAACAACCCCGCGCCCAGGCCATAGGCCGCATCGCCGATACCGACGTCGGCGCCCATGTGCAGCTTGGCAAAACCTACGGCGGAACGGTCCACGTAGGCGATCAGGTACAGCAGGATCAGGAAGGGAATCAGTTTCAGCGTGATGCGCCGAATAAGCCGCAGTTCCTGGCTCATGGGGTCGATCTCCGATTGTTGTTTTTATAGAAGCTCGGGGGACGCCTCTCGCGGAAATCCGCCAGGGTCATACCTCAGTTATGCCAGACTATATAGTAGGACTATTTGCAAAACAACTCTTCCAAAGCATCGATTTTGCGCTTATGTTTAAGCACGCATAGAACATATAGTCATACAATAAGAGAATCGATCATGTCTGATAAAAAGCCCGGCCTACGCTCCGCCCAGTGGTTTGGTACCGCCGACAAAAACGGCTTCATGTACCGCAGCTGGATGAAGAACCAGGGCATCGCCGACCATCAGTTCCATGGCAAGCCGATCATCGGCATCTGCAATACCTGGTCGGAGCTGACCCCGTGCAACGCGCATTTCCGCCAGATCGCCGAGCACGTCAAACGTGGCGTGATCGAGGCCGGTGGCTTCCCGGTGGAATTCCCGGTGTTCTCCAACGGCGAATCCAACCTGCGCCCCACCGCCATGCTCACCCGCAACCTGGCGAGCATGGACGTGGAGGAAGCCATTCGCGGCAACCCGATTGACGGTGTGGTGCTGCTGACCGGCTGCGACAAGACCACCCCGGCCCTGCTGATGGGCGCCGCCAGTTGCGACGTGCCGGCCATCGTGGTCACCGGTGGGCCGATGCTCAACGGCAAGCACAAGGGCCAGGACATCGGCTCGGGTACCGTGGTGTGGCAGCTCAGCGAACAGGTCAAGGCCGGCACCATTACCCTGGATGATTTCCTCGCGGCCGAAGGCGGCATGTCGCGTTCGGCGGGCACCTGCAACACCATGGGTACTGCGTCGACCATGGCCTGCATGGCCGAGGCACTGGGCACGTCCCTGCCCCACAACGCGGCGATCCCGGCGGTGGATGCGCGGCGTTATGTGTTGGCCCATATGTCCGGCATGCGTGCGGTGGAGATGGTGCGCGAAGACTTGAAGCTGTCGAAGATCCTCACCAAGGAAGCGTTTGAAAACGCCATCCGCGTGAACGCCGCCATCGGTGGTTCGACCAACGCCGTGATCCATTTGAAAGCCATCGCCGGGCGCATCGGTGTCGAGCTCGACCTGGACGACTGGACCCGCATCGGTCGCGGCATGCCGACCATCGTCGACCTGCAACCGTCCGGGCGCTTCCTGATGGAAGAGTTCTACTATGCCGGTGGCCTTCCCGCCGTGCTGCGTCGTCTTGGTGAAGCCAACCTGATTCCGCACCCGAACGCCTTGACCGTCAACGGCAAGACCCTCGGCGAGAACACCAAGGACTCGCCGATCTACGGCCAGGACGAAGTGATCCGCACCCTCGACAACCCGATCCGCGCCGACGGTGGCATTTGCGTGTTGCGCGGCAACCTGGCGCCACTCGGTGCGGTGCTCAAGCCGTCGGCCGCCAGCGCCGAGCTGATGCAGCATCGCGGGCGTGCGGTGGTGTTCGAGAACTTCGACATGTACAAGGCGCGCATCAACGATCCGGAACTGGATGTGGACGCCAACTCGATCCTGGTCATGAAAAACTGCGGGCCCAAGGGTTACCCAGGCATGGCCGAAGTCGGCAACATGGGCTTGCCGGCCAAGCTGCTGGCCCAGGGCGTGACCGATATGGTGCGGATCTCCGATGCGCGCATGAGCGGCACCGCCTACGGCACCGTGGTCTTGCACGTGGCGCCGGAAGCCGCGGCCGGCGGACCGTTGGCCACGGTGAAGGAAGGTGACTGGATCGAACTCGATTGCGCCAACGGTCGCCTGCACCTGGACATCCCCGACGCAGAGCTGGCGGCGCGCATGGCCGACCTGAAGCCGCCGCAGAACCTGATCGTCGGCGGCTACCGCCAGCTGTATATCGACCATGTGCTGCAGGCCGACCAGGGTTGCGACTTTGACTTCCTGGTGGGTTGCCGTGGGGCTGAAGTCCCCCGGCATTCCCACTAATTGGGATGCTATGATGCCGCGAATTTAAGTCGGAGCATCCCTGTCGTTATGGATCACCAGCCGTCCAAGCCGCGCAAGAGCATGCATGCCCAGATCGTTCAGGACTTGGGCATGCACATCGTTTCAGGTCGCTTCAAGCCCGAAGAACGGCTGCCCATGGAGGCCACGCTGTGCGAGGAGTACAAGGTCAGCCGTTCGGTATTGCGCGAGGCGACCCGGGTGCTCAGCGCCAAGGGCCTGGTGTATTCCAAGCCACGGGTGGGTGCAGTGGTGCGGCCGCGCTTGAAATGGCACCTGCTCGACCCGGACGTATTGTCCTGGTTGATGCAGTCCACGCCCCACAGTGAATTCTTCAATACCCTGGCCGGTGTGCGGCGCATCCTCGAGCCGGAGATCGCCGCCATGGCCGCGACCACCGCCACCGATGAAGACATCGCCACCATCGAAAAAGCCTACCAGGGCATGGAAACCGCGCAGACCCACGAACAGCTGTTGCAGGCCGACCTGGACTTCCACCGCGCCATTGCCGATGCCACCCGTAACGACCTGCTCGCCTATATGTGCAACATGCTGTCGTTGCCGCTGCGCGAGTCGATCAACATCACCAACCGCCGCCCGGACATCCAGGGCCTGAGCCTGCCCCGGCACAAGGCGATCCTCACCGCGATCCAGAACCGCGACGCCCTCGGCGCGCGGCATGCGTCGCTGGTGCAGCTGGATGACACGCGGGTGGCGTTGGATACGGTGATGAATGTGCTGACGCCGCTATAACCCGATTGAGCCTCCACGCTCAACTCGGCGCAAGGGTCAACGCGTCGACATCACGGCCGACTTGACCGGTAGCTCGGAATATTGCGGGTGCTGCTTGACGAAGGTGCGAACGGACTGCTCCTGTCGATCCACCACACAGATGCCAATGCTGGGGTAATCAACGGTGCAGGTCCCCAACGCAAGGAGTCCGCAGTTTTTCACGCCATAGATCGCGGCCGGGCGAGCCGCGAGCGGGCAACCATAGGTCATTTCGCCCACGTAATTGATTTGTCCATTGGTGACGGTAAAGCGCAGCGGCTTCGAGTAGGGCCCCATCACGCCACGACGCGAGCCAAGGTCACTGACTTCATAGGTGCCTCCAGGCAACCATGCCGAGTAGTAGTCCTTGGGGCCCCAGCCATAGTCTTTTCCGGTGTCCACATTGTGAAAGCTCATCCAGGTTCCGTAGGGCCCACCCTCGATCAGTGCGCCCAGGACAAGACCTGCGTTTTCGGCGGAATAGACTTTCGAATCCAATGCCATTTCAGGTGGCAATGCCGAGCAGGCACTCATCAAGGCCACGGTTCCGATCACAAACAACTGACTTATTTTGCGCATTCAATCCTCGGTCCATCGAAAAAAGTTCAACTTTGCCAGTATCATGCGGCACTTCTCAACATCGGCGTTAAGGATGACCTCCCTTTCATGAGTAATTTATTTGCAGGCCGTGCGCTCGGCGCAACATTTTTCGCGTTGATATTGAGCGGCTGCAGCGTGTCGGGTACGTACCCCGATGCCACCGGACCGGATGCTGCCAAGCTACGATTTGTCAGCGACATGAGCAGTGCCACGCTGAGTGTAATAGATGCGCAACATTGCGATGGACAGACCACCGGCATCCTTAACAATCTGTTCCTGGCCAACACCCGCAGGCGGGCGGACATGTCGATGCCGCCGGTCTCCGAAAAAACGCCCTACCTGGAAATCCGCTTGCCCGCCAACAAAGAACTGTTCCTGCACTTGAATACCCAAGGCACAGGTTCGGTGTGCGGCATGGCTTTCACCCTCACTCCGCAAAACGGCGCGGAATACGAGGTGACGTTCACTGGCGCAGGCAGCCAGTGTGTGACGACACTCAAACGTCTGCATTCAGTAAAAGGCCAGGTGGTGCGCTCACCGGTCCCGGTGATCAATAAAGGACTGCCCAGTTGCGTAGGTGCCAATGCGCTGTTCCCCGCGCCGCCGAAAGGCCTCCCCGCCACCCCGGAGCGTGATGCCTTGGCCGAGCAGATTATCGCCCCGAGCATCATCGCGGAAATGAAACCCCAGGCCAGCCCGCTGGACGACAGCGCGCGCGATCACGCAACTGATCTGGTGGTCAACAAGCGCAAGGCCCAGATGAACCTTGATCTGCCGGATGCCTATTGGGCGCAGTATCGTCAGAACGTCGTGAACTACCTGGTCCAGGCTCAGGGCGTAAAGGCCAAGGCACTTGAGCAGTACAAGGTTGAGTACCGTGCGCGCCTCTCACGACTGGACACGCCCACATTAAGAACCCTGGTGCCCGATACCCCGGCCACCGACATCACTCAGGCATTGGCTGTCAACGGTGCGATGCTGCAGTTCTACCGCAGGCTCAATGAAGTGCTGGAAAAGGAAGCAATGGCCGACAACTGGGCACACATGGCCGAATTGGACAAACGTTATAGCGTGTGTGAGCGCTATGCGCAGTGCTGGCAGAATTGATAACAGACGCGGGATAGAAGATTCGACGGCGCCTGGTGAAACGCGCCGCCCCAGCCCTGAAATCAGGTGAAAGAACATGTGGGAGGGGCGGTGCGAGGATCTGACTTGCCCCCCACATTTGACTCCCATCTATCGGGTAGATCTTAGTGCCTTTTCTGCCGGGGCTGTGACGTGGCTTGCAATCACCTGGGCCATTGCAAGCCAATCAGGCGGCGTTACAGGGTATAGGCAATGCCTACCTGCACCGTGCGCGGTTCACCTGGGTAGGCGTACACATTGCCGAACGCACCTTCTTCATACTCTCGATTAAACAGGTTTTTCACGTCCAGGTTCAGCCGCACCTTGTCGTTGACCTTGTAGTAGCTGAGCAGGTCGACCACGGTGTAGGCGTCCATCGAGAAGGCGTTGTTGGCGGTCTGCCCGGCCCGTTCATCCACATACTTGCCACCTGCGCCGAGGCCCAGGCCCTTGAGGGCGCCGTCCTGGAACTCGTAGACGTTGAGCAGGCTGAAGCTGTTGCGCGGGATGTTCAGCAAGCGCGTGCCGCTGCGCAGGGTGTTGTCCTTGGTCACTTCGGCGTCCACGTAGGCATAGCCACCGATCACACGCCACTCGGGGGTGATATTGCCCGCCACGTTCAGGTCGAAACCACGGCTGCGCACCTGGCCGGCGGCGACGCTGAAGGTGGAGTCGAGAGGGTCGGTGGTGAGCACGTTTTTCTTCTCGATCTGGTAGATCGCGGCGTCGACGCTGAGTTGACGGTCCAGGGCTTCCCACTTGATGCCCATCTCGTAGGATTTGCCTTTCTCCGGCTCAAAACCACCGCCCTGGCGACTGGCGCCGGTGTTGGGCTTGAACGAACGCGCGGCGTCGGCGTAGACCGCGACGGTGTCGGTGAGGTCGTAGATCACGCCCACGCGTGGGGTGACGGCGTTGTCGCTGGCTTCCCAGCTTTTACCGCCCGGCACGTAGGTGTGGTAGTCGTGTTCAAAACGCTCGAAGCGTGCGCCGGCGAGCACTTTAAGGCGCTCGGTCAGGGCCACCTGATCCTGCACGAAGGCCGCGTAGGTCTTGAGGTTTTCCTTGTCGTGGGTCGGCGTACGCGTGAGGTTCGGGCGCGCCTGGCCGTAGACCGGGTTGAAGATATCGATTGCATAAGCACCCACTGCGCCGCTGGAGCGCTGGATGATCGACTTGTAGTCGTAGTCTTCGAATTCGACGCCGGTGAGCAAGGTGTGGTCGAAACCACCGGTGGAGAAATGCCCGGTGAGGTTGAGCTGAGTGTCCTTGTCGGTCCACTCCAGTTTGCGGTAGTTGAAGTTGCGGCCCAGGGTGCGACCGTCGGCGGCCAGGCCGTTGGCTTCAATGGCATTGCCTTGCAAGGTGCCGTCCAGCCATTGGAAACCACCGCCCAGGGTCCAGCTGTCATTGAGCAGGTGCTCGAAACGCAGCTGGGCCATGCTGTTGTCGTTGTGCAGTTTGCCGGCGTCTTTTTCACCCCAGAAAGTGTCACGCGAGGCGGTGCCTTTTTGATTGGGGTAGC
The DNA here is from genome assembly GCF_900177315.1 of Pseudomonas sp. LAMO17WK12:I1. Lineage (NCBI taxonomy): Bacteria > Pseudomonadati > Pseudomonadota > Gammaproteobacteria > Pseudomonadales > Pseudomonadaceae > Pseudomonas > Pseudomonas sp. LAMO17WK12:I1. The sequence goes on along the minus strand of NZ_FWZV01000002.1, from coordinate 530,814 downwards.
GCGTCAGGCCACGGTCCAGCGGGTGGTTGTTGCGCATGAAGTCGCCTTCGAAGATCACCTTGGTGTCATCGCTGGCCTGCCAGGTGATCACCGGGGTCACGCCATAGCGTTCGGTTTCGACATGGTCACGGAAGGTGTCACCGCCCTCGCCCACCACGTTCAGGCGATAGGCCAGGCGACCTTGTTCGTCCAGCGGGCCGGAAGCGTCGAGGGTGGCGCGCTGCATGCCCTGGTCATCCAGTTGGCTGCCGAGGGTCACGGTCGGCTCGGCCAGCGGTTGCTTGGACACCACGTTGAAGGTGCCGCCGGGATCGCCACGGCCATACAGCATGGTTGCCGGGCCGCGCAGCACTTCGAGGCGTTCGATGGTGTTGGCGTCGGGCATGTTCGGGTAGCCGCGGTTGATCGGGAAACCGTTGCGGTAGAACTCGCCGGTGGTGAAGCCACGTACGGTGAAGGTGGTGAGCCCCTGGCCGCCGAAGTTGTTGGCACGACCGACGCCACCGGCGTAGTCCAGGGCATCCTGCAAACGGGTGGCGCCGATGTCTTCGACCACATCCTTGGACACGACGCTGATGGACTGCGGGGTTTCATGAATCGAGGTGTCGGTGCGCGTCGCACTCGCCGAACGTGTGGCGTGGTAGCCCTTGACCGGCCCTTGCGCCGTCTCGTAGTCCGCCTCGCCAGTGACATTGGTGGCTTGCAGCTCAAGACTGGCCTTGTCGGCAGGGACAACCTCGGCCCAGGTAAACGGGGAAAACGCCTGAAGCACGCAGAGGGAAATCAGGGTACGACGCATGGATGTTGAACCTAGTGAATGAGCCAGATGGGGCGGCAAACCTGCCAAAAAACGCGGGAATGGTATATCAATCCATTCGCGTTTGACATCTATTCTCATTCACTATTTTTCAGGTAACAGCTTTGTATCGATCTGTAGGAAATTGGACGCGAGCCAAACGTGGGAGGGGGCTTGCCCCCGATATCGGTGTATCAGTCACAGCAACATCGACTGGTCTACCGCTATCGGGGGCAAGCCCCCTCCCACATTTGGATTTTTATACAACTTTAGAAATGGATCCGATCAGCGATAGCGCTCCAGCCAATGGGCGTAAGGCGCCGGCAAGGTCCAGGAGGATTTTTCCACGCCCAGCTCCTTGGCCGCAAAGTACGCCCAATGCGGGTCAGCCAGGTGCGCACGACCGACCGAGACCAGGTCCAGGTGCCCCGCCTGCAACGCACCTTCCGCCAGTTGCGGCGTGCCAAAGCCCCAGGCTGAGGTCACCGGGATGCCGGCTTCGCGGCGCACGCGCTCGGCGATCGGGCCCATGAAGGCCGGGCCCCACGGGATATTGGTGTCGGGGATGGTGAAACCGACGCTGACGCTCAGCAGGTCCAGGCCGCCGGCCTTGAAGTTGCGGGCCAGTTCGATGGATTCGGTCAGGGTCTGTTCGTCACGGCCGTCGTATTCGATTACACCAAAACGCGCGGTCAGCGGCAGGTTTTCCGGCCAGACCTCGCGCACGGCAGCGAGGGTTTCCAGGAGGAAACGGCTGCGGTTGTCGAAGCTGCCACCGTAGGCGTCGGTGCGCTGGTTGGAATGCTCGGAGAAGAAGCTCTGGCCCAGGTAGCCATGGGCGAAGTGCAGTTCGATCCATTCGAAGCCGGCGTCACGGGCACGGCGGGCGGCGTCGACGAAGTCCTGCTTGACCCGAGCGATGTCGTCCAGGGTCATGGCCCGTGGCACTTGCGGCAGGTTGGCACCGAAGGCGATGGCCGACGGCGCGATGGTTTCCCAACTGCGTGCATCGGAGGCAGGCATATGGTCGTCCCCTTCCCACGGGCGGTTGGCGCTGGCTTTGCGACCGGCGTGGCCGATCTGGATGCCTGGCACCGAGCCGGCGGCCTTGATGGCCTTGACCATGGGCACGAACGCCTGGGCGTGGGCGTCGCTCCAGATACCGGCGCAGCCTGGGGTGATACGCCCCTCAGGCGCTACCGCGGTGGCCTCGACCACCAGCAAACCGGCGCCGCCACGGGCCATGCTGGCCAGGTGCACGAGGTGCCAGTCGTTGACGATGCCGTCATCGGCCATGTATTGGCACATCGGCGGGATGGCGATGCGATTGCGCAGGGTGACGTCTTTGAGTGTGAACGGTTCGAACAAAGCGGGCATTGAGAACTCCGGGAGCGAGTGGATGATTCGATAGTTCGATGGTAATCGAACTATGGTATTCGATGATAGCCCCCTGTTATGATTCGTTTCATGCGAGCCTTTAAACACCCCACCCCGGAAGACCTGACCCTCGAGCGCCTGTTGTACGCGCTGAGTGATCCGGTGCGCCTGGAGATTGTCCGCTGCCTGGCCGGCGTGCCCGAGGCCAGCTGCGGCGAACTGGACGGCGGGCGCCCCAAGTCCAGCATGTCCCACCACTTCCGGGTCCTGCGCGATGCCGGCCTGGTCCACACCCGCAGCGTGGGCACTACCCATATGAATTCATTGCGCGGCGAGGTGCTTGAGGAACGGTTTCCGGGATTGTTGCAGAGCATCCTGACGCAACGATAAAAGCCGGATCAGTCCAGCAGCGCGATCAGCCGCGACTCGATCGTCATGTCCCGCACGTCCAGCACCGCCAACGTCACCGGCAACTTGAAGCGCCGCCGCCCTGCACTGCCGGGGTTTACGTACAGTGTTGCGCCCCGCCATTCGATCAGGGGCTTGTGCGAATGGCCGGTGATCACCAGCCGAGTAGACGTGTCGAGTAAGGCGGGTACGTCGGCGATGTCATGCACCACCAACGTCCGCCATCCGTCCACCTCCAGCATCAGATGATCGGGCACCTGCTCTGCCCACGGCGCGTCCTGGTCATTGTTGCCACGCACCACGTGCAGGGGCGCGATCTGTGCCAATTGCTGAAGAATCTCAGGGCTGCCGATATCACCGGCATGGATGATCTGCCCGCATCCCTGCAAGGCAGCGACAGCCTCAGGGCGCAGCAGGCCGTGGGTGTCGGAAATCACGCCAACTTTCATAGGGCCTCCGGGGTGGACATCGAACGGTGAAACACCGGCGCACCATCCAAATATACGCGGTCTTTGCCATTGCCCTTGGAGGCGTAGAGATTGCGGTCGGCACGCTTGAGGACCGCCGACATATCGGCCCCGGTCGTAAAGCGCGTCATGCCCGCACTGCAGGTGTAGTGATGGGGCGGCGCGACACTGCAGCGGATCGCTTGCAGCAGGCGCAGCGCGTAATCGGTGGCGAGATCGGGGTCATCGACCAGCAGCAGCACGCCGAACTCCTCGCCGCCAATCCTGCCGAAACTGTGGCTGCCGGGGGTGGATTTCAGGCACGCGGCCATGGCGCAGAGAATCCGGTCGCCGACATCATGGCCGAACTGGTCATTCTTCAATTTGAAACTGTCGATATCCAACATCATGAAGTAACCGGTATCACCGGCCGCAATCAGTTTGGCGAAGCCCTCCATAAAGGCGCGCCGGTTCAGGATGGAGGTCAAGTAATCCGTCTCGGCCAATTCCCGAAACTCACTCTCGACCAGTAACACGGAGCGCAGGTTTTTCAGGTAGTAGACATTCAAGATAAAGCCGATCGACACCGACGCCGCACAAAAAATAAACACATAGGTGTCGACCCCGTCATAAAGGCTCAGCTGAATGTTGGGCCACGTCAGTAACCAGACCAGGGCGGCGCAGACCAGAAAATCCTGGACCACGATAAACAGGATTGCGCTGCTCATCACCAAGGTCACGGCCAGCGGCAAGGCGAACACCTGCAACGCGGGGCGGGTGTGCACCACATAGGCAAAACCTGCGGACAGCAGCACCATGTAGAACCCGCCCAGCGCCCGCCACAGCACATAATGCGTCACCACCCGGTGAACCCCATACACCACGCACAGCCCCAGCGTGACCAGCACCACCGGCCAACCGAACATCCCCCCACGATCCACCAGCAACACCGCCAGCCAGGCGAAAATCCCGATCAGTTCGGCCTGGGCGATGGCGGGCGACAACAGCCTCTGCATCCGAGGCCTGAGTTTCACATTTGCCGGCATCCCGTCACTCCCTGTGCATGGGTGGCCGTTGTGTCATCGGCATGACTCAGTTGAAGACTGTGCAGGCAGATCGCAAACGAATAGGCCATGAACCGTCTTACCAGCACGACAAAAGGTGGCAGGACCTCAAGTTGCGTCTTGGAATGAATCTTGAAATAGCCCCGCTCGGCCCCCTCTTGCACCAGACGAATGACGTGGGTCTTGGACACCGAAAGTTGCTCAGCGATGGAAAGATAGGACGATGACCTGAAACTTGCGCCCTGGTTATCCCGCGTACACGCATCGTTATAGATCGCCAGCATCAACATATGCCCGGCATCGCGTTTTACCAGCCAATAACAATCCGGTATCAACAGGTCAATGCTCAGGTTACGGCAGAGAAGCACCGAAAACCCTTTGAAATACCGGGCCAGATAGGCGCGATCATCCAACCCGGCCATTGAGGCGCACACCGCGGGTTCGGGGCACATCACGCCCAGCGGCTCGACCATGGACGTGAGCATCGGCCGGATCTCCGCGCAGGCTTGGGACGATGGGCTGAACAGCCGCAGACGGCTGTCGTCCGGATGCCTCGACACCGTCATGAACCCCAGTGCCCTGAACAGCAGGAAGATCGACTCCAGGCTGTTTCGCGAACAGAACCCGCGCGCCACACAAAACGCTTTCACCTCGGACAGCAAGGGGACCGGCTTGGTGAAATACGTGCTCAATAACGTAAAGGACACCATCAAGCGACTGAATTTCAGCGCCGTCTTGTAGAAAAACGGTCTTTTTGAATAGCACTCCAGCAGAGCCGAATAATGGGTACGAATACACCCGTCAAAATCCATATGGCGCTCAAACGCCCGCGCCGACTGTTCAATCGCCAGCTTCAACGAACCACTGCACATGAGAAAGAGCCCTGATCAAACAACTTGGATTCACTGATCTCAATTGCAGCACCGGTAATGGCGTTTTGCCTTGAGCGCAATCTAGCGTGATTAGCTCAGGGGACATCGTCGTTACCAAAATTGTTCCAAAAAACCCAGGCGGCTTAACCGTTTCAGTCGCCGCGGCGAACCTTCCCCGCAAGCCGGCGTCCGAGCTAAGGCACTGTTGCCTACCGTTCGCCGCGAGGTTGTCGTTTGAAAGCCGCCATCATCAAAAAGTACCGCCTGATCATCAAGACCATGGGCTATGTGGGCTGGTCACTGTTCTGGCTGTTGCTGTGGGACGTCGCCGTCACCGTGGACTTCATGCTGTTCCTCACCGCCAAGATCAATTTGCCGCTGATGCCCCTCACCCTGCTGGGCTCGGCACTGATCGTGCTCATCAGCTTTCGTAACAGCAGCGCCTATAACCGCTGGTGGGAGGCCCGCACGCTGTGGGGCGCGATGGTCAACAATTCACGCAGCTTCGCGCGGCAGGTATTGACCCTGCTGGACGACCCCGACGGCGAAGTGAACCCGGTCAAGGCCACCCTGCTGCGCCGCCACGTGGCCTACGTGAATTGCCTGGCTGCGCACCTCAAGGGCGAGCCGTGCCCTGATGAAGTACGCGCCTTTATCCCCGCCGAGGAATTCGCCCGCAACGGCGCCACCAATAATTTCGCCAATGACATCCTCACCGGCTCGGCGGCGTTGCTGGCCAGGGAATACAAGACCGGGCACCTGGACAGCATTCGCCTGGCACGGCTGGAATCGACCCTGGTGGATTTGTCCAATGCCCAGGGCGGCATGGAGCGGATCGCCAACACGCCACTACCCTACCCCTACGTGTATTTCCCACGCCTGTTTATCTCGCTGTTCTGCCTGATCGTGCCCGTGGGCCTGGTGGAATCCCTGGGCTGGTTCACCCCGCTGGCGTCCACCGTGGTGGGCTTTATGTTGCTGGCCATCGAACGCATCGGCACCGACCTGCAAAGCCCGTTCCGCTCCAGCGAACACCAGATCCAGATGGAAGCCATCTGCGAAACCATCGAGAAAAACCTGCAATCGATGCAGCGTGATGCGCTGGGTGGCGAGCGCATCGGATAAACACGCCCTTCGGCCTAAAGTGCGTGCTCCCGCAGTCGATACAAAGGGAGTACGCATGGGCCACATCCCCTCAAAACAACACATGCGACGCTCGACGCCACTGTTTTCTCCTTGCCAAAAATATAAATACCCGCGGGTGAAGTCATGAATATCAAGCAAAAGTTGACCTGGGCGTTTGCCGCTATCGCGTGCCTGCCAGTCATCCTGGTGGCCGTTATGGTTGTGCTGAACTTGCGCGAGGGGGCCCTGGCCAATTTCCTCGACAGCAGCGGTCGCGAGATCCGTCAGATCGACAACGGCATGAAGCAGTTTTTCGATGGCATCAGCCAGAACGTCGACTTCGTCGCCAAGGACCCGCGCGTTGTCGCGGCCAAGGACCTCAAGAGCTACGCCGGCGCCGACGCCGCGCAAATCCCCCTGACCCAGACCAACAAAGACCTGCTGGCGATTTTCGATCAGTTCGCCAAGAGCCACCCGAGCACCGCCTACTTGTCCTTGGGCCTCGCCGACGGCGGTTATGCCAGCTGGCCTGACGACACCAAACTGAACAACTACGACCCACGCGTACGCCCCTGGTACAAGGCCGCCATCGCCGCCCCAGGCGCCACCGTGCGCACCGGCGCCTATTACTGGGCACCGGACGACGTGGTGCTGATCGGCACCGTGCACACCGTCGCCGACGCCACCGGCAATATCCTTGGCGTGGTCGGCCTGGACGTGTCGCTCAAGCAGCTCACCGAGCTGGTGCGCAACATCAAGCTGGGCGACAGCGGCTACCTGATGCTGGTGGAAGCCAACGGCAACGTGCTGGTGGACCCCAGCGACGCCAAGCATAACTTCAAGCCGATGGCCGACCTGGGCCCCAACTACGCCGAACTGGCCAAGCGCGGCGACGGCGTGACCCAGGTCGACATCAACGGCGTGGCCTACATGGCCAACGTGGTCAGCTCCAAGGATCTGGGCTGGCGCTTTATCGGCCTGATCAAACGCGATGAAGTCATGGCCGGCGCCACCAGCCTCACGTGGTTGATCGCCGCGATTGCCGCCGCCCTGGCCGTGGTGTTCGCGATTGTCGGCGCCAGTTTTGCGAGCATGATCGTGCGCCCGATTCGCGGGGTGGCCGACGGCCTGCAGGAGATTGCCGAAGGCGAAGGCGACCTGACGCGCCAACTCAAGGTGCAAGGCAAGGACGAAACCGCCAGCCTGGCGGGCTGGTTCAACCAGTTCCTGAGCATGATCGCGCAACTGGTGCAGCGCATCGGCAACGCCTCTTCCGACCTGCAAACCGCCGCCGCCGACACCAGCGAAGTCGCCAACAACATGAACCAGGCCGCCGGCCGCCAACGTGAAGCCGTGGAGCTGGTAAGCACCGCGTTCAACGAAATGGTGGCCACCGCCAACGAAGTCGCGCGTTCCTGCAGCGCCGCCGCCGCGAGTGCCGACGAAGGCTACCGCGACGTGCACAATGGCCAGCAGCACATCGGCGAAGCCACCGGCAGCGTGCTCAAGCTCAGCGAAGACCTGCAAAAGTCGACCCAGACCATGCAGTTGCTGGAGCAGGACAGCCAGAACATCAACACCATCCTCGACACCATCCGCTCGATCGCCGAACAGACCAACCTGCTGGCGCTCAACGCCGCGATTGAAGCCGCGCGCGCCGGTGACCAGGGCCGCGGTTTTGCCGTGGTCGCCGACGAAGTCCGCGCCCTGGCACGCCGCACAGCCGACTCCACCGGTGAAATCGACAGCCTGCTGGGCAACCTCGCCCGCCGCACCCAGGAAGTCACCCAGCAGATGCAGGGCAGCCTGCTGGTGTCCCACACCAGCGTGGAACGCATCCAGCAGGCCCGCGACAGCTTCGACAAGATCCAAGGCTCGGTGGACTCGATCCGCGACCAGAACACCCAGATCGCCACCGCGGCCGAAGAACAGCACCAGGTGGCCGAAGAGATCAACCGGCACATCGCGCAGATCCATGCCGATGCGCAACTGGTCGAAGGCTTTGCCCACTCGGCGCAGACCGGATCGGGGCGGTTGACGGATATTTCCGGTCAGCTCAAGGGGTTGGTGGGGCGGTTCAAGTTCTAGGGTCGCCTGCGGGGACGTGTATTGGCTACTATAGCCTCGCACTCCCCGCCTCTTACCCAAGCACTGCTATCAACGCGCTGTCGGGGATGACGGTGGTCACCAATGACTTCGGGATCGTGCAGGCCCTGATGGATGCGACGCAGGTCACGGTGATCCACACCGGCGACCAACTGGACCATGACAACCATTCTTCCGTCGGCGGGCTGGCCGTGGCGACCCTGCGCCAGGTGGTAACGGACATCGCCTTTGTGTCCATCAGCTCCTGGGACGTGCACCGAGGCATCACCCCCCCCTCGGCGTTGAAAGTCGAGGTCAAGCAAGTGGCGATGCAATCGGCGTCCCAGGTCGTGCTGGGCGCGAGCAGCTCCAAATACGGCACCTTCAGCATGTACCGCATCGCCGGGCTGGAACCGTTCGACGTGATCATCAACGACGACGGCCTGGCGCCGGCAGCGGCAGATGGCATCCGCACGCGCAGGATTGAATGGATGCTGCCGGCTGATCCGTTGCCGGCCTGATCCCCTTCCTGTGTGGGAGATGTCGAGCTTTAGCGAGGCTTCGACGGCGGCGGCATGGTTGGCAGGTGTCTGGCTGACACACAGCTATCGGGGGCAAGTCGAATCGTCGCACCGCCCCTCCCACATTTGATTGAGGTTGGCAGGTGGGAAGTTGCCCGGCCGTAGATCTCATGGTCACCGCTGGTCCCCTGTGGGAGATGTCGAGCTTTAGCGAGGCTTCGATGGCGGCGGCATGGTTGGCAGGTGTGTTGGCTGACACACCGCTATCGGGGGCAAGTCGAATGGTCGCACCGCCCCTCCCACATTTGAACCGAACCGCCGCAGAGGCTCGTCGACTACCGAGCCGCTTTCCAGTCCCGCAACCATTGCAGGCCCGCTGAGGTGTCGCCCTTTGGCCGGTATTCGCAGCCGACCCAGCCGTCATAGCCCAACTGGTCCATCAGTTCGAACAGGAACCCGTAGTTCAGCTCGCCCAGGTCAGGCTCGTGACGGTCCGGTACCCCGGCAATCTGGATATGGCCAATGCCATCGAAGTCGCGGAGCAGCTTGGTGGCCAAGTCACCTTCGACGATCTGGCAGTGGTAGCAGTCGAACTGCACCTTGAGGTTGCGCGCGCCGACTTCACGGCAGATGGCGTGGGCCTGGTCCTGGCGATTGAGGAAAAACCCCGGCATGTCGCGGGTGTTGATCGGTTCCAGCAACACAGTGACGCCGACCTTGGCCGCCGCCGCGCTGGCGTAGGCGAGGTTTTCCAGGTACACGGCGTGATGGCGCTCACGCAGGAATTCCGATGGCAACAGCCCCGCCATGACATGCACGCGGTGGTTGCCGAGCACGGCGGCGTACTCCAACGCGCGCTCGAAGCCACTGCGAAACTCGGCTTCACGCCCCGGCAGGCTCGCGATGCCCCGCTCCCCCGCCGCCCAGTCACCGGGCGGTGCGTTGAACAACACCTGCACCAGGCCGTTATCACTCAAGCGCTGCTTGAGCACCTGCGCGTCGTACTCGTAGGGAAACAGGTACTCCACCGCTTCAAAACCATCGGCCTTCGCGGCACTGAAACGCTCGAGAAAGTCATGTTGCGGGTACAGCATGCTCAGGTTGGCAGCAAAATGAGGCATAGGAACTCCTGGAAATCAGACAAAAGGCCAGATCAACAATGTAATCACGAAACCCAAGGTGCCGAGCAAGGTGGTGATCACCGCCCACGTGCGCAAACCGTCGGCCACGTTAAGCCCGGCAAGTTTGGTGAAGATCCAGTAGCCGGCATCGTTGATATGGGACATAGCCAGCCCGCCACTGTTCATGGGGTACTCCAGAGGAAAACGGCGGCTGACACCACACCGGCGAGCCGCGTTGGAGTTGGGATCGATCACTCACCAATGAACGGATCATGTTAATTATTTTTTCAATCTGACATTTTTTAACATCGATCCGAGAAAACCTCCGCCTCACCCCTTATCGCCTTTCCCCACGCAAACTCATTTGCGACCCTTGTGCTTTGCGTATTATGGTATACCATCATACGCAATCCACTCCCCCACACCTGATGGAGCCGCTCATGAGTTTCGAAATCCGCAAGATCGTCAGCTACGTAGAAGAAACCTTTATCGAAGGCGGCAAGGCCTCGGATACCCCGGTGAAGATGGTCGGTCTCGCCGTGGTGCTGAAGAACCCATGGCTGGGTCGTGGCTTCGTCGAAGACTTGAAGCCCGAGATCCGGGCCAATTGCTCCGACCTCGGCGCGCTGATGGTCGAGCGCCTGGTGGGCATCATTGGCGGTGCCGAAAACATCGAGGCGTATGGCAAGGCTGCCGTGGTCGGGGCCGATGGCGAGATCGAACACGCGAGCGCGATCATCCATACCCTGCGCTTCGGCAATCACTACCGTGAAGCGGTCAAGGCCAAGAGCTACCTGAGCTTCACCAACAAGCGCGGCGGGCCGGGCACCTCGATCCAGATCCCGATGATGCACAAGGACGACGAAGGCTTGCGTTCGCACTACATCACCCTGGAAATGCACATCGAGGATTCGCCGCGCGCCGATGAAATCGTCGTGGTATTGGGCTGCGCCGATGGCGGCCGCCTGCACCCTCGTATCGGCAACCGCTATATCGACCTGGAAGAGCTGGCCGCTGAAAAAGCCCAGTAAGCAAGACCGGCCAAAACAAAAAGCATGCAGGAGCGCTCCATGATTCGGCTCACCGCTGAACGCACCCCGGCTGGCACCAGTTATCTGGCGACCGGCCAAGGCCAGCCTGTGGTTTTGATCCACGGCGTGGGCCTGAATAAAGAAATGTGGGGCGGGCAAGTCGTTGGCCTGGCCACGAATTACCGCGTGATCACCTACGACATGCTCGGTCATGGCGCCAGCCCGCGCCCGGCCGCCGGCACGCCGCTGCTGGGGTATGCCGACCAGTTGCTGGAGCTGCTCGACCACCTGCAATTGCCCCAGGCCACGGTGATCGGTTTTTCCATGGGCGGCCTGGTCGCCCGGGCGTTTGCCCTGCACTACCCCGAGCGCCTCACATCCCTGGTAGTGCTCAACAGTGTGTTCAATCGCAGCCCCGAACAGCGTGCCGGCGTGATCGCACGCACCGCCCAGGCCGCCGAACACGGCCCGGATGCGAATGCCGAAGCTGCGCTGTCGCGCTGGTTCAGCCGTGAATACCAGGCGGCCAACCCGGCGCAGATCGCCGCCCTGCGTGAAACCCTGGCGGGCAATGACCCCCAGGGCTACCTGACCACCTACGAACTGTTTGCGACCCAGGACATGTACCGCGCCGACGACCTCAAGGGCTTGCGCGTACCGACCCTGGTCGCCACCGGCGAACTCGACCCCGGCTCAACCCCGGAAATGGCCCGGCAACTGGCCGATCGTATTCCCGGCGCCACCGTTGCGGTGCTGGCCGAGCAACGGCATATGATGCCGGTAGAATCGCCACGCCTGGTCAACCAGCTGCTGCTGGGCTTCCTCGACACGGTGTACGCCCAAAACAATCCAATCAAGGGGATCGTTGCATGACACTCGCACGCTTCCAGATGTGCATCGGCGGTGAATGGGTCGATGCCCTGTCCGGCAAGACTTTCGACAGCCTCAACCCGGCCCTGGCCGAACCCTGGGCGCAACTGCCCGACGCCGATGAAGCCGATGTGGAGCGCGCCGTGCAGGCCGCCCAAAGCGCCTTCGACAGCCCGGCCTGGCGTGGCCTCACCGCCACCGCACGGGGCAAATTGCTGCGCCGCCTGGGTGACCTGATCGCCGAGAACAAGGAGCAACTGGCCCAGCTCGAAAGCCGCGACAACGGCAAGTTGATCCGCGAAACCCGTGGCCAGGTCAGCTACCTGCCGGAGTTTTTCCACTACACCGCCGGCCTGGCCGACAAGCTCGAAGGCGGCACCCTGCCGCTGGACAAGCCGGACCTGTTCGCCTACACCGTGCACGAAGCCATGGGCGTGGTCGCCGCGATCATTCCGTGGAACAGCCCGCTGTACCTGACCGCGATCAAACTCGCGCCGGCCCTGGCGGCGGGCAATACCATCGTGATCAAACCGTCGGAACACGCCTCGGCGACCATCCTCGAACTCGCGCGCCTGGCCCTCGAAGCCGGGATCCCAGCGGGCGTGGTCAACGTCGTCACCGGCTACGGCCCCAGCACCGGCGCCGCCCTCACCCGCCACCCACTGGTGCGCAAGATCGCCTTCACCGGCGGCGCGGCCACGGCCCGCCATGTGGTGCGCAGCAGTGCGGAGAACTTCGCCAGGCTGTCCCTGGAACTGGGCGGCAAGTCCCCCAATATCATCTTTGCCGACGCCGACCTCGACAGCGCCATCAATGGTGCGATTGCCGGGATCTATGCGGCGTCCGGGCAGAGCTGCGTGTCCGGTTCACGCCTGCTGGTGCAGGATGAAATCTACGACGAATTCGTCGAGCGCCTGGTGGCACGCGCCCAGCGCATCCGCATCGGCAACCCCCAGGACGACGCCAGCGAAATGGGGCCCATGGCCACCGCGCAGCAACTGGCCGTGGTCGAAGGCCTGGTCGCGGATGCCATCGCCGAAGGCGCGCGCCTGCGCACCGGCGGCAAACGCCCGCAGAACCTCGGTGAGGGCTGGTTCTATGAGCCGACCTTGTTCGAGTGCGACAGCAACTCGATGAAGATCATGCAGGAAGAAGTGTTCGGCCCGGTGGCCTCGGTCATCCGTTTCAAGGACGAAGCCGAAGCGCTGGCCATCGCCAACGACTCGCAGTTCGGCCTCGCCGCCGGCATCTGGACCCGCGATCTCGGCCGCGCCCACCGCCTGGCGCGGGACGTGCGCTCGGGGATCATCTGGGTCAACACCTACCGCGCCGTGTCGGCCATGGCGCCTATCGGCGGCTTCAAGAACAGCGGCTACGGACGTGAAAGCGGCATCGATTCGGTGCTCGCCTACACCGAGCTGAAGACGGTGTGGATCAACCTCTCCCAGGCGCCCATGCCTGATCCTTTCGTGATGCGCTAAGAGACCCCGACCATGATCGAACCCGGCATTTACAAAGACGTCATGAGCTCATTCCCTTCCGGGGTCACGGTGGTCACCACCCTCGACCCGGACGGCGGCATCGTCGGCATTACCGCCAGTGCGTTCAGCGCGCTGTCGATCGACCCGGCGCTGGTGCTGTTCTGCCCCAACTATGGGTCGGACACCTACCCGATCCTGCGCGACAGCAAGCGCTTCGCGATCCACTTGCTGTCCGCCGACCAGACCGCCGAGGCCTATGCTTTCGCCAGCAAAGGCAAGGAAAAGGCCAAGGGTATCGAGTGGCACCTGAGCGAGTTGGGCAACCCGCTGCTGGCCAAGGCCACGGCGATCATCGAGTGCGAACTGTGGCGCGAATACGACGGCGGCGATCACGCGATCATCGTCGGCGCGGTGAAGAACCTGATCCTGCCCAAGGAACCGGTCACGCCGATGATCTACCACAAGGGCAAGCTGGGCCCGCTGCCGGCCCTGGCCTGAGGCGCGCGGGGGCCGTGAGGGTTTGTCGCTTAAGGAACGCAGCATGATAAACTTGGGCACGATTTTCGGCCCTCAATCGGCCCCGGCCGGCCGAGGCCTCCAGTTAACCGCCAAATTCAGAGCAGACCCCATGAAACGCGCGCCCCTCGACGACAGCTTCAAGGTCAATCACAACCCGGTCACCCTGCGCGAAATCGTGCTGGAAAAACTGCGCAGCGCCATCATGAACTTCCAACTGCTGCCCGGTGACCGCCTGGTGGAGCGCGACCTGTGCGACCGCCTCGGCGTCAGCCGCACCTCGGTACGCGAAGCCTTGCGTCACCTGGAGTCCGAAGGCCTGGTGGAATTCGCCGATGCCAAGGGCCCGCAGGTGGCGATCATCACCCTGGCCGACGCCGTCGACATCTATGAACTGCGCTGCGTGCTCGAAGGCTTGATCGTGCAATTGTTCACCCTGCGCGCCAAGGCCAAGGACATCAAGGCCCTGGAAAAAGCCCTGGAAGAAAACCGCAAGGCCCTCAAGGACGGTGAGCTGCAACAGGTCATCGACTCGGTCCAGGGCTTCTACGACGTGCTGCTCGAAGGTTCGGGCAACCATGTGGCGGCCACCCAGTTGCGCCAGCTGCAAGCGCGCATCAGCTACCTGCGCGCCACCTCGGTGTCCCAGGAAAACCGTCGCGGCACCAGTAACCAGGAAATGGAACGCATGGTCCAGGCGATCAAGAGCGGCGACCCGCTGGCGGCCCACCAGGCCTGCGTCGATCACGTGCGTGCGGCCGCCGCCGTGGCCCTGGACTACCTCAAGCGCAAACAGGAAGAAACCGGCAAGATTCCGGAAATCACCCTGCCCATCGCGCTGAAAGAACCGCGCATAGGTCACTGACCTTGGCCAGCCCCAGCTTTTGCCCGACATGCGGCGGCAGTGACCTCGGTCACCAGCTGCCACCGGGCGATACCCATGAGCGCCTGATGTGCCGGGGCTGCGGCTATATCCATTACATCAATCCCAAGATCATCGCCGGCTGCATCATCGAGCAGGACGGCAAATACCTGCTGTGCCAACGGGCGATCCCGCCCCGCCCGGGCACCTGGACCTTGCCTGCCGGCTTTATGGAAGGTGGCGAAACCACCGAGCAGGCGGCGTTGCGTGAAGTCTGGGAAGAAAGCGGCGTACGCGCCGAGATCGTATCGCCCTACTCGATCTTCAGCGTGCCGAAAATCAGCGAGGTGTACATCATCTTCCGCGCCATCGCGCTGGAGATCACCGGCCAGTTCGGCCCGGAGACCCTCGACTACAAGTTCTTCGCGCCCGAGGAGATTCCCTGGGACAGCATCTACTACCCGGCGATCCGGCAGATCCTCGAACGGTATATCGAGGAACGCCAGGCTGGGGTGTACGGCATCTATATCGGGAACGATGACAGCGGCAAGATTCATTTCATCCGCTGACCGCACGGCCAAACACGGATCAACATGTGGGAGGGGGCTTGCTCCCGATAGCGGTGTATCAGTCAGCATCCTTGTAGCTGACAGATCTCTATCGGGAGCAAGCCCCCTCCCACATTTGGCCCATGTTCGGCCTGATGACCTAGGGCGCCAGCCCTTCCACGATGATGATCTGCGCCAGCCCCACCCCTTCACGGTGCGCCTTCGCCTCCTGATATTCAGCGGACTCATAACACGCCACCGCCTGCTCATAGCTCTCAAACTCAATCACCACATTACGCTGACGTGCCGGCCCGCCTTCCATTGCCTCGCTGCGCCCGCCCCTGGCCAGGAACCGTCCGCCAAACTTTGCAAACGCCGCCGGCGCGCGCTGGGTGTACTGCGTGTATTGCTCGGCATCGGACACATCCACATGGGCAATCCAGTAGGCCTTCATCGTGACATCCTCTTGTTGAGTTTTGTGGTATACCATAATACATACAACCAACAAATCGAGCACTCTCCATGTCCTTCAACAGCATCGCAGACATCATCGAAGACTACCGCCAAGGCAAGATGGTGCTCCTGGTGGACGACGAAGACCGGGAAAACGAAGGCGACCTGTTACTGCCTGCGGCCTGCTGCACCGCCGAGACTATCAGTTTCATGGCCCGCGAAGCCCGTGGCCTGATCTGCCTGACCCTTACCGACGAACACTGCCAGCGCCTTGGCCTGGAACAGATGGTGCCGAGCAACGGCAGCGTGTTCAGCACCGCGTTTACCGTGTCCATCGAAGCCGCCAGCGGCGTGACCACCGGCATCTCCGCCGCCGACCGCGCACGCACCGTGGCAGCGGCCGTCGACAGCAATGCCGGGCCGGCCGACATCGTGCAGCCGGGGCATATCTTCCCGTTGCGCGCCAAGGACGGCGGCGTGTTGACCCGCGCCGGCCACACTGAAGCCGGCTGCGACCTGGCGCGCCTGGCCGGGCACACCCCCGCATCGGTGATCGTCGAAGTGATGAACGATGACGGCACCATGGCCCGCCGCCCCGACCTGGAAATCTTCGCACGCAAGCACGGCATCAAGATCGGCACCATCGCCGACCTGATCCACTATCGCCTCAGCACCGAACGCACCGTGGTGCGCATCGGTGAACGCGACCTGCCCACGGTGCACGGCACGTTCCGCCTGATCACCTTTGAAGACCGCATCGACGGCGGCGTGCACATGGCAATGGTGATGGGCCAGTTGCGCCGCGATACCCCGGCGCTGGTGCGCGTGCATGTGATCGACCCGCTGCGCGACCTGGTCGGTGCCGACTACAGCGGCCCGTCCAACTGGACGCTGTGGGCGGCCTTGCAACGTGTCGCGGCTGAAGGCAGCGGCGTGGTGGTGGTGCTGGCCAACCATGAGTCGTCCCAGGCGCTGCTGGAACGCGTGCCGCAACTGACCCAGGCACCGCGCCAGTTCAACCGCTCGCAGTCGCGCATCTATTCCGAAGTGGGCACCGGGGCGCAGATCTTGCAGGACCTCGGCGTCGGCAAGCTGCGTCACCTCGGCCCGCCCCTCAAATACGCCGGGCTGACCGGCTACGACCTGGAGGTGGTCGAGAGCATTCCCTTCACCGAATGACGGATAACCGGTAAGGCAAAATGCTTGCACAAAGTTTGGAATACCATAATATGATATTCCATAGACCGAACGCTTCTGCCAAGTGCGCCCGCCAGGGAGAGCACCAATAACAGCCCTTGGCACGGTCGCCTTTTGGGGTCTCGATTAGAGGCCCCCGATGGACCTACTGCTCCCGATAGGCGGGCATTACCAAGCCCGCTCAATAACAAAACAAATGAGGGCGTGAAAATGGTGTTGAACAAACGTGCAACCGCGGTGCTGTTCGCGGGTTTATTGGCCACGGCCACTCACGCGGCCATGGCGGCCGAAAGCGTCAATTTCGTGAGCTGGGGCGGTAGCACCCAGGATGCGCAGAAGCAGGCCTGGGCCGACCCGTTCAGCAAGGCCAGCGGCATTACCGTGGTCCAGGATGGCCCCACCGACTACGGCAAACTCAAGGCCATGGTCGAAAGCGGCAACGTGCAGTGGGATGTGGTGGATGTCGAGGCCGACTTCGCCTTGCGCGCCGCCGCCGAAGGCCTGCTCGAACCCCTCGACTTCTCGGTGATCCAGCGCGACAAGATCGACCCGCGCTTCGTCTCCGACCATGGCGTGGGCTCGTTCTTCTTCTCCTTCGTGCTCGGCTACAACGAAGGCAAGCTCGGCGCCGGCAAGCCCCAGGACTGGACCGCGCTGTTCGACACCAAGACCTACCCCGGCAAACGCGCCCTCTACAAATGGCCAAGCCCCGGCGTGCTCGAACTGGCGCTGCTGGCCGACGGCGTCCCGGCCGACAAGCTCTACCCCCTGGACCTGGACCGCGCCTTCAAGAAACTCGACACCATCAAGAAAGACATCGTCTGGTGGGGCGGCGGTGCGCAGTCGCAACAGTTGCTGGCGTCCGGCGAAGTCAGCATGGGCCAGTTCTGGAACGGTCGCATCCACGCCCTGCAGGAAGACGGCGCGCCCGTGGGCGTGAGCTGGAAGCAGAACCTGGTCATGGCCGACATCCTCGTCGTGCCTAAAGGTTCGAAAAACAAAGCGGCGGCGATGAAGTTCCTGGCCAACGCCAGCAGCGCCAAGGGTCAGGCGGATTTCTCCAACCTGACCGCCTATGCACCGGTGAACATCGACAGCGTGCAGCGCCTGGATTCGGTGCTCGCGCCGAACCTGCCGACCGCCTACGTCAAGGACCAGATCACCCTCGATTTCGCCTACTGGGCCAAGAACGGTCCGGCCATTGCGACACGGTGGAATGAATGGCTAGTCAAATGAAAATGACGGCAACCACACCGACCGGGAGCGCCCTCGGCGCTGCCGGCGCGGTTTCGCCCAAGGCCGGGGCGCCCTCCCTGGCGCAGCGTTGGCGGGGGTCGAGCAACCTGATCCCGGCCCTGCTGTTCCTCGGCCTGTTCTTCCTGGCGCCGCTGATCGGCCTGTTGCTGCGCGGCGTACTGGAACCCACGCCGGGCCTGGGCAATTACGAACAGCTGTTCGCCAACTCGGCCTATGCGCGGGTACTGCTCAACACCTTTTCGGTGGCGGGCCTGGTGACCCTGTTCAGCCTGCTGTTGGGCTTTCCGCTGGCCTGGGCGATCACCCTGGTGCCGCGCGGTTGGGGGCGCTGGATCCTGAATATTGTGCTGCTGTCGATGTGGACCAGCCTGCTCGCCCGCACTTACTCCTGGCTGGTCTTGCTGCAAGCCTCCGGGGTGATCAACAAGGCGCTGATGGCCATGGGCATCATCGATGTGCCCCTGGAGATGGTGCATAACCTCACCGGCGTGGTGATCGGCATGAGCTACATCATGATCCCGTTCATCGTGCTGCCATTGCAGGCAACCATGCAGGCCATCGACCCGATGATCCTGCAGGCCGGCTCGATCTGCGGCGCGAGCCCGTGGACCAACTTCTTGCGCGTGTTCCTGCCGATGTGCCGGCCGGGGTTGTTCTCCGGCGGCCTGATGGTGTTCGTGATGTCCCTCGGTTACTACGTCACCCCGGCGCTGCTCGGCGGTGCGCAGAACATGATGCTGCCCGAGTTCATCATCCAGCAGGTGCAATCGTTCCTTAATTGGGGCCTGGCCAGTGCCGGCGCCGCGTTGCTGATCTTCATCACCCTGGTGCTGTTCTACTTCTACCTGAAGCTTCAGCCGGAATCCCCGGTTGGTGCCAGCAACGCGAGGTAAGCCGTCATGCTCCTGACTCCCAATGCCATGAGCCGCAGGATGCGCTTGGGCCTCTACACCACCACCGGGTTGATCGGCCTGTTCCTGCTGCTGCCGATCGTGTTTATCGTGCTGCTGTCGTTCGGCTCGTCGCAATGGCTGGTATTCCCGCCGCCGGGCTGGACGCTGAAATGGTACGGCCAGTTCTTCTCCAACGCCGACTGGATGAACGCGGCCATGGCCAGCCTCAAGGTGGCCGTGCTGACCACCGTATTCGCCGTCGCCCTCGGCCTGCCCACCGCCTTTGCCCTGGTGCGCGGGCGCTTCCCCGGCCGTGAATTGCTCTACGGCCTGTTCACCCTGCCAATGATCGTGCCGCTGGTGATCATCGCCGTGGCGGTGTACGCGCTGTTCCTGAAGCTGGGCTACACCGGCACGATGTTCGCCTTTGTGGTCAGCCATGTGATCGTGGCGCTGCCGTTCACCATCATCTCGATCATCAACTCGCTGAAACTGTTCGACCAGTCGATCGAAGACGCGGCGGTGATCTGCGGCGCCTCGCGGTTGCAGGCAGTGTTCAAGGTGACCTTTCCGGCGATTCGTCCGGGGATGGTCGCCGGTGCGCTGTTCGCCTTCCTGGTCTCATGGGACGAAGTGGTGCTCAGCGTGATGATGGCCAGCCCGACCCTGCAAACCCTTCCCGTAAAAATGTGGACCACCCTGCGCCAGGACCTGACGCCTGTGATCGCCGTCGCGTCGACGCTGCTGATCGGCCTCTCGGTGCTGGTCATGGTGATTGCCGCCGCCGTTCGCCGGCGTACCGAAACCCGCGCTTGAGCGCCGAGGAGAAGAACATGAGTGCAGTGATCAACGATGTCGCGCAGAGCCATGGCCAACCCCTGGTCAGCCTGCGCAACCTAAACAAGCACTACGGCGAATTCGCTGCCGTGGACAACATCTCGCTGGACATCCGGGACGGCGAATTCCTCACCTTCCTCGGCTCCAGCGGCTCGGGCAAAAGCACCACGCTGTCGATGCTTGCCGGCTTCGAAACCCCAAGCAGCGGCGAGATCCTGGTCAGCGGCCAATCGCTGGTCAACGTACCGCCGCACAAGCGCGACATCGGCATGGTGTTCCAGCGTTACTCACTGTTCCCGCATTTGTCGGTGCGCGACAACATCGCCTTCCCCCTGGCGATTCGCAAACTGGCCAGCGCCGAACGCGACAAGCGCGTCGACGCCATGCTCAAGCTGGTGCAGTTGGAACAGTTCGCCCATCGCCGCCCTTCGCAATTGTCCGGCGGCCAACAGCAACGGGTCGCCATCGCCCGCGCGCTGGTGTACGAACCACGCATCCTGCTGATGGACGAACCCCTCGGCGCCCTCGACAAGAAGTTGCGCGAAGACCTGCAGGACGAACTGCGCCAACTGCACCGGCGCCTGGGCATCACCATCGTCTACGTGACCCACGACCAGGAAGAAGCCATGCGCCTGTCCCAACGCATCGCGATTTTCAGCCACGGCAAGATCGTCGGCCTGGGCAGCGGCTTCGACCTGTACCAGAACCCGCCGAACGCGTTCGTAGCGTCGTTCCTCGGCAACTCCAACTTCCTCAAGCTCAAGGCCCAGGGCAATGCCGTGGCGGCGTTCGAAGGCCAATCCGTGTCGATCCGCCTGACCAGCGGGTTGCACACCGAGCAGGAGGTGCTGCTGATGGTACGCCCGGAAAAAGCCCTGGCGCTGAGTGTCGAACAGGCCGCAGAGCAATCGTTGGCAGCGGGCTGGAATGAAGTGTCGGCGATTGTGGGTGAGGTGCTGTTCCTCGGCGAGAGCCAGACCTGCACAGTGAAAACCCTCGGCGGCACATCGATGACGGTCAAGGCGCTGTCCGCTGCGGGCATGCCCCTCAAGGCCGGCGACCCGGTGCGTGTGCGCTGGGCGACGGCGGATGCGTGCGTGTATACGCAGTGGGCGGAGAGTGATCTGAACAAGGCCGCAGGCGCGCATTGAATTCCATGTGGGAGGGGGCTTGCCCCCGATAGCGTTGTGTCAGTTAAAGATGCATTCACTGACACGCCCTCATCGGGGGCAAGCCCCCCTCCCACATTTGAAGCGCGTTTATCCGTCAACTCTTGCGCTCGAAAATCGCCCCCTCGATCCCCAACACCTCACGGGTATCCGCATAAATCCCCACGCCCTTCTCCCACACGTGCTTGATCGAGCGGTCGGCGCAGCGAATCCGGTAATTGAGCTCGAACGGCTCCTGCCGTGACAACGCATATTGCACCTCGCGCCACACATAATCGGCGTCCTGCGCCAGGATCAGGCTGTTGTAGGTGAACTCATGGTTGTCCACCAGTCGCTCAGCGGGGTAACCGGTCAACTCCAGGCAGCCGGCGCTGACGAATTCCATGGTCCAGTCGCGGTTGTTGCGGCCGCGATAGATCAGGCCCGGCATGCTGTCGAGCAAGCTCATGCTGCTGCGCTGGCTGGCCTGCCAGGCGATTTCGCGGCGCTTGTGGGCAGTAACGTCCCCGGCCACCAGGTAGAAGCCTTGGGGGCCGCGCTTGAGGCTGATCTCGAACCAGCGCAGTTCGCCACTGGGGTGCACAAAGCGCAGCCGCTGGTTGAATGAGGTGTCGGGGCGGCGACGCAGTTCATTCAGGGCCTGGCGCCATAGCGGGCGGTCTTCCTGGTGCACGTAGTCCATCAGGTTGCGCTCCGCGCCCGGCGCGCCCATCAACTCGGCCCAGGCCAGGTTGAAGTGGGCGATCTGACCGTTGTCGCGCAGTTGCAATAAGGCGGCGGGAAAGCAATCCATCAGGTCAATCGGCGGCGGCGCAAACGCTTCGGGGCTGTCCCTCATCTAGTGGCGCTCCTCGTGTTTCATCAAGGCACCGCTGTGCACCCAGGCCGCCAGCTCCAGGCGCGAATGCAGGCCGAGCTTCTGCAACAGGCTGCGCACGTAGATTTTCACCGTGCCGTCGCTGATCCCCAGTTCCCTGCCGATCTGTTTGTTACTCATGCCGGCGGCGATCAGCGCCAGGGTCTGGCCTTCGCGCTCGGTGAGGTTTTCGCTGCCCACAGCTTCACACGCTTGCGTGGGCTCGGCCTGGTCGGCGAGCAAGGCAATCAGGCTCGAGTCCAGTACGATCGCGCCCTTGTGGCAGTTGCGCATATACGCCAGCAACGCATCCGGCTCGGTTTCCTTGAGCACATAACCGCTGGCGCCCAGGCGCAAGGCCGTGAGCAACTCGGCGCGGTCCATGGAGGCGGTGAGCACCACCACCTGGCAATCCAGATGCAACTGGCGCAGTTCATCCAGCACCTGCAAACCGCTGAGGCCAGGCATGTGCAAATCCAGCAGCACCTGTTGCGGCGTCAGGCTCACGGCCAGGTTGATGCCCTCGCGGCCGCTGGCCGCCTGCCCCACCACTTCGAAGTCGCCGCTGGCATCGAACAACTGCGCCAGGCCCTTGCGAAACAACGGGTGATCATCGATCAGTAATAAGGTCGTGCAGCCCATCGAGACTCCCCTGTGGCAGATCGTGGTGGCGGCGCAGGCCAAGGTGCACGCGCACCCCGTGCGGGCGGATCGCTTCTATGCTCAGCCGCGCGCCGATGCTGGCGGCGCGCTCGCGGATAATCGCCAGGCCGAAATGGTTGTGCTCGTCGCAGGCCGGGATCAAGCCGATGCCATCGTCTTCCACCGACACCGAGGCGTCGCCGTCCTGGGTCTGGCGCAGTTCGATGCGCACGTGGCGCGCGTGGGAATGCCGCACCGCATTGGCCAGGGCCTCGCGAATGATCTGCAGGATCTGCAATTCGGTTTCCGGGCTCAGGGCGTCGTCGGCCAGGCGGTTGTCGAGTTCGAAGACGATGATGCAGCGCCGCGAGAACTCCGCGACGGAGTCGGCCAGGGCCTGACGCAGCGAGCGCCCGTCCATGGTCAGGCGCGCACTGGTGATCAGCTCGCGCACCTGGCGTTGCAGTTGGCTCAGGCCGGTGCACAGGTCCTGCAGTGCCGGCTCGCCCAGTTGCGACTGCAAGCCATGGGCCTGGAACGACAGGTAACCCAACTGCTGCGCCACCGAATCGTGCAGTTCACGGGCCAGGGCACCGTGGCGGGAGGTCGCCTGTTTGCGCTGCTGTTCACGGGTTTGACTGCGCAGGCGCACGCTCACACCTACCGCCTGCGCCGCCTCTTCCAGTAGCTGGCGCCAACTGCCACCGGCGCGCCGGGGAGTGTCGAGCAGCAATGCGCCCTTTTCACCCTCGGGCAAGGCGCACACCAGACGGTGCACGCCCCGTTGCCGGCACGGTCCGCAGGCTTGGGGGGCGTCCGTCACGCTGGCGTCGCGCCAGGGGCAACGCGCGACCGCCTGGCAGCCGTCGACCCACCCTCGTCGCGTCGGGCCCAGGTCTTCGCCGCCGAGGATCAGGTTGAGCCTGGCAGGCGGCAGCAGTGCGTCGAAACGGTCCAGGAAACCTGACAAGGCACCGTCAGCGTGCAGGGGCAACCCGGCCAACAACCTGCGCACGCTGCGCGCCTGTTCGGGGCGTACAGGCCCCAACCAGAGCGGCCAGCCTTTTGGTCGTGTCAGCACTCTTCGATAACTCCCCGTCCGGTTGCGCTGCGTGGTCGAAAGGCCCAGCAACTTCCATGCCCCGAATGGTCGGCGCGCAAGGCTTATCTCCAAAGGCATAGCCCTTTTTCCAGATTGAGAAGATTTTCCCCATAGGAAAGTATCTCTCCCAACAGGAAACAAAACTCACCGTGGAGAGCCCCCATGACCCACACCCGCAGCCGCCCCATCGTGGTGATGCAATCAGCCGCCGCCAGCGCAGGGTTCATCAGCGAACTGCACATGCCCGTGCTGTTGAACGGCGAACACCCCGACTTTGCGCGACGCCTGCAACAGGCGCTGGCCAGCGCCACCGTGGGCTGCCGGCTCTACCTGCTGGGCGACGAAGCCTTTATCTGGCGTGTGCACGGCGAGGCCCGCGCCGCTGGCCTGGAAGACGACGAGATCGACATGACCTGCACCACACCCGGCCTGCGCCAGGTGTATTGCGCACACTGCGGCCTGACCCAGGCGGCCGGGCCGGAGCCGCTGTTGAACTGCATCGGCTGCCACGTCGGGCTGGAGGTCCGCACGCATTTTTCCCGGCGCCTGGGGGCGTATCTCGGCGTGTGCATCAACCCCGACCAGCCCTACGCGGGGTTCCAGCCATGAGCGCGGCCCTCAAGGTCCAGGTCAGCGCCGCACGCATGCTCACGCCGGTGGTGCGCGAATTCACCCTGACGCCCGCCACGGGCAGCCTGCCCGGCTTCTCGCCCGGCAGCCATGTGCAGGTGCACCTGCCGCTGGCCGAAGGCACGGTGCGCAACGCCTATTCACTCACCAGCGACCCGGCGCAGCCCCAGCACTACCGCATCGCCGTGCGCCTGCAAGACGCCTCGCGCGGTGGCTCGCAGTACCTGCACAGGCAGGTGCAGGTCGGCGACACCTTGCAGATTTCACCACCGGCCAATCTGTTCGCACCCCATGGCACCGCGCGCCTGCATATCCTCATCGCCGCCGGGATCGGGATCACGCCGTTCATGGCCTATATCGCCGCGATGGAACAACAGCAGGCCGACTTCGAACTGCATTACCTGTTCCGCCGGGGCCTCAGCGACGCCTATCTCGACGAGCTGCAACAGCGTCTCGGCCCGCGCCTGCACACCTACGACCGGCGCCCGGACCTTAACCCAATCCTCGGCAACCGGCCGCTGGGCAGCCACGTCTACACCTGCGGTCCGCAGCCCTTGCTCGAGGCGGTTGAGCAACACGCTGCACGCCTCGGTTGGCCGAGCAGACGTGTGCATTCGGAAGCCTTCAAGGGCGCACAACCCGGCCAGCCATTCGACCTGCAGCTGCTGCGCAGCGGCCGGCGCCTGCGGGTCGAGGCCGAGCAAAGCCTGCTCGAAGCCCTGGAACACGCCGGACTACAGGTGCCCAACCTGTGCCGTGGCGGGGTCTGCGGCCAGTGCATCACACGCCACCAGGGCGGCGCCATCGAACACCGCGACAGCTTCCTCAGCCCGGCCGAGCAGGCCGACTTTCTGATGCCCTGCGTCTCGCGCGGCAGCGGCCCCTGCGTTTCGCTGGACCTATAGGAGTGAGTGCCATGCCCCTGCAAACGAGCCCCGTGCTGAGCTATCGCGACGATTTCAGCTTTCGCAACAGCCCGGCAGCGATCCGGCGTTTCCCCTTTCCCTTTATCGAGGACAGCTACCTGTACTCGGTAAACATCGAACCGGCCATCTCCCGCGACCCCGGCTCGATCTATGAGCACGCCTTCGACATCGACGAGCACTACCGCTCGGAAATGGCCGAGCGCGCCCTGGTGCTGGACAAGGACCCGCGCCGCTACCTGGTGATGCCCCACATGCAAGTGGCGGCCTGGGATGCGCTGCAGATGATCATGGAGCACCTGGCCGCCGACTACCCGCAGGCGTTCAGCCTGACGCAAAACGGCGAGCGCTGGCAGTGGCGCAACCACCTGCTGGACATCGACCAGGCCTTCATCTTCGGCGATGCCAGCAGCCTGCCCTGCGCGCCGCTGGAGTACATCGGCCGCCAGGTGCAGGGGGATTTCGCCCTGCTCGACCAGCGCGACGGCGACCTGTACATGGACGCCGGCCTGGTCACCAGCCCGGCCGACTGGTCGCTGGCGTTCGACGCCGGCATGAGTTTCAAGCAATGGCACGCACCGGTGCCCATGGCCCATCAGATGGGCGTGTTCGAACGGGCGCTGAAGTACCTGCTCAACCTGCAGGTCGGCCAGCCGGTACGGCGCTTGAACTGGACCCTGACCATCAACCCGCGCCTGGATTCGTCGCCGGAAACCTTCCATGAGTGGGGCGCCGATCGCGGCCGGATCACTGCGCAGAATGTCGGCCAGCAGGTGCACCTGCGGGTCGAGCTGCAAGTGATGGCGCGCCTGCCGCGCAGCCACGCGGTGATGTTCAGCATCCGCACCTACCTGATCAGCCTGGACGATCTGGTCACACAACCCGGCTGGGGCTGTCGCCTGCACCGCGTGCTGCGCGACCTGCCCGACCCCATCGCCGACTACAAGGGCATGACCCGCTACCGCCATACGCTGGTCGAGTGGCTGAGCCAGTTCGACCCACAGGCCTGACGCCCCTTCTTCTACGACAAGGAACCTCACATGACCCACTCATGGCGTATTTCTGCATTGGCCGACCGGCACCGCGCCCTCGGCTCCCACCTCGAAGACTGGAACGGCATGGGCACTGCCTGGACCTACAGCAGTGACCTCGCCGACCACCACCAGGCGATCCGCACCCGCGCCGGCCTGATGGACGTATCCGGCCTGAAAAAAGTCCATTACGTGGGGCCCCACGCCGAGAGCCTGTTGCAGTGGGCCACCACCCGCGACATCGCCAAGCTCTACCCCGGCAAATCGGTGTATGCCTCGATGCTCGATGAGGACGGCAAGTTCGTCGATGACTGCATCGTCTACCGCACCGGCCCCAACGCGTTCATGGTGGTGCATGGCGCCGGCACCGGGCATGAAATGCTCGTGCGCTCGGCCCAGGGCCGGCAAGTGGCGGTGCTGTTCGATGACGACCTGCACGACCTGTCGCTGCAAGGTCCGCTGGCGGTGGATTTCCTCGCCGAACACGTGCCCGGCATCCGCCAGCTGGCGTACTTCCACCACCTGCAAACCCGCCTGTTCGACCGCCCGGTGATGATCTCGCGCACCGGCTACACCGGCGAACGTGGCTATGAGATTTTCTGCAAGGCCGCCGATGCGCCGTTCCTGTGGGACAGCATCCTCGAACAAGGCGCGAGCCTGGGGATCATTCCCTGCGCCTTCACCGCCCTGGACTGGTTGCGGGTGGAAAGCTCGCTGATGTTTTTCCCCTACGACAACTCGCAGATGTACCCCTTCGCCGACCAGAAGGCCGGCGACACCCTCTGGGAAATGGGCCTGGACTTCACTGTTTCACCTGGCAAGAACGCCTTCCGTGGCGCCGAAGAACACCTGCGCCTGCGCGGCCAGGAGCGCTTCAAGATCACCGGCGTGCTGCTTGAGGGCGTCCGCGCCGCCGAGGCCGGCGACACCGTGTGGCAGGGCAACCAGCAAGTCGGCGTGATCACCTGCGGCATGTATTCGCGCCTGAGCAAACGCTCGATGGCCATCGCGCGCATGAGCGTCGCCTGTTCCGAACCCGGTATTGCCTTGCAGGTTCGCGGCAGCCTCGAGGCCAGCGCCAGCACCCACGCCCTGCCCTTCGACGACCCGCAAAAAACCAAGCGCACGGCCAAGGGCTGAGCCTTCCTTCACGCAATTCAGGAGCCTTCGATGGACGCCTCCCGCGAACATTACATCCTCAAGATCACCTGCCCGGCGGCGTCCGGGATTGTCGCCGCGATCAGCGCGTGCCTGGCCCAACAGCAGTGCTACATCAGCGAGCTGGCGCAGTTCGACGATGAGTTCACCGGGCAGTTTTTCATGCGCGCGGTGTTCCGTTTCAACACCGGCGTGAGCGGCGACGTCGGCGCCCTGCGCAAAGGCCTCGGCGACCTGGCCGGTGGCTTCGACATGCACTGGCAGTTGTTCAGCTCGCGCCAACCGACCCGCGTACTGCTGATGGTCAGCAAGTTCGACCACTGCCTCACCGACCTGCTCTACCGCCACCGCAAGGGCGAGATGGACATGCACATCACCGCCGTGGTCTCCAACCACCTGGACCTGCGGGCGATGGCCGAACGCGAAGGCATCCGCTTCATCTACCTGCCGATCACCCAGGACACCAAGGCCGGCCAGGAAGCCGAGCTGATGCGCATCGTCGAAGACACCCAGACCGACCTGGTGGTGCTCGCGCGCTACATGCAGATCCTGTCCGACGGCCTGTGCCAGCAACTGTCGGGCCGGGCGATCAATATCCACCACTCGTTCCTCCCAGGGTTCAAGGGCGCCAAGCCCTACCACCAGGCCTATGACCGTGGCGTCAAGCTGATCGGCGCCACCGCCCACTACGTCACCAGCGACCTGGATGAGGGCCCGATCATCGAGCAGGAAATCCAGCGCGTCGATCATACCCACCTGCCCGACTCGCTGGTCGCTATCGGCCGTGACACCGAAACCGTGGCCCTTTCCAAAGCCCTGAAATACCACCTGGAACACCGGGTGTTCATCAACCAGGACAAGACAGTGATCTTTCGCTGAAACCTTCAGGAGGCACGCTCATGACCCTACGTGTTGCAATCATCGGCGCCGGCCCATGCGGCCTGGCGCAACTTCGCGCGTTCCAGTCGGCCCGTGACAAAGGCGCCGCCATCCCTGAGCTGGTGTGCTTTGAAAAACAGCAGGACTGGGGCGGCATGTGGAACTACACCTGGCGCACCGGCCTCGACGAGAACGGCGAGCCGGTGCACGGCAGCATGTACCGCTACCTGTGGTCCAACGGCCCCAAGGAATGCCTGGAGTTCGCCGACTACACCTTCGAAGAGCATTTCGGCCGACCCATCGGTTCCTACCCGCCGCGTGAAGTGCTGTGGGACTACATCAAGGGCCGCGTGGAAAAGGCCGGCGTGCGCGACTACATCCGCTTCAACAATGTGGTGCGCCAAGTCACCTTCGACGAACAGAGCCAGCGCTTCACCCTCTACGCCCACGACTACACCAGCGACACCTTGACCTGCGAAACATTCGACTACGTGATCAACGCCTGCGGCCACTTCTCCACGCCCAAGGTGCCGTACTTCGAAGGCTTCGAACAGTTCGCCGGGCGCATCCTGCATGCCCACGATTTCCGCGAGGCGCTGGAGTTCAAGGACAAGGACCTGCTGATCGTCGGCAGCAGCTATTCGGCCGAGGACATCGGCTCGCAATGCTACAAATACGGCGCGCGCAGCATCACCAGTTGCTACCGCAGCGCGCCCATGGGCTATGCCTGGCCGGATAACTGGGAAGAAAAACCGCTGCTCCAGCGCCTGGAAAACAACCGCGCGTACTTTGTCGATGGCAGCAGCAAGCACATCGACGCGGTGATCCTGTGCACCGGCTACAAGCACCACTTCCCGTTCCTGCCCGATGCACTGAGCCTCAAGACCGACAACCGCCTGTGGCCGATGAACCTCTACAAGGGCGTGTTCTGGGAACCCAACCCCCGCCTGATCTACCTCGGCATGCAGGACCAGTGGTACTCCTTCAACATGTTCGACGCCCAGGCCTGGTATGCCCGCGACGTGATCCTCGGGCGCATTCAGTTGCCCGGCCACGCCGACATGGTCGCCGACAGCCAAGCGTGGCACGCACGGGAACAGGCCCTGGAAACCAACCAGCAGATGTTCGAGTACCAGGGCGCCTATATCCAGCAACTGGTGGACGCCACCGACTACCCGAATTTCGACATCGCCGCCGTCAACGAAACCTTTCTGCACTGGAAGCACGACAAGGCGGAAAACATCATGGGCTATCGCGACAAGTCCTATCGCTCGCTGATGACCGGCACCCAGTCGCCGCCGCACCACACGCCGTGGTTGCAGGCCCTGGATGACTCGATGGCGGCGTACCTGGGCGAGCCCGCGACCCCCATCAAGTCGGTCGGCTGATGATGAATGCACCGCGTGTTTCCCATCCCCGCGAACCCGGGCTGTTTGCCCGCGCGCCGAACCTGGAACGCTACCGCGTGGCCGCCGGCGGCGTGACCCTGGTCGACTTGCAGCCCGGCGACGGCCTGCAAGTGATCGACGTCGAAGGCCGGCAAACCTGCGCACTGCTGGCCCTCGACGCCGGCGGCCGCAGCGCCCTGGCGAGCTGGGGCCTGAGCGGGTCAACGGCGTGCAGCGTGCCTGGGCGTATCGGCCAGGCGCTCCAGCGGCGCGGCATCGATGCACAGGCCTTGCCGCTGGCGGCCTCGCTATGGGACGCCGACAGCCCGCCCGGCCACAGCCGACAGTTTGTCGCCGAGGACGCGCTGCTGGTGATCGTCGCCGCACCCGCCGAGGCCACCGCCGTGGACCGGCAATACCGGCCCAGCGAGCTGCGTCTGATAGTGACGCGGGCCAATTCGTCGCCGCTGCTGCTGCCGGCCCTGCCCGAGCCGTTGGGCGATGTACTCGACGAATTCACCCTGCGCGCGGGCACGGCCCACGGCTACACCGTCGCCAAGGGGCAGTACATCCAGGTGCTGGACGTCGCGGGCCGCCAGTGTTCGGACTTCGTCGCCCTCGACCGGCGCGCCCTGGATCGCGGCGTCGAGCTGGACCTGGACCAGACCGTCACGCGCACCCTGAACGGCAGCGCCTACCCGGCACCGGGGCTGTTCTCGAAGTTTTTCGACCGCCATATGCAACCGATGCTGGAGGTGGTGCAAGACACCGTCGGGCGCCACGATTCATTCGCCCTGGCCTGCGCGGCGCGCTACTACGAAACCCATGGCTATTTCGGGCACGACAACTGCAGCGACAACCTCAGCCGCGTCCTCGCCCCCCATGGCGTGCAGGCGCGCAACGGCTGGCCGGCGATCAATTTCTTCTTCAACACCGGTATCGATGCGCACCAGCAGATGACCCTGGATGAACCCTGGTCACGGCCCGGCGATTACGTGCTGCTGCGGGCCATGACCGACCTGCTGTGTGGCAGTACCTCGTGCCCGGATGACATTGACCCGGCCAATGGCTGGAACCCGACCGACATCCATGTCCGCATCTACAGCGAGAAGGAGCGTTTTTCCATCGCCATGAGCACTCGAACCACGGCGGATGCCGACCCGATCCTCACCCGTGAGTCCGCGTTTCACTCACGTACCCGCGCCCTCACCGGCAGCTTCACCGACTACCGCAATTGGTGGCTGCCGCTGCGCTACGACGGTTACGGCGTCACCGAGGAATACCTCGGTTGCCGCGAACGGGTGGCGGTGATGGACCTGACTGCCCTGCGCAAATTCGAAATCATCGGCCCCGACGCCGAAGCCCTGTTGCAGTACTGCCTGACCCGCGACATACGGCGCCTGGCGGTGGGCCAGGTGGTGTATTCAGCGATGTGCCACGCCCACGGCGGCATGCTCGACGACGGTACCCTGCTGCGCCTGGGCCCGGACAACTTCCGCTGGATCTGCGGCGAAGACTACGCCGGCGTGTGGTTGCGCGAGCAGGCACAGAAACTGGGCATGAAGGTGTGGGTCAAGTCCGCCAGCGAGCAGATTCACAACCTGGCGGTGCAGGGGCCGCTGAGTCGCGAGCTGCTCAAGCAGATGGTCTGGACCCCGCCCACACAACCGAGTGTGGAGACCCTCGGCTGGTTTCGCTTCCTGGTCGGTCGATTGGACGGTTTCGACGGCTGCCCGTTGATGATTTCGCGCACCGGCTACACCGGCGAACTGGGCTTTGAGGTGTGGTGCCAGCCCGAAGACGCCGAACGGGTCTGGGACCGCATCTGGCAACTCGGCCAACCCTTGGGCCTGGTGCCCCTGGGCCTGGAAGCCCTGGACCTGCTGCGCATCGAAGCCGGGCTGATTTTCGCCGGCTACGAGTTCAGCGATCAGACCGATCCGTTCGAGGCCGGTATCGGTTTCAGCGTGCCGCTCAAGAGCAAGACCGACGACTTTATCGGGCGTGACGCCCTGCTGCGGCGCAGTGCCCATCCCAGCCACAAGCTCGTTGGCCTGCACCTGAGCGGCAACGAGGCCGCCCACCATGGCGACCCGGTGTACCAGGGCCGGGCCCAGGTCGGGGTGATCACCAGTGCCTGCCGGTCACCGCTACTGGCCAGCAATATCGCACTGTGCCGGGTCGACGTGAGCTGCGCCGAGCCCGGCACTGAACTTGAGATTGGCAAAGTCGATGGCCTGCAGAAGCGCATCAGCGCCACGGTCAGCGCAGCGATTTTCTACGACCCGGACAAAAGCCGGGTGCGTAGCTGATCGTCCCGAAACGTGTGTGCCACCCCATTTTGACTGCCCCAACCTAACCGCTATTCAGACATGGGAATACGAAGATGGAAGCGACGACGTTCGAGGCTGTACCGCAGGCTGCCGGCTCGGTGGGCAGCCTGCACCGCAAGATCGACTGGCGCGGGGCCTTCTGGGTCGCCAGTGGCGTGCCCGCGCTGGTGTTGTTCTCCATCGGTGCGATTGCCGCCACGGTGGGCAAACCGGCATGGATCGTGTGGATCGTGTCGATCCTGTTCGGGTTTATCCAGGCCTTCACCTATGCCGAGATCGCCGGGCTGTTCCCGCACAAATCCGGCGGCGCCTCGGTGTACGGCGCGGTGGCCTGGGTGCGCTACAGCAAGCTGATCGCACCGGTGTCGGTGTGGTGCAACTGGCTGGCCTGGTCGCCGGTGCTGTCCATCGGTTCGGGGCTGGCGGCGGGGTATATCCTCACGGCGCTGTTTCCCGCCGATACGTTGATCAACACCTGGCAACTGACCCTGCTGGACCTGGGCTGGGTCAAGAGCGGCCTGTCGTTGCGCATCAACGCGACGTTCGCCATTGGTTTGTTGATTTTGCTCACGGTGTTTGCCGTGCAGCACGGCGGCATCCTGCGGTCGGCGCGCCTGACCCTGGTGCTCGGCGTCACCTCGTTGATTCCGCTGCTGCTGGTGGGCGTGGTGCCGTTGTTCACCGGGGATGCGGCCCAGGCCAACTTCCTGCCGCTGTACCCCCTGGCCCATGACGCGGCCGGGCAAGTCATCGATGGGCCGTGGGATATGTCCGGCTGGTCACTGATGGCCGGTGGGCTGTTCATGGCGGCGTGGTCCACCTACGGCTTTGAAACGGCGGTGTGCTACACCCGTGAGTTCAAGGACCCCAAGCGCGACACCTTCAAGGCGATCTTCTACGCCGGCCTGCTGTGCATCCTGGTGTTCACCCTGGTGCCGCTGGCATTTCAAGGCAGCCTCGGGCTGGGCCAACTGGTGACGCCGGCGGTGCTCGACGCCAGTGGCGCAATCGTGACGCCCGCGGTGTACAGCGGCCTGCTCTCGCCCGCGATCTACAGCGGCATGGGCGTTGGCCAGGTGTTGGCCGACAGCATCGGCGGCGGCAAGGTGGTGGCCAATATCGTATTGATCATGCTGGTGCTGGCGACGTTGCTGGCGATCATGACCTCGATGTCCGGTTCGTCGCGCACCCTGTACCAGGCCTCGGTGGATGGCTGGCTGCCCAAGTACCTGGGGCGCACCAACGAACATGGCGCGCCGACAGCTGCGATGTGGACCGACCTGTCGTTCAACCTGCTGCTGTTGCTGATGTCGGACTACGTGTTCGTACTTGCGGCGTCCAACGTCAGCTATATCATCTTCAACTTCCTCAACCTCAATGCCGGCTGGATCCACCGCCTGGACCGCCCCGACTGGGTGCGTCCGTACAAAGCCCCCACCGTGCTGCTGGCGGCCGGCGGCGTGCTGAGCTTCGTCAACCTGGCCTGCATGGGCCTGGGCGCGGACATCTGGGGCGCAGGCACGCTGGTCACCGGCCTGCTGTTGGCGCTGCTGATCCTGCCGGTGTTCTGCTACCGCCACTATGTGCAGGACAAGGGCCACTTCCCCGCCGCCATGCTCACCGACCTGTATATCCAGGCCGATGACGGCCAGCGCCGCGCCGGCTGGCTGCCCTATGCCACGCTGGTCGCCGGTGTGCTGGTGGTGTATGCCTGCCATCAACTGGTAGCCTGAGCCTTCCGGCCTGCCTATGGCTGAGGGATTCTTATCCCTCAGCGCCTTATTTCCCCAGACAACGGTGACGCTTTTGACCAGCTCTCTCCCCACGCCTGCCCGCGATATCGACGGCAAGGCCATCTCTGCCCAGGTGCTCGACGAGGTTCGCGAAGAGGTCCTGCTGCTAGCCTCGCAGCAAATCTACCCGGCCCTGGCGGTATTGCTGGTGGGCGATGACCCGGCCAGCCACGTCTACGTGCGTAATAAGCTGCTGCGGGCCAAGGAAGTCGGGATTCGCTCCCTGGAATACCGGCTGCCGGAAGATGCCAGCCAGACGCAGGTGCTCGACCTGCTTGCCCGCTTGAACGCCGATGCAACGGTCAACGGCATTCTGGTGCAGTTACCGCTGCCGGCGCATATCGACGAGGCGGCAGTGATCCACGCGATCGACCCGATCAAGGACGTGGATGGCTTCCACCGCGAAAACGTCGGTGGCCTGGTGCAAGGCATCGAAGTGCTGACGCCCTGCACGCCCAGCGGCTGCATGCGCCTGCTGCACGAAACCTGCGGCGACTTGAGCGGCTTGCACGCGGTGGTGATCGGGCGTTCGAACATTGTCGGCAAACCCATGGCAACCCTGCTGCTGCAGGCCAACTGCTCGGTCAGCGTGGTGCACTCGCGCAGCGTCGATGCACCGGCGTTGTGCCGTTTGGCCGACATCGTCGTCGCCGCCGTAGGCCGGCCGCAGCTGATCGATGCCAGTTGGCTCAAGCCCGGCGCAGTGGTCATTGATGTGGGGATCAACCGCATCACCACCGAGACCGGCACACGGTTGGTGGGGGATGTGGACTATGCCAGCGCACGCACCGTAGCCAGCGCGATCACGCCGGTGCCCGGCGGTGTGGGGCCGATGACGATTGCCTACCTGCTGAAGAACACCCTGGTGGCGAGCCAGCTGCAACGCAGCAAGGCAAATGCGGGAGGAGACTTGCCCCCGATGGCCGTGGCTCAGCTACAACCCAGCTGACTGAAAGACCGCTGTCGGCGCATAGGTATCCACAACGGTAACCACGATGCGAAGCGAGCCGCTCTTGCTCTTGCTCTTGCTGTAGATCTTGATCTTGATCTCAGGCGCCCCGTTAACCACGCTGGCCGGAATCCGATAGTGATGTGGGGGGTAAACCGGCAGGGATGCCGGTTTAGCCGCCCCGCGCCATGGATGGCGCGTGGCGGCGGCCCCCCACATCACTGTCGGATTACGGGCACACCGAGCCTGGGCGAGGTGCCGAGTGGTGGGGCAAGAGCCCTTTGCTTACTTTGGGGCTTTTCCAAAGTGAGCCGCCGTAAGGGCGGAACCAATAGCCGCCTTTACCGCAGCAACGGATATGTACTCGATCCGATCCAACATCCTGGTCGGCTGTCAGGCCGCCATCGGGGGCAAGCCCCCTCCCACATTTCAGTCCCGGGGCACCCGTTAGAGAGTCGTCGGCTCCCGAGCCGCCACGGGGCAAGTCGAATCGTCGCACCGCCCCTCCCACATTTTGAGCTGCGTTTACTCAGGGGGAATGATCAGTGGTTGTAGGCCCGCTCATTATGCTCGGCCAGGTCCAGCCCCATCTCCTCCACCGACTCATGGGCACGCAAGCCAACCAGGACATTGACCCCCTTGAGGATGATCCAACTGATCACAAAGCAGTACACCGTAGTCAGCAGCACCCCCTTGAGCTGGGCAACCACCTGCCCGCCCATGGTCACACCTTCCACCAGGCCCCCCATGGACGGTACACAGAACACCCCGGTCAACACCGCGCCGATCATCCCGCCGATGCCGTGCAGGCCGAACACGTCGAGGCTGTCGTCGTAGCCGAAACGGCGCTTCAACACCGTCACGCTCAAGTAGCAGAACACCCCGCACAGCAAGCCGATGGCCAACGCACCGCCGACGCCCACGTAGGCACACGCCGGGGTGATCCCCACCAGGCCGGCCAACGCGCCGCTGGCCAGGCCGAGGGCACTGGGCTTGCCGACCTTGAACCACTCGGTGAACATCCAGCCCAGGATCCCGGCGCAGGCGCCCAACTGAGTGTTGAGCATAACGATGCCCGAGGTGCCGCTGAGGCCGCCACCGGAGCCGATATTGAAGCCGAACCAGCCGACCCAGAGCATCGCCGCACCGGCCATGGTCAGGCTGAGGTTATGCGCCGGCATCGGCGTGTTCTGGTAGCCCTTGCGCTTGCCGAGGATCAGGCACGCAGCGAGCGCAGCCACACCGGCATTGATGTGCACGGCGGTGCCGCCGGCAAAGTCGAGCACGCCCCAGTTATGCATCAAGGCCCCCGAACCGCCCCAGACCATATGCGCCACCGGGGCATAGACCAGGGTGAACCAGATGGCCATGAACAGCAGCGCCGCCGAGAATTTCATGCGTTCGGCAAAGGCGCCGGCGATCAGGGCCGGGGTGATGATGGCGAAGGTCATCTGGAAGGTCACGAACACCCCTTCCGGAATATCCCCCACCAGGCTCTCCGGGGTCATGCCCGCCAGGAAGGCGCGGCTCAGGCCACCGACAAAACTGTTGAAGGTCACCTGCCCTTCGACCATGCCGGTGGTGTCGACCACCATGCTGTAGCCGTAGATCACCCACAGCACGCCCACCAGGCCGGCGATGCCGAAGCACTGGGTGAACAACGAGAGCATGTTTTTCGCACGGACCAGGCCACCGTAGAACAACGCAAGCCCCGGCAAGCACATGAACAGCACCAGCACGGCGGCGGTGACCATCCAGGCGGTGCTGCCGGTGTTCAAGGTGGGGGCGTCGGCGGCCTGGGCCAAGGGTGCAAAGGCACTGGCCACCAATAAACCGAAGAGGGATTTGCCGAGAAGACGATTGACCATGTTCAAAGCTCCTGCAAAAGAAATGGGAAGTACCTGGGTGTAGTGAGCGGGCTTGCCCCGCGCTGGGTGGCGAAGCCGCCCGTAAACCAACCGCCGCATTTCTACCTCAATGAATGCGGCGGCTTTATTGGGGTGGCTTCGCCACCCGGCGCGGGGCAAGCCCGCTCACTACAGGGGCCCGCTAGTAACCGGAACCCGGCACCCAGCTGGTTCCTGCCAGCGGCACCCGCGCCATGGCGGCCGATTCCACCGTCAGCGCCACCAGGTCCTCGGGGTCGAGGTTGTGCAGGTGCGATTTGCCGCACGCACGGGCCATGGTCTGCGCTTCCAGCACCATCACCCGCAGGTAGTTGGCCAACCGCCGCCCGCCTTCCACCGGGTCGAGGCGCTTGGACAGCTCCGGGTCCTGGGTGGTGATGCCGGCCGGGTCGCGGCCGTTCTGCCAGTCGTCGTAGAAACCGGCGGCCGAGCCGATCTTTTTCAGTTCCGCGTCCAGCCGTGGGTGGTTGTCGCCCAGGGCAATCAGCGCCGCCGTGCCGATGGCGACCGCATCCGCGCCCATCGCCATGGCCTTGGCCACATCGGCACCGTTGCGGATCCCGCCCGACACGATCAACTGGACCTTGCGGTGCATGCCCATCTCTTGCAAAGCCTGTACCGCTTGCGGGATGGCCGACAAAATCGGGATGCCCACATGCTCGATAAACACTTCCTGGGTCGCGGCGGTGCCGCCTTGCATACCGTCAAGCACGATCACATCGGCACCGGCCTTGACCGCCAGCTTCACGTCGTAATACGGCCGGCTCGCGCCGATCTTCACGTAGATCGGTTTTTCCCAATCGGTGATTTCGCGCAGCTCGGCAATCTTGATCGCCAGGTCATCGGGGCCGGTCCAGTCCGGGTGGCGGCAGGCGCTGCGCTGGTCCACGCCGATCGGCAAGGTGCGCATGCCGGCCACACGCTCGGTGACTTTCATGCCGAGCAACATGCCGCCGCCGCCGGGCTTGGCGCCCTGGCCGAGGACGATCTCGATGGCGTCGGCCTTGCGCAAATCATCCGGGTTCATGCCGTAGCGCGACGGCAGGTACTGATACACCAGGTGCTGGGACTGGCCGCGCTCTTCCGGGGTCATGCCGCCGTCACCGGTGGTGGTGCTGGTGCCGGCGATGGTCGCGCCACGGCCCAGGGCTTCCTTGGCGTTGGCCGACAACGCACCGAAGCTCATGCCGGCGATGGTCACCGGGATCTTCAGGTGGATCGGCTTCTTGGCGAAGCGGTTGCCGAGGATCACATCGGTGCCGCACTTCTCGCGATAGCCTTCC
The DNA here is from genome assembly GCF_900177315.1 of Pseudomonas sp. LAMO17WK12:I1. Lineage (NCBI taxonomy): Bacteria > Pseudomonadati > Pseudomonadota > Gammaproteobacteria > Pseudomonadales > Pseudomonadaceae > Pseudomonas > Pseudomonas sp. LAMO17WK12:I1. The sequence continues at coordinate 493,011 of NZ_FWZV01000002.1, read as the reverse complement.
AGCGGATAGCGCGACACGCTGGCGCCGAGCAGCAGCAAGTCATCGAAGTGCGGCAGCTTGCGCTTGGTGCCGCCACCGCGAATGTCGTAGATGCCGGTTTCGGCGGCACGCTGGATTTCCTGGATGGTCAGGCGGTCGAAGGTGGCCGACTCGCGCAGGACCGGAGGGGTTTGTTCAGTCATGGTGAAGCTCCTGATCAGTACGCGGAGGCGTTATCGACTTTGAAGTTGTAGAGTTGACGGGCCGAGCCGTAGCGCTTGAAATCCGCCGCCTGGTGGGCGAAGCCGGCGCGGTCGAGCAGTTCCTGCAACTCTTGCAGGTGCTCGCTGCGCATCTCTTTTTCAACGCAGTCCGAGCCCAGGGACTCCACCGTGCCTTTCACGTAGATATGGGTTTCGTAGAGCGAATCCCCCAGCGCATCGCCGGCGTCGCCGCACACCACCAGGCGCCCGGCCTGGCCCATGAAGCAGCTCATATGGCCAATGCTGCCGCCGACGACGATGTCGATGCCCTTCATGGAAATCCCGCAACGCGCGCCCGCATCGCCCTCAATCACCAGCAAACCGCCATGGGCCGTGGCCCCGGCGGCCTGGGACGCGCTGCCTTTGACGCGCACCGAGCCGGACATCATGTTCTCGGCGCAGCCCACGCCGACATTGCCGTGCACGGTAATCGAGGCCTGCTGGTTCATGCCCGCGCAGTAGTAGCCGGCGTGGCCCTCGATATCGATGGACACGGCCTGGTTCACCCCTACCGCAAGGTTGTGCTTGCCGTTGGAATGGGTCACGCGCCACTCGTTGTCGATGGCCTGGGCGTGCAGCGCCTGGTTGAGGTCACGCACGGTGGCGGTGGAAAGATCGATGGTTTTCATGTGTGCGCTCCTTAAGCTGACGGGCGTTCCCAGATGTACAACGTGGCCGGTGCCGGCTCCCAGATCCGCGCGTTTTCGATGCCCGGCAGGCTCGACAGCGCCTGGTACTCGGAGGCCATGGCGACGTAGTCGTCGGTCTCGGCCAAGATCGCCGGCTTGCACGCAATCGGGTCGCGGATCACCGCAAAGCCGTTGCGCGTGCCGATGGCGAAGGTGAAGAAGCCGTCGAGGTCTTCCAGGGAGTGGTCCAGCGCCTCTTTGAGCGAATCGCCCTGTTGCAGGCGCCAGGTCAGGTAGCCGGCGGCGACTTCGGTGTCGTTGTCGGTTTCGAAGTGGATGCCTTCGCGCTTGAGTTCCTGGCGCAGGCGGAAGTGGTTGGACAGCGAGCCGTTGTGCACCAGGCACAGGTCGGCGCCGGTGGAGAACGGGTGGCTGCCTTCCATGGTCACCGCGCTTTCGGTGGCCATGCGCGTGTGGCCGATGATGTGGCTGCCCTGCATGTTTGCCAGGCCGAAGCGTTGGGAAATTTCCTGGGGCAGGCCCATGCCCTTGAGGATCTCGATGCTCTGCCCGGCGCTCATGATGCGCACGCTCGGCGCCAGTTCGGCCAGGGCCAGGCGCACCGGGGCTTCGTCGGCGTGGATCTTCAATACGGCGGCGCTGGCGTTCTGGAACCAGTCCAGGGAACAGCCGAGGCGCCCTTCCAGCTCGCCCATCAAGCCTTTCCAGTCGAAGGCTTCGGTGGTGGCTTGCAGGGTCAGCTTGACCCAGCCATCGGCGACTTCATCGCCGTAGATGGCGAAACCGGCGCTGTCCGGGCCACGGTCGGTCATGGCTTGCAGCATGGGTTCAAACAGCTGGCCGAGCTGGGGTTCCAGCTGCGGATTCTTCAGGTACAGGCCTACGATTCCACACATAACAAGTCTCCGTCACACGGTGTCAGAAAAATTCGGTATAGCGCTGGATTTCCCAGTCGCTCACATGGCGGCTGTACTCCACCCACTCCATGCGCTTGAGCTTGATGAACTCGCCCACGATCTGCGGGCCGAGCATTTCGGCGAACAGCGCGTCGGCTTCCAGCGCGTCGCAGGCTTCCTTGAGGGATTGCGGCAGGGTCTTGATGCCGCGCTCGGCGATCTGCTCGAGGCTCAGGCTGTAGAGGTTTTCGTTGCAGACGTGGTCGATTTCCAGCTGGCGATCGATACCGTCCAGGCCCGCGGCGATGATCGCAGCGCTGACCAGGTAGGGGTTGCAGCCGGCATCCGGCAGGCGGAACTCCAGGCGGCCATACGGCACGCGGACCATGGCCGAGCGGTTGTTGGCGCCAAACGCAATAAAGGCCGGGGCCCAGGTGGCGCCGGACAACGAGTTGCCGACCACCAGGCGCTTGTAGGAGTTGACCGTGGGCGCGGCGAACGCACACAGCGCCGGGCCATGGGCGAGCAAGCCGGCGGCGAAGTGATAGGCGAGTGTCGACAGGCCCATGCCGCTCGGGTCGCTGGCGTCATGGAACAGGTTTTTGTTCTCGGCGCTGCTGATCGACAGGTGAAAGTGCATGCCGTTGCCGGCGCGTTTCGGGTCGGGCTTGGGCATGAAGGAGCAGATCATGCCCAGGTCATTGGCGATCTCGCCGGCGGCCATGCGGAAGAAGGTGAAGCGGTCGGCGGAGGTCAAGGCATCGCTGTAGGTGTAATTGATCTCGAACTGGCCGTTGGCGTCCTCGTGGTCGATTTGATAGACCTCGAAATCCACCGCCTGCAAGGCTTCGGTCAGGCGCTCGAGGAACACCCGCGAACGCGACAGGCCCTTGTAGTCGTAGCAAGGCTTGTCGAGGTTGTCGCTGGGGTCCACCAGTTGCAGCTTGCCCTGCTCGTCGCGGCGCATCAGGTTGAACTCGGGCTCCAGGCCGGTGTTCAGCGTCCAGCCCTTGTCCTGCAGGCGCTGCACTTGTTGCTGCAGCACGTAGCGGCTGTCGTAGGGATGGGGCTTGCCGTCGACATGCCCGACGCACACCACGCGCCCATAACCCGGCTGCCAGGGTACCGGGGTCAAGGTCGACAGATCGCCGCGCGCCATGAAGTCCGGGCCATGGGGTTCCATGCCCATGCCGCTGATGGCAAACCCGGCAAACCCCGCGCCCTCTTCGGCCACGGTCTTGAGCCCGCAGATGGGCACCGACTTGGTCTTGGCCGCACCGTGTATATCCACAAACTGCGCAAGCACGTATTTGATCCCGTGCTTGTCGATGATGCGCTGGGTTTCTGCTGGCAACATTGCGTGTCACTCCTCGCGAAAGGCAAAACCGTGTGGGTGGGCCTAGGCTGTCTTTTTATTCCTAAAAAGAAAGTTAGTTTCCTTACAGGAATGCAATACCCTTGCCAGAATCGCGATCGACACATCGAAGTGGGTGGAGCTGCGCTTTTGTGCTGTATATATGGGAAAATTCTTTTCCCCGCAGGAATACGCACAGCGGGGTGGCCTTCAAGCGCCAGACCTTGCACTTTCCCAGTGCGAAAATAATATTACTGAACGGAAACCGTGCAGGAGCCGATGATCATGTCCACCGAAACCGCCCCGCGCCTCAAGCTCGAGCAATACCTGGGGCTGCAGATCAAACGCCAGCGCCAGGCCCAGGACCTGAAGCTGTCCGACGTGGCGAAGATTGCCGATATCAGCCAGGGCATGTTGAGCAAGATCGAGAACGCCCAGGTCTCCACCAGCCTCGATACATTGAGCCGCCTGTGCGATGTGCTCGGGCTGCCGCTGTCGAAGTTATTCAGCGAATACGATCAGCAGGATGGCAGCGCCTTGCTGGTCAAGGCCGACCAGGGCATGGAAGTGGTGCGCCGTGGGACGGAGAAGGGGCATACCTATCACCTGCTCAACCACACGCGCGGTCCGAAGAAGAGCTTCGAGGCGTACATGGTCAGCATGGATGACGCCAGCGAGGAGTTCCCGACCTTTGCCCATCCAGGGACGGAGTTTCTGCATTTGCTGGAGGGGGAGTTGATTTACCGGCATGGCAACCAGCTGTATCGGATGGAGGCCGGGGACAGCTTGACGTTTGAAGGCGAGATTCCCCATGGGCCGGAAGAGTTGGTGCGGGTGCCGATTCGCCTGCTGTCGATCATGAATTACGGCAACGACAAAGAGTAATCCGGACTCGATACACCTGAAGCACAGAGATCCAATTGTGGGAGGGGGCTTGCCCCCGATGAGGGAGTGTCAGTGAATGCATCTTTCACTGCCCCCCCCTCATCGGGGGCAAGCCCCCTCCCACATTTTTAACAGCGTTCGATGCCGTTGGGCCTGTGTAAAAATTCCCCTCAGTTAAAAAACTTTCCCAAAACCCTGGACGCCCCGGCCCCATTCCCCTATAAAGCCACTTCAGGAATATTTTATTCCCCACAAGAAAACGCGCTCAAGGAATGAGCCTGCTGTCCTCAGACATTTTTTCGCTATGCGATGAGCTGCCGCCATCATCCCGAGGACGTGTCATGCAACACGAAAAAAACCATTTCATCATCAAGGTGACGTGCCCCGCCGTGTCCGGCATTGTCGCTGCCGTCACCACTTACCTGGCGGACAAGGCGTGCTACATCGGGGAAATGGCGCAGTTCGACGATGACTTCAGCGGCCGCTTTTTCATGCGTGCGGTGTTCCGTTTCAACGATGGCCACACAGGCGACCTGCAAGCGATCAGAGACGGTTTCGCCGATGTCGCCCAGGCCTTCGACATGCAGTGGGAGCTGTACGACACCCGCGAGCCGATGCGCGTGATGCTGATGGTGAGCAAGTTCGACCACTGCCTCACCGACCTGCTCTACCGCTACCACAAGGGCGAGATGGACATGACCATCACCGCCATCGTCTCCAACCACCTCGACCTGCGGCCGATGGCCGAGCGCGAGGGCATTCGCTTTATCTACCTGCCGGTGTCCAGGGACAACAAGGCCGCGCAGGAAGCCGAGCTGATGAAGATCGTCGACGACACCCGCACCGAGCTGGTGGTGTTGGCGCGCTACATGCAGATCCTCTCCGACGACCTGTGCCGGCAACTGTCGGGGCGGGCGATCAATATCCACCATTCGTTCCTGCCCGGGTTCAAGGGTGCCAAGCCCTATCACCAGGCGTATCAACGCGGTGTGAAGTTGATCGGTGCCACCGCGCACTATGTGACCAGCGACCTGGATGAGGGCCCGATCATCGAGCAGGAAGTGCAGCGCGTCGACCACGTGTACAAGCCCGACGACCTCGTCGCCATCGGCCGCGACACCGAAACCGTAGCCTTGTCCAAGGCGGTCAAGTACCACCTGGAGCACCGGGTCTTCCTCAATCAGGACAGAACGGTGGTGTTCCGGTGAGCGCGCATAAACTGATCGACGGCAAAGCCGCTGCGGCGCGAGTGCTGCTGCAAGTGCGCGAGGACGTGGCGCGACTGCATGGGCAGGCTATTCAACCGGCGCTGGCGGTGATCCTGGTGGGCAGCGACCCGGCCAGCCAGGTCTATGTGCGCAACAAGATCCTGCGCGCCGGAGAGGTGGGCATCCGCTCCGTGGAGCATCGCCTGCCCGGCGATACCAGCACCGAACACTTATTGATCCTGATCGGCCAATTGAACGCCGACCCGGCGATCCACGGCATCCTCCTGCAATTGCCGTTGCCGGCGCAGATGGACGAACTGCGCGCCCTGGAGGCCATCGCGCCGGACAAGGACGTCGACGGGTTTCACAGCCAGAACGTCGGCGGCCTCAGCCAGGGCCGCGCAGTGCTCACGCCGTGCACCCCGAGCGGTTGCCTGTATCTGTTGGAGCAAACCTGCGGCGACCTGCGTGGCAAACACGCGGTGGTGATCGGCCGTTCGAACATCGTCGGCAAGCCCATGGCCGCGCTGCTGCTCAAGGCGGATTGCTCGGTGACCGTGCTGCATTCGCGCAGCCACGACGCCCAGGCCCTGTGTCGCCAGGCCGATATCGTGATCGCCGCCGTGGGCCGCGCCCGCTTGATTGACGCGAGCTGGTTGAAGCCCGGCGCGGTGGTGATCGATGTCGGCATCAACCGCATCGACGACGACGGCCGCAGCCGCCTGGTGGGTGATGTCGACTTCGACAGCGCCCTGCCCCATGTCGCCGCCATCACCCCGGTGCCCGGCGGTGTCGGGCCGATGACCATTGCCTTCCTGATGAAAAACACCGTGGCCGCCGCCCTGGCGCAACACCACGCCCTACGCAGCCAATCGGAGGCCGTATGCCATTCAATCTATTGAAATACGGGCTGAGTTCGGAGTACCCGGTGGAGGTGGACCTGCCACCGCCCAAGGAACTCAAGTCGAGTTACGACGTGGTGATCATCGGCGCCGGTGGCCATGGCCTGGCGACGGCCTACTACCTGGCCAAGTACCACGGCATCACCAACATAGCGGTGCTGGAAAAGGCTTACCTGGGCGGCGGCAATACCGCGCGCAATACGGCGGTGATCCGCTCCAACTACCTCACCAGCGAAGGCGTTCGTTTCTACGCCGAGTCGGTGAAGATGTTCCAGTCGCTGTCCAACGAATTCGATTTCAACATCATGTACTCCGAGCGCGGCCAACTGACCCTGGCCCACACCGACGCCACCGTGCGTTCGTTCCGCCAGCGCGCCGAGGTCAACAAGCACTTCGGCGGGCGTACCGAGATGATTGACCGCCAACAGATCCGCGAGCTGGTGCCCAGCCTCAACCTCGACCCCGGCCACTTGCCGGTGATTGCCGGGCTCTGGCATATCGACGGCGCGACCGCGCGTCACGATGCCGTGGCCTGGGGCTACGCCAAGCAGGCAGCCAAGCGCGGCGTGGAAATCCATCAGCTCACCGAAGTGCAGGACCTGATCATCGAAAACGGCGCCATCACCGCGGTGAAGACCAATCGCGGCACCATCCGGTGCGGCTGCGCGGTGCAGGCGATTGCCGGGCACAGCTCGCTGCTGATGGCCAAGGCCGGTATCCGTTCGCCGATCCAGACCTTCCCGTTGCAGGCCATGGTCACCCAGCCGTTCAAGCCGTTCCTCGACCCGTTGGTGAGTTCCTCGGCCCTGCACTGCTACGTGCAGCAAACCAGCCGTGGCGAAGTGGTGTTCGGTGGCGGCTCCGACCCGTACCCGCTGTTCAACACGCGCTCGACCCTGGACCTCAAGGAAAGCCTGTTGGCCCATGCCATCGAGATGTTCCCGTTCCTGGCCAACGCCAAGTTGATGCGCCAGTGGGCCGGGATCACCGACATGACCCCCGACTACAGCCCGATCATGGGCCTGTCGCCGCTGAAGAATTACTACCTCGACGCCGGCTGGGGCACCTGGGGCTTCAAGGCCACGCCGATCTGCGGCAAGACCATGGCCGAGCTGGTCGCCAGCGGCGGCAAGGTCCCGGACTTGATCAAGCCCTTCGGCCTCGAACGTTTCTCGACCTTCCAGCAAGTCAACGAAATGGGCGCCACAGCGGCCAGCCACTGACGGAGAGCAGACGATGAAAATCATGATTTGCCCGCTCAACGGGCCGCGCAATATCAGCGAGTTCACCTACGGCGGTGAATTCAAACCGATGCCCGATCCGGTGACCTGCAGCGATGCCGAATGGGCCGACTACGTGTTCAACACCGATAACCTCGCCGGTGTGGTGCGCGAATGGTGGATGCACACGCCGTCCAGTTACTGGTTCCTCGCCGAGCGCCACACGGTCACCGACGAGATCCTGCGCACCTTCGATCCGCGCGAAGTGTTCACTACCCGCGTCGACTTCACCACCGCCAAGGAGATCGCCGGATGAACCGCCTCCCCGCCCCCATGGGCCTGCTGATCCAGCGTGACCAGCCACTCGATTTCAGTTTCGACGGCCTGCCCTACCAGGGTTTACAGGGCGACAGCATCGCCAGCGCGCTGCTCGCCAACGGGCGCTTCCTGATGTCGCGGTCGTTCAAGTACCACCGCCCACGCGGCCCATTGACCATGGCCGGCCATGACGCCAACAGCCTGGTGCAACTGCCCCGCGAACCCAACGTATTGGCCGATGCCCACGCGCTGTCCGCCGGCCTGGCGGTGACGGCGCAGAACGTCAACGGCTCGCTGGATAACGACAAGGACGCCTACCTGGGCAAGTTCTCCAGGTTCATGCCGGTGGGTTTCTACTACCGTTCGTTCTACAAGCCCAAGGGCATGTGGAAAGTCTGGGAGCCGATCATCCGCAAAAAGGCCGGCCTGGGCGTGCTCGACTTGACCTTCCAGCCCGAGTACTACGACAAGGCCTACCTGTTCACCGACCTCGCCGTGATCGGCGCCGGTCCCGCCGGCTTGCAGGCCGCGCTGACCGCTGCGAATGCCGGCGCCAAGGTGCTGCTGATCGAGCAGCAGCCGATTCTCGGCGGGTCGCTGACCTACGCGCGCTTCGATATTGCCGGCACCCGTGCCGACACCCTGCGCCGCGAGTTGCTCGGCGCGGTGCAGCAACACGCGAATATCCAGGTGCTCACCGACGCCACCTGCAATGCCTGGTTCACCGACAACTACCTGCCGGTGATCCAGGGCAAGCGCCTGTACAAAGTGCGCGCGCAGCAGTGCCTGGTGTGCAGCGGTTCGTTCGACCAACCGGTGGTCTTCCGCAATAACGACCTGCCGGGGGTGATGCTCACCAGCGCCGCGCAACGCCTGATGAAGCTGTATGCAGTCAAGCCCGGCAAGCGCGCGGTAGTGCTCACCGGCAACGATGACGGCTACCTCGCCGCCCTCGACCTGCATGACCAGGGCGTGGAGGTGGCCGCCGTGATCGACCTGCGTCACGCCCCGGCGGACAAAGCCCTGCCGGGTGCCCTGGCCCAGCGCAAGATCCCGTGCCTGAGCAACAGCACCGTGTTCGAGGCCCTGCATGAAAAAGGCCTGCGCCATGTGAAGGGCGTCGACGTGCGCCAGATCACCGGCCAGGGCCAGGTCAGCGCCAGCGGGCACGTGATCCACTGCGACCTGCTGTGCATGTCGGCCGGTTATATGCCGGTCTATCAACTGCTATGCCAGGCCGGTGGCAAGCTGGCCTATGACGACTCGCGGGCGGAGTTCAGCCTCAGTGGCCTGCCGCGCAACCTGGGCGTGGCCGGTTCCGTACACGGTCGGCATCAACTGGACAATGTGCTGGCGGATGGGACCAACGCCGCCGCCGATAGCCTGCGCGCCCTTGGTTTGAACAGCACCAGCCCGCGTGCAGCGCTGCGCAGCGAAGCCCAGGTCAACTTCCACTGGCCGATCTTCCCGCACCCCAAGGGCAAGGATTTCGTCGACTTCGACGAAGACCTGCAAGTGGCGGACATCGTCAACGCCACCCGCATCGGCTACCGCGATGTGCAGTTGGTCAAGCGTTACTCCACGGTCGGCATGGGCCCGTCCCAGGGACGCCATTCGGCGCTGCCGACCGCACGGCTGGTGGCCTGGGCGACCCAGCGCACGATCAGCGAAACCGGGGTCACCACCGCACGGCCGCCGTTCGTGGCGGAGAAACTCGCCCATGTCGCCGGACGGGCCTTCGACCCCTACCGGCAAACGCCGATGCACGCGCGCCATGTGCAAGCCGGGGCGAAGATGATGCCCGCCGGTATCTGGCAGCGCCCGGCCTATTACGGCAAGCCCCAGGACCGCGAAGCGTGCATGCAGGCCGAAGCGCTGCACGTGCGCAACAAGGTCGGGCTGATCGATGTGTCCACACTCGGTGGCCTGGACGTGCGCGGCCCGGACGCCGCCGAATTGCTCAACCGCATGTACACCTTCGCGTTCCTCAAGCAGCCGGTGGGCCGTTCGCGTTATGCACTGATGACCAACGAACACGGCGTGGTGATCGACGACGGCGTGTGCGCGCGGCTGGCCGACAAGCATTTCTACGTCACCGCCACCACCAGCGGCGTCGACCGCATCTACCAGCAGATGCTCAAGTGGAACGCACAGTGGCGCCTGGACGTGGACGTGACCAACGTCACGGCGGCGATCTGTGCGGTGAACGTGGCCGGGCCGGATTCGCGCAAGGTGCTGGAGCAGGTGTGCAACGACCTCGACCTGAGTGCCGAAGGCTTCCCCTACCTGGGCGTGCGCCAGGGCACGGTGGCCGGAATCAAGGCCCGCTTGCTGCGGGTCGGGTTCGTCGGCGAGCTGGGCTATGAAATCCACGTACCGGCACGCCACGGCCTGGCGTTGTGGGACGCGTTGATGACGGCCGGCAAGGCCTTTGACATTCGCCCCTTCGGCGTCGAAACCCAACGCCTGCTGCGCCTGGAAAAAGGCCATGTGATCATCAGCCAGGACACCGACGGCATGACTCACCCGGCAGAAATCGACATGGGCTGGGCGGTCAGCCGCAACAAGCCGTTCTTCGTCGGCCGCCGCTCGGTGGACATCCTTGAAGCCCAGCCGCTGAAACGCAAACTGGTGGGCTTCAGCCTGCCCAAGGGCAGCGTGCAACCGCTGGAAGGCCACCTGGTGCTCAACGGCGCGGACATCAGCGGCAACGTCACCTCCTGTGAATATTCCGCCAGTCTGGGCCGCATCATCGGCCTGGCCTACGCCGGGATCGACCAGAGCACACCGGGGCAGCGCATTCCGATTCGCGTCGAAGGCGGCATCGTCGTCCAGGCCGAGGTGGTGCAACTGCCGTTCTTCGACCCCACTAACCAACGCCAGGAGGGTTAAGCCATGACCAGTCTGAAAGCCCACGAATTGTTCACGCCGCCCTGCCAACTGCAGGACCAGACCGACCTGCCCCGGGTCGGCTTTCGCGGCGCACAAAGCGCCGAGTACCTTACCGCGCGCGGCTTCACGTTGCCGGGCGCGCCCAACCAAGCCAGCGCACAAGCGGACGGCAGCTGGGTGGCGCGCCTGTCGCAGAACGAATACCTGGTGCTGGGCAGTCCGCAGGATCAGGGGCAACGGATTGCCGATGAAGAAGCGCGTTGGGAACTGGACCACCGCGCCAATTACCTGCTGCCGCGCCAGGACAGCCATGCCTGTGTGCGACTCAGCGGGGGCGTGATTGCGCAGGTGATGGCCAAGCTGTGCGGGGTTGACTTGAGCGACCCGGCGTTCAAGCCCGGGATGGTGGCGCAGACGTCAGTGGCGCGGGTCAATGCGATTGTCATCCACACAGGGAGTGTGGAGCTGCCGGCGTTTCATATCCTCTGGGATCGCGCCTCGAAGGAATACTTCGAGGGCACGTTGCGGGATGCGTTGGAGGAGTTCGGCGGAGTGGCTCAGTCGGTGTAGCCCAACCGCACCGCCCTGATCTTCCGGGTGTGTTGACGTGTCGCCAGGCAGTAATACAACGGGCACGTCACCACCAGTCCCATCAGCCACGACAGGTCCGCGCCTTCCACCAGGTTGGCCCACGGCCCCACATACAGCGACGTATTGGCAAACGGCAGTTGCACGATGATGCCGATGCAGTACGCCACGATTGCATGCAGGTTGAAACGCCCATACACCCCGCCATCCGCCTGGAAAATCGAGGCAATGTCATAGACCCCGCGCTTGATGATGTAGAAGTCGATCAGGTTGATCGACGCCCACGGCACCAGCACCAGCAACAGCGCGAGGATCAGGCCGATGAATTGCGAGATGAAGTCCGCCGACGCGCCCAACGCCACCACGCAGCAACCGGCCAGGACCACGCCCGACAGCAGCACGCGCACCTTGATGCTCGGGGTCCAGTGGCTGGCGAAGGTCTGCACCGAGGTGATGATCGACAGCACCGCGCCGTACAGATTCAGGGCGTTGTGGCTGATGATATTGAGCAGGAACAGCACCATCAGGATCGGCCCCAGCCAGCCGGTGGCTTGCTTGACCGCGACCATGGCTTCGGTGCCTTCGGGCGTGGCCAGTGCGGCTACCAGGCCAAAGGCGAAGGACAGGATGGTGCCGAGGGTGGCGCCCAGGTAGGTCGCAATGAACGGCCGGGTGATGCCGATATCCGCCGGCAGGTAGCGCGAGTAGTCGCTGGTGTAGGGCGAAAAGCTGATCTGCCAGATCACCCCCAGCGACACGGTGGCCAACCAGCCAGCGGCGTTGAAGCCGCCACGGGTCAGGAAATCTGCCGGCAGGTCATGGGCGAAGATGTAGATAAAACCGGCCAGCAACGCGCTGCCCATCACCCAGGTGCCGATGCGGTTGAGGCTATGGATAAAGCGGTAGCCGATCACGCCGATCGCGGTGGCGCTGAGGGCGCCGATCAGGATGCTCGCCGGCACCGGCACCGACGGCACGATGCCGACGATGGACTTGCCGGCCAGGACGATATTGGAGATGAAAAAGCCGATGTAGATCAGCGCGGCAAAGAACACGATCAGCAGCGCGCCGTAACGGCCGAACTGGCCACGGCTCTGCACCATCTGCGGGATGCCCATGCGCGGGCCCTGGGCTGATGCGAGGGCAATCACGATGCCGCCGAGCAGATGCCCGAGGGCAATCGCCAGCAGCCCCCACGCCAGATTGAGATGGAACACCTGGGCCACCATGGCACCGGTGACAATCGGCAGCGGTGCGATGTTGGTGCTGAACCATAAGGTGAACAGGTCGCGGGCCTTTCCATGGCGCTCTGCGAGGGGGACGTAATCGACCGTGTGATGCTCGATCAGGGGGTCTTGCCGGGACATCTGGGGCATGGAAATGAACTCGCGTTTGTCTGATCTTATAGTTGTTTGACGCCACACCGGGGGAGCTCTCTGGCCGCCCCTCAGATGAACACCATATTATGGTATTCCAACATTTTCACAAGGCTGATCCGTAGTTTCAGCGCCCATCTGATCCGCAAGTGTGCCACAGGGCACCCCGTTATTTCCTGCCATGGCGCCCGTATTTATTGGCTATTAGACCCAGCCTTGACGTTCATCGGGCGACTGAAAAAGCGGTTGCATCGATTGTATTACGGTATACCATCAGACCTACAACCCCATAAAAACCGCTTTATCCGCAGAGGACCGCCCCATGATCGATGCCGCTATCTACAAACAAGTGATGGGTTCGTTTCCGTCCGGGGTCACCGTGATCACCACGCTCGATGACGACGGGCAAATCGTCGGGTTGACCGCCAGTGCCTTCAGCTCGTTGTCCATGGACCCGGCCCTGGTGCTGTTCTGCCCCAACTACAGCTCCGACTCGTACCCGGTGTTGATCAAGAACAAACGCTTTGCCATTCATGTGCTTTCCGGGGGGCAGCAAACAGAAGCCTATGCCTTTGCGCGCAAGGGCAAGGACAAGGCTCAGGGCATTGAATGGACCCTCAGTGAGTTGGGCAACCCGATCCTGGCGAATGCCACGGCGGTGATCGAGTGCGAGTTGTGGCGCGAATACGAAGGCGGCGATCACGCGATCATGGTCGGCGCGGTGAAGAACCTGATTGTGCCCCGGCACAACGCCGGGCCACTGGTGTATTGCCACGGCAAGATGGGCGCCCTGCCGCTGCCGGCCTGAGCCCCTCCCACAGTTTGATTGCGGGTGTCAGCCCGGTAACCGGTTGAGAGAAAAATTTTGCGGACATTACGTATTATGGTATACCAACAATCAATCCGCCGAACCGCCGTCATCACTGGCAGGCTTCACATTGGCGAGAGCACTTAAGGGCCCGCAGTCGACAGGCCGATCACAATAGATCCGAGGTAAGCGTCATGAAGTTTTCCCTGTTCGTACACATGGAACGTTGGGACGAAAGTGTCAGCCACCGTCAGTTGTTCGAAGACCTGACTGAACTGACCTTGATGGCGGAGGCTGGCGGTTTCAGCACCGTATGGATTGGCGAACACCACGCCATGGAATACACCATCTCGCCAAGCCCGATGCCGCTGCTGGCTTACCTCGCGGCCAAGACCACCACCATTCGCCTGGGCGCCGGCACCATCATCGCGCCGTTCTGGCATCCGTTGCGGGTGGCGGGCGAATGCGCCTTGCTCGACGTGATCAGCAACGGGCGCATGGAAGTCGGCCTGGCCCGTGGCGCTTACCAGGTGGAGTTCGACCGCATGGCCGGCGGCATGCCCGCTTCCAGCGGCGGCCAGGCGCTGCGCGAGATGGTGCCGGTGGTGCGTGCGTTGTGGAAAGGCGACTACGCCCACGACGGCGACATCTGGAAATTCCCCACCTCCACCAGCGTGCCCAAGCCGATCCAGCAGCCCAACCCGCCGATGTGGATCGCCGCCCGCGACCCGGACTCGCACAACTTTGCGGTGGCCAACGGCTGCAACGTGATGGTCACGCCGCTGATGAAGGGCGACGAGGAAGTCCTCGACCTGAAAAACAAATTCCAGGCAGCCCTCGACAACAACCCCGGCGTACCGCGCCCGCAACTGATGGTGCTGCGCCACACCCACGTGCATGCCGCCGATGATCCGGACGGCTGGAAAGTCGGGGCCAAGGCGATCTCGAAGTTCTATCGCACCTTCGATGCCTGGTTCGGTAATAAAGAGGTGCCGGTGAATGGCTTCCTGGCACCGAGCCCGGAAGAAAAATTCGCCGCCCGCCCGGAGTTCGAACTGGAAAGCCTGCACAAGACCGCGATGATCGGCACCGCCGAAGAAATCATCCCGCGCATCCGCTACTACCAGGAACTGGGGGTGGATGAGTTCAGCTTCTGGTGCGACAACAGCCTGCCCCATGCCGAGAAGAAGAAGTCGTTGGCGTTGTTTATCGAGCAGGTGGTGCCGGCGTTTCGTTGAGAGACACGCGGCGCAGGCGTGGTTGCTGTCAACCACGCCTGCGGCTGATGTACCCACTGACACCCTGATAAACCCCCAGCAACAGCCCCGCCAGCAGCAATGTCCATTGCACGCTCAGCGCTGCCGCCAGCAGGCCGGCCAACAATCCGCCGATGGCTTCAAAGCCGAAACGCATGGCGATATAGAACGCAATCACCCGGCCGCGCAACGCTTCCGGCGCCGCGCTTTGCAGGGTCATATTGCTGCTGACATTGCTCACCGTGATGCCGAAGCCCAGCCCGGCAAGCGCCACCAGGGTGAACCACAGCGGCGGGTTGGCCGCCACCGCGCACAGCGACACCGCACACACCAGCGTGCCGAGCACGATAATGCGGCCCAGGTTCGAAGCACTGCCGGCAAACGCCAGGAAGATCGTGGCCACAAACGCACCGGCACCGGCTGCGCCCCACAGCCAGCCGAGGGTTTGCGCATCGCCGCTGAACGCATGCTTGGCCAGGATCGGCAGCAGTACGGTGTAGCAGGACGCCAACAGGTTGACCATCACCACACTGACCAGCAGCCGCCGAATCGCCAGGGTGGTCCACAGGTAGCGCAGACCTTCGCGGAAAATCTCCCCGGTAGACCCTTGGGCCCTGGCCTGCGCTCGGCTTTGCACCCTGCCCAGGCCGATCAGCAACATACCGAACGCGATGGAAGTGAGCACAAAGCAACCGGCCTCGCCGCTCCAGTTGATCAGCAAGCCGGCCAACGGCGGGCCGATAAAGCGTGCGGCATTGATCAGCATCGCGTTGAGCACAAGGGCGTTGGGCAGGTCTTTGGGCTCATCGACAAAGCTCGCGATCAAGGCTTGGCGCAGCGGCGTTTCCAGGGCGTTGAGCAAACCCAGCAGAAGCGCCATGGCGATGATCACTTCACGGCCCATCCACTGCTGCCAGGTCAGCACGGCCAGGGCCAACGATTGCAGGGCCAGGGCGGCCTGCACCGCCATCAACAGGCGGCGTTTGTCATGGCGGTCGGACCAGGCGCCCGCCAGCGGTCCCACCAGCAGCTGAGGCAACAGCGTCAGAAACGCAATCGCCCCCAGCAGCACGGCCGAGCCCGTCAAGTGATAGGCGAGCCAGGACAGCGCGACCTGTTGCACCCACTTGCCCAGGGTGGAAAGGCCCTGGCCGACAAAGTAGATCTGGAAATTTCGATGGCGCAGCGCGCGCACAGGCGCCGGCCAACGGGAGTGGGAAGCAGGATTCAAATAAACTCGCAGCCCTTTTGTGTGAGCGATTTCAGGACCCAGGTGCGATCGTTCTCGCCCAGCGCGATCTGTTCAAGCTGCTTCTGTTCAGCGGCATGCTTGGCGTAGGCGCGATCATACACCTCGCCGACCTGATCGAAGGGCACGCAGATCAAGCCATCTTCGTCACCCATCACCAGATCTCCCGGTTCGATCACCATGCCCGCCAAGGCAATCGGTACGTTCACCTCGCCCGGGCCGTCCTTGTACGGGCCGCGATGGGTGATGCCGGCGGCAAACACCGGGAAGTCACCGGCACCGATACTCGCAGCATCGCGAATGGCGCCATTGATCACAATGCCGGCCACGCCTTTCTTGATCGCGTACGCCACCATCATTTCGCCGATCAGTGCGTTGCTCAAGTCGCCGCCGGCGTCGACCACAATCACGTCGCCAGGCTGGGCGATATCCAGGACGTAATGCAGCATCAGGTTGTCCCCAGGCCGCGCTTTGACGGTCAGCGCCGGCCCCACCAGCACGCCCTGGTGGTGCATCGGTTGCAGGGCGGCGCCACCGGCGGTCATGCGGTTCATCGAATCGCTGATATTGGCGACGGGCATTGTCCGGTAACGCTCGACCCACTCGGCAGCGACTTTACGTTGCTGCTTGAGCACTCTGAATCCGATGGACATGGGGCATTCCTCTTGTGGTTTTTATTAAACGTGAAAATTCATAAAATGAAATGGCATTTCGAAATTAACACTGCAATTTAAAACTGACAAGACTCACCCACAGCGGCTTCGGCACATGAAAAACGGTTTAAGGCTGAATAAAACCCTTAATTCGTTGAATAACACGGGGTTGCACGCATGCACTCAACCGTTTCGCGCAAATCAACAAAAATTATTTATTGCAACGCCATTTCATTATGTTAGGTTTCGAGCACTGTTGAGCGACATCACGAACCGCCAACTGCACACAGATAAGAAAACCAAGGTGCGCCAAATGACCCGAACTCTCCTGCTGACCGGCCCGCAATTAACTGCCGAAGCCATGGCCCACGCCGCCGCCCATGGCGTGCGCGTAATCCCTACCACCCCGTATGCCCCGGCCGACGAACTCACCGCGATCATTGCCCGCGAACAGCCGGACGCAATCATCGTGCGCCAGGGCAAACTGACCCGGGACATGATCAATGCATCGCCCGCGCTGAAGATCATCGCCAAGCACGGCGTGGGCTACGACACCATCGACATCGCCGCCGCCGCTGAACGCGGCATCCCCGTCACCATCGCCCTGGGCGCCAATGCGCAATCGGTGGCTGAGCATGCGCTGGCGCTGATGTTCAGCGTCGCGCGCCAGACTGCCCTGCTCGATGCGCGCATGCGTGACGGCCATTGGGACAAAGCGACCGCCGTGGGCATCGAGCTGTCCGGCAAGACCCTGGGCCTGGTGGGCCTGGGCGCTATCGGGCGAATCCTGATGGAACTGGTAACGCCGCTGCGCATGACCATCAAGGTATTTGATCCCTACTTGAGCAACCTGCCCGACCTGCCGAATGTCGAGCGCGCCGAGGACTTCGATGCCTTGCTGGCGAGCTGCGATATCATCAGCCTGCATTGCCCGCTGACCGAGCAGAACCGCAACCTTTTCGGCGCGGCGCAGTTCAAGCGCATGCGCCCAGGCAGCCTGTTGATCAACACCGCACGCGGCGAACTGATCGATACCGAAGCGCTGGTGCAGGCGCTGAGCACCGGCCAGATCGCCGGCGCCGGCCTCGACACCTTCAACCCCGAACCGCCACCCACCGACTCAGCGCTGTGGGGCCTGCCGACCCTGGTCGCCACCCCCCACGTAGGCGCCAACACTGCCGAGGCGCGCGATCGCGTGGGCCTGCTGGCCGTGCAACAGATCATCGACTTCTGGGACGGCTGCGCACCGGAGCCGCGTTCGGTGGTCAACCGCCACCTGTTCGCACACTGATTGAACGCCCATCGCCCGGCCTTCACCCAAGGAAGGTCGAGCTCATTACGCTTCTCCAAAAAAAACAAAATGGGAGAGAGTCATGCCTATCAGTTCTACCGACATCAGCGCGATCGAGCGCTCAACCATGCGCAAGGTGGCGTGGCGACTCCTGCCGTTCCTGATACTTTGCTACCTGCTGGCGATCATTGATCGCGGCAATATCGGCATGGCATCCCTGCAGATGAACCAGGACCTGGGCCTTACACCGGCGATCTTCGGCTTTGCCAGCAGCCTGTTCTTCGTGTCGTATTTCCTGGTGGAAGTGCCAAGCAACCTGGCGCTGCAACGTTTCGGCGCACGGGTGTGGATTGCGCGGATCATGATCACCTGGGGACTGATTTCCGCCGGCACCGCGTTTGTGACCGGAGCCAATTCGCTGTACGTGATGCGCTTTTTGCTGGGTGCGGCCGAAGCCGGCTTCTTCCCGGGCGTGCTGCTGTACCTCACCTACTGGCTGCCAGCGGCATACCGTGGACGCATGGTCGCTATCTTCATGGTCGCCATTCCCGGCGCCAACTTCATTGGTTCGCCGCTGTCCGGCCTGTTGCTGAGCCTGGACGGCTGGTTCGGCATGCGCGGCTGGCACTGGCTGTTCATCATCGAGGGCATCCCCGCCGTACTGCTGGGCATCGCCTGCCTGTTCGTACTCACCGACCGCCCCGAACAGGCCAAGTGGCTGAGCAACGAACAACGCAGCTGGCTCACCGGCCGCCTGGACGAAGAGCGCAGCCGCAAGACCGCCATCGGGCATATCTCGCTGTGGAAACTGCTGCGCCACAAGCACATTTGGGTACTGGCACTGATCTACTCCGGGGCGTCGGCGGCCGGCAGCACCATGAGCGTGTGGGCGCCGCAATTGCTCAAGACGTTTGACCTGAACAACCTGGAAATCGGCCTGGTCAATGCCATTCCCTACGGACTGGCTTCGGTGCTGATGATTCTGTGGGGACGCAGCTCCGACAAGAGCGGTGAACGCCGCTGGCACACCGCGATGACCTTGCTGCTGATCACCGCCGGTTTGCTGCTCGCACTGGTCACCTCCTCGCTGGTGGCGACGGTGTTCATGCTGTCCATGGTGTTGATCGGGGCGTACTCAATGAAGGGGCCGTTCTGGGCACTGGTTTCGACCTGGCTCTCGTCCTCCACTGCCGCCGCCGGTCTGGCCGCCGTGGGCGCGATGGCCAATCTGATTGGTGGCGGCATCATGGTGAATGTGTACGGCACCATTCACCACGCCACCGGCAGTTACGCCCTGGCCCTGTTGCCGCTGGCGGCGCTGTGTGCCGCCGGTGCCGTGATGGTGCTGCTGATGGGGCGCAGGCAGATGCGGGATTTGAGCGGCACAGGCGAACTGATCGCCCGGTAACGCGCTGAAATCGCTGTACGCTCAATCGCTTGGCATTGCTCCCTGCGGGCAATGCCAGTATTTTGCAGCGTACCCGCCCCCCCCCTTCAAGGAGCCCCCCATGGTAAAAACACGCCCACGCCCCGCCGTCACCGGAGTTGCTTCGGCTGATCGGGTGCTGACCGTGCTCACCGCCTTCAAGATGGGGGACACGGCCCTGGAACTGGCCGAGCTGGCCGCGCGCACCGGGCTGATCAAGAGCACCATCATGCGCCTGATGGTGTCACTGGAAGACCACGGCCTGATCACTCGCCTGGCGGACGGTCGCTACCAGCTGGCGACCGAGATCATGCGCTTGAACACGGTGTACCAGGACGGCCTCGACCTTGAGCGCCATATCACCCCGCTGCTGCATCGCCTGACCCAGGAAACCGGCGAAACAGCTTCATTCTATGTGCGCCACGGCGCCTACCGAATGTGCCTCTACCGGGTCAACTCCCCGCATCACCTGCGCTTGCACCTGCAACCGGGCGACACCCGCCCCATGGACGGTGCAGCCGGTGCCGAAGCGTTACGCACGCCGTATTCGCTGGCGGCGAAGATGATCAAGCCGTTGTTTTCCCATGGCGCCACCGACCCCCACGCCGCGTCGATGGCATTGCCGATCTTCGGCCCAGGGGAAAACCTGATCGGTGCCCTGGTGCTGTCCGGCCCGGCCAGTCGCCTGACCGCCGAGCAGGCGCAGACATTGCACCCCCTGTTCCAGCAGGCCGCCGTCGAGTTGACGCGCAGCCTGGGGGGCGACGCACTGGAGGATGGGGAAACTGCGCAGAAAAAACCTCGCGGCAAAAAACCAGCCGAGGCGTAAAACCAAACCCACCCCGTATGTGGCAACCCGCTTACGCGCTGCCACATATTGCCCAAGGCGTGCCTACACTTCAGTGACACGCGCGACATTTAGCCCCAGCCCATCATCGCAGCACCTGTAATAGTCTATTGCAGGACTCTAATGTACTAACCAGTTAATTATCTTGCTAAAATCGCGTCTTTGCCCTCTCTCACTCGAGTCCTTTCGACATGAAACGAGCATCGCGCGCCACTGGCGTCTCTAGATTCCTACTCTTGGGCCTGGGCGTAATCATCGCCCTGCTCGGCCTCGCGCTGGCCGTTGGCGGCGCCAAACTGGTGAGCCTCGGTGGTTCCTGGTACTTCCTGGTCGGCGGCGTGGCCATGGCGGTTTCCGGCCTGCTGATTGCCCGGCAAAAAACCGCAGGTGCATGGCTGTTCGCGGCTTTCCTGATCGGCACGGCCATCTGGGCGGTGGCGGATGTGGGCCTGGTGTTCTGGCCGCTGTTCTCGCGGCTGTTCATGTTCGCGGTCATCGGCCTGGTGGTGGCGCTGGTGTATCCGCTGCTGGCCGGCCGGCCCGCGCGCGGTGCCTATGGCGTTGCCGCCGTGTTGGCAGTGGGCGTGGCGGTGGCGGCGGGCAATATGTTTGTCGCCCACCCCAGCGTCGCCCCGACCGGTGCTGGCCCTGGTATCACCCCGGTAGCCCCCGCCGATGCTCAGAAAGACTGGGCCCACTACGGCAACACCGAAGGGGGCAGCCGCTTCGCCGCGCTGGACCAGATCAACCGCGACACTGTCGACAAGCTCAAGGTGGCCTGGACCTATCACACCGGTGACGTGGCCCTCAGCGACGGCAACGGCGCCGAAGACCAGCTCACGCCCCTGCAGATCGGCAACAAGGTGTTCATCTGCACGCCCCACAACAACCTGATCGCCCTCGACGCCGACACCGGCAAAGAGCTGTGGAAGAACGAAGTCAACGCCAAGTCGGCGGTGTGGCAGCGTTGCCGGGGCATGGCGTATTTCGACGCCACCGCGCCGATTGCCCAGCCGACCCAGCCCAACAGCTCGCCGATCATCGCCGCCAGCGTTCCCGCCGGTGCGCAGTGCCAGCGCCGCTTGCTGACCAACACCATCGATGCGCGCCTGATCGCCGTGGATGCCGACACCGGCAAATTCTGCGAAGACTTCGGCACCCACGGCCAGGTGGACCTGAAAGCCGGCCTGGGCAATGTGCCGGACAGCTACTACCAGCTGTCGTCCGCGCCGTTGATCGCCGGGACTACCGTGGTGGTGGGCGGCCGCGTCGCGGATAACGTCCAGACCGACATGCCCGGCGGCGTGATCCGTGGCTTCGATGTGATCAGCGGGCAAATGCGCTGGGCCTTCGACCCGGGCAACCCGGAAGACAAACAGGCCCCGACCGGCGACAAGACCTACGTGCGCAGCACCCCAAACAGCTGGGCGCCGATGTCCTACGACCCGTTGATGAACACGGTCTTCCTGCCGATGGGCAGCTCGTCCACCGACATCTACGGCGTGGAACGCACCCCGCTCAACCATAAATACGGCGCGTCCGTGCTGGCGCTGGATGCCTCGACCGGGGCTGAAAAGTGGGTGTACCAGACCGTCCACAATGACCTGTGGGACTTCGACCTGCCGATGCAGCCGAGCCTGATCGACTTCACCCCACCGGGCAGCGACAAGGCGGTACCGGCGGTGGTGATTGGCACCAAGGCCGGGCAGATCTATGTACTCGACCGCGCCACCGGCACGCCGCTGACCGAGGTCAAGGAAGTACCGGTCAAGGCCGCCAACATTCCAAACGAGCCTTATTCGCCGACCCAGCCCAAGTCTGTGGGCATGCCGCAGATCGGCGCGCAGACCCTGAGCGAGTCGGACATGTGGGGCGCCACCCCGTACGACCAGTTGCTGTGCCGCATCGACTTCAAGGGCATGCGCTACGACGGCCTGTACACTGCGCCGGGTACGGATAAATCCCTGAGCTTCCCGGGTTCCCTGGGTGGCATGAACTGGGGCAGCATTTCCACCGACCCGGTGCATGGCTTTATCTTTGTCAACGACATGCGCCTGGGCCTGTGGATCCAGATGCTGCCGTCGCAGAACAAGGCCCAGTCTTCGTCCGGTGGCGAAGCGCTGAACACCGGCATGGGCGCGGTCCCGCTCAAGGGCACGCCGTATGCGGTGAACAAAAACCGCTTCCTGTCGGTGGCCGGCATTCCGTGCCAGGCGCCGCCGTTCGGCACCCTCACCGCCATCGACATGAAGACCCAGAAAGTCGCATGGCAAGTACCGGTCGGCACGGTTGAAGACACCGGCCCCCTGGGCATCCGCATGCACCTGCCGATCAAGATCGGCCTGCCGACCCTCGGCGGCACGCTGTCGACCCAGGGCGGCCTGATCTTTATCGCCGGCACCCAGGACTTCTACCTGCGCGCTTTCAACAGCGGCAACGGCGATGAAATCTGGAAGGCCCGCCTGCCCGTCGGCAGCCAGGGTGGCCCAATGACCTACGTGTCGCCGAAAACCGGCAAGCAGTACATCGTGATCACCGCCGGCGGTGCGCGCCAGTCCACCGACCGTGGCGACTACGTGATCGCCTACGCCCTGCCATAACCCCTCCTGGCGCGGTGCCCCGGTACCGCGCTGTCTGGACTGGATCGCTCTTCGAGCAAGCAATGCTCGCGTTCAAGTGCAGGCGGTCACCTCTGGACCGTATTCGCATCATTGTTTCTATCGGTCGTTATCAAAAGATAAACAGCTACCAGGAAACAGTACGCAAGCATCACCAGAGCACCCAACACCAAAATGCCATATCGGGCCATGCTCGCTTCAAACCCTATGAAATCCTCATACACCCGAACTTGCGCAACGCCGTCACTGTAACCGATGTACACGTCCTGCTCTTTTAGCGTTTTTAAATCACCCTGAAAATGAATCCAGAGCGTGTACACACCGTTTTGCACAATCGAAGGAATGACAACACTGCTGACCGGATCAGGCATCACCGTATCAGAGCGCGAATCATCCCTGATCTGGACCAGTCCCTTTGCAGGCAGCTTGATGTGTACATCCTTGATGACCTTGCTGCCGCTGTTCCTCAGCGTAATCAACAGGCTTATGGGGTAATTGTCCGGCCCTTTTTCGAACGGCGCATCGAGTAGCGCGAGGTAAGGCGCCTGGCTCAGGTTGACCATTTTATCGATCTGTTCATGGCTGAGCGCACCGTCGCCAATGCGCTTGATGCTGTCATACAAATCGGCGTACTTGAGCTTTTCAGCAGTACTGCCTAAACGCTCAGAGAATTGACGGGGTGCACTTTCATACCGGTAGGACAGATCAGCCTCGAGCTTAGTGTCATCCTTGAAAGCCACGTATATCCCGGTAATTGATCCCAGACCCGTCACTAGGGCCAACAGAAATTTTCCAACGTTTCCCCAACTCAATGTAATGCTTCCTTATTGATCATCCTGGCGTACTCACTCACCGTTTGAGCGTGCCAAGTTCCGCTACGCAGAGCAAGCGAACAGGTTGCACTTGCACACGGACAGCAGCCTAGCGAGCTAAATGACACTGTGGTTGAACGTTGTGGATGAGTGCGACGCAGGCATCGTCCCCCCTGCGCCCTGCTGATACTCGCGGGGCGTGCAGCCAAACTCTCGCCGAAACACCGTATGCAGGTACTGCGCCGATTTGAACCCGCACTTGGCGGCAATATCGGCAATCGCCAGTTCGTGGCTTTCCAGGCCCTTGGCGGCGGCGGCGAGTTTGAAGCGCAGGATCTCGTCATGCACGCTGCAGCCGCGTACCTTGCGAAAGTGCGCTTCCAGGGATGAACGCGACACGCCGACATAGGCCGCCACCTGCGCGGTCTTGATGCCCTGGCAGGCGTACTGGCGGATAAACAGCAGCGCCTGCATCACGTACGGATTACCCAAGGGTTGATGCAGGCTGGAGGCCTGAACGTTGATCGCCTCCGGCGGCACCAGGACCTGCGTGCCCAGGCACGGTTTGCCGTGCAGCATCTGGTGCAGCAAGGCGGCGGCCGTGCGCCCCATGGTTTCCGTGCCCTGGATCACCGAACTCAGCGGCACCCGCGTGAGGGTGCGGGTCAGGGGGTCGTTGTCGATGCCGATCAACGCCACTTGCTCCGGCACGGCGATGCCGGCAGTCAGGCAGGCTTGCAGCAGTTGCCGGGCGCGGGCATCGGTGACGGCGATGATGCCGATGGGCTTGGGCAGGCTGTGCAGCCAGGCAATCTGCTGTTCCACCGCGCTGTCCCACAACGGCGCGCTGGTGCCCAGGCCGCGATACACCTCGACGTGCAAACCATCCCGTTGCAGCAGGCGGCGAAAGGCTTTTTCACGCTCCTGGGCCCAGCGATTGGCCTGGGCCTCGGGCAGGCTGAAACAGGCAAATCGGGTCAGGCCGGCTTCGATCAAGTGTTCGTAAGCCAACTTCATCAATGCGTGGTTATCGGTCGCCACATAGGGAATGCCCTTGGGATAGGCGCGCGCGTCTTCATAGGAGCCACCCACCGCCACCACCGGCAACGTGCTGTCGGCCAACGCTTCGCCGATCAGCGGGTCGTCGAAGTCGGCAATGATGCCGTCGCCCTGCCAGCGCTCAATGCCTTTGAGCCGGCATAGAAAGTCCTCTTCCAGGAACAAGTCCCAAGACGCGCGGGTGCTGCTCAAGTAATTGCCAATACCGGCGATGATGCCGCGGTCATAGATTTTGCTGCCGTTGAAAAGCAAGGCGATACGGTGCACGGGCGGTAGGGTTTTCATTGTTTTTGTCCTCGGGCCTGTGGCAACAGACTAGCCCTCGCCGGTCAAAATCGCACCACCCCTTGGTGATTTTCATAATCAGCGGGCCCGGTGCCGTTGCTAGTATCCAGACACCGCCAAGAACAATAAGGAAAACGCCATGCCGTACTTCCCCGGTGTCGACAAGGTTCGCTTCGAAGGTCCCAGCAGCGATGCCCCCCTCGCCTTTCGCCATTACGACGCCAACAAGCTGATCCTCGGCAAACCGATGCGCGAGCACCTGCGCATGGCCGCGTGTTACTGGCACACCTTCGTGTGGCCCGGCGCCGATATGTTCGGCATGGGCACCTTCAAGCGCCCGTGGCAGCGCAGCGGCGAGCCGATGGACGTGGCCATCGGCAAGGCAGAGGCGGCCTTCAAGTTTTTCTCCAAGCTGGGCATCGACTACTACAGTTTTCACGACACCGATGTGGCGCCGGAAGGCAGTTCGCTCAAGGAGTACCGCAACCACTTTGCGCAGATGGTCGACCATCTGGAGCGCCATCAGGAACAGACCGGCATCAAGTTGCTGTGGGGCACCGCCAACTGCTTCAGCAACCCGCGTTTTGCCGCCGGTGCCGCCAGTAACCCGGACCCGGAGGTGTTTGCCTACGCCGCTGCCCAGGTGTTCAGCGCGATGAACGCCACGCTGCGACTCAAGGGCGCCAACTATGTGCTGTGGGGCGGCCGTGAAGGTTATGAAACCCTGCTCAACACCGATCTCAAGCGCGAGCGCGAACAGCTCGGGCGCTTTATGCGCATGGTGGTGGAGCACAAGCACAAGATCGGCTTCAAGGGCGACCTGCTGATCGAGCCCAAGCCCCAGGAGCCGACCAAGCACCAGTACGATTACGACAGCGCCACGGTGTTCGGCTTTTTGCATGAGTACGGCCTGGAGCATGAGATCAAGGTGAATATCGAGGCCAACCACGCCACCCTGGCCGGGCACAGCTTCCATCACGAGATTGCCACAGCCGTGTCGTTGGGCATCTTCGGCAGCATCGACGCCAACCGGGGCGACCCGCAGAACGGCTGGGACACCGACCAATTCCCCAACAGCGTCGAGGAGATGACCCTCGCCACCTATGAAATCCTCAAGGCCGGTGGCTTCAAGAATGGCGGCTACAATTTCGACTCCAAGGTACGCCGCCAGAGCCTGGACGAGGTCGACCTGTTCCACGGCCATGTCGCCGCCATGGATGTACTCGCCCTGGCGCTGGAACGTGCGGCGGCGATGGTGCAGAACGACCGGCTGCAGCAGTTCAAGGACCAGCGCTATGCCGGCTGGCAGCAGCCGCTGGGCCAGGCCGTGCTGGCCGGTGAGTTCAGCCTGGAGTCACTGGCCGAACACGCGTTTACCCACCAACTGAACCCGCAGGCCGTGAGTGGTCGGCAGGAGATGCTGGAGGGGGTGGTCAACCGGTTTATTTATCGGTGACCGTGTGGCGAGCGGGTTTGTTGTGATGAGCGGGGTTGGTGTGGTGAGGGGCTTATTGTGGTGAGGGGGCTTGTTGTGGTGAGCGGGCTTGCCCCGCGCTGGGGCGCGAAGCGGCCCCATTGCAGGCGATGTGTTTTTAGCTGACACACCGAGGTGCCTGGGTTTGGGGCTGCTTCGCAGCCCAGCGCGGGGCAAGCCCGCTCACCACAACAAGCCTGCTCACCACACCAAACCCATTCACCACAATAAGCCCGCTCACCACACTAAACCCATTCACCACGACAAGCCCATTCACCACAAAAGTCCTGTTCACCACAAAAGCCCGGCTTGCCACAACACGCCGGTTAGCCACACCTACAGTGTTCGCCTAGAGTCTTCACCCAGTGTCTTTCCAACAACAATAAAAGGACGCACCACCATGAAGTCATTCAAACGTACCCTGCTCGCCACCGCCCTGGCCCTGTTCGCACTGCCGGTGATGGCCGACTCCGCCCACCCGAAAATCGGTTTTTCCATCGACGACCTGCGCCTGGAACGCTGGTCCCGGGATCGTGACTACTTCGTCGCCGCTGCGGAAAAACTCGATGCCAAGGTCTTTGTGCAGTCCGCCGATGCCAACGAGCAGAAGCAGATTTCGCAGATCGAAAACCTGATCTCCCGGGGTGTCGATGTGATCGTGATCGTGCCGTTCAACGCCACGGTGCTGACCAACGCGGTCGCCGAAGCCAAGAAAGCCGGGATCAAGGTGGTGTCCTATGACCGCCTGATTCTCAACGCGGACATCGATGCCTACATCTCCTTCGATAACGAAAAAGTCGGCGAGATGCAGGCCAGCGGCGTGCTGCAGGCGGCGCCCAAGGGCAATTACTTCCTGCTCGGCGGCGCACCCACCGACAACAACGCCAAGGTGCTGCGCGAAGGCCAGATGAAGGTGCTGCAACCGGCCATCGACAAGGGCGACATCAAGATTGTCGGCCAACAGTGGGTCAAGGAATGGAACCCCACCGAAGCCCTGAGCATCGTCGAGAACGCCCTGACCCGCAACAGCAACAAGATCGACGCCATCGTCGCCTCCAACGACGCCACCGCCGGCGGTGCGATCCAGGCCCTGGCCGCGCAGAAACTGGCAGGCAAGGTGCCGATCTCCGGCCAGGACGCCGACCTGGCCGCCGTCAAGCGCGTGATCGACGGTACCCAGACCATGACCGTGTACAAGCCACTCAAGCTGATCGCCACCGAAGCCGCCAAGCTCTCGGTGCAACTGGCGCGTAACGAGAAGCCCACCTACAGCTCGCAGTACGACAATGGCAGCAAGAAAGTCGACACCATCCTGCTCACCCCGACCCCGCTGACCAAGGCCAATATCGACCTGTTGGAGAAGGACGGGTTCTATACCAAAGAGCAGATCGGCGGGCAGTGATCGCCATGGCCGACTACCTGCTGCAAATGAACGGCATCGTCAAAACCTTTGGCGGTGTCCACGCGCTGAACGGCATCGACATCAAGGTGCGGCCGGGGGAATGCGTCGGCCTGTGCGGCGAGAACGGCGCCGGTAAATCCACCCTGATGAAGGTGCTGTCGGCGGTCTACCCCCATGGCACCTGGGAGGGGGAAATCCTCTGGGACGGGCAACCGCTCAGGGCCCAGTCCATCAGCGAAACCGAGGCCGCCGGCATCGTCATCATTCACCAGGAACTGACCCTGGTGCCTGACCTGTCGGTAGCCGAGAACATCTTCATGGGCCACGAGCTGACGTTGCCCGGCGGGCGTATGAACTACCCGGCGATGCTGCACCGCGCCGAAGCGTTGATGCGCGAGCTCAAGGTGCCGGACATGAACGTGGCGCTGCCGGTGTCGCAGTACGGCGGCGGCTACCAGCAACTGGTGGAAATCGCCAAGGCCCTGAACAAACAGGCGCGCCTGCTGATCCTTGACGAGCCTTCCTCGGCCCTGACCCGCTCGGAAATCGAAGTGCTGCTGGACATCATCCGCGGCCTCAAGGCCAAGGGCGTGGCCTGCGTGTACATCTCCCATAAGCTCGATGAAGTGGCGGCCGTGTGCGACACCATCACGGTGATCCGCGATGGCAAGCACATCGCGACCACGGCCATGGCCGACATGGACATCCCGCAGATCATCACGCAGATGGTCGGCCGCGAAATGAGTAACCTCTACCCCACCGAGCCCCATGCCATCGGCGAGGTGATTTTCGAAGCGCGCAATGTCACCTGCTATGACGTCGACAACCCCAGGCGCAAGCGCGTCGACGATATTTCCTTCGTGCTCAAGCGCGGCGAAATCCTCGGCATAGCCGGGCTGGTGGGCGCCGGGCGCACGGAGCTGGTGTCGGCGTTGTTCGGCGCCTACCCCGGCCGCTACAGCGCCGAGGTGTGGCTCGACGGCCAGGTGATCGACACGCGCACGCCGCTCAAATCGATCCGCGCCGGACTGTGCATGGTGCCCGAGGACCGCAAGCGCCAGGGCATCATCCCTGACCTGGGCGTGGGCCAGAACATCACCCTGGCGGTGCTCGACACCTATGCCCACCTGACCCGCATCGACGCCGAGGCCGAACTGGGCAACATCGACCAGCAGATCGCGCGCATGCACCTCAAGACCGCCAGCCCGTTCCTGCCGATCACCAGCCTGTCCGGTGGCAACCAGCAAAAGGCCGTGCTGGCGAAAATGCTGATGGCCAAGCCCAAGGTGCTGATCCTCGACGAGCCCACGCGCGGGGTGGATGTGGGCGCCAAGTATGAGATCTACAAACTGATGGGCGCGCTGGCGGCCGAAGGCGTGTCGATCATCATGGTTTCCTCGGAATTGGCCGAAGTGCTCGGCGTGTCCAACCGCGTGCTGGTGATCGGCGACGGCCAGTTGCGTGGCGACTTCATCAACGAGGGGCTCACCCAGGAACAGGTGCTCGCCGCCGCGCTCAGCCAAAACAATAACAATCGGAAAAACGCGTAGATGAATCAGGTCAAACAGCTGTTCACTCGCTACAAAATGCTCGCCCTGGTGATCGCCGTGGCGTTTATCTGGCTGTTTTTCAGCTGGCAGACCGAGGGCGGCTTCCTCACCCCGCGCAACCTGTCCAACCTGCTGCGGCAGATGTCGATCACCGGGATATTGGCGTGCGGCATGGTGCTGGTGATCATCAGCGGCGAGATCGATTTGTCGGTGGGTTCGTTGCTGGGACTGTTGGGCGGGCTCGCAGCGATCCTGGATGTGGTCTATCACATTCCGCTGCTGGCCAACCTCAGCCTGGTGGCGTTGTGCGGCCTGATGATCGGCTTGGCCAACGGCTACATGACCGCTTACCTGCGCATTCCGTCGTTTATCGTTGGCCTCGGCGGCATGCTCGCGTTTCGCGGGATTCTGCTGGGGATCACCGGCGGCACCACCATCGCGCCGGTGTCGCCGTCGCTGGTGTATGTAGGCCAGGGGTATTTGCCGCATTCGGTGGGGGTTGGCCTTGGGGTCTTGCTGTTTGCCCTGACCCTGTTTTTGACCTGGAGACAACGGCGCAACCGCGCGCTGCATGGCTTGGCGCCGCACGCCCTGATGCGCGATGTGCTGCGCGTGGGGGTGATCGGCGCGGTGCTCGCCGGGTTCGTTACTACCCTCAACAGCTACGACGGCATCCCCGTACCGGTGCTGCTGTTGCTGGTGCTGCTCGGCGTGTTCAGCTACGTCACCAGCCAGACCGTGTTCGGCCGCCGCGTCTACGCGGTGGGCAGCAACATGGAAGCCACGCGCCTGTCGGGCATCAACGTGCAGGCGGTGAAACTGTGGATCTTCGGGATCATGGGCGTGATGTGCGCCCTCGCCGGCCTGGTCAATACCGCACGCCTGGCGGCGGGTTCACCGTCGGCGGGCAATATGGGTGAGTTGGATGCCATCGCTGCGTGCTTTATTGGGGGGACGTCGATGCGCGGCGGCTCGGGCACGGTGTATGGCGCTTTGCTCGGGGCATTGGTGATTACCAGCCTGGATAACGGCATGTCGATGCTGGACGTGGACAGTTACTGGCAGATGATTGTGAAGGGCAGCATCCTGGTATTGGCGGTGTGGGTGGATGTGAGTACGCGCACGGGTCGGCGCTGACTGTCTCACTTTCCGAGCAATACGGCCCCATCCCCCAGCCGTCCCAACTGATCCCCCGGATTGCGCAACGGGCAATCATCCAGGGACAGGCATCCACAGCCGATACAGCCATCGAGCTGGTCGCGCAGTTGAGTGAGGCTGTTGATACGCTCACTCAACAGGTCGCGCCAGTGTGTGGAGAGTTGGGTCCAGTCCTTGGCCGTCAACGGCCGTCCTGAAGGCAGTTCGTCCAACGCGTCCTTGATGGCCGCCAAGGGAATGCCCGCGCGCTGCGCGACCTTGATCACCGCGATCCGGCGCAGTACGTCACGCTGATAGCGACGCTGATTGCCGGCGCTGCGTTGGCCGTGGATCAGCCCCTTGGCCTCGTAGAAATGCACCGTGGCCACGGTCACGCCGCTGCGCCGGGCCAGTTCGCCCACGCCGAGGGGGATGCGCACATCGATTTTCGCTTCCATCCAGCTCTTGACCTCATCTAAACATGAGGTTTTATAAAGGGTGTCGGCTTGCCTTGGCAAGCCTTCAGCCCTTTGAATCGGAGCCTGCATGGACACACCTCAACCCTCCCCCTCCAACTGGGCCGCGCTGTTGTCCGGTACCAACGGCGTACGTTCGCTCGCACTGGCCGGCGGCGTGGTGCTGCATGCGATCAACGTGTACATCGCCACCACGATTCTGCCGTCGGTGGTCCAGGACATCGGCGGCATCGACTACTACGCATGGAACACCACGTTATTTGTCGCCGCCTCGATCCTCGGCTCGGCGTTGTCGGCGCGCCTGCTCGGCAGCCTCGGGCCGCGTGCGGCGTACCTGGCCGCCAGCCTGGTGTTTGCCGGCGGGGCCTTGGCCTGTGCGTTTGCGCCGTCCATGCCGGTAATGCTCGTTGGGCGGTTGGTGCAGGGGCTGGGCGGTGGGTTCTTGTTCGCGCTGTCCTACGCGATGATCCGCTTGGTGTTCGATGAAAGCCTGTGGCCGCGCGCGATGGCGTTGGTGTCGGGGATGTGGGGCGTGGCGACGCTGGTCGGCCCGGCGGTGGGCGGAGTGTTTGCCGAGCTGGGCATATGGCGCGCGGCGTTCTGGTCGTTGATTCCGGTGGCCGGGTTATTCGCGGTGCTGGCGGCGGCGGTCCTGCCCAGGCGCAGCACCGAGAGCGCTGCGCCGACCGCGTTGCCACTCGCCCAACTGGTGCTGCTGACGGCGGCGGTACTGGCGGTGTCGGCCGGCAGTGTCTCGTCCACCCTGCCCCTGAACCTGCTGGGGCTGGCCGTGGCTGCGGTGTTCACCGCGCTGCTGATCGTCACGGAAAGCCGCGCCCGCCATCGACTGTTGCCCGCCGGAGCGTTTCGGATCACCACGGCACTCGGCGCGCTGTACGCGACGATGTCATTGCTGGCGGTGGCGGTGACCAGTGGCGAAATCTTCGTGCCGTTGTTTCTTCAAGTCCTGCACCACCAGTCGCCGCTGGTGGCCGGTTATCTGGCGGCACTGATGGCGGCCGGCTGGACGCTGGGGTCAATCGCCAGCGCGGGTGTGACGGGCAGCAACATTCGACGGGCGATCCTGGCCGGGCCGATCCTGGGCGTGGTGGGCATGGTGGCGCTGGCCATCTTGATGCCCGTCGAAAGCAACGGCAGCGGGCAGACGCTCACACCGATCTGCCTGGCGCTTATCCTGATTGGGTTGGGCGTGGGGCTGGCTTGGCCGCACTTGCTGACGCGGGTGTTCCAGGTGGCGCCGGCCGGTGAGCAGGACCTCGCCAGCGCCTCGATTACTACCGTGCAACTGTTCGCCACCGCATTTGGCGCGGCACTGGCGGGGATGGTCGCGAACGTCGCCGGCCTCACTGAGCCCGGCGGTGTCGAAGGCACCGCGAGCGCGGCGGTGTGGTTGTTTGGGGTGTTTGCACTGGCGCCCGTGGTGGGTGTTCTGATTGCCAGGCGGGTGGTTCGCATGATCGGTCAGTAGCATGCCAAGCTCACCAAACCCCCTGCCTGAGCACATTTGACTGCACTCCAAGGTTGGATCGAGGTGCCCAGTGCTATTCAAACGCCTGGCGATTCTCAGGCGTGATCAACTTGAACGGCACCCAGACCACCGCCGACTCCAGCACCTCGCCGCGTACCAGGCGCAGTGCGGTGTCCACTGCGCCGCCGGCCTGGCCGGCGGCATCCTGGAACACGCTGACCGCCATCTTGCCCTCAGCCATCAATTTCAAGCCGTCCGGTGTGCCGTCGATGCCGCCGACCCAATAGTCCTTGGCCTGCTTGCCGGCCTTTTCCAGGCCCATGATCGCGCCGATCGCCATTTCATCGTTATTGGCCGCAATGATCGAGAAATCGACGCCCTGCTTGACCCAGTCAATGACAATCGTGGCGGCCTGGCTACGCTCCCAGTTGCCGACTTTTTTCTGTACGACTTTCATACCGGGGTATTTGGCGACGACTTTCTCCACGTCCTCGGTGCGCATCAAGGAGGACGCGTTGGCGGGGTCGCCCACCAGAATCACCACGTTGCCCTTGTAACCGGCGCGGCGCGCCAGCTCTTCCATCTGCAACGTACCCGACTCCAGCTCGTTGGAGCCGACAAACGCGGTCTGCGCCGGCCACGTTTGCGGGTTCGGGTTGCGGTTGACGAACACCAGCGGGATCTTTGCATCCGAGGCCAGCTGCATCATCTGCGCCGCACTTTTGCCGTCGACCATCGCGACGATGATCGCATCCACCTTGGAATTGACCAGGTTGCGGAATTGGCGCATCTGCAGATCGACGCTGTCCTGCCCGTTCTCCATAAAGATGTCGGCGTTCATGACGCTGGCCTGTTGCTGCACCCCGTTGCGCAGCAGGGTCTGGAAGTTATCGTCGTACTTTGCCATGCCCACACCCAGCAAGGGCGTGGCGGCCTGGGCCGGGCCCGGAATGAACAGCGTCGCCCCCAAGGCGAGGATTAACCATGCTTTCATGTTCTGACTCCCACGGCTCAAACGCTGAAATGATGGAGCAGCTCGCGCTGCACCTTGGCCATGTCCGCCAGCTCGTGGCTGCTGATGGCGGACTGCTCGGCGCCGTCTGCCGTCTGCTGGGCCGAATCGTTGATCTGGATGACCATCCGACTGGTTTCCTGCACCGTGGCGCTCTGCTCCTCGGTGGCGGCGGCGATCTGGATATTCATGTCGCGGATACTGTCGACCGAGTCGCTCATCGACAGCAGCAAGTCACCCGCGCCCGAGGCCAGGGACACGCATTGGGTGGACTGCGCCTGGCTTTCGTTCATCACGTGCACCACCGAGTGAATCTTTTCCTGCATGAGCCCGATCATGTCCTGGATTTCACTGGTCGAGGTCTGGGTACGGCTGGCCAGGGAGCGCACTTCATCGGCCACCACCGCAAAACCGCGTCCCTGCTCGCCGGCACGGGCCGCTTCGATCGCCGCATTCAGGGCGAGCAGGTTGGTCTGTTCGGCAATGGTGCGAATGGCGACAACAATGCCCTCGATATTCTGTCCGTACTTCTGCAACTCATCGGTCACCTGCGTGGCCTTGTTCACCTGGTCGGCCTGCTGGCGGATATTGACGATGGTCTCGGCCACACGCGCCTGCACCTTGTGCGTGAGCTCACTCGTGTCGTCCACGGCCTGGCGGGTGTCCTGCGCACGCCGGGCCACCTCTTCGACCGTGCTTTCCATCTGCGTCATGGCCGAAGCCGCCGATTGCAAGCGGTCCTTCTGTTCATCCACCACCCGGGTGGTCTGCTCGCTGTTCAGGGCGTTGCTGCCCGCGGTAACGGCCAGCGCATCGGCAGAGCCGATCAATTCACGGAAGGTTTTGCGCAGGGCCGTGGTCAGTTCGTTCAGGTAACCGCCCAACTCTCCGAACTCGTCTTTACGGCTGACATCGAAACTGACCCGCATGTCTCCCGCCGTGAGCGTCTTGAGGACTTCGCGAAACGCCGCCAGCGGACGCCGCAGGCTGAAGGCGACCCAGGTACCAATCGCCACCGCCGCCAGCACCGCCAGCACACACGCGATCAACAGCAAGCTGCGGCTGGTGCCGATGGTGGCATTGGCCGACTGGCTGGCCTGGTTGGCGACCTCCAGGGACTGGCTGCCGAACTCGCCAATCCTGTCCAGGGTGGCTTTCAGCGCCGCGTCAACCGCACTGCGTTGCTGCTGCACCTGCGTGGCCAGTTTTGCCTCCACCTGATAAGCCTGGAACAGGCCGTCAGGGGCGGTCAGGTCAGTCAGCAGGCGATTGACCATGACGCCGGCAATCCGCCCGACCCTGGGGTCAATCGCCGCCAGGGCCTGGGCCCGGGTGCTGATCACTTCGTCCTGGAGATTGAGCACACGCTGTAATTTATCAATGGCCGGCGTGACGGTATGAGCCGCGAAGCCATCGTAGGATTTGTTGACTTCCAACAGCAGCTTTTCCGCTGCGGCCACCTGTTGCGGTTCGCCGACACTGCGTGCATGGGCAATGTAATCGCGCAGATAGCTGGTCAGCTGTATCGCCTGTGCACTGCTGTAGCCTTGCAGTTGGCGGGTCAGCGCCAATTGCTGCACGTGTTGCACGTGGGACGCCATCAGCGCCTGCGCCTGTTCGGCGTAGGCCGCGACCTGTTGGCGCTGCTGCGCCAGGTTCGCCCGCAGCGCCTCATGCTCGCCCGTATAGGCAACGGTGCTGTCGAGCAATTGATTGAACTGGGCGATGCTCTCGGTGAACGGTCGCTTGCCGTCCTCGATCTGCTTGGGGTCGGTGCTGATCTGAAGGGCCAGCAACGCCTGGTTGGCGCGCAGGATGTGCACGTATAGCTCACTGGCGGCCCGGCTCAAGGGTGCCGACTCGCCGGTGATAATGTTCAAGCGACTGCTGATGGACTGGGTGTTCTGATAACTGATCCCCGCCATGACTAGCAGTAACAGCACCAACACCGCAAACCCGCCGATCACACGCTGCAATATGGTCATGGCCACCCCTTTTGATTTTTATTCGTTGACCTGAGCGACGACCAGGCGTGCACCTACGAGTTCGGGATCACTCGTGCTGCTAGTGCCTGTATCGGCCAGGTGGGCGAGGACTTGAGCCTTGAAGGCAGGCTGAAATGCGGTCAAAAAAAAGTGGGAGGTGGCAAGCCCCCTCCCACCTACCTGATGAAATCAGGCTGGGTTTTGCACTGCGGTCACTGGCTCAACACCACATCCCGCATCGCCGGAATATAGCCATAGTCATAAGCCTCCTGCACAAACGAACGTGCGCCCTTCAACACGATCCTGACCGTCGGCGCTTCGGTGCCGCCGATGCGATAGTCATCGCCGGTGGTGGGCACGCTGTCGATAAACGACGTCACCAGGCCGTTGGGCATCACGCAGTGGGAATACGTCTGGAACGGTTGCGACGGCGGATTGCCGAGGACCAGCCCGGACGCGTTCATCGGCGTATAGGGCCCGAACAGATGATCGCTGACAAACCCATAGACGCCATCCGGCCCCGTCACGCCATCGGCATAGGTGAACTTGTGGCTGATGGTGAACAGGTAGTACTTGTTGTCCTGGAACACATAGTGCGGCCGTTCGGTCTGGTCGTTCACGCCGACGGCCGTGACCAGTGGCGGCAGGATTTCCCACTCGTCACCGTTGAGGTCCTTGGCCACGGCGATGCCGATGCAGCCCACCTGGTAGCGGGCACCGCCCACGTCCTCGTGCCCCGGCGGCACCAGGCCCAGCTCGTTCGGGCCCACTTCGTGAGTGCCGCGCTCACCGGCGACATTGCCTTCGAACACCATGTACAACTTGCCATCGACGGGATCGATAAAGGGGCTGGGATCGCGAAAGTTCCAGGTCGCATTCTGCGCTTCGGTTTGATAATAGGTGCCGTCGGCGTCGAACAACGACTTGACCTGATCAAAGCCCTGGAGGGTGACACCGGTGTCGGACGTAATGACCTGGCCCCGGACTTTGGCAATCGTGGCACCCGGCGTGACGCAGGTGTAGTACAGGTCGATATCGCCGTTGTTGTTCAGCAGGATCGGCGTACCCGCCCATTCACGGGTGGTCGGCGAAACCCCTTCGGCCATGACCCGGCCGCCGAAGATCCAGTCCTTGCCGGTGCGCGAATACCAGTAGCAGATCCGCGCATGACCATGACGGTCTTCCCAATCGCGCTTGATGTCGTAGCGGCCATCGGCATTGATGAATTGTGGATCATGGGGGCGACGATCGGCGGTCAGGGTGAAGATCACCGACCAGCCATCCACCGATACCACCGTGCCATCCAGTTCACGCAAGGGCATGGTGTCCCAGATAAAGACCGTGTCACTCATGACAGGAAAGTCAGGACTCACTAACGGCTGTGTCGTCGTCGGGTCATTTTCATTAACTTTCAGCGCATCGGCCCGTGTCCAGCGAGTGGGTGTGTGATTCGCATGTTTCATGATGATGTCCTTTTGCTGACGCTTAAGTGACAAGCGAAGATTAAATAGCACCTGGCAGCCAGCAACTTAATACTGACTGAAAGAGCAAGAGATAGTTGGCCCTGCAAGTGCGCCCCAAGGTTTAACATGGGCACTTGCTTATCGCAACATGAAGAATTATTTAGATTACAAAGGCCATCACTGTATTTATATCCTTGATATAAATACAGTGGCACTTGCAATAAATGACAGCTCAATAGAAAGCTAGCTACTCAACTACCGAATACCAGCGCCGCAGCCTGGGCACCGGCATTCTTCTGGGTGAAGTCCTTGGCTTGCGTCGCGGTCTTCAAGGTATAGGCGTAGTTGGAACTGGCCGTCCATTGTGCTTTGGGCGACTTCTGGTTGGTGATCGGCGGCACACTGTTTATATCAGTGAACGTCCCGGTGCCTTTGTCATCCAACATGCCTTTATTCTGGCTGCCTTCGCCAAAATAGTTACTTTCAGACAGGATATTGGCGTTCTGCGCCAGGGTAAAACCGAGGTGGAAGTTATTGATGTAGTTGTTGTACACATGGAAGTAACCGTAGCGCATCAAGCCGGGTGCGCGCACTTCCATATTGTCGAAGCGGTTATGACACAACGTCAGGCGCGGATAACCGTTGAACTCTGCCTTATTATCATCCGCCGGGTGACCGAAGATCAGCCCGTACTTGTGGCTGCCAAAGAAGCAGTTGCTGATGGTGGCATAATCGGCTTTTTCACCGATATACAGCAGTTTATCTTCACTGCCGTCAGTGGTTGACCAGCTGTGACCGACAAAGGAGCAATGATCAATCCAGTACTTGCTGCCGTAGTTCAGGTAGACCTGAATATCGTCATTGGCCTTAATACTTGCCGAATGCTTGAAGATAATATTCTGCAGGATGATGTTCTGCGACTGCGCGGTTGCACGCAGGTGAATATTCTCCAACGTGCGGTTCTGGAAGGAACCGATCAGGGTCTTGTTGGCGCCCAAGTTGACTTTGGTCAGGCTCGACGCCGAGATATTACTGTTGATCACCAATACCCGAGGCGTGGTGTCGCCGATATTGGCCTTGAGTTGATCCAGGGTAGTAATGCTGACCACAGGGCCGGACCAGCCACCGGTGACTTTTGCCGCGAGGGCGAAACCGGTCAAGCCGGTGAGTTTGCTTTCTGGATAGGACATGAGTTCCCTCTCTATCAATAAAAACGACTCGGTATAACGAGCCTGCGCATTAAGTTAATCCATTAACTTGCACACAGTGTTTGGCGTGGCTGATGTTGCCATCCTGGTTGATCAGCGCTTAAACACTGTGTTTATGTACAGTATTCGTCATTCGCCTGGCCGTCAACCCTCAAGTGAAAAACAACCAAAAGTGGGAGGGAGCCTGCCCCCTCCCACCTTTGCCCTGCGGTGCCAAGCGTTATTTGGACACCGGCATCGCAAACTCCGCGCCCTGCTCGATGCTCTCCGACCAGCGCTGCATGATCGATTTCTGCTTGGTGTAGAAGCGCACACCCTCAGTGCCGTAGGCATGCATGTCGCCGAACAGGCTCTTCTTCCAGCCACCAAACCCGTGCCAGGCCATCGGCACCGGGATCGGCACATTGATGCCGACCATGCCTACTTCGATACGCCGGGCAAATTCGCGGGCAATGTTGCCGTCGCGGGTAA
Source organism: Pseudomonas sp. LAMO17WK12:I1 (assembly GCF_900177315.1). Taxonomy (NCBI): domain Bacteria; kingdom Pseudomonadati; phylum Pseudomonadota; class Gammaproteobacteria; order Pseudomonadales; family Pseudomonadaceae; genus Pseudomonas; species Pseudomonas sp. LAMO17WK12:I1. The sequence continues at coordinate 454,509 of NZ_FWZV01000002.1, read as the reverse complement.
AGCAGCTGACGCCGTTGCCGAATTCGTGGTCGTTGACCAGCTTCACCGCCTCGGCGAAGTCATTCACGCGCACGCAGGCCAGTACCGGGCCGAAAATTTCTTCGCGGTAGATGCTCATCTCCTGGGTCACGTGGTCGAACAGGGTCGCGCCGAGCCAGAAGCCGTTTTCCAGGCCAGCCTCGGTGGGTACATAGTCACGTCCGTCGAGCAGCAATTGCGCGCCGGCCTGCACGCCTTGTTCGATGTAGCCGCTGATGCGCTCCAGTGCGGCGCGGGACACAATCGGGCCCATCTCGGCCTTGAGGTCGCGGCCGTCGGTGATGCGCAGGTGCCTGGCGCGTTCGGTCAGGGCGGCGATGACCTTGTCACCGACATCGCCGACCAGCACCGCTACGGAAATGGCCATGCAGCGTTCGCCGGCACTGCCGTAGGCGGCGCCCATCAAGGCATCGACGGTTTTTTCGATATCCGCGTCCGGCATCACCACCATATGGTTCTTCGCGCCGCCCAGGCCTTGCACACGCTTGCCGTTGCGCGCACCGGTTTCGTAGATGTACTGGGCAATCGGCGTGGAGCCGACAAAGCTCACAGCCTTGACGTCCGGGTGCGCGATCAGCGCGTCCACCGATTCCTTGTCGCCCTGCACCACGTTGAACACGCCTTTGGGCAGGCCGGCTTCACGCAGCAGTTCAGCCATGAACAGCGAAGCACTTGGATCGGTCGGGCTTGGCTTGAGGATGAAGGTGTTGCCCGCCGCAATGGCGATCGGGTACATCCACATCGGCACCATCACCGGGAAGTTGAACGGCGTGACGCCGGCCACGACACCCAGCGGCTGGCGCATCGTCCAGTTGTCCATGCCACGGGAGACCTGGTCGGAATGCTCGCCCTTGAGCAGGTTGGGGATGCCGCAGGCGAATTCGAGAATGTCGATGCCACGGTCGACTTCGCCCTGGGCATCGGTGAAGACCTTGCCGTGTTCGGCGACGATGATGCGCGCCAGGTCGTCCTTGCGCTCACGCAGCAGGTGCAGGTATTCGAACAGCACGCGGGCGCGACGGATGGGTGGGGTGTCGGCCCAACCGGCAAAAGCGGCCTGGGCAGCGGCGACGGCTTCGGACACGGTCTGGCTGCTGGCCAGGGCAACGCGGCCGGTGATTTCGCCGGTGGCCGGGTTGTAGACGTCCTGATAGCGATCATCGCGGCTGACGCGCTGGTCGTTGATGTAGTGCTCGATGGTTGTAGTCATGGCAGTCGATCCAGGTGGTTGCGTTGGGACACACGATAGGCTTTCGGTTTGTTCCAAACCAGAGCAGAATCAAGAACTGATTGTCCTCACAAGCGAACAATAAACCCATGGAAAAATCCGAGATCGAAGGGCTGTGGACCCACATTCACTGGCTCTCAGTGCTGGAGGAACACGGCACCTACACCGCCGCCGCCGCGCGCCTGGGGGTGAGTAAATCCGCAGTCAGCCAGCGCATTTCCGACCTCGAGAAAGCCACCGGCACGCGGCTGGTGACCCGCACCACGCGCAGCGTGCGCTTGACCGATGCCGGGTTGTCGCTGACCCGTGAAGTGCGCGGTGCCTATGAGCAAATCGCGCGCAGCTTCTCGTCGGTGCGCGATTCCGCCGGGGAGATTCGTGGCCTGGTGCGCTTGACCGCCCCCGTGGCATTCGCCCGGCAACAGCTGGTGCCGCACTTGGCGGAATTCCTGCAGCAGTACCCGCAGGTGCGTATCCAGCTGGATGTCTCGGATGCCCTGAGTTCGCTGGCGGCCGAGGGCTACGACCTCGCCGTGCGCCACGGCTTCCAGGTGCCGGAAACCCATGTGGCCTGGAAGCTGTGCGACACCGGTTCGGTGCTGGTCGCCAGCCGCGATTACCTGCAACGCCACGGCGAACCCCGCGAACCCGGCGACCTGTCGGCGCACAACTGCCTGTTCTACCCGCGCGGCACCGACCAGCCCGCCTGGACCTTCGAGCGTGGCAGCAAAAAGGTCGAACGCCTCACCGTGCCCATCGCCGGCAGCTTCGCCACCAACAACAGCGAAGCCCTGCGTGATTCGGCGCTCAACCACTTGGGCATCGCCCTGCTCCCGGACTTCAGCGCCCACGCTGCGCTGGCCAGCGGCAAGCTGGTACAGGTGCTCAAGGGCTGGACACTCAAGGGCGCGTTTGCCGATGAGATCTACCTGATTCGGCCATATTCGCCCCATGTGCCGAAGTCGGTGAGTGCGTTGGTGGGGTATTTGAAGGGCAAGTTGTCGGGTGGGTTTCGCTACGAGGGTTGACAGCGCCGGCGTTAAAACGAGCCCCGTGGCGCTATCAGTCAACTCTGGCGGTACCGCGCAAGTACGCCGGCGGGGTTTGGCTTAGGGTGATTGTGCGAGGGAGTTCCCTCTGCTCACAATTCCAATAATAGAGCCACGTCAATGAGCCCACTCAAATACTTGCCAGCGAGCCTGGTGCTCAGCTTCGCCTCGTCAATTGTATTCGCCGCCGATGGGCCGCCAGCGCCCTCGGTGACCGAGCCCAGTGGCATCAACCTCGGCGGCACCAGTTTCTACGATGGTTTTGCCGGGCCGCCCGGCCTGTCCCATCTCACCTACTTGAAGTTCAGCACCGCCAGCAGTCTCAGGACCAACAGCGGCAAGGCCAACGGCGCCTTCGACAATCCCAAAATCAACGTGATCACGCTGATCAACCAGCTCAGCTACTACTCGCCCGACACCATTGGCGGCGGCGCGCACCTGGGCTGGAGCTTGCTGGTACCCGTCGTGTCACTGGATGCCACCTTTGGCAGTAATGGACCGGCGCTGCAAGACAACGCCACGGGGCTTGGCGATGTCACCGTCGGGCCGCAGATCCAATTCGATCCTATCGTCGATGCGCACGGGCGCCCGGTGTTCGTGCAGCGGGTGGCCTTTGACACGATCCTGCCGACCGGTAAATACGACAAACACAAAGACCTCAACCCAGGGTCGAACTATTACTCCCTGAACCCCTACTGGGCCGCAACCTGGATGCCGGCACCGCGCTGGGAAGTCAGTTGGCGCCTGCATTACCTGTACAACTTCAAGAACCGCGACCCGGCCAGCAGTTCGCAGGATTCCTTCGAGGGCAAACCGGTGAGCGACAGCCGCGCCGGGCAGTCGGCCTGGGCCAACTTCACGGCGTCCTATGAAGTCATCCCCAACGTGTCGGTGGGGATCAACGGCTATTACTTCCGGCAGATCACCGACGACCAGATCAACGGCGACCGGCTGAGCGACTCGCGGGAAAAAGTGCTGGGCATAGGCCCCGGCATGTTCTGGAAAATCAGTGAAGGCCAAGGCTTCTGGCTCAACACTTACAAGGAAACCGGTGTCGAGAACCGCTCCCGGCAGGACTATGCCGTGCAGGTTCGTTACGCCCACACCTTCTGACCGACAAGCGCTCGCTCACCCTATAGAGGTACTGCATTCATGAATGCATCCGCTGGCATCGACAGCAAAACATCCCTGGCGGCTATTTGCCTGATGATGGTCACGTCCCTTGGCACCTTGCAGATTCAACCGATTCTGGGCGGGGCTTTTATCGATCAGCTCGGTATCCCGCTCAATGCCATCGGTAGGATTTTCGCAGGCGAACTGATTGCCATGGCGCTCACCTGCGGGGTGTTTGCCCTGTTGATGACCCGCGTCAATCGCCGCTGGGTGGCGCAGCTCGCCTTGCTGGTGCTGGTCTGCGCCAATCTGGCGAGTACCCGGTTCCACAGCGAAACATCGCTGCTGCTGTGCCGCATCGTCTCTGGCGCCAGCGGCGGCGCGGTGATGGCGGTGGTGTATGCCTCGGCGGCACTGCGCACAGCCAAGGACGCGACGTTCGCGGTGATCAATATCGGCAATCTGTTCTGGGGCATGTTGCTGGTGACCTCGATGCCAGCGGTGCTCATGGCCTTTGGCGTCAACGGCGCGTTTTACCTGCTGGCCGGCGCCAGTGCCTTGGCCCTGCTCGGCTGCGGGCGCGTGCCTGCGCAGTACACCCCCGCCGACGGTGCGCCGGCGCGGCTGGCCCAGCCGTTCGGCCTGACGTCACTCTTGTTGATCGGGCTGTTTGCGCTGTTGTTTTTTGGCCATTCTGCGCTGTGGGTGTATCAGGAGCGCATCGGCAAAAGTATCGGCCTGGAGCCCCAGCAGATCGGCGCCATCCTGGGTGGCAGTATTCTTGCCGGGGCACTCGGTGCTGCGCTGGCGGGCCTTATCGGGCGACGCCTGGGGCTGCTGTTTCCGCAGTTGCTGGGGTTCGGCACGGCGGTGATGGCCACGCTGATCATGGTCTACGGCGACAGCCCCATGGCGTTCGCCACCACGGCATGCCTGATCCATATGGTCTGGTTCTTCAGCCTTCCCTACCTGCTCTCGATGGCGGCCGAGTTGGACGCGAGCGGCCGACTCGCAGGCCTGGGCAATGCTGCGATCTTCGTGGGCCAGGGCCTCGGCCCGTTTGGCGCGGCCCTGGTCGTCGGTGACGGACACTTCCGTGCGGTCGGCTGGCTGGCGGCCTCGGCGTATATCGTCGCCCTGGTCATCTCCTGCTGGATGGTTGCCCGTTTTCGCCGCGCGTCCGGCCCTTCAACACCCGACGCGCCTGCGCTGCCCGCCGGCCTGCTCGATAAATAAATACTGCGCACATGAGGTCGTAGCCATGAGTACCCGATTCCCGCAAACCCCTGAATTTTCCGGGGCGCTGTATAGCCCCAGTCGTGTCGAAGCCGAGGTGCTGGACCTTGAGGTCGAAGGCACCCTTCCCACGTCCATCCTAGGCGTCTTCTATCAGGTGGCCCCCGACCCGCAATACCCGCCCATGCTGGGCAGCGATATGTTTTTCAACGGTGACGGGATAGTCAGCGGTTTCTATTTTGCTGACGGCAAGGTGTCCCTGCGGCGACGCTACGTGAAGACCGATCGCTTGCTCGCGCAGCGCCGTGAAGGCCGCTCCCTCAATGGCGTCTATCGAAACGCGTACACCAATGACCCACTGGCGGCCAAAAACAACACCACCGCCAATACGTCGGTGATCCCTCACAACGGCAGGCTGCTCGCACTCAAGGAGGACGCCCTGCCCTGGGCCATGGACCTGCAAACCCTGGAAACCCTGGGCGAATGGGATTTTGCCGGGCAAATCAAGTCGGCGACCTTTACCGCCCACCCCAAGATCGACCCCGTCACCGGCAACCTGCTGGCCTTCAGTTATGAAGCCAAAGGTGACGGCACGCCGGATATGGCGTATTTCGAACTCTCACCCGACGGCAATCTGCTCAAAGAGATCTGGTTCCAGGCACCTTATGCGGCGATGGTGCATGACTTTGCGGTCACCGAGCACTACGTCGTGTTCCCACTGATTCCGCTGACCGTCGATGTAGAACGCATGAAAAACGGCGGGCCGCATTTTCAGTGGCAACCTGATCTGCCGCAGTTGTTTGCCGTGCTGCCGCGCAATGGCAACGCGCAGGCTATCCGCTGGTTCAAAGGACCCAAGGACAGCTTTCAAGGCCACACCCTCAATGCCTTCGATCAAGACGGCAAAGTGTACGTGGACATGCCGGTTACTGGCGGCAACGTGTTTTATTTCTTCCCCCAGGCGGACGGTGCGGTGCCCGCCCCCGAGGACCTGCCTTCGAGCCTGATGCGCTGGACGTTTGATCTGAACGACGCGCGGGATGACGTCGAGCCGCAACCGTTGACCGACTACATGTGTGAGTTTCCCCGCTGCGATGAGCGCTATCTGGGTCGCCCGTACGAACACGGCTTTGTGCTCGCTTTTGATCCGACACTGCCCTACAACCCCGCAAACGGACCCATGCCCTTTCAGTTTTTCAACCAGTTGGCCCATCTGAACCTCAAGACGGGCAGCACCGACGCCTGGTTCCCAGGGGACAACAGTTGCTTCCAGGAGCCCATATTCATCCCTCGTTCCGCGGATGCCGAAGAGGCCGACGGTTACGTGGTCGCACTGCTGAATGTGCTGGACCAGGCGCGCAGCGAACTGGTGATCCTGGATTCGCGAGACATGGCCAGCGGGCCCATTGCGCGGATCAAGGTTCCGTTACGGATGCGCATGTCCCTGCACGGCTGCTGGGCACAGGGATAACCCTGGGCTAGACCCGACCGCCAGCACACCGAATGGCCTGCTCCCGAAGGCAGGCACGCGGCTGCGCGAAGGCAAAAAATATACATTTTTTCTGCAATTTGGGATTTAAGAAAAATCCCGCTTTACAGGATTTTTAAGCGCGAATAGAGTGAAATTCTGTCCACGCTTCCCTCGCCAACAAGGACTATCGAATGAAACTTGCAAGCTTCACCGTTGAAGGCCGTCCCACCTATGGCATCGTCGAAGGCGACCAGGTGGCTGATCTGGAATCGATGAAAAATACCCTCGGCGCGGATCTCAAGCAGGCGCTTGCCCTCGGCCGCCTGGGGTCGGTGAGCGATGAGCAGGTGTCGAGCCTGCCGCGCCGGGCACTGGCCGGCGTGACGCTGCTGCCGGTCATTCCAAACCCCGGCAAGGTGCTGTGCATCGGCATCAACTACGCGACCCACGTGCGCGAAACCGGGCGTGACATGCCGGTTTACCCAATGATTTTCACGCGATTTGCCGACAGCCAGACCGCTCACCTGCAACCCATCGTGCGGCCGACGGTCTCGCACAAGCTGGATTTCGAGGGCGAACTCGCCATCATCATTGGCAAGACCGCGCGCCACATCCGCAAAGCCGACGCCCTCGATTACGTCGCCGGCTACGCCTGCTACAACGATGGCAGCGTGCGCGATTGGCAAAAGCACACCCTTCAATTCGTCCCCGGCAAGAACTTCCCGAGCACCGGCGGGTTTGGCCCGTGGCTGGTAACCCGTGACGAAATCAGCGACCCGCAGAACCTCGAATTGACCACCCGGCTCAACGGCGAGGTCATGCAGCACACGTCCACGCGCGACATGATCTTCGACGTCGGCGCACTGATCGAATACTGCTCCACCTTTACCGAACTCGCCCCCGGTGACGTGATTGTCAGCGGCACCACCGGCGGGGTTGGAGCCTTCCGCGAGCCGCCGGTGTGGATGCAGCCCGGTGATGTGGTGGAAGTGGAGATCTCGCGCATCGGCACCCTGCGTAACACCATCGTCGACGAGCAATAAACCATGACCCTGATCGATGAATCATCCCAACCACCAGAGCGCGACACCAAGGGTTCCAGCCTGGAGCGCATGCTGCGCGTGCTGGATCTGTTTACCGAGGCGCAGCCGATCTGGGCGGTCGACGACATGGTCAGCGCGCTGGGGTTTACCCGCTCCACCGCCTACCGCTACGTGCGTGAACTGGCCGAGACCAATCTGTTGTTCCAGGTCGAGGCCGGGCGCTATGCACTGGGAGCCAGGATCATTACCTGGGACCGTCAACTGCGGCTCAGCGACCCGCTGGTACGCGCCGCTCAGCAACTGGAGGCCAACCTGCCAGGCTGGAGTGAGCAACAAGTCTGGCTGATCTGCCGGTTGTTCAAGGACCAAGTGGTGTGTGTTCACCAGTGCGGTGAATTGGCCAGCACCGTCAGCTATTCCCGTGGTTCGCCACGGCCGTTGTTCATGGGCGCGACCTCAAAAGCCATCCTTGCGCACATGAACGCCCGCCAGCACAGCCAGCTGTTTCTCGAGCACCCTGACGAGGTGCGCGCCAGCAACCTGGGTGCCACCTGGGAAGACTTCCGCCGCTCGCTGCAACGCTTGCGGCGCCAGGGCTATGTGGCCAGTGCAGGCGAAGTCGACCCCGGCGTGTACGGCCTGGCCGCACCGATATTCGACGGCGACGGCAAGGTGGTGGGCAGCCTCAGTTGCGTGCGCCCGGCAGCCGAGCGGCACAAGGCGCTGGAGCAGGAACAGGGTGAGCAGATGGTCGCGCTGGCCCACACCCTCTCGCGGCACATGCTCGCGCTGACCCACAGCGCCAACCCATCCTCCAAGCCATTGGACTGATGCAGTCGTAGGGGAACAACAATGACAACCCTGAACAGTATCAATACCCGTGTCCTGATCGTCGGTGCCGGCCCTACCGGGCTGACCCTGGCCAACCTGCTGGGCCAGGCCGGCGTGGATGCCTGGATTATCGACAGCAAACCGGGCACCGTCACCGAGCCTCGCGCGGTCTCGATCGATGATGAGTCGTTGCGCACCATGCAGGCCATGGGCTTGAGCCAGGCGGTGCTGGCGGACGTGGTGGCCGGCTATGGCGTGCATTACTTTACGCGCCCTGGCGGGCGGTGCTTCGGCAAGGTCGAACCCAGCGGCAAGCTATACGGTTTTCCCAAGCGCAATGCGTTCCGCCAACCGCTGTTCGAAAGCACGTTGAGGGCCGGCCTGCAGCGTTTCGCTTGCCTGACTGCACGCTTCAGCCACGAACTGCTGGAGTTCACCCAGGACGAGCACGGCGTGCGCGCGCTGGTCGTGGACGCCAACAAGGAACTGCTGGAAGTGCAGGCCGACTACCTGATCGCCTGTGATGGTGGGCGCAGCCCGGTGCGTAAACAGCTTGGGATCAATATGGTCGGCTCCAGCTTCGCCTCGCGCTGGCTGGTGGTGGACACCGATCAGGACGATGACCCGTTCTGGCAAACCCGCGTGTACTGCGATGCGCGCCGCCCGATCGTCGAGGTCCCCGGCCCGCATCGCACGCGGCGCTTCGAGTTCATGCTCAAGGACGGCGAAAGCGACGCGCAGATGCTCAGCCAAGCGCGATTGCAAGCTTTGCTACGCCCGTTCAAGGGCGATGCACCGCTCTCCATCGTGCGTAAAACCGTGTACACCTTTCACGCCCGCATCGCCGAACGCTGGCAAGTCAACCGTGTGTTGCTCGCCGGTGACGCGGCACACCTCACGCCGCCCTATGCCGGACAAGGCATGAACAGCGGCGTGCGCGATGCCCATAACCTGGCCTGGAAACTGATCGGCGTACTGACCGGGAAAATGGCCCCGGCCGTTTTGCTCACCTACGAAAGCGAACGCCGCGATCACGCGTGGGCATTGATCAAGCTCGCGCTGAACCTCGGGGTGGTGATGGCGCCCGCTACCGTGCTGCGGGCGCGATTGATCAGTGGTGCATTCTCGCTGATCGGGCGGGTACCGCCGCTGCGTGACTACTTCCTGCAGATGCGCTTCAAGCCAAAACCACGGCTGCGCCAAGGCCTGGTGCTCACCGCCGGTGCCGCGGGCGGCGTGCGCAGCGGGCAGATGTTCCCCCAGCCCAGCCTCACCGACAGCCAGGGCACTGAACGTCTGCTCGACGATTACATCGGTGCAGGTTTCGCCCTGGTCCAATACGGAGACCCTCATCGCGAACGCCTGGATCAATTGCAACACCCGCTCTGGGCGCACTTGGAGGTGAAGCGGATTCTGATCCTGCCAGGTTCCGTCAGCAAGCCGCCTGCCCTGCCGGGCTGCACGGTATTGCACGATCACGCCGGGGCGCTCGAGGCATTGCTCGGCGCCAGCGCCAGCTTCTTCCTGCTGCGGCCTGATCGCTACATCGCCGCGATTTTCCACAGCGCCACCGAGACAATCACTGCCGAGGCCTTGCAGTCCTTGCTGGGTGCCGTGCCCGCGGGCGATCGCACGCCCCGACCGTCCATCACAACGCCCGTTACGCTCGAGAGGTGCGTATGAACACATTGCAAACGTCCACCCCGGCTCGCCTGTGCTACTTGCACCTGGCGAGCAAAGACCCGCAACGGCAGATCGACTTCTATCAACGCATGATGGACATGCAGGGCCAGCCTCAAGCCGACGGCCACTGGCTACTCAGGGGACCTAATCGCGCCATGCTGCTCTCCCCGGCCGAGCACAGCGGCCTGCTGGCGGCGGCGTATGACCTGGCATGCCCAGAGAAACTCGCCATGCTGTACCGCCGCCTGCGCGAGCGCAACTGCACCACCGAAGACATCAGCTCGCCACTGCTCGCCCCGGGCGCCTTTGCAATACGCGATCCTCAAGGTCGCCAGACGATTTTTGGCGTATCCCAGGCACACACCCATGCCACCCCACCCGGCATGCCCGGCCGCCTGCAGCATGTGGTGTTCCAGACCACCGAGCTGGAAGCGATGATTGAGTTCTACGTCAACACCGTTGGCTTCACGGTGTCCGACAGCGTGGTCGACCAACAGAGCGGCCTGTTGATGGTGTGCTTCCTGCGTTCGGACGATGAGCACCATTCGCTGGCGTTCTTCCGCGGCTCGAAAAACGAGTGGGATCATCACTGTTACGAAACCAATGAATGGAATGACATTCGAGACTGGGGTGATCGCTTTGCCAAGGAGCGCATCAGCATTTTCTTTGGCCCCGGTCGTCATGGGCCGGGCGACAACCTGTTCTTCATGGTGGTGGATGCCGATCGCAACCGGCTGGAGTTCTCGGCGGAGCTGCAAATCACCGAAGCGAGCGACCCTCCTGGCACTTGGCCGCAAGAAGAACACACCCTCAATTCCTGGGGCCGCGCGTGGATCAGAACCTGAGCCCGTCTCGCTCTGAAACCACGTGCCCCACTGACCCAAAGGTAAAACCATGACTGCCCAACGCCCAACCCCTTACGCCCTCAATGGCGACCAGTTCATCGACGGCACCTGGCACACCGGTCGTTCCTCAGCACGGCTGGACGATCGCAATCCTTTCAACGGCGAGACATTGCTCGAAATGCCCCTGGCCAGCGTTGCCGACCTCGACGCGGCCTACGCAGCAGCACAACGCGCACAAACCCCGTGGGCGCAGTTGCATCCAACCACACGGGGCGCCCAGCTGGAAAAGCTCGCTCACGTCATCCAGCAACGCCGCGAAGAGATCATCGACTGGCTGATTCGCGAGTCCGGCAGTACCCGTATCAAGGCGACCATGGAGTGGCAATTCACCCTGAACCTGGTGCGTGAATGCATTGCGCTGCCCATGCAGGTGGAGGGGCGCATCCTGAGCAGCTACAAGCCCGGCGAACAAAGCTTCGTGTTCCGTGAGCCGCTCGGGGTGATTGGGGTCATCAGCCCCTGGAACTTCCCCCTGTACTTGAGCATGCGTTCGGTGGTTCCGGCGTTGGCACTGGGCAATACGGTGGTCCTTAAACCGGCCAGCGACACGGCCGTGACCGGCGGCCTGCTGATTGCGCACCTGTTCGAAGAAGCGGGTTTTCCCGAGGGCACGCTCAATGTAGTGGTCGGCGCCGGCTCGGAAATCGGCGATGCCTTTGTGGGGCACCCCGTTCCCAGCCTGATCTCATTTACCGGGTCTACCGATGTCGGGCGCAATGTCGGGCGCATCGCCACCGGCGGCCAGCACATCAAGCGGGTCGCCCTGGAGCTTGGCGGCAACGCGCCGCTGGTGGTGCTCGATGATGCGGATATCGACCTTGCCGCGCATGCAGCAGTGGTCGGACGCTTCCTGCATCAGGGCCAGATCTGCATGAGCGTCAATCGGGTGATTGTGGACCGTTCGCTCTACGCCGACTTCAGCGCGTTGGTGGTGGAGCGCGTGCGCAACTTGAAAACCGGCAACCCTAACCTCGCCGATACAGTGATTGGCCCGGTGATCAACCGCAGCCAGTTGGACGGCCTGCTGCGCAAGGTCAATGCCGCCGACAGCGCGAGCCTGAAGAAACTGCACGGTGGCCCCGCGTCCGGGCTGGTGCTGCCGCCCCATGTATACGGGGATGTCCCTTTCGACCACGAACTGGCGCACGATGAAACCTTCGGGCCCTTGCTGCCAATATTGATCGCCGACAATGAGGCACATGCCCTGACCCTGGCCAACGCCAGCGAATATGGGCTGTCCAGCGCCGTGTTCAGTAAAGATATGGCCCGCGCGCTGAATTTTTCCCGTGGCATCGTGGCTGGGATGACGCACATTAACGACATCACTGTGGACGACCAGCCCAATGCTCCGTTCGGTGGCGAAAAGAACTCCGGGCTGGGACGCTTCAACGGTCACTATGCCCTGGATGAATTCACCCGTGCGCACTGGGTGACCTGGCAAGCCGGGAGCCACCACTACCCCTTCTAGGAAACAGGGTGGGCCCACCCGGTGTGGCCCACCCCATAACAATAAAAAGAGGCGAACCATGAGCAATCTAGCCTGCGTTTCTACCGATCAAGTGATGCGCTCCGACCGCCTGATGAAGTGGAAGGAGTTTATGAGTGACAACCTCGGCCGCACGCCGGAGTACATCAAGCGCCTCGAGTCCACCTACATCGAACCTTTGCACGATGCCGATTTCCAGGGCCGCCTGGAATACGGCGATCTTGGAAAACTGCGTTTTTGCCGCATGACCGCCAGCGCGCACCGCTACTCCCGTCACCTGAGCAAAGCAGTCGAGGCACCCGATACGTCACGCATGTTGATTCTGCAAACCGCCGGCGTCAGTCATTTCCAGCAAGGCAAGCACAGCAACGCCTTGGCGCCCGACGAGTTGCTGGTGGTTGACTGCGCCCAACCATTCAACGTCAGCAGCCCACAAGGCTGTGAGCACTTCATCCTGTTGTTCAACGAAGGCGCCGGGCAGGCACTGGACGCTGACGACCTGCATATCAGCGCACGCAACGGGCTTGGGCGGATGTTGATGCACCTTATCGTTGACGCCTACAGCCAATATCCGCTGCTGAACAGCCAGTCGGCGGCGCTGATCGGCGACAGTATCGTCGGGCTTTTGAACAATGCGCTGGGCAACAAGCAGGAAGAGAAGAAGCTCGAACACGACTTCCGTCACTACAAGCAGAACCGCCTCAAGCGCTATATCGAACTTCACCTGGCCGACCGCGACCTGAGCATCGAGCGCATCGCGTTTGCCGAACACTGCTCCGTGCGCAGTCTGCATCGGGCATTCCAGGACGAATTCGGTTGCAGTGTCAGCGAGTACATCTGGCAACGCCGCGTGGCGCGCTGCGCGCAAGACCTACGCAACCGTGACCTCAGCCATCGCTCGCTCACCGACATTGCTTACGCCTGGGGCTATGGCAGCAGCGCTCACTTCAGTCGCCATTTCAAGGCAGCATTCGGCATGCCGCCCAGGCTCTACCGTGAAACGGCCAGCGCCGCCCAATGAGCCAGGCCGCGTTTCCCTAGGGGACAACGCTGTGAGGCCCGAGCGCATAGCCCGCCAGAAAGGTATCCAGCGCACGACTTACCGCTGCTCGTATATGGGCGGTCGAAGGCTTGCGGTTGACGCCCAACAGACAAGGAGTGACGGTCTCCGAATCCAACAGTGCCATCAGGTGGCAGGCTGCGACCTCCGGGTCGCACGGCCTGAGCTGGCCCGCCTCGATCCGGCGCGTCAGGAAACTGGCCACTTCGCGCATGCCTTTTTTCGGGCCCCGCTCGTAGAACCGCAAGCCGATGTCACTGCGACCCGACTGCGCGATGATCGCGCGGCGTGCCTGAATGGAAGCTTCCAGGCACAACACGGCCAGGGTGCGCTCGCCGAACTGCTGCAATGCATGCCGCAAGTCATCATGGTCCTTCTGCAACGCTTCGAAGATGGGCTCCAGGAAACGCTTGGCCATGCCATGCATGACCTCGACAAACAACTCCTCCTTACTGCTGAAGTACCCGTACAACGTCCCCTTTGATCCGCCCACTCGCGTGGCGATCTGCGTCATGGACGCACCATCAAAGCCGAACTCCAGAAAAACCTGCGCTGCAGCCTCGACGATGGACTCGCGTTTGGCTTCAGTCTTGACTCGCATAACCCTTGCTCCACTGCTTCCACAAACGCCCGGATGATACCCCAGGGGCGTTCATCCCGGTTGACGGCGCAAATTTACCTCAATACATTACCGTACGGTACGGTATTTAAATAACTAATCCGCTTCCTCCTTCCCGCCCTGGAGAATGCCTTGCGCCCGCCCCTGACTTACTTCTTAAGCTTCTTCGCAGCCTGTACTGCTGCTTGCTTTCTCACCGCCTGCGGCAAGCCGCCGGGTGGTCCTCCACCTGCACAGGGCAAACCGACCGTGGGGGTGATCACCGTGCAACCCCGGCATCTGGCGCTGACGACACAACTCCCCGGCCGCACCTCAGCGTACCTGGTCGCGCAGGTACGCCCGCAAGTTGCCGGGATCATCAAGACTCGCCTGTTCAAGGAAGGCAGCGATGTCACTGCAGGCCAGGCGCTGTATCAAATCGACCCGGCCACCTACAAGGCCACCCACGACAGCAATCTAGCAGCGCTCGCCAAAGCGCAAGCAACCCTCAAGACTGCGCGGCTCAAGGCCGAACGCTATAAGCAATTGCTGGCCATCCAGGCGGTCAGCCAACAGGACTACGATGATGCAAGCGCCTCCCTCGGCGAGGACGAAGCCCAGGTAGCATCAGCCAAGGCTGACGTTGAAAGCAGCCGTATCAATCTGTCTTACGCCCGTGTGGATTCACCGATCTCCGGGCGCATCGGCAAGTCGAGCGTCACCCCCGGCACACTGGTTACCGCCAGCCAGACCACGGAACTGGCGACGGTCCAACAGCTGGATCCCCTGTACGTCGACCTCTCCCAATCCAGCACCGCGCTGCTGCAACTCAAACACGCGATGGCCCGAGGCGAACTGCAAAAGAGCGGCGCCAACTCGGCCAAGGTGCAATTGCTGCTTGAAGATGGCAGCGCTTATCCGCACGAGGGCACCCTGGAATTCTCGGATGTCACCGTGGACCAGAACACCGGCACGATCACCTTGCGGGCGGTATTTCCCAACCCCGACGGCGAGCTGCTGCCCGGCATGTATGTGCGCGCGATACTGCAGGAGGCCGTCAAGGAAAACGCCCTGTTGGTGCCCCAGCAAGCGGTCTCCAGGGATGGTGCGGGCAAGCCGTTCGCCTATGTCGTCGACAGCGAGAAAAAACTGCAGCGTCGACCACTACAGACCGAGCGGGCAGTAGGCGATCAGTGGTTGGTGCAGGCCGGACTTGAGCCGGGGGACCAGCTTGTAGTCGACGGCCAGCAAAACGCCGCGCCGGGCCTGGAGGTGAATGTCACACCGTGGGTAACCAAACCGACTGACGACGCCTCCCACGTTGCCCCCCCTGCGCCAGCCATCAAGGCCACCGCGTCAAACTGACCTGCGAGAGAGCTACTCATGGCACGTTTTTTTATTGATCGCCCGGTGTTCGCATGGGTGCTGGCTATTCTCGTGATGCTGGCCGGCATCCTTTCGATCCTCACGCTGCCGATCGCGCAGTACCCGGATATCGCGCCTCCCGCCGTGGCAATTACTGCCACCTATCCCGGCGCGTCGGCCAAGACACTGGAAGACACGGTCACCCAGATCATCGAGCAGAAGATGAAGGGGCTGGACCGGTTGAGCTACATGTCATCCACCAGTGAGTCCTCCGGTTCGGCCACCATCACACTCACGTTCGAGAACGGCACCAACCCCGATACCGCGCAGGTGCAGGTTCAGAACAAGCTCGCGCTGGCAACACCGCTGTTGCCGCAAGAGGTGCAGAACCAGGGCCTGACGGTGACAAAGTCAGCGACGAACTTCCTCAATGTCCTGGCGTTTACTTCCGAGGACGGCAGCATGAGCGGCTCCGACCTCTCGGACTACGTGGCCGCCAACGTGCAGGATGCGATCAGTCGGGTTGAAGGGGTGGGCGACACCACGCTGTTTGGCTCACAGTACGCCATGCGCATCTGGCTCAACCCCGACCAGTTGGCCAACTTCAGCCTTACGCCAACCGATGTGAAAACCGCGATCCAGGCGCAGAACGTCCAGGTCTCCGCCGGGCAGTTGGGCGCCCTCCCCGCTACCAGCAACCAGCAGATCAACGCGACGATCACCTCACAGACCCGCCTGAGAACGGCGAAAGAATTCGAAGACATCCTGCTGCGCACCCAGACTGATGGCTCTCAGGTGCGCCTGCGTGACGTTGCGCGCATAGAACTGGGCAGTGAAAGCTACACCAGTGCCGGACGTTACAACGCCAAACCCGCTGCGGGCCTGGCTATCAAGCTCGCCGCGGGTGCCAACGCCCTGGACACCGTCAAGGCGATAGACGCCCGGGTAGCAGAGCTTGAGCAATTCTTCCCGCCCGGCATGGCCGTGCAAAAGCCCTATGACACCACGCCCTTCGTGCGTATTTCGATCGAGGAGGTCGTACGTACCCTGGTTGAAGCCGTGGCACTGGTTTTCCTGGTGATGTACCTGTTCCTGCAAAACTTCAGGGCCACGCTGATTCCGACGATAGCTGTACCTGTGGTGCTGCTCGGCACCTTCGGCGTGCTCGCGACGTTCGGTTTCACGATCAATACGCTGACCATGTTTGCCATGGTACTGGCCATCGGTTTGCTGGTGGACGATGCCATTGTCGTGGTGGAAAACGTCGAACGGATCATGGCCCAGGAAGGGCTATCGCCGAAGGAGGCCACTCGCAAGTCAATGGGCCAGATCACCGGAGCCTTGGTGGGCGTCGCCCTGGTGCTGGCCGCCGTATTTGTGCCGATGGCGTTTTTCAGTGGTTCCAGCGGCGTGATCTACCGACAGTTTTCCATCACCATCGTCTCGGCCATGACGCTGTCGGTACTGGTAGCGCTGGTGCTCACACCCGCCCTGTGCGCAACGTTACTCAAACCCATTGAGCAAGGCCATGGCGCTGCTACCACCGGTTTCTTCGGCTGGTTCAACCGTTCGTTTGACCGAGGCAACCTTGGCTACCAAGGCATCGTGCGCCACATCGTGGGCAAGGGTTGGCGGTACATGCTGGTGTACGCCGTGGTGCTGGCCGCGGTGGTCTTCGGCTTCATGAAGTTGCCGGTCGGCTTCCTGCCCGATGAAGACCAGGGCACCCTGTTCGTACTGGTGCAATTGCCACCCGGTGCGACAGGCGCGCGTACCGATGAAGTCATTCATCAGGTCGAGCAACACTTCCTGGTCGATCAGAAAGATGCGGTCTCCGGCGTGTTCACAGTGTCCGGCTTCAGCTTTGCCGGCAGTGGCCAGAACACCGGCCTGGCGTTCGTCAAACTCAGGCCCTGGGATGAGCGCAAGGGTGACGCGCTCAGTGTGTCTGGTGTGTCCAGCAAAGCCATGGCTTACTTTTCGACGCTCAGGGACGCACGGGTATTTGCGTTCGCCCCGCCGGCCGTGGCGGAGTTGGGCAATGCCACCGGCTTCGACCTGATGCTGCAAGACCGCGCCAACCTTGGCCACGCAGCCTTGATGAGTGCGCGTAACCAACTGCTCGCCGAGCTCGCAAAAGACAAGCGCCTGGTGGCGGTGCGGCCCAACGGCCAGGAAGACGCGCCTGAACTGCAGCTCGAGATTGACCCGGACAAGGCCCAGGCACTGGGTGTGTCGATCGCCGATATCAATGACAATTTCTCGGCTGCCTGGGGCAGCAGTTACGTCAATGACTTCATCGACAAGGGCAGGGTCAAAAAGGTCATGCTGCAGGCGGATGCCACCTACCGCATGCTCCCCGATGACATCAATCGCTGGTACATCCGCAACAGTGACAGCGGCATGGTGCCCTTCTCTGCCTTTTCAAAGGCGGTGTGGGCCTCGGGGTCGCCTCGGCTTGAACGCTATAACGGCGTCCCGTCCGTAGAGATATTGGGCATGGCCATGCCTGGAGCCGCGTCCAGCGGCGAAGCACTGGCGATCGTGCAAGACGCCGTTGCCAAGTTGCCGACCGGCATCGGCTACGAATGGACTGGCCTGTCGCGCCAGGAAAAAGCCTCGACCGGCCAGACCGGCTTGCTGTACAGCCTGTCGATCCTGTTCGTGTTCCTGTGCCTGGCCGCACTGTATGAGAGCTGGGCGATTCCATTGTCAGTGGTGCTGGTAGTACCGCTGGGGGTGCTGGGGGCCCTGGTCGGCGCAATCCTGACGTGGAAAATGAACGACGTGTACTTCCAGGTCGGGATATTGACCACCATTGGCCTCGCCTCGAAAAACGCCATCCTGATCGTGGAGTTCGCCAAAGACCTCTACGCCGGCGGTCAGAGCCTGGTGGATTCAGCACTCGAAGCCGCGCGCATGCGCTTGCGTCCGGTACTCATGACGTCCCTGGCATTCATTCTTGGCGTGTTACCGATGGTATTGGGCAGCGGCGCGGGGGCCGGTGCACAGCACGCGTTGGGCAGCGCAGTGATCGGCGGCATGCTCTCCGGCACGCTCCTGGCGATTGTCTTTGTTCCACTGTTTTTTGTACTGGTGATGCGCCTGTTCAACCCAAAAACCGTTGCGCCGACATCCACGCAATCCCCTGCCCAACCAGCCCCTGCACAAGGTCTCTGATATGCAACGGTTTACACGTTCTGTACTGGTAGTGGGGGCTCTGTTGAGCGGTTGCAGCCTGATACCGGCCTACCAGCCTCCACCCTCGCCCGTCCCGGCGACGTTCCCCGAAGACCAGGGCGTAGTGCCCACCGTGCCGGTCGCTGACCTGGGCTGGCGCGATGTGTTCACCGACCCGTCCCTGCAAAAAGTCATCGAGCTGGCCCTGGCCAACAACCGCGATCTGAGGGTGGCGGTGCTCAATATCGAAAAGGCCCGCGCCACCTACCGCGTTCAAGACGCGGCGTTATTTCCCAGCGTCGATGCCAGCGGCAGCTCCAGCGCCAGCCGCACACCGGCCGATCAATCCCAGACGGGCCAGGCCATGGTCACGCACAGCTACAGCGCGACGCTGGGCTTCAGTGCCTACGAACTGGACCTGTTTGGTCGCTTGCGCAGCCTCAGCGCGCAGGCACTCGAGCAATACTTCTCCACGGCTGAGAATCGCCGAAGCACTCAAATCAGCCTGATCGCGGAAGTCGCCACGGACTACCTCACACTGGCGTCCGACCAGGACCGACTCAAGCTGGCGCACGATACGCTCACCAGCCAGCAAGACAGCTACGCACTCGACCAGCGCATGTTCGACCTGGGTTCATCTTCCGCCCTCACCCTGAGCCAGGCACAGACCAGCGTCGAAACGGCACGCGTCGATGTGGAAAAATATACCGCTCAAGTCGCCGAGGACCTGAACGCATTGCGCCTGGTAGTCGGTGCCGATCTGCCAGCCGCGCTGCTGCCCAAGACCCTGCCCGAACGCTCGACAGCCGAAGCGAGCCCTTTGGCCAACATCCCGCCCGGCTTGACCTCGGACCTTCTGCAACGCCGCCCCGACATACTCAAGGCCGAGCGCGACCTGAAGGCCGCCAATGCCTACATCGGCGCCGCCCGTGCGGCGTTTTACCCAAGCATTACCCTCACGGCTTCGGCGGGGACTTCAAGCGCGAGTTTGTCGAACATGTTCAAAGGCGGTTCGGGAACCTGGAGTTTCGCGCCGCAACTCTCGCTGCCGATCTTCGATGGCGGTACCAACCAAGCCAACCTGGCCAGCGCCACAGCGGATCGAGACATCTATGTAGCGGACTACGAGAAGGCGATTCAAACGGCGTTTCGCGAAGTCAGCGATGCGCTCGCGCAACGCGGCACACTGGGGCGCCAGCTTGATGCACAGCAAGCGCTGGTAGATGCGACCGCCAGAAGCTATCGGCTGTCACAGGCACGCTTCAGTCAGGGGATCGACAGTTACCTCACGGTATTGGACTCGCAACGTTCGCTCTACACCGCGCAACAGGACCTGATCGGCACGCAGTTGTCGCGCCTGACAAACCTGGTGACCTTCTACAAAGTGCTTGGAGGAGGATGGGTCGAAACTCGCGGGGCCGTGGTCGCCAAGGTGAGCTCAGTGACAAACTGACCACCGTTGCTTCTAACGTAGGGGAGAAGGTCTGCAGATTTTTTGCGCCCAGTGGTTGCCCAATAAAACTAAAAGTCCATAATGGACAAATTAGTTTAATTTGGAAGCTCTCCATGTCCAGCCCCCCTTTTGTCATCAACCAAGCCCAGGCCCGCGAATTGCTCGCCCAAGTCGATGTACCGCAGATCCTGCTCACGCTGTTCCGCGCCCTGGCCGCCGGGCATGCGGTGCAACCGGCGCAGCAGTTAGTGGCGTTCCCCCACGGCGCGGGCGACTTCATCAATTACCTGGGCGTGCTGGCTGCAGAGGGGGTGTACGGGGTCAAGACCTCGCCGTATATCGTGCGCGAGCAAGGGCCGCTGGTAACGGCCTGGACGCTGTTGATGTCGATGCAAACCGGCGAGCCCCTGTTGCTGTGCGATGCCGCCGAGTTGACCACCGCGCGCACCGCCGCGACCACTGCGCTGGCGGTGGAGGCGTTGGCCCCGCAGGCAGCACGGCGCCTGGCGATCATCGGCAACGGCAAGGTGGCCCAGGCGCATCTGCACTACGTGAAAAACCTGCGGGACTGGCAGAGCATCAGTGTGTTTTCGCCCAGCCTGGCCACTGCCAATACCGACGCCATCAAACGCCTGGATCCACGCTTGAGCGTCGCCGACAGCTGCGATGCGGCGGTGGCCGACGCCGATGTGATCCTGCTGTGCACCTCATCGGCCGGCCCGGTGATCGACCCGTCGCGCTTGAGCAAGCCGGCGCTGATCACCTCGATCAGCACCAACGCCCCGCGTGCCCATGAAGTGCCGCCCCAGAGCCTCAACGCCATGCAGGTGTTCTGCGACTATCGCCAGACCACCCCCGGCTCGGCCGGCGAGATGCTGATCGCGGCTGAACAGCACGGCTGGGATAAAAACGCCATCGCCGGCGACCTGCCCGAACTGCTCAGTGAGCAGGTACAGCGCCCGGCCTATGACCGCCACGTATTTTTCCGTTCCATCGGCCTGGGCCTGGAAGACATCGCCCTGGCCAATGCCCTCTGGAGACTGTTATGAGCCACGCCGACTTCATCATCATCGGCGGCGGCATTGCCGGCGCGTCCACGGGTTTCTGGTTGTCGCCGCATGCCAAGGTGCTGGTGCTGGAGCGTGAATCCCACCCGGCCTATCACTCCACCGGACGCTCGGCGGCGCTCTACACGGCGGCCTATGGCACCCCGCAGGTGCGGGCGTTGACCCAGGCCAGCCGCGCGTTTTTCGATAACCCGCCGCCGGGTTTCTGCGAGCACCCGCTGCTGACGCCGCGCGGCGAAATGACCGTGGACTTCAACGGCGACGCTGCCGAATTGCAGGCCCAGTACCTGAGTGCCAAGGCCACGGTGCCCCAGGTCGAACGGCTCACGGCGGATGAAGCCTGCGCGCGCCTGCCGATCCTGCGCCGGGAAAAAGTCCATGGCGCGCTGTATGACCCGACCGCCAGCGACATCGACACCGACGCCCTGCACCAGGGCTATCTGCGCGGGATCCGGCGCAATCAGGGCGAAGTGCGTACCGACAGCCACGTGCTGGGCTTGAGCCGTGACAGCGCGGGCCTCTGGCACGTAAACACCCAGGACGGGGCCTACACCGCGCCGATCATTATCAACGCCGCCGGCGCCTGGGCCGATCATATCGGCGGGCTGGCGGGCGCCGCGTCCATCGGCCTGCAACCCAAGCGGCGCTCGGCATTTATCTTCGCCGGCCCCGAAGGCGTGGACAGCCATGCCTGGCCGATGCTGGTGGCCCTCGACGAAGCCTTCTACATGAAGCCCGACGCCGGCATGTTCCTCGGCTCGCCGGCGAATGCCGACCCGGTGGAGCCCCAGGATGTACAGCCCGAAGAGCTGGACATCGCCATGGGCATCTACCAGATCGAAGAAGCCACCACCCTGAGCATCCGCCGCCCGACGCGCACCTGGGCCGGCCTGCGCAGCTTTGTGCACGATGGTGATTTGCTCAGCGGCTTCGACCCGCTGGTACCCGGCCTGTTCTGGGTGGCGGCGCAAGGCGGTTATGGGATCCAGACCTCCCCCGCCATGGGCCAGGCCAGTGCAGCGCTGGTGCGCGGTGAAGCGTTGCCGGAGGCACTGACACGGTTCGCCCTCGACGCTGGTATGCTCTCCCTCGCCCGCCTGGAGCCCCATTGATGAACAGCGCCGAACACGAAAAAGTCCTGCAGAATTTCCGTGCGATTGCCGATGCAATCGCCACGCTGTTCTTCCCCCACGCCGAAGTGGTGCTGCATGACCTGCGCACGCAAAAAGTCGATTACATCGCCAATAACCTGTCCAAACGGGGCATTGGCGACGACTCGGCGCTGGAGGACATGCTCAGCGCCGACGTCAGCGACGTGAATATCGGCCCCTACGAAAAGCTCAATTGGGATGGCCAGAAAATCCGCAGCCTGAGCACCGTGCTGCATGACCACACAGGTCGCCGGCTGGCAGTGCTGTGCATCAACCTGAATATCTCACTGTTCGAAAACGCCAAGGCCGCGCTGGACCTGTTCCTGTCGCCGAGCAAGCTGATCCCGCAACCGGACTCGCTGTTTCGCGATGACTGGCAGGAGCGCATCAACACGTTCCTGCATGCCTGGATGCGCGAGCGCCAACTGAGCCTGAACCTGCTCACCCGTGACCACAAGCGCGAGTTGGTACTGGCGCTGCATGCCGAAGGCGCGTTCAAGGGCAAGAGCGCCTCGAACTATGTGGCCAATGTGCTGGGCATGGGGCGGGCCACGGTCTACAAGCACTTGAAGGAACTCAAGGGCTGATCAAATGTGGGAGGGGGCTTGCCCTCTCCCACCACATTTTGCCCGCGCAGGACGCTCAATCGCCGTAGATATCGGCCTTGAAGTACTGCTGTGAAATCTTCTGGTATTCCCCACTGGCGCGAATGCCGTCGATGGCGCTGTTCAGTTCGCTGACCAGTGCGGTATTGCCCTTGCGCACCGCGATCCCGGCGCCCTCGCCCACGTATTTCGGGTCCTTGAGTTCCGGGCCGACAAACCCGTAGCCCTTGCCCCGAGGCATCTGCAAAAAGTCATTCAAGGGAATGGTGTCGGCAAAGATCGCATCCAGCCGGCCTGCCGCCAGGTCCATGTAGATCTCTTCGTTATTGCTGTAGCGCTTGACGTTGATGCCCTTGGGTTCGAACACCTCGGTGGCGTAACGGTCGGTGGTGGTGGCGCGCTGCACACCCACGGTCTTGCCCTTGAGGCTGGCGTACTGGTCGTCCACCACGGCACCGTCCTTCATCACCAGGCGCGACGAGGTGAAGTAGTACTTGTGGGAGAAATCCACCGACTTCTTGCGATCGTCATTGATGGTCATGGACGACAACGCCATGTCGATTTTCTTCACCTTGAGGGAAGGAATCAGGCCGTCGAATTCACCTTCGACCCACACACACTTGACCTTCATCTGCGCGCACAGCGCATTGCCGATGTCGTAGTCGAAGCCGACGATCTTGCCCTCTTCGGTCTTGGACGCAAACGGCGGGTAAGCCGCTTCGATGCCGATACGCAGGGTTTTCTCGGCGGCCAGCAGCTGGCTGGAGGCGATCAGGCCCAAGGCCAGGGCGGTGATGAGGGAGAGTTTCTTCATGGTCGTGTCTCGCGAGTTGTTATTGGTTTTGGCAAGCGTGAAGAAAAAGCTGGAGCGGGTATTTTGTACTTATAATTCCATACTGGACTTTTACGTATCACCCGTCAATCACTCCTCGCCAGCCCTTATCGCCCATGACTTTTTTGCACAACGCTCCGGTGTTTTTGAGCGTTTTGCTCTTATTTATGCGTGCCTATACTCGGTCCAGCCTCTCGGTGCACCCGAAGGGCCAGTCCCCACAACAATAATTAAGGACACCGACCATGACCCAGTCCTTCCTGGCTGCCCGGGATTTCCTGCTCGCGCACCGCACCGACTACGCCACCGCCGCCCGGGATTTTCGTTGGCCACAGCTGAGCGAATTCAATTGGGCCCTGGACTACTTCGATGCCATGGCCGAGGGCAATGCCGCCGACGCGCTGTGGATCGTCGAAGAGGACGGCAGCGACCAGCGCTACAGCTTCCAGCAACTGGCCGCGCGTTCCAACCAGGTGGCCAACCACCTGCGCGCCCTCGGTGTGAAGCGTGGCGAACGCGTGCTGCTGATGCTCGGCAACGATGTGGCGCTGTGGGAAACCATGCTGGCCGCCTTCAAGCTCGGCGCCGTGGTGATCCCCGCCACCGCCCTGCTCAACCCCGTCGACCTGCACGACCGCATCGAGCGGGGCCAGGTCCGCCACCTGGTGGTCGGCGCGGCGCATGTCGGCAAGTTCGAGGGCCTGGGCGAAGGTTGCAGCCGCGTCTGCGTGGGAGCGGCGCCGACTGGCTGGGTCGCGCACAGCGCCGCCTTCGAATACCCCGAGCGGTTCGAGGTCGAGGGCCGTACCTTGGCCACGGACCCGATGCTGCTGTATTTCACCTCCGGCACCACCTCAAAACCGAAGATGGTGCTGCACAGCCACCAGAGCTATCCGGTCGGCCATCTGTCGACCATGTACTGGATCGGCCTGCAACCCGGCGACCTGCACCTGAACATCTCCTCGCCGGGCTGGGCCAAGCATGCCTGGAGCTGCCTGTTCGCACCGTGGAATGCCGGCGCCTGCATCTTTATCCATAACGTCGCGCGGTTCAGTGCCCAGGCATTGCTCGGCGCGCTGGAAAAGTACAGGGTGACCAGCCTGTGCGCCCCGCCCACGGTGTGGCGCATGCTGATCCAGGAAGACCTGGCCAGCTACAAATCGCGCCTGAACCTGCGCGAACTGGTGGGCGCCGGTGAACCGCTGAACCCGGAGATCATCGAGCAGATCCAACAGGCCTGGGGCCTGCCGCTGCGCGACGGCTTCGGCCAATCGGAAACCACCGCCCTGGTCGGCAACACCCCGGGCCAGTTGCTCAAGCCAGGCTCCATGGGCCGCCCGTTGCCGGGCTACCAGGTGGCCCTGCTGGACGCCGACGGCGTGCCGGGCACCGAGGGTGAAGTCGCCCTGCCCCTGGATATACGCCCACTGGGCCTGATGCTCGGCTACGAAGACAGCCCGGAGAAAACCGCCGAGGTGATGCGCGACGGTTACTACCGCACCGGCGACACCGCGCAGATCGACGCCGACGGCTACATCACCTTCGTGGGGCGCGCCGACGACGTGTTCAAGGCCTCCGACTACCGGATCAGCCCCTTCGAGCTGGAAAGCGCGCTGATCGAACACCCGGCGGTGATGGAAGTGGCCGTGGTGCCCAGCCCCGATCCGTTGCGCCTGGCGGTGCCCAAGGCGTTCCTGATCCTGGCCCACGACGCCCCGGGCAGCGCCGAGCTGGCACGCCACATCCTTGAGTTCGCCCGCGAGCATCTGGCGCCCTACAAGCGGGTGCGGCGGATCGAGTTTGTCAGCGAATTGCCCAAGACCATTTCCGGCAAAATCCGCCGGGTGGAGTTGCGACAGATGGAGGTGGTGCGACGCCAGAGTGATACACGGGGTGAACAGGAACACTTCGAGGAAGATTTCAGCTGAAAAAAAGCCCGGCGGCCGCTAAAGGCTCCACCGGGCAAAACGAAGCGACCAGCTTCAGAAACGCGGTTTGACGGTCTTCCAATCCGGTTGATAGCGCTGCATCTGCTTCACGTCGTCGCGCTGGCGAATGCCGCAGCTGAGGTATTGGTCATGCAGCTTGCCCAGTTGGTCAGGGTCCAGTTCCAGGCCCAGCCCCGGTGCGCGGGTGATCTTCACGCAGCCGTCGACAATCGGCAGTTTGCCGCCCTTGATCACTTCTTCGTCCGGTTCTTGCCAGGGGTAGTGGGTGTCACAGGCGTAGTCGAGGTTGGGCACCGACGCGGCCACGTGGGCCATGGCCATCAGGCTGATGCCCAGGTGTGAGTTGGAGTGCATCGACACGCCCAGGCCAAAGGTCTGGCACATCTTCGCCAATACCTGGGTGTCGCGCAGGCCGCCCCAGTAATGATGGTCGGCGAGCACGATCTGCACGCTGTCCAGGGCCACGCTGCGGCGGAACTCATCGAAATCGGTGACCACCATGTTGGTCGCCAGGGGCAAGCCGGTGCGTGTGTGCAACTCGGCCATGCCTTCCAGGCCGGGGGTCGGGTCTTCGTAATACTGCAGGTCATCGCCGAGCAGTTCGGCCATGCGAATCGAGGTTTCCAGGGACCAGTTGCCATTCGGGTCAATGCGCAGCGGCACGCCTGGAAAGGCCTTTTTCAAGGCCTTGATGCACGCCACTTCATGCTCAGGGTCCAGCGCACCGGCCTTGAGCTTGATGCTTTTGAAGCCATAGGTGTCGATCATCCGCCGCGCCTGGGCGACGATCTGTACTTCGTTGAGGGCTTCGCCCCAACTGTCGGGTTTATAGGGCGAGTCGATGTGCTCGGCATACTTGAAGAACAGGTAGGCGCTGAACGGGATCCGGTCGCGGATCGCGCCGCCCAGCAGGTCCACCAGCGGCACATTCAATGAGTGCGCCTGCAGGTCGAGAAACGCCACCTCAAACGCCGAATAGGCATTGCTCACTGCCTTGCTCGCATGGGAACCGGGGGCCAGTTCGGCGCCGGCAATGCTCGCGGGTTTGTGCGCCGCCACGGTGGCCTGCACGATGGCGCGCAGTTGGTTGAGGTTGAACGGATCGAGGCCGATCAGTTGGTCCTTGACCTGTTGCTGGATCGCCAGCGCCGGGGCATCGCCGTAGCTCTCGCCAAGGCCGATGTAGCCGGTGTCGCTCTCGATTTCGATGATCGAGCGCAGCGCGAAGGCTTCGTGGATACCGCTGGCGTTGAGCAGCGGCGGGTCGCGAAACGCGATGGGGGTGACGGTGACGCGGACGATTTTCAAGAGGCGGCTCCCTGTGGGCCTGGACGCAAGGCGGGATGATGAGTCGGTTTGGAGGTGGGCGGCACACC
Source organism: Pseudomonas sp. LAMO17WK12:I1 (assembly GCF_900177315.1). Lineage (NCBI taxonomy): Bacteria > Pseudomonadati > Pseudomonadota > Gammaproteobacteria > Pseudomonadales > Pseudomonadaceae > Pseudomonas > Pseudomonas sp. LAMO17WK12:I1. The sequence continues at coordinate 427,789 of NZ_FWZV01000002.1, read as the reverse complement.
GGGCCGTGGTGCGGTGCGCGCAAAAAACACCACCACCGCGGCCACCAGCGAGGTCGCGGCCAGGCCATACAGTCCGCCTTCAATCGAACCGGTGGTCTGCTCCAGCAGGCCGAAGGTGGTGGGTGCAACAAAACCGCCGAGGTTGCCGACCGAATTGATCAAGGCGATCACCGCCGCGGCGATGCGCGCATCCAGGTAACCCTGGGGGATCGGCCAGAACAGCGCCGAGGCGGCCTTGAAGCCAATCGCGGCAAAACAGATGGCGACAAACGCAAACACCGGCCCGCCGGTGGTGGACATGAGCATGCCGACGGCGGCGATCACCAGCATCAGCGCCACCCACGCCTGCTGGTGTTTCCACTTGCTCGCCAGGGCAGCGAACCCATACATGGCGACGATGGAAATCAACCACGGGATCGAGTTGAACAACCCCACCTGGAAGTCGCCCAGGTTGCCCATTTTCTTGATCATGCTCGGCAGCCAGAACGTGGCGCCGTAGATGGTCAGGGCGATGGAAAAGTAGATAAAGCAGAACAGCGCGATCTGTTTGTCGGCCAGCAGCTTGAACATCGACGGCCGCACGCTCCGGTTGGCTTCGCGGGCCGTTTGCTCAAGCGCGATGGCCGTCACCAGTGCTTGCTTTTCTTCGGCGCTGAGCCACTTGGCCTGATGGGGATGAGACTGCAACCAGAACCACACAAACCCGCACAACAGGATGGAGGCAAAGCCCTCGATCAGGAACATCCACTGCCAGCCATGCAGGCTCAAGCCGCTGACGTTGAGCAACGCCCCCGACACCGGCCCGGAAATCACCGAGGCGATGGCCGAACCGCTGAGGAAAATCGCCATCGCCTTGCCGCGCTCGGCGGCCGGCAGCCATTGGGTGAAGTAGTAGATGATGCCGGGGAAAAAACCGGCTTCGGCCGCGCCGAGCACGAAGCGCAGGATATAGAAACTGGTTTCGCCTTTGACAAAGGCCATGGCCATCGCTGCCGCGCCCCAGGTGAACATGATGCGCGTCAACCAGGCCCGTGCGCCGTAGCGCTGCAGCAGCAGGTTGGACGGCACTTCGAAGATCGCGTAACCGATGAAAAACAACCCGGCACCCAGGCCATAGGCGGCGGCGCCAATGCCCAGGTCGGTCTCCATATGGCTGCGCACAAAGCCGATATTGACCCGGTCGATGTAATTGACGATGAACATCACCACGAACAACGGCAGCACATGGCGCTTGACCTTGGCGGCTGCGCGGGCGAGCACGCTCGGGTCGGGCGGATTCTGGACGGTATCCAAGGGCAACTCCCACTCATTGTTTTTTTAGGGACGCACCGATGATGGACGCCGGGGATTGTTCCCGTCTAATCTAACTTGGCATTCGATTGATACCTGGATTAGATCAATGTTCGAACTGACACAACTGCGCTGCTTCACCACCGTGGCCACCGAGCTGAATTTTCGCCGCGCCGCCGAACGCCTGAACATGACCCAGCCGCCCCTCAGCCGGCAGATCCAATTGCTCGAACATCATCTGGGCGTAGAGCTGTTTACCCGCACCACCCGCAGCGTCGCCCTCACCGCCGCCGGGCGCGCATTTTTCATCGAGGCCCAGAACCTGCTGGAGCGCGCCCAGCAGGCAGCCGTGACCGCCCGGCGGTTTGCCGAGGGCGATATCGGCACGGTGAATATCAGCTTCGTCGGCAGCGCGGTGTATGAGTTTTTGCCCAGGGTCATTGCCGAGGCACGGCTCAAGCAGCCCCAGGTCAGGATCGACCTCTCGGAGATGAACACCTACCAGCAATACGAAGCCCTGCGTGCGCGGCGCATCGACCTGGGCATCGTCCGCGCGCCCCTGCTGGAACCCGGTTATGCCACCGAATGCCTGGTGCGCGAGCCCTTCGTGCTGGCGGTGCCGAGCAGCCATCGACTGGCCAGTGCCGACAGCGTCAGCGTCCACGACCTCGACGCCCAGCCGTTCCTGATGTATGCCCATGCGGCCTACCCGCCGTTCAACGAACTGCTCACCGGCCTGCTGCGCTCGGCCCGGGTCGCCCCCGAATATGTGCAGTGGCTGGGCTCGTCTCTGACCATCCTGGCCCTGGTCAACGCCGGCATGGGCTTGGCGCTGGTACCGCGTTGCGCCAGCAGCGTGGTGTTCAAGAACGTGGTGTTTCGCGATATCGACCTGGGCGAAGGCGCGCAAAGTGAACTGCACCTGATCTGGCGCGAGAACAATGACAACCCGGCGTTCGCGATGTTGCTGGAGGGGATTCGCAGTGCGGTGCGTGACGGCTGGGCGGACTGACTGCAGGAGCAGGCTTGGACGACATCAAGGCCTTGCTGCCATCCACCCATCGCCACCAAACAACTGTGGCAGGGGGCTTGCTCCCGATAGCGGAGTGTCAGTCACTGTAGAGGTCGACTGACCCACCGCCATCGGAGCAGGCCGCCCTCGCCTCACGCCACCTTGAACCGATTGACCAGCCGCTGCTGGTGCTCGGCCAGGCGCGCCAGTTCCTGGCTGGTGATTGCGGTTTGCTCGGCGCCGGCACTGACCTGGATGACCAGGTCGTTGATCTCGTTGACGTTACGGTTGATGTCTTCTGAAACCGCACTCTGCTCTTCGGCCGCCGAAGCAATCTGCAGGTTGCGATCACTGATACTGGCCACGCCTTCGGCGATCTCCAACAACAATTCACCTGCACGTTCGACCTTGCGCGCGCCGTCCTGGGCCTTGCCCAGAGTCTCCTGCATGGACGAGCTCGCCCGATCCGAACCACTTTGCAGGTTGCTGATCATCTGCTGAATGTTCCCGGTGGACTCCTGGGTCTTCTGCGCAAGTACCCGCACCTCGGACGCCACCACGGCAAATCCGCGCCCATGATCCCCCGCCCGCGCCGCTTCGATGGCCGCGTTCAAGGCCAGCAGGTTGGTTTGCTCGGCAATGCCGCGAATGACGTCGAGCACGGAGGAAATCCCATCGCTTTCCTGCTTGAGTTCGCCAATGATCAGCGCGGTGTCCTCGGCCTGCCCCGAGAGCTGGCGGATCAGGGTGATGGTGCCTTCGATCTCGGTGCGTCCTTGGGTGGTGCTGGTATTGACCCGCTGCGACAGCTGCGCCGCATCGTTGGTGCTGTGCGCCACCTCGCGCACGGTGGCGCTCATCTGGTTGATCGCCGTGGCCACCAGTTCGGTGCTTTGACGCTGTTGCTCGACGCTCTGGCTGGTCTGCATCGTCACCGTGGAAGACTCCTCCGCTGCCGTTGCAACCTGCGCGGTGGCGTTGCCGATTTCCTGCACCACGCCACTGATCTCTTGCGCCATGCGGTTGAGGTTGCGCGAGATCTGACCGAATTCATCCTTGCTTTCATAAGTCGCCCGCGCGCTGAGATCGCGCTCTGCCAGGTCATTGAGCACGCGGTTGAGGTCGCGCACCGCCGAATCGATCATGCGGATGATCAGCCAGGACAACACCGCCACCGCCAGCAGGGACACGATCACCGCGCCAACGGTCAGCCACAGGGCGCGGCGGGCGTCATCCCGCTCGTGCATCGCCAGGCTGCTGACACTTTGGCCCAGGGCTTCCTCCACTTGGCTCATCAGGTCAATGCGTTGGGTAGAGGTTTCAAACCAGGCTTCGGGTTTGATCCCCAGCGCCTGCCCCATCGGCACCTCAAACGCCAGGCGCTGCAACTTGCCGACTTCGACGGCGGCAGGTTGTTGCATTTGCGTATCGAACTGCGCCAGCGAGGCCGCGGGCGCCTTGCGCCGGAACGCATCGTAATAGGCGCCGAACTCGCCCAGGTTGCGGCTGAAGCGCGACAACAGCGCCTCATCGAAATGCCCCTGGCTGAAGACCAGGCCCAGCACCACGCGCTCGCGCCCGGCCCGCTCTTTCATTTCGATAAATTGATTCAGGGCCCCCAGGGCGTAGACGATGGTCGCGTTGTTGACGCTCGCTTCCAGGGAATGGGTGTAACCGGTCAGCACTTGAATGATCTCGGTATACCGCGCGCCGGATTCGGTGCTGTTGATACTCAGCTTGTCGACCTGCCCACGCATCGCCGGCAACTGGTCCAGGGCCCGCAGGACGTTGTCCAGGTTCGCACCGCCGGAGGTGGACAAACCGCGCACCACCTCGACGGCCGCGCTGGAATCCCTGCGCATCTGCACCATCCGCTCGCCCATGGACTTGCCGCCACTGCCGAGGAACACGCCACTGGCACCACGCTCACGCTGCAAGGTGGTAATCAACTGGCTCAACTTCTGGGCGGTGGCGCTGGCCATCACCGTGGTGTTCATGTCGCGCAGCGTTTTGTAATTGTCCACCACAAACACGCCGGCCATGGTCAGGAACCCGAGCATGGGCAGCAGCAGAATCAACAACAGTTTCAGACGCAGCGGAGCGTTCTTAAGCATTTCCCTAAAGCCTCATGTCCATGGATCAGACTGGCGCCTGTCACGCCAAGATAGTGGCGCCATAATATCACCCATGAAAACGGCGCTACCGCTCTCGGACGGCCATCTGGAGCCAATAGGGGGTTGTACTGACCCAGATCAATAAACCCTCACAAACCAATCGGCTGCCGGCCCCTGTGTTGATCGAGCACCTGCCTGACTGACTCAATCCTCTCGAATACTTGCCTGATCCTCCGAATGTTCGGTTTTTTCATAGATGGCCCTTGTGCCCTGATCTAGAGTTCGACAATGGGCGCCCATCGCCTTTCTTATAAGAAACACGCTATCCCGACCGATGATCAGTAGGTGAGCCAGCCATGGAATTACGCATCAATCAAAAGACCTATCAGGTCGACGCCGACGCCGACACGCCGCTGCTGTGGGTGATCCGCGATGACCTCGGGCTGACCGGCACCAAGTACGGCTGTGGCCTGGCCCAATGCGGCGCCTGCTCGGTGCTGGTGGACGGCAATGTCGTGCGTTCGTGCGTCACGCCGGTGGCCGGGGTGGTCGGGCGTGAGATCACCACCATCGAGGCCATCGAAGCTGATGAAGTGGGCAAGCGGGTGGTCAGTGCCTGGGTCGAGCATCAGGTGGCGCAATGCGGTTACTGCCAGTCCGGGCAGGTGGTGGCAGCCACCGCGCTGCTCAAGCACAGCCCCGCGCCGACCACTGCGCAAATCGACGCGGCCATGGTCAACCTGTGCCGCTGCGGCACCTACAACGCCATCCATGCCGCCATGCATGACCTGGCCGCCGGGAAGGAGAGCGCCTGATGAACACGCCATCCGTCATCCCCGGCCTCACCCTGGGCGAGCCGATCAACCTGTCGCGTCGACGCTTCCTCGCCAGCACGGCGGTGGGTGCACTGGTCATCGGTTTTGGCCTGCCACTGGGTTCGGCCAGGGTGCAGGCCGCTGCCGCCGCAGAACGCGGCACCCAGGTACCGGCGTTCCTGGAGATTCGCCCGGACGGTACGGTGCGCCTGCTCAGCCCCTTTATGGAAGGCGGCCAAGGTACCCACACCGCCATGGCGCAGATCGTCGGCGAAGAGCTGGATGCCGACCCCGCCACCTTTATCGTCGAAGCCGCGCCACCCGGTGAGGCCTATGTGGTGATGGAGAACGGCATGCGCATCACCGGCGGCAGCATGTCGGTGCGCATGAGCTACCCGGTCATGCGCCGCCTGGGCGCCCTCGCCCGCGCCATGCTGTTGCAGGCCGGCGCCGAGCAGCTTGGTGTGCCGGTGGCCCAACTGACCACCCAACCCGGCCGCGTGGTGCACGCCGCCTCCGGCCGTTCCCTGGGCTACGGCGAGTTGGCCGGCCGCGCCCTGGACATGCCGGTGCCCGACCCGGCCGGCATCACCCTGCGCGACCCGAGCCAGTTCCGCTGGATCGGCAAACCGGTCAAGCGCCTGGATGCCTATGACAAATCCACCGGCAAGGCGCAGTACAGCATCGACATCAAGGTCGACGGCATGCTCCACGCCGCCGTGCAGCACGCGCCGCGCCTGGGCATGACCGTGGGCAGCCTGCGCAATCAATCCCAGGTCGAAGCCATGAAAGGCGTGCACTCCGTGCACGTGCTGCCCGGCGCGGTGGCCGTGGTGGCCGAACGCTGGTGGCACGCCAAGCGTGCGGTGGAGGCGATCCAGGTCGACTGGCAGGAACCGACGGCCGACTCAAAAGTGCGCGGCATGCCCGCTGATTTTTCCAGCGACGGCTTTCGCGATTTCCTCGCGGCCCAGCAAGGCCCGGCCCGTGACGACGAGAACGAAGGCGATGTGGCCGGCGCGTTGAAAAACGCTAAGACCCAGGTCGAAGCCACCTACCACAACCAGTACCTCAACCATGGGCAACTGGAGCCACCGTCAGCCCTGGCGCGCTTCAACCCCGACGGTTCGCTGGAGATCTGGCTGCCCAACCAGGCGCCCGATCTGTTCCGCGCCGACATCGCCAAGCGCGCCGGGCTCGACCCCGCGCAGGTGACCCTGCACTCGCCGCTGCTGGGCGGTTTTTTCGGCCGGCACTTCCTGTATGACTCGGCCAGCCCCTACCCCCAGGCGATTGCATTGGCCAAGGCGGTGGGCCGTCCGGTCAAGCTGATCTGGAGCCGTGAGGAAGAGTTCCTGCGCGACGTGTTGCGCCCGGTCGCGGTGGTCAAGTTCCGCGCCGCGCTGGACGCCGACGGCCTGCCGGTGGCGATCGAAGCGGTGAGCGCCACCGAAGGCCCTACCGAGGCCATCGCCGGTAAGCAGGGCGAAAAACTCGACCCCACCGCCCTTGAAGGGTTGTCGGGCAAGAGCTACGCCATCCCCAACAAACGCATCGCGCAGATCTACGTCAAGGGCCCGGCCATGCTCGGCTACTGGCGTTCGGTGGGCAATTCGTTGAATGACTTTTTCTACGAAGCCTTCCTCGATGAGCTGGCGGACAAAGGCGGCCGCGATCCCTATGAGCTGCGCCTGCATCTGCTGCGCGACAACCCACGGCTGACCACCCTGCTCAAGGCCGTGGGCGAGTTGTCCGGGGGCTGGAAGCGTGGCCCCTACACCGCCGAAGACGGTACCCGGCGCGCACGCGGCGTGGCCATGGCCTCGCCGTTCGGCTCCCACGCGGCGGTGATCGCCGAAGTGTCGCTTGAAAACGGCCAGGTCAAGGTGCACCACATCTGGGAAGCCATCGACCCCGGCAGCATCGTCAACCCGGCGATTGTGCAAGCCCAGGTCAATGGCGCGGTGGCCTTGGGCTTATCGCAGACATTGCTGGAGGAAGCGGTGTACGTGGACGGTAAGCCACGGGCACGCAATTACGACCTTTACCCGATCCTGCCGCCCTCACGGATGGCGCAGGTACACGTGAAGATTGTCGAGAGTGGCGAGAAGATGGGTGGCATCGGTGAGCCTCCGCTCCCCGCTGTGGCGCCAGCCGTGGTCAATGCGGTAGCGCAGTTGACCGGCCAGCGTGTTCGCAGCCTGCCATTAAGCCGACACACCTTCAGCTAACCGAGCGAGACCGCCCATGAACAACCGTCGATTCGCAAGAACCGCAGGCTGGCTGGTGCTGCCCTGCCTGGTCGCCGCCGGCCTGCTGGCCTGGTATGTCACCCGCCAGCCCGCCACCCCGTTCGCGCAGGAACAGGCCGCCAGCGTCGACCCCGCACAGGTCAGTCGCGGCGAATATGTCGCCCGCCTCAGTGACTGCGTCGCCTGCCACAGCCTGCCGGGCAAGGCGCCCTTCGCCGGGGGCCTGGAAATGGCCACGCCGCTGGGCGCCATTCACGCCACCAACATCACCCCGGACCGCACCCACGGCATCGGCACCTACAGCCTCGCCGACTTCGACCGTGCAGTGCGCCACGGCGTAGCACCGGGCGGGCGGCGGCTCTACCCGGCGATGCCCTACCCGTCTTACGCCAAGCTCAGCGACGACGATATCCGCGCGATGTATGCGTTCTTCATGCAAGGCGTACAGCCGGCCAGCGAGCCCAACATCCCCAGCGATATTCCCTGGCCGCTCAATCTGCGCTGGCCCATTGCCCTGTGGAACGGCCTCTTCGCGCCGACCGCCACTTACGCGGCCAAACCCAACCAGGACGCGCGATGGAACCGTGGCGCCTACATCGTCCAGGGCCCTGGCCACTGCGGCAGCTGCCACACGCCGCGCGGCCTGGCCTTCAACGAAAAAGCCCTGGACGAGTCCGGCAAGCCGTTCCTCGCCGGCGCCCTGCTCGACGGCTGGTACGCTCCGAGCCTGCGCCAGGACCCCAACACCGGCCTGGGGCGCTGGAGCGAGGCGCAGATCGTGCAATTCCTCAAGACCGGGCGCAACGCCCATGCGGTGGTCTACGGCTCGATGACCGAAGCGTTCAACAACTCCACGCAGTTCATGGAAGACGCCGACCTGGCCGCCATCGCCCGTTACCTCAAGTCACTGCCCGGCGACCCACAGCGTGACGGCACGCCCTGGCAGTACGTAGCCGCCGATACACGCCAGGACGTCCCCGGTGCCCACACCTACGCGACCCGCTGCGCCTCCTGCCATGGCCTTGACGGCAAGGGCCAGCCCGAATGGATGCCACCCCTGGCCGGCGCCACCTCGGCATTGGCCAGGGAAAGCGCCTCGGCGATCAACATCACCCTCAACGGCTCACAGCGGGTAGTGGCCGCCGGCGTACCGGACGCCTACCGCATGCCGGCGTTTCGTGAGCAACTGTCCGACGCGGAAATCGCCCAGGTGCTGACCTACGTGCGCAGCACCTGGGGCAACCACGGGGAGGCGGTCGACGCCACGGCAGTCGGCAAGCTGCGCGGGCATACCGACCCGGCCAGCAGCAGTCCGATTATTTTGCATATGCGTTAAAAGTCGCTGTCCTGATCTTTTCCCCGGCGTGGTCAGTGAAATGAGCATGCCGGGGAATAAGGGTTGATGTGAACAAACTTAGTATTGATCCGGCCCCGCGAACGTTGATCTGTCCGATTACTCACCTGTTCAAGCTCGCCTCTTCCGACAATCAAAACAGAATCCTTCTACGTAACGGATTAACCATTACGCACGGAAATATGTTGGCAACCTCAGCAAGATCGAGACCCAACTGACCGAGCGGAACATGGCAAATTCACACTACCGCTATTTATGGCGGGCCATCTTCCTGACTGACGGTTCCTTCAACCGCTTTTTCATACATATAAAGTATGCATAATGAAGACGTTCAGGATTCAATACGATGAGGCAAAAAACATCGCCAATCAGCAGAAGCACAAGGGCATAAGCCTGGCGGAGGCAGAGCCGGTGTTCAACGATGAGATCGCCCTGACGATACAAGACCACGATCACGATGAAGAGCGCTGGGTGACCATGGGCACTGACGCGAGGGGACGAATTTTGGTAGTGACATACACTTACCGCGATCCGAATTTCGTACGCGTTATCAGCGCCAGGCTCGCATCAAAAAATGAACGGCGCCGTTATCTGGAGGCTTGAACAATGAAAGACGAATACGATTTCACCCACAGCAAACGCGGTGCTGTCGCCAGCAACAAGGGCAAGACCCGCATCACCATCATGCTTGACGATGCGGTTATCGATGCCGCCCGTGAACGCGCAGAAAGCGCCGGTACGGGCTATCAAACCGTGATCAACAATCTGTTGCGTCAGGCGTTGATTTCGCAACAAGCACACAATCTGGCGCCCGCCCCAAAGAAGCGGGCTAAAACCCTGCAAGTTATCAACAATGGCATTAGCCTCTCTGAAGTTGAAGCACTGGAACAACAACTCATCGCTGTCGCTGGCGAGTTGAATCGCGTGCTGGGCACAGCCAAACCGGCCGATTGACCAAGGCTTTCTGCGACCTACCCCAACTCCCGCTTGAGTGGCTAACGGTCCAGCGCCCCATCCCAGCGGGCAATGAACAGGGTGGCCACGCCGTTGCCGATCACATTGATCAGTGCACCGCCTTCGGAGCTAAACCGGTAGACGCCCAGTACCAGCACCAGACCTGCTGCCGGTATCACATAGATCGAGCCGAGCGTGCGGCCCGCCCCCGAACTAATTTGAACGAACCCCCACGTTTATCCATCAACATTGAAGGACCTATCAGACACGAGAACGGCTTGTGTCGCTCCTACGCGAGCTACGAACCCGGCGGCCTCGACCAGGCCCCTGCACTCTTCGCTCGCACATGACGACCTTGGGGTGAAGGCCATGGCAGCGAATAGGCGTGAAGCGTCGAAACAAACCGGCTGGGAAGCAGAGCTGGCCACAAACACCGAACTCTTCTACGAGGCCGACCGCCTGGAAACACAGGCCTACGCCATCATAGGCAGCAGCCTGGCCGATGCCGGTGACTGGCTGCGCTTTACCGAGGCGAAACAGGTGGCGGATGCCAAGCGCACCGAGGCGTATCAGGACCTGATGCGGATCCGGCGCGGCATGGAGTCTGCGCGCTCCGACTGAGGCCGCTCGGGGCGCTGCGGCAAGACAAAAAAACCACTCGTCCGAGTGGCTTTTCTGGGTTTTCACAGCGCCTCAGGAAGAAAAAACCTCCGCGCGCTGCCGTGTTGTCTTTTTGTACCGGAGCGGCTGCTGCCAGGCCAACTGAGCCTGGACCTGCGCTACGGCCTCCAACACCCGCTGCGCCCAGTTTTCGTCCTGAGGGTCCACCACTACCACGCGAAAACCGTGGTCATGGCCTTCACTGCGCACGCCTTCGGAGTCATCCACATGCAGGTCGATGTCGAAGGCCGGGGGGAATTTCGAGGGTGCGTTCGACAGCCCGCGTGCCGTCAGGGCATGGTTGTGCAGCACGCTGTTGACCACGCCGTCGACGCGGATGCCGTAGAGCATCAGCCAGCGGCGGATATACGACGGCGTGCGACCGGACGAGGTGTAGACCCAGATGCTGCAGCCCTGGCGACGTAGCTCACGGGTCAGGGAACGCGTGCCGATCCGCAAGGGCTCACCCAGCCAACGGTGCACGCAGGCCGGCAGCCGGCTCGGCTCGACGTCGCAGTGGTGCAGCTGGCAGGCCAGGGTGTCGTCGATATCGAAGGAAATACGGATACGCGGGCGCTGCTGCATCGGCAGGATGCGCTGGAGGACCCGCCCTGCCCTGGCGAATAGGGGAGAACCACTCATCAATGGCCTCCTTGAAAAACGGGCGGGCGCGGGTCCTTGAGAAAAAACTTGTGCGGATCCGGCGCCTGTTCTTCCAGGAAGGCGGCGTATTTTTTCTTGATCTTGGGCAATTCGTACAACGCCTTGACTCCATGTTTGGCTGAGTTGCGGATCACCGACGAAGGGTTGAAGTAGCCCTCGGCGTTCTCCAGCGTCAGCACGAACGGCGGCAGGCCTGCACGCATCAGCAAATAGCTGACGATCAGCGAACCGCTGCGGTTGTTGCCTTCAATGAACAGCTGCGGCTTGCTGAGGATGCGTACATACACCCCGGCGGCGCGCTTCCAGACTGATTCACTGCGATACGCGCAGTACCAGTTGTACAAGTCCTTGATGCCACCTTCGACATTGTTGAAGAAGTGTTCTTCGGTCGCCGCCAGGTGGTGGGCGTATTCCAGGCGCCGTGCCGGGTCGCTGCCACAGAGCACGGTGGCGTTGATCTCCAGCATCAGGTCCAGCTGCTGCAGGTCGAACAGGTCGACGCCCCGCGCGACATAGTCGTCAATCAGCGCGTAGCCTTCAAGCACGTTGTGCAGCACTTCGTCGGTCAACGGGTCGCGCGGCTCGGTAAAGTCCCGGCTGAGCTCGGCAAAGCGCTGTTGCACCTCACGCAGTGCGCGTTCAATCGCGGGCAAATCAAGGCGTCGTGTTGCAGGCATCGGCATTCCCATAAGCAGTTGAAAATACGGGAGCATCCCAGCTCCCGCAGGGGCATCAGCTGAACTTGCCGCTGATGTAGTCCCCGGTCATTTGTTCACGCGGGTTCTCGAAGATCTGCGCCGTCGGGCCCATCTCCACCAGGTAGCCGGTGCGCGTGCCCTGGGAAATATCCACCGAGAAAAACGCCGTGGTGTCGGCCACGCGGATGGCCTGCTGCATGTTGTGGGTCACCAGGGCGATGGTGTAGTCCTTCTTCAGCTCGACCATCAGCTCCTCGACCCGGCGGGTGGCGATCGGGTCAAGCGCCGAGCACGGCTCATCGAGCAACAGCACTTCCGGCTCGGTGGCGATGGCACGGGCGATGCACAGGCGTTGCTGCTGGCCACCGGACAGCGACAGGCCGCTGACCTTGAGCTTGTCCTTGACCTCATCCCACAGCGCGGCGCCTTGCAGGGCGTGCTTGACGCGGTCGCCCAGGTCGCCTTTGTAGCGGTTCAGGCGCAGGCCGAAGGCGACGTTGTCGAAGATGCTCATCGAGAACGGGTTCGGCTGCTGGAATACCATGCCGATGTAGCGGCGCACGACCACCGGGTCCACGCCCTTGCCGTAGACGTCCTGGCCGAGGAAGTGCACATGGCCCTCGAAACGGAAGCCCTTGACCAGGTCGTTCATGCGGTTGAGGCTACGCAGCACGGTACTTTTACCGCAGCCGGAAGGGCCGATGAAGCCGGTGATCTTGTTCTTTTCGATCGGCACATGGCTGTCACGCACGGCCATGAAGTTGCCGTAGAAGATCTTGTCCAGCTTGCAGTCCATGACCACAGGCGCCTGGGTGACAAACGGAGCGGCTATTTGCGCAGTTGATACGTTCAAGATTCAGATGCTCCCGTTTTCAATACTTTGGCTTGCCGAAGATACGGCTCACGATATTCACGACCAGCACGATCATTACCAGTACCAGCGACGCCGCCCATGCGAGTTCAAGCTGGTTGTCGAAGGGCATGCCGGAGAAGTTGTAGATCAGCACGGCCAGGGAGGCCGTCGGGTTCATCACCGCCAGGCTGCCGTCGTGGTAGATCCAGTAGTTGCTGAACAGCGCGGTAAACAACAGCGGCGCGGTTTCGCCGGCGGCGCGGGCCACGGCGAGCATCACGCCGGTGAGGATTGCCGGCAGGCCGGTGGGCAGGACGATTTTCCAGATCACCTGGGAGCGGGTGCAACCCATGCCGTAGGCGGCGTCCTTCATGATCTTGGGCACCATGCGCATCGACTCTTCAGCCGTCAGCACCACGATCGGCAGCATCAGCACCGCCAGTGCCACGCCACCGGCCGGGGCCGAGTAGGTGCCGGTGGTCATCACCACCAGGGCGTAGGCGAATACACCGGCCAGGATGGAAGGCAGGCCGGTGAGCATCTTCGCGGCAAAACGCGCGGCGTTCGCCAGCTTGCTGTCCGGGCCCAGTTCGGCGAGGAAGATTGCCGCCATGATGCCGACCGGCACGGCGATGGCAGCGGCAATGCCGACCATCACGAAGGTACCGGCCATCGCGTTGCCGAAACCGCCGCCGGTCTCGAAACCGGTGGGCGGCAGCTCGGTGAACACTTCAAGGCTCAGGCGCGCACCGCCGCGGGTGATGAGCATGTAGAGCACGGAAATCAGCGGTACGCTGGCCAGCAGCGCGCCCGCCCAGACCAGGGTGGTCAACACCAGGCTGCGCAGGGCACGGCCTTCGAACCGGCGCTGGAGGCTGGGCATTGCGCCTGCGGGGGACGTCAGGTCAGTTGCAGCAGTGAGGTCAGTCATCACTTATTACCCCGTTGGGCGTACATCATGATCATGGAGCCGAAGATGTTGACGATCAGCGTGATCAACATCAGCACCAGTGCGGCGTACATCAATACTTCGATCTCGTTCGGCCCGGCTTCGGGGAAGTTCAGCGCCAGCAAGGCCGCCAGGGTGTTGGCCGGGGCGAACAACGACAGCGAGATGTTGTTGGCGTTGCCCACCAGCATGGCCAGGGCCATGGTTTCACCGAGTGCGCGGCCCAGGCCCAGCACCAGGGAACCGAAGATGCCGGTGGCGGCGGACGGCACCATCACCTTGAGAATCGCTTCCCAGTGGGTGGTCCCCATGCCGTAGGCGGCTTGCTTGGTTTTCATCGGCACGGCGGTGAGCGCATCCTGCGACACGGCGGCGATGGTCGGCAGAATCATGATGGCCAGTACCAGCGCCGCCGGGAGCAACCCAGGGCCGCTCAGGGACGTGCCGAAAAAGGGGATCCAGCCAAGTTCAGTGTTCAACCATGCGGTCAACGGCCGAATTGCCGGGATGACCACGTAAATGCCCCACAGGCCGTAAACGACGCTGGGGATGGCCGCGAGCAGTTCGACGATGGTACGAAACACCGCCGCCAGCTTCGCCGGCAAAAAATCCTGGGTGAGGAAAATCGCCATGCTGACGCCGAAAACACCTGCGATCAGCAACGCGATAAAGGCACTGTAGAGCGTGCCCCAGATGGCCGGCAGAATGCCGTACTTGCCTTGGTTGACATCCCAGACGCTGCCCAGCAGCACGTCAAAGCCGTGCTTTTCCATGCCTGGAAGGGCCTTGCGCCCGACTTCGAACACCAGGGCAAACACCAACGCCAGCACCAGAACCACGCCTATTCGTGCAAGCGCACGGAAGGTGCGGTCAACCAGAAAATCCTTCGCAGAAGGTGGCTGGCAGGCAGAATCCGGGTTACCCGGTACGACAAACGGTGTGTTCATTGGCTGATTCCGGAACAGGGGGGTAACCCTCCCGGCCGGGCTGACAGCGCCCGCCGAGAGAGGCCTCACAAGCGTTACTGGATGTTGGCGGACGCTTTACGAACCTGATCGACCACCGACTTCGGCAGCGGGATATAGCCCATCGAATCGGCGATTTTCTGCCCTTCGGTCAGGCTGTACTCGACCATTTCACGCATGGCCTTGGCCTTGGCCGGGTTGCCGTTGTCCTTGCGGAAGATCATCCAGGTGTAGGACGTGATCGGGTAGGACTTGGCGCCGTCCGGGTCCGGCAGCCAGGCCACCAGGCTTTCCGGCATTTTCACCGCTGCCAGGGCTTCGGCACCGCTTTCGGCGTTAGGTACCACGTACTTGCCGGCCTTGTTCTGCAGCTGGGCAAAGTCAACCTTGGCCAGCTTGGCGAAACCGTATTCGATGTAGCCAATCGCGCCTGGGGTCTGGCGTACGGTGGCGGTCACACCATCGTTCTTAGGCGACTTGATGAATTTGTCGCTGGCTGGCCAGTTGACGGTGTTGCCTTCACCCAAGTCCTTCTGGAACTGCGGGTTGATGGCCGCCAAGTGCTTGGTGAATACGGCAGTGGTGCCGCTGGAGTCTGCACGCACGACCACGGTGATCGGCATGTCCGGCAGTTTCAGGCCAGGGTTGGCGGCGACGATCTGCGGATCGTTCCACTTGGTGATCTTGCCCAGGAAGATGTTGGAGTACACATCCCGTGGCAACTTAAGTTCTTTAGGATTGCCCGGCAGGTTGAACGCCAGGACGATTTCGCCTGCGGTCATCGGCAGCAACTGCACGCCTTCGGCGACCTTGGCGATGTCTTCGTCCTTCATGGCCGAGTCACTGGCGGCGAAGTCCACGGTTTTGTTCAGGAAGTCCTGTACACCCGCGCCACTGCCTTTGGACTGGTAGTCAACCGTGACGCCTTCGGTCTTCTTGCTGAAATCCTTGAACCAGGTGAGGTAGATCGGCGCTGGGAAACTGGCGCCAGAACCTGTCAGACGGACGTTCTCGGCAGCAAATACCGAGGTGGCACTTAGAGAAACCGCAACGGCGAGTGCAGCTGACTTCATCAGACGTTTCATTCAGGGAAATCCTTGTGATTACGGGCTCCCGGAACTTTGCAGCAGCTTTGTTACGCTTTTATGAAAATTGGGTGGCAAACCGCTATTTCGTCCGGTCTTTCCGCCCCAGCCACACATTTCGATGTAATTGGTTGGTAACAAAATGCGACTAAGACTTTGCCATCTCCCCCCACGACGCGAGTGCCTCCCATGTCTGCAGTAGACGACGCCTTGATCCAGCGCATCCACCGAGAGCTGCTGGATCACAGTGACGAAGAGCTGGAACTGGAATTATCCGAAGACGGGCACGACCTCAACGCGCTGTTCGACGAGCACGTCGAGGAAAGCCCCGAGAAGGCCGCGCGCAGGATTTACTTCAGCGAACTGTTCCGCCTGCAAGGTGAACTGGTGAAGCTGCAAAGCTGGGTGGTCAAGACCGGCGCCAAGGTGGTGATCCTGTTCGAGGGGCGCGATGCCGCCGGCAAAGGCGGTGTGATCAAGCGCATTACCCAGCGCCTCAACCCGCGGGTCTGCCGCGTCGCCGCCCTGCCCGCGCCCAACGACCGCGAACAGACGCAGTGGTACTTCCAGCGGTATGTCTCGCACCTGCCGGCCGCCGGTGAAATCGTGCTGTTCGACCGCAGCTGGTACAACCGCGCCGGCGTCGAACAAGTCATGGGCTTTTGCAACGAAGACCAGTACGAGGAATTCTTCCGCACCGTGCCGGAGTTCGAACGCATGCTCGCCCGCTCCGGCATCCAGTTGATCAAATACTGGTTCTCCATTTCCGACCAGGAACAGCACCTGCGCTTTCTCAGCCGCATTCACGATCCGCTCAAACAGTGGAAACTCAGCCCCATGGACCTGGAGTCGCGCCGGCGCTGGGAGGCGTACACCAAGGCCAAGGAAGTCATGCTCGAGCGCACCCACATCGCCGAAGCGCCATGGTGGGTGGTGCAGGCCGACGACAAAAAGAAAGCCCGCCTCAACTGCATCCACCACCTGCTCGGGCAGATGCCTTATGAAGAAGTGGAACTGCCGGTGATCGAGCTGCCGCAGCGGATCAGGCAGGAGGACTATTCGCGCAATCCGACGCCGATGGAAATCATCGTGCCGCAGGTCTATTAACGCAGGACGCAATAGATTCCCCAGGGGTAGTTAAGAGCGAACACCATACCTGTGGTGAGCGGGCTTGCCCCGCGCTGGGCTGCGTAGCAGCCCCAATAAGAACGTCGCAGTGTGCCAGACAGTTCCGGGGCTGTGTTTTGGGGCTGCTGCGCAGCCCAGCGCGGGGCAAGCCCGCTCACTACGAGGGTCCATTCGCCCTAACGTTTGCGCTTACGGTGCCGGCTCCACCTCCTTGAACACCAGCCCTTGGCTATCACCCAGGGGGAGTTAAGCGCGAACACCGTACCTGTGGTGAGCGGGCTTGCCCCGCGCCGGGCTGCGTAGCAGCCCCAATAAGACCGCCGCAGTGTGCCAGACAGTTCCGGGGCTGTGTTTTGGGGCTGCTGCGCAGCCCAGCGCGGGGCAAGCCCGCTCACTACCAGGGTCCATTCGCCATAACGTTTGCGCTTACGGTGACGGCTCCACATCCTTGAACACCAGCCCTTGGCTATCACCCAGGGATAGTTAAGAGCGAACACCGGACCTGTGGTGAGCGGGCTTGCCCCGCGCTGGGCTGCGTAGCAGCCCCAATAAGAACGCTGCAGTGTGCCAGACAGTTCCGGGGCTGTGTTTTTGGGCTGCTGCGCAGCCCAGCGCGGGGCAAGCCCGCTCACTACGAGGGTCCATTCGCCAGAACGTTTGCGCTTACGGTGACGGCTCCACCTCCTTGAACACCAGCCCTTGGCTATCGCTGACCTGCCATGGGTTGGCAGCGCCGGTCTGGCTGAAGACCACGTGGTCGAAGCGTGAGTCTTTCAGTCCATCGATACGCGCCTTGGCCGCGCCGCGAAAGCGCACGCGCTCGAACACCAGGCCCTGATGGTAGGCGTTGTGCGCTGCATCACCCTTGACCTCGATCGCCGCTCCCTGGGCATTCTCGACGCTCACGTCGCTCACCCGGATGTCCTTGAACTGCCCCGCGATGGTTGAGCGCTGATAATCGAGCTTGGCGTTCGGGTCGTTGTAGTCGAGGGTAAAAATGAACGCCTGCTTGACGGTATTGCGGATCGCCGAGTCGCGGAATGTGACGTTGCGCGCGCCGCCGCCCATGAAGTTGGTGCTCTTCATGCGCAACCCGGCATCGGTGCCGTCCGACACGTTGTCTTCGGCCAGGATGTTCTGGATCCAGGCACCGGTGTGGCTGCCGGCGACCACCATGCCATGACCCTTGCGGAAGTAGTTGTTGAAAATCCACGCGTCTTCCTGCGGCGGCTGGTGCACGGCGTCGGCACCGGTGCCGGCCGCAAAGTTCACGCAGTCATCGCCGGTGTCGAAGAAGTTGTTGAACACCATCGCGCCCTTGCTGTTGGCGAACTCGATGCCGTCGCCGTTGTTGGCGTCGTAGGTGGTGTGGGTGGTGTTGGCCAGCACCACGTTTTCGGTCTCCAGGTTCATGATGCCGTGGAACGCCGGGTTCACCACGGTGAAGCCGCCGTAGAACACATTCTTCACATTGCGCAGGGTAATCAGCGAGGAACGCATCTGCCCGTAGGCGTCCTTGACGTTCATGCCGCGTGCCACGGCCTGTTCCACCTGCGCCTTGGCGAGGATGCCGTCCCGGGCATAGCGGGTATTGTCACTGGGCAGGTAGAACGGCAGTGCCTGGCCACGTTCGTCGACGACATCGGCGTCGCGCTTCCAGCCATTGCCGTCGAGGGTGCCCTGGCCGACGATGCGGATGTTTTCGAATGACTGATGCTGGCGCGGATCACGGGGCAACGCGTTGATCAGCGAGGCCGGGCGCACAGTGGTGGAATACGGGTACTGGATGTAGCCGGCCAGCGGGTAATCTTCGGCGCGCTCGGAGCCGAGCAGGGTCGCGCCTTCGGCGATCTCCAGGGTCATGTTGCTCTTGAGGTAGAGCGCGCCGCTTTTGTAGGTGCCTTCAGGCAGCAAGACTTTGCAACCGACGGTGCAGGCATCGATGGCGTTCTGGATCGCCTGGGTATCGAGGTGACTGCCGTCGCCTTTGGCGCCGTATTTTTTCACGTCAAATACCGCCGCAACCGGGGTGGTGCGTTGCAGCACCGGGGCGCTGTCGGCGGACTCCTTGCCGTTGCCGTCCACCGAACGCACGGTGAAACGGTACACAGTGTCGGGCTTCAAGCCTCGGGCAGTGAAGCTATGAATGCCGATGCGATGGTGGAAGTTGGCGGTGTCTTGCCGATAAAACTGGTCGATGTAGGGTTTGGCCGGTGACACCTGGTCATTGTTGGCATTGGCGCTGCCCAGCAGCGTGCCGTTGGCGTAGACCCGGTAATCCTTGATGCCGGCATGCTCGGCAGGTTTTTCCCACACCAGGATGATTTGCCGGTCATCAAAGGCCAGCGTCGGTACCTGCAGGTTTGACGGGGCTTGCAGCGCCCATGACAGCGGGCTGCATCCAAGCGCCACGAGGGCCAGCGCGCAACGCACCGAGGTTTTTTTCGAGGGTTGATACGGCATGTTGTTCTCCTTGTTTTTGCCGGTATTCACACCGAGGTGCGCTACATCTGCCGCCCGGTTTTTTCGAGGTAGTTGATAAGGCGGTTGCAGGAGCGGGCTTGCCCGCGAAACGCGTCAACCAACACACAGCGTTACCGGGTGGCCCGAGTCGTCTGTGGTTTTTTCGCGAGCAAGCTCGCTCCTACAGGGGGCTTACTGGGCGCCCAATGCCTTGATCAGCACGTCCAACTGCTCCACTTCTTGAGGCAGCAAGTCGGTCAACGGCGCGCGCACCGGGCCGGCGTCGTGGCCGACCAGGCGTGCACCGGCCTTGACGATACTCACGCCATAACCTTCGCAGCGGTTGCGGATCGCCAGGTACGGCAGGAAGAAATCATCGATCAAGCGGCCCACGGTGGCGTGGTCGTCGGCGGCCACGGCACGGTAGAAATCCATCGCGGTTTTCGGGATGAAGTTGAACACCGCCGAGGAATACACCGGCACGCCCAGGGCCTTGTAGGCCGCGGCATAGACTTCGGCGGTCGGCAGCCCGCCGAGGTAGGTCAGGCGATCGCCGAGGCGACGACGGATCGACACCATGGATTCGACTTCACCGATGCCGTCCTTGAAACCGATCAGGTTCGGGCAGCGCTCGGCCAGCTGCTCGAGGCTGTCGGCATTGAGACGGCACAGGTTGCGGTTGTACACCACCACGCCGAAATCCACCGAATTGCACACCTGCTCAACGTGGGCCACCAGGCCTTTCTGGCTGGCTTCGGTGAGGTAGTGAGGCATCAGCAGAATACCGGCGGCACCGAGGCGCTCGGCCTCCTGGGCGTAGGCGATGGCCTGACGAGTCGGGCCCCCTGCCCCGGCGAGGATGGGCACCTGGCCCCTGCAGGTGTCCACGGCAGTCTTGATGATCTGCGTGTATTCCTTGGCTTCCAGGGAGAAGAATTCCCCGGTGCCCCCGGCCGCGAACAACGCGCTGGCGCCGTAGGGTGCCAGCCATTCCAGGCGGCGGGCATAGGTGTCGGCACGGAAGTCACCGGCCGCGTCAAAATCGGTAACCGGGAACGAGAGCAAGCCGGAAGACAGGACTGTTTTTAGTTCTTGTGGCGTCATGTTCGCAAACCTCAAATCAAAAAATAAAGGGATACCTTAAGAGGTACGTCATCGTACAACTACAAATGATTGTTAGCTAGTCCTAAGTGCCTTAGTTCGCACCCTTAGATTTAACTCAATAAAAACAGCACATTAATCGCATTTCATAGTAATCAGCGCATTACCAATCAAGCATAGTCATACGATGACTACAGAAATCAGCCGACCCGCCGTCGCTCAGACTCCTGGCTGAAGTCACGACTGGCCTGCACCAGCATGCGCGTGTAGTCGTGCACGGCCTGGTCCTGGCTCAAGGCCTGGCAGTCGAGCAATTCGACGATCCGGCCGTGCTGCATCACCGCCACCCGGTCGCACAAGTGAGTGACCACCCCCAGGTCATGGGTGACCAGCAGATAGGTGAGTTTCTCGCGCTGGCGCAGGTCCGCCAGCAAGTTGAGGATCTCGGCCTGGACCGACACATCCAGGGCCGAGGTCGGTTCATCCAGCAACAGCACGCGGGGCTCAAGGATCAACGCGCGCGCAATCGCCACCCGTTGGCGCTGCCCACCGGACAACTGATGGGGATAGCGAAAGCGGAAGCTGTCGTTGAGGCCGACCTTGAGCAGGATCTCGTTGATCCGGTCGTCCTTGTCCCCTACCCCGTGGATAATCAGCGGTTCGCGCAGGGCGGTGTCGATGGTGTGCCTGGGGTGCAGGGAGCCGTAGGGGTCCTGGAAGACCATCTGCACTTTGCGAAAATGCTCCTTGGGAATCTTGTGCTGCAACGGCGCGCCGGCGATGCTCAGCTCCCCGCTCCAATGCCGGTATTGCCCGGCCAGGCAGCGCAGCACGGTGGTCTTGCCCGAACCGGACTCCCCCACCAGGCCGAACGATTCGCCGTCGGCGACACTCAGGCTCACATCGTGCAGCACCTGGTTGATGGCAGCGCCGGTGCCGAAACTCAGGTTCAAGGCGTGCGCTTGGATCATGGGCATGGTCAGGTTCCTTATTGAGTCAGCCAGAGTGGATCGCGCTTGAGCACCGGCAGGTGCACGCGACGGTTATCCATGCTCGGCAGCGCGGCCAGAAGGCCACGGGTGTAGGGATGCTCGGCGTATTGCAGGTCGCAGGCGGCCAGGGATTCGACGACGCGCCCGGCGTACATCACCAGCACGCGGTCACAGTAGTTGCGCACCAGGTTGAGGTCGTGACTGACAAAAATCAGCCCCATCTGCTGCTGGTCCACCAGCTCCTCCAGCACGCTGAGCACTTGCTGGCGCACCGAGACATCCAGCGCCGACGTGGGCTCATCGGCAATGATCACTTCCGGACGCGTGATCACCATCATCGCGATCATGATGCGCTGGCCCATACCGCCGGACACCTCGTGGGGGTACAGGTTGTAGACCCGCTTCGGATCGCGGATATGCACCTGCTCGAGCATCTGCATGACCCGTTCGCGCGCATCACTGCGACTGGCCTTGTGGTGGGCCAGGTAGGCTTCGGCAATCTGGTCGCCCACCTTGACCACCGGGTTCAGCGAGTACTTGGGGTCTTGCATGATCATCGAGATGCGCTGGCCGCGAATCTTCTGCATCGCTTTTTCACTGGCCGAGAGCAGGTCGACTTCGCCGAACGCCATGGCCTTGGCGGTGATTCTGGCGCTGGGCGGATGCAGCTTGAGCAGGCTGCGACCGACGGTGGACTTGCCTGAGCCGGACTCACCGACAATCGCCAGTTTCTCCCGCCCCAAGGTAAAGGACACGTCGCGCACGGCGTGGGTTTCTTTCTGGCCACTGACGAAGCGCACATTAAGCCCTTCGACATTCAATTTGATGGCGGACATAAGGTGTTCTCCGATTATTCGCTGCGCGGATCAAGGATGTCCCGCAGGCCATCGCCCAACAGGTTGAAGGCCAGGCTGACCAACATGATCGCCGCCCCGGGAACCGCCACCAGCCACCAGCACTCGAGCATGTAGCGGCGCCCGGTGGAAATCATCGCGCCCCACTCCGGCAGCGGCGCCTGGGCACCCAGGCCGAGGAAACCCAACGCGGCGGCGGTGAGGATGATCCCGGCCATGTTCATGGTCAGGCGGATGATCACCGAGGACAGGCACATCGGCACGATATGGCGCAGGATAATCCGCGCTGGCGACGCGCCTTGCAGCTCCACGGCGACGACAAAGTCGGCGTTGCGCAGGGACAGGGTTTCAGCCCGCGCCAGCCGCGCAATCGGTGGCCATGATGTCAAGGCAATCGCCACCACCGCATGCTCCAGGCCAGGGCCCAGGGCGGCGATAAAGGCCAGCGCCAGGACCAGGCTGGGGAAGGAAATAAAGATGTCGGTCAGGCGCATGAACACGGTGTCGACCGCCCCGCCGAAGTAGCCCGAGACGGTGCCGATAAACAGCCCGATGGGACCGACGATCACGGTTACCAGCGCAATGATGTACAGCGTGATCCGCGAGCCATAGACCAGCCGACTGAAAATATCGCGGCCGTATTCGTCGGTGCCGAACCAGTGCGCCGAGCCCGGCGCCTGCAAGGCAGTGGCGAGGTTCTGCGCGACCGGGTCATGGGTGGCGATCCACGGCGCAAAGGCCGCGACCACCACCAAGAGCAGCGCAACCAGCAGGCCCGCCAGGGTCATGGGGTTACGCAACAGGTGACGCAGCACCCGCAGGCCGCTCTTGCAGAAGGCATCGAAGCTGGAGCCCGGCGAGCGATCCACCGGCCGCTTCGCCGCCGTGTCGATGGAAGACAGATTGGCATTCATAAGCATCTTCTCTGTGTGAATTCTGAAGGGCCGCAGCCCCACTCAACGCTGCTTGTAGACACCCAGGTAACGGGTGGCCTCGGCATCGTCACCACTGAAACCCTTGACGTCGGCAGCGCTGACCACGGTGTCGGTCATCTGCGAGATCATCAGGATCGGCCCCACCTGCTGGTCATAGAGCGTCTGCGCCTGGTGATACAGGCTGACCCGCTGTGCCGAATCGCGCGTCACGCCCGCCTGGTCGATCAGGCTGTTGAGCTGCGGATTGAAGAATGAAGCGCGCCAGCCCTGGAAGTTCGGCAAGCCGGCGTCATCGCTGTTGTTGGGGTTGTAGGCGAAGGTACGCAGGCTGAAATACGGATGGGGATAGCGCTCGGCGCCACGGGCCACGATGATCTCGAAATTGCGCGCGCGCATGGCGCCGTAGACCTGGTTGCCGGTGCCGGTGACGATGCTGGCCTTGATCCCACCTTCGGCCAGGGTCGCCTGCAGGCGCGCGGCGATGTCGATGAACGGCGGCTCCGACAGCGTGCGAATGGTGGTGTTGAAACCGTTGGGGTAACCCGCCTCGGCCAGCAGCTTTTTCGCCTTGGCCACATCCATGTGATAGCCCGGATCCGGCAAGCGCGCTTCCAGCCCCAACTGCATCGGCTGCTGATTGAGCTTGCCGTAATACGGCATCACCTGTTCATCCAGGCCCTTGTAGTCGATCAGGTTGCGCACGGCTTCACGCACCTGAGTCTTGGCAAACTCGGGTTGCTTCATGCTCATCGCCACGTAGTACATGGTGCCGCGCGGCAATGACTGCACCTGGATCTTGTCCGAACCGTCGATGGCGCGAATGTCCGGCGCCGCCATGCCGTAGGCCAGGTCGAGGTCGCCGCGCTCGAGCATCAGGCGCAAGGATTGGGATTCGGTCATGTGCCGTACCACCACGCGCTTGAGCTTGGCCGCCCCGCCCCAGTAGCCGTCGAAACGGGTCAGCAGCAGCGAATCGTTGGCGCTCCATTTGGTCAGCACGAAGGGGCCACTGCCCGCCTCGTTCGTCACCAGCCAGCCGGCGCCGAGGTCGCCGTTTTTCTCATGCGCCAGGGCCGTCTTGCGGTCCACCACCACGGCGCTCGGCGAGATCGCCAGGGAGTCCACCAGCAGCAGCGGGTCCATGGTCTGCGGCAGGTCGATGACCAGGGTGTGGGCGTCCGTGGCGCGGATCAGCGATTGGATATTCTCGACGCTGTAGCCGTAGGCCTTCCAGGTGGTGGCCAGGCCGAAATTGAGCTTCATCACCCGGTACAGCGACCACGCCACGTCCTCGGCGGTCAGCGGGTTGCCCGAATGGAATTTCACATCCTGGCGCAGATGAAAGGTCACCTGCTTGCCGTCTTCGCTGATGTCCCAGCGTTCGGCCAATTGCGGCAGGTGTTTTCCCGGGTTGCCCTGGTCGCGCTTGATCAGCGTGTCGTAGAGGTTGGCGTTGACGCCGGAGGCATCCAGGCCGGGCGCATTGGCCGGGTCGATGGAAAACAGGTTGACCATGCTCATGCCGACGATCAATTGATCGGCGGGGGTCTTGGCGCTGGCCGTTGTCATCGGCCCAAGGGCGAGTACCGCCGTCAACAGGCCAAGGTGCAGTGTTGAAAATACCGTCTTCATGCAAAATTCCTTCTTTTTATAGTTTTATCGGTACGGCGCAGTGCGTTAACGGGTACGGGGGTCGAACACCTTGTACAAGGCGTCGCTGATCAGGTTGAGCGCGACGAAAATCAAGCCGATCACCAACACACAGCCCATCACCGCGTTCATGTCGCCGAGCATCAGGCTGCTGGTCAGGTACTGGCCGAACCCCGGCCAGGCAAACACGGTTTCGATCAGCACCGCGCCCTCCAGCAACGAGCCGTAGGCCAGCGCAACCACCGTCAGCAACTGCACGAGGATGTTGCGAAACGCATGCCCCCACACCACCTGGCGACGGGACAGGCCCTTGACCCGCGCGGTGATGATGTACTCCTGGGACAGCTGCTCGAGCATGAAGCTGCGGGTCATGCGGCTGATATACGCCACCGAGTTCAGGCCGAGGATCAGCGCCGGCAACACGATGTGGCGCAGGGCGCTGGCGAAGGCATCCCAGTCACGTGCCAGGGTCGAGTCGATCAGCAGCAGGCCGGTGACCTCGGGCACCATGCCGTCGTAGGCCAGGTCGATGCGCCCCGCTCCACCGGCCCAGCCGAGCCAGGCGTAGAACACCAGCAGCCCCATCATGCCCAGCCAGAAAATCGGCGTGGAGTAGCCGAACAAAGTGATCACCCGCGCCACGTGATCGCCGAGGCGCCCTTGGTTGCTGGCGGCACAGACGCCCAGCGGCAAACCGATCAGCACGCCGAACAGGATTGCCAGGGTGGCCAGTTCGATGGTCGCGGGGAATACCCGCAGGATGTCGTCGAGTACCGGGTGGCCGGTCAACAGCGCATTGCCGAAGTCACCGTGGAGCAGGTCGTTGAGGTAAAGACCGAATTGGGTCCAGATCGGCTTGTCCAGGCCCATCGACCGGTACACCTGATCATAGGTGGAACTGTCGGCATCCGGCCCGACTACCGCCAGCACGGGGTCGAGCGGCATGACCCGGCCGATGATGAACGTCAGGGCCAGCAGGCCGAGCAAGGTCACCAGCACCGTACCCGCGCGCCGGGCCGTGTTGGACGCGCGAGCGCCCATGACAGAGGCAGTCATAACAAACATAGTGAGCTCCTGATAATCGGTCAGCGCTTCTTGTAGACGTCTTTGTAGCGCGTGGTCGCGGCGGTATGGCCCTGGAAGTCGGCCACGTCTTCGTACACCACCACGGTGTCGGTCATTTGCGAGACCGGCAAAATGGCTCCGACCTGCCGGTCGACCTGCTCCTGAATGTCGCGGTACTGGGCCAGTTGCTTGCCTGTGTCAGGCTCGACTTCCGCGCGCTCGATCAGCTGGTTCAGCTCAGGGCTGTAGAAGGATGTGCGCCAGCCCTGGAAGTTGGTGAGCTTGGCCTCATCGCGGTTATCCGGGTTGTACACCAGCGTACGCAGGCTGGAGTGCGGATGCCGTTCGGCCCCGCCACCGCCGCGGCCGACGATGATGTCGAAGCTGCGCTCACGCATTGCGCCATAGATCTGGTTGCCCGTGCCGGTGATGATGCTGGCGTCGATACCGGCCTGGGCCAGGGTCGACTGCAGGTTGGAGGCAATGTTGATAAACGGCGGTTCGGCGAGCACGCGGATGGTGGTCTTGAAACCGTTCGGATAACCGGCCTCGGCCAGCCAGGCCTTGGCCTGCTTGACGTTGAGCGTGTAACCCGGATCCGGCAGGCGCGCGGCCAGGCCCAGGGGCAGCGGCCGTTGGTTGATCACGCCGTAATGGGGCATGACGGTCTGGTTGATGCCCTGGTAATCGATCAGCGCACGCACGGCCTTGCGCACACGCGCATCAGCGAACATCGGTTGCTTCACACTCAGGGCGACGTAGTACAGGGTGCCGCGCTGCAAGGTCTGGGTGCGGACCTTGGCGCTTTTCTGCAGGGCTTCGATATCCGGCGCAGACATGCCTTTGGCGATGTCCAGGTCGCCGCGCTCGATCATCAGGCGCAACGACTGCGACTCGGTCATGTTGCGCATGACGATGCGCTTGAGCTTGGCCGGGCCGCCCCAGTACCCGTCGAAACGGCTCATCAGGATCACGTCGTTGGCGCGCCAGTCATTGAGCACGAACGCACCGCTGCCGGCGGCGTGAGTCACCAGCCAGGCGGCGCCCATGTCGTTGTTCTTCTGGTGTTCGAGGACTTTTTTGCGATCGAGGACAAACGCACTCGGCGAGGTCGCCAGGGTGTTGAGCACCAGCAGCGGGTCGGTGGGCCGGGGCAGCTCGATCAGGAAGGTCGAGGCATCCGTGGCACGCATGTAGCGCTCGACGTTCTCGGCGGTAAAGCCGTAGGCCTTCCAGGTGGAGGCCAGTGCGAGGTTGAGCTTGAGCACGCGCTGCAACGACCAGGCAACGTCTTCGGCACTCAGGTCATTGCCGGACTGGAATTTCACGCCGGTGCGCAGGTTGAAGGTCAGGGTCTTGCGGTCATCACTGACCTGCCAGCGCTCGGCGAGCGCCGGTACCAGGCGATCCGGCTGGGCGACGTCCTGCACCAGCAACATGTCATAGAGGTTGGCGTTGATCTCC
The DNA here is from genome assembly GCF_900177315.1 of Pseudomonas sp. LAMO17WK12:I1. Lineage (NCBI taxonomy): Bacteria > Pseudomonadati > Pseudomonadota > Gammaproteobacteria > Pseudomonadales > Pseudomonadaceae > Pseudomonas > Pseudomonas sp. LAMO17WK12:I1. The sequence continues at coordinate 400,473 of NZ_FWZV01000002.1, read as the reverse complement.
GACACGTCCAGGCCGGTGGCCGCCGCCGGGTCGAGGGACAGCAGGTTTATCATGCTCATGCCGACGATCAATTGATCGGCCGGGGTTTTTGCGAAGCTTGCAGGTACAGCGGTGACAGCCAGCGCGGCGACGAACACCCGCGCCCACAGCGAAGGGAAAATGCTCATAACAAGAGTGCCTTTTTTATATTTATAGGGCTCTTGATCAGCCCGACTGATGCCGGACTGACCCTGTACACGTCAGAAGCTTTTAAGCGTATTGGTCTCGATGAAGTTGAAATCGATGTCTTCACCCAGGCCCGGCAAGTCGGACAGGTGCACAAAACCGTCGTTGTCCATCGGGTCTACCAGACGCTTGAGGTAGGCCGGCACTTCGTCGTAATCCAGGTACGGGTGCAACAGGCCACGCTCATACCAGGTGCAGTTCTTGATCGCGCCGACCACGGCCAGGTTGGCCGCACCGTTGCCATGAATCTCGCAATCCATGCCGAAGGATTCAGCCAGGTGCGCAACCTTCAGGCACGGCGCAATGCCGCCGACGCCCGCCACACCGGCGCGCAAGATATCGCACACATCGTGCTTGACCCAACTGGCACGGGCGAGGTGTTTGCCGGACAGGGTTTCCGGGCCCAGCACCGGAATGTCCAACTGCCCCGCCAGCCAGGCATAGGACTCGGCGGACTCTTCCATCATCGGCTCTTCGAACCAGGCGAAGTCGAGCTTTTCCAGCTCACGCCCGATGTACAGCGCTTCGGTGCGGCTGTACCAGTGATAACCGTCGAGCATCAGGGCGATGTCCGGGCCGACCGCTTCGCGTACCGCCGCACAAGCCTGCACGTCGATGCGCGGGCTCGGGGCGAAGGACACCGGCGGCATCCAGGTGTGCAGCTTGATGGCCTTGTAGCCGCGTTGCACCAGGGTCTCGGCAAAACGCCCGTAGTCTTCAGGGGTGGCCAGGCCACCGGGCAGTTCGTCGCCACACATGGTGGAGCCGTAGGCCGGCACCTTGTCGCGGAAACCGCCAATCAACTTGTGCACCGGCACACCCAGTTTGCGCCCGGCCCAATCCCACAGGGCCTGCTCCACCAGCGCCAGGGCGCGGTCGGTCAACTGGCTGGCACTGCCGCGCTGCCAGTGCGCGAGGTCGTGCCAGATCTTTTCGCGATCGAAGGCGTTCTGCCCCACCAGCACTTTGCGCACGAAACCATCCAGTACATACGGGCGAATCAGTTCAGGGGCGCCGAAGGCATAACCCTCCTGGCCGTCTTCGGTCTGGATGCGCAGCAAAGCCATCTGCGCCTGGGTGACATCACCCGGGTGTGCATGGCCGGCACTGTCCACTGCGCGGCGGGTCGGGTAGGAAAATACCTGGACGTTGACTGCTGTGATTCTCATGGACGTCGTAAGCCTTCTTATTGGATTTGTGACGGAAGTGTCGTCTGTTGCGACCGATCATAGGTCATCGTACAACACTTGAAAAGACCCAATAACCCGCCCCTCTTCTGCATGCATTTTCAGTAAATCCCGGCAAAACCCTTATTTTTAAAGACAACCAAGGAATAACCTGGATTGCTGTAAAGCCCTATTCACTGGGCACATATATTTCGAGATGTTTCAAAACCATCAATAACCCATAGACGAGTCATCTTGTCGTACGATAACGTATGTCGGCACCTTAGATGAGAGCCATACGCAACAACCCACTGCCGTAGCAACCGTCAAACGACCCTAACAAAAACAAAAAAGAAGACCGTATGAACACCACCCTACGCACGCTCGTTACTGCCCTGACCCTCGGCCTGCCGCTGTATGTCAGCGCTGACTCCGCCAGCATCAACTACCGCCACCAGTTCACCGAGGAGGACAGCGCCCACGCTGACCGAATCAAGCTCAACTACCGCCTGGACAGTGGCCTGGGATTTGAAGCGGAAATGAAATACCGCACCGCCGGAGACCGTGAAGACGTCGCCTACGACAACATGGTCAACAACGGGCACGAGTTCACCGTGAGCTACAACTACAAACTCAGCGCGCAATCGACGTTGACCCCGGCGTTCCAGATGGACAGCTCGAAAGACTCGACCACCTACAAGTTCGGCCTCAAGTACAACTACAAGATCAACGACGCCTTCTACGCCGCCACGCGCTATCGCCTGGATGCCAAGAAGCTGGACCGCGACCAGGTCAACAAGGACTTGCCCGACCACATCAAGGATGACCAGACCACCCATCGTTTCGAGGGCTGGCTCGGCTACACGCCGGCCAGTAAGTGGGCGTATGAATATCAGTTCATCTACTTCAAGACTGACTACATCCGCTACGACAACAAGAAGAGCGATTACGAACAGAACCTGATCGTCAAATACAAGCTCAACAAGGAATGGGCCCCGTTCATGGAGATTGGTGATGTGAAGGTCAACGCCACGTCCGAAGACCGCCAGGCGCGGTGGCGCCTGGGCATCCAGTACAACTTCATGTAAAGCCCCCACGACTTGCCTGGCGAGTGCGCATCGCTCGACAGGCAAGCCACCTGCATTCAGCGTTCAATGGAAGACCTGACCATGACCACACCACCCAAACCCTTCACGCGCATCTTGCTCACCGGCGCCGCCGGCGGCCTGGGGCAAATCCTGCGGAACACCTTGCAGGCCCATGCCGACATCGTCCGCGTCTCGGACATCAGCCCCATGGCCCCCAGCCGTGGTGAGCACGACGAAGTGATCACCTGCAACCTGGCCGACAAGGCCGCCGTGGCGGCACTGGTCACCGGCGTCGACGCCATCGTTCACCTGGGCGGGATTTCCGTGGAGCGGCCGTTCGAGGAGATTCTCGACGCCAATATTCGCGGCACATTCCACATTTACGAGGCGGCGCGACAGCAGGGGGTCAAGCGGATTGTGTTTGCCAGTTCCAACCACGTCACCGGTTTCTATCTCCAGGACGTTGAACTGGACGTGCACTCACCGCGCCGTCCGGATGGCTACTACGCCCTCTCCAAGGCTTACGGCGAAGACCTGGCGGCGTTCTACTTTCACCGCTATGGGATTGAAACCGTGAGCTTGCGCATCGGCTCGTCGTTCCCCGAGCCGCGCAACCGGCGGATGCTGTCGACCTGGCTGAGCTACACCGACCTGGACCACCTGGTGGCGCGCGCCCTGCTGGCCAAGGATGTGGGACACAGTGTGGTGTATGGCGTCTCGGCCAATCGCGATCGCTGGTGGAGCACCCGGCACACCGAGCACCTGGGCTTTGCGCCCAAGGACAGTTCGGAAGCGTTTCGCGCCAAGGTCGAGCAACAACCGCCAGCGCCGGCCGATGAACCGGGCAGCCGGCTTCAGGGCGGCGCGTTCACCGCGGCCGGGCCGTTCGACAACTCGGCGGCGGCGGCTTCATAGGCCCGACGCATACGCTCGCGACTGTTGGACAGGTGCAGGCGCATCGCCGCCCGAGCCGCATCGGCGTCACGGCGCAGGATGGCTTTGTAGATGTCCTCATGCTCACGGCTCAAGCGCTCCAGGAAGGGCTCCTTGTTGGCGTTGGCCAGGCGTTTGGAGTGCAGGCGTGTACGCGGCAGGATGTTGAGCCCCAGGTGCAACATGATGTCGGTGAAGTAACGATTGCCCGTGGCCAACGCGATTTGCTGGTGGAACTGAAAGTCTGCCGACACCGCGTAGTCGGCACTCACCGCCCGCGAGTTGAGCGCATCCAGCGAGTCGCGCATCACCTGCAATTGCTCGTCGGTCCGCCCCACGCACGCCAGGCCGGCAGCCTCCACCTCCAGGCTGATGCGCAACTCCAGCACGGCCAGCACATCCTGCAAGGTCACGATGCTGTCCGGGTCGATGCGAAACCCGCTGGGGCTCGGGATATCCTTCACAAAGGTGCCGACGCCGTGCCGGGTTTCCACCAGGCCCGAGGCCTGCAGGCGCGAAATGGCCTCGCGCACCACCGTGCGGCTCACCCCATGTTCGGCCATCACTTCGGATTCGGTGGGCAGCTTGGTGGCACGCGGCAGCTCACCGGAACAGATGCGCCGGGAAAGCTCGGTGACCAGTTCTTCGGCCAGGCTGCGGTGCCGGCGGCGAACGGTGGGCTGGACGTTCGGGTTGTCCATCAAGAACGGGTATCTCGGTTGGCGGAGGAACGCGCATCATAGCGCATTCGGTTGTACGACAACTCTCCCTGTGGCTCCCAGCGCGTCCCACAACGCGAAAAGCCCCTGCCAGACCGCCCTCGGCAACTGCCGAGCGGACTAAAAAATGTGCAGGATTGCTCGACGCCCCAGCTCATGATCGGGCTATGATCGACCGATATGAACCGGACGCCCGATGCCCCATGCCCGTTGACCTGCAAGCGCTGTACCCGAAACTGATCCACCTGATGCTGGATACGGTATTTGTCGTCGACGGCGACAGCCAGATTGTCTTCGTCAGCGATGGCTGCGAGGCCCTGCTCGGCTACCGTGCCGACGAACTGGTCGGCACCCTGATCACCCAATACATGCACCCGGAAGACCTGGCGCGCACCCGAGCCTCGATTGTGCGGGTCATGAATGGCCACTCCCATGTCGACTTTCGCAACCGCTACATACGCAAGGACGGCAGCGTGGTGCACATCCTGTGGGCGGCCTTCTGGTCCAAAGAGGTGGGCGCGCGCATCGGCGTCGCACGGGACGTGACGGCGCTCACCCAGGCCGAAGAAGAACTGCGCTTCCTTGCCCACCATGATCCGCTGACGGGCCTGACCAACCGCTCACTGTTCAATGATCGGCTGGACCAGGCCCTGCACAGTGCGCAGTCCCACAACCGCGGCCTGGCATTGCTGTTCCTGGACATCAATGACTTCAAGGGCATCAACGATGTGCATGGCCATGCCATGGGCGATCGCGTGCTGTGTGCGATTGCCCGACGCCTGGAACGCTGCGTACTCGACAGCGACCTGGTGGCGCGGATGGGCGGTGATGAGTTCACGGTGCTGTTGACCGACATCCCGTCGCGGGAGGCTATTTCTGCCAGGGTGGTGCAGATACTCGTGGTCATGGCCGAGCCGCTGGGGCCCGAGTTTGGTGGGGTGAAGATGCCGTCCTGCAGCATCGGCGTGGCGGTTTATCCCCAGGACGGGGAAGATGCCGATACCCTGCTCAGCCATGCGGACGGTGATATGTACCGGATAAAACGGCAGCGATTCGCGGCTGAATGACCAGAAGGCGTTTTGCATCAGGCAGGTCGGTCCACCCGCCCGATGCAGAAGCCCTCAGAGGCTCACAACCGACAGGCGTTGACCGGCGGAACCCGGCCGCGCCAGGGCTGGGCCCGCTCCAGCTGCCCCGCAAGGGCCAGCAGGGTACTTTCTTCGCCAAAGCGAGCGGCGAAGTGGGCGCCCATCGGCAGGCCGGCAGCGCTCCAGTGCAACGGCACCGACATTGCCGGTTGCCCGCTGGCATTGAACAGCGCCGTGAACGGTGAGTAGCTGTGGAACCGTTCGATCAGTTCCTCCAGGCTCAAGCGATCGTCTTGCAGGTCCAGCTCCCCGATCGGCACCGGCTCGCGGGCCAGGGTCGGCGTGAGGATCAGGTCGTAATCCTGCATGAACACCGCCAACTGCCGGCCCAAGGCATGAATCCATTCCACGGCACCGGCGTACTGCGCACCGCTGACAGCCCCTTTGCAGCGCAGGATAATGCGGGTGCGGGCTTCCAGCTCCTCAGGCTGTACGGCGAAACCGCGCATCTGCCCCAACACATCGACGTAGTGACGCGTGCTTGCACCGATGATGGTGAAGACCTGATCGAGAAATGCCGGCAGCGCCACCGGCAAATTGACCGGTTCAACGCGGTGGCCCAGGGATTCGCACAACCTGGCGGCCTGGCGTACGGCTTGCACACTTTCGCCGGAGGTCGGCCAAGGCCCGAGCTGCTCGACCAGGGCGATCCGCAGCGGCCGAGGGTCCTGCTGCAGCGCGGTGACATAGGGCTGCGCCTGCAGCGGCGCGGCATAAGGTGCGCCCAGGTCGATCCCGGCCGTGGCATCCAGCAGCGCGGCGCTGTCACGTACCGACAAGGTAATCGCATGGGGGCTGCCCATGCCGGCCCAGCCCTCGCCGATCATCGGCCCGGAAGGCAACAGCCCACGGCTGGGCTTGAGGCCGAACACCCCACAGCAGGACGCCGGCACACGCAAGGAACCACCGCCATCGTTGCCATGGGCAAACGGTACGACGCGCGCCGCCACCAAGGCTGCCGCGCCGCCGCTGGAACCGCCGGCACTGTGGCCGATATTCCAGGGGTTGCGCGTGGCGCCAAAGCGGTTCGACTCGGTGGAATACGAGGTGCCGAATTCGGGTGAGGTGCTGGTACCGACAATCACGCACCCGGCACGGCGGATACGGCTTACGTGTTCGGCGTCAAAGTCAGCGCGAGCGCCTCCCAACGCCTGCGAGCCATGGGTCATCGCCGCGCCGTTGACCGGCGAAAACAGATCCTTGATCAGGGTCGGTACCCCGGCAAACACACCGGGGCCGGGGCGCGACGCGCGTACCGACTGGCGGGCCGAATCGTAAAGCCGCTCGGCCACCGCATTCAGCTGCGGTTCGACCCGTTCGATACGCTCGATCACCGCTTCCAGCAGTTCGCCGGGCTGCACCTCACCGCGCCTGACCCATTCGGCCAAACCGGTGGCGTCTTCGCTGTCCAGCAGGTTGTGGATGTCCATGCCTATCTCCTCTTGATTACGAATGACTTGATCCGAATGCCTGGGTCAGCGCTTTGCGCCGTGCTTGCAGGCCTGCCAGTGCCCAGGCCAGGGCCGAGGCAAAACTGGCGCAGGCCAGCCACAGGATTGAACGACGCACGTCACCCGAATAAACGCTGAGCACGGCCACCACCAGCGGGCTGACAAATTGACCGAAATACAGAAACGCCGTGAACCCACCCAAGCCGCGCCCGCGGGTTTTCGCGCTCAGGGCATTCATCACCGGCGCCATCGCGTTGGGCACCAGCAGCCCGGCGCCCAGGCCATGGATCAGCACGGCCACCAGCACCATGCTGTAGCTCGGTGCGCGCATCAGCAGCCACAACCCCAGGCCCAGCAGGCTCAGCAACAGCGCATTGCAACCGGGGATGCCGATGCGCCGGCGCAGCAGCGGCCAGGCTAACGAACCGCCCAAGGTCGCCAGCAGACTGCCCCCCGCCGACAGCCCGATCATCGTGCTTGAAGTGATGCCGAGGCTGACAAGTAAAACCGGCGCCTGGATCGGCACGATAAAACTCAGCACCATCCCACTGAGGATCAGCAGATAACCGAGCACCAACGGCAGCACGGCCACCCTGCCCTGTTCAGCCACCTCGACGGGCTGGCGAGCGGCGGCGGGTTCCCACAGCACCTTGATCATCATCGGCACCAACAGCAGTGGCAGCAGGTACAGCAGGAATGGCAGACGCCAGGAGTGTTCGCCCAACGCGCCGCCCACGACATAGAACAGCGAGCCGACCAAACCGATGGTGACCACTTGCCGATTGATGTAGCGCAGCCGTTCCTCGCCGTGCCAATAGTCGGCAATCAGCGTCGCGCAACAGGTCATCACCGCCGCCTCCGCCGCGCCGAACAGCAGGCGTACAGCGACGATGGCGGGCAAGTTATCCAGCAGCGCCGGGATGGCCCCGAGCACGGCATACAACAGCGTGGCGATTATCAGCAACGCCTTGCGCCCGACCCGGTCGGCCAACCAGCCGGCCAGGGGCGCGCACAGCGCAATCGCGAGTGCCGGCCCGGTGACCGCCAAGGGCACCAGCAGGTCGGCGCGCGGTTCCAGTGCACCGAACTCGGCGCCCAGCTTGGGCAGGATCGGCGCGACCATGGCCGCGCCCATGATGGTCAGGCTGCTGCCCAACATCAGCACCAGCCCTTCACGGCGCCCGGTGGCTTGCCGCGGCGAGGGGGAATCGGAATGTGATGAGTTCATGGCCAGCCCCTTAGAAACTTTGAGAAATGCGCAGTGCCACGGTGTAACCCTCGGCACGGTTGCGGGCATCGGTTTCCTTGTAGGCGTGCAGCCAAATGGGCGGCAGGCCGGGCTTGAAGTAACTCACGGCCGGCCCGACAGCCAGCACCCGCGCCCGGTTGCCCGATTGCAACCCCGGGGCGTCGTCATCGCTGAACTGGCGGTAGTAGTAACCACCCAGGCCCAGGGTCCACGGCCCTACATGCTGGCCCACGGCAAATTCGTGGCGGTATTCGACACCGTTCTTGTAGTCGGTCGCGGGGTTGCGGGTATTGACGTCCACCTCAACGCTTGAGGAAACCTCGAAGCCACTGTCGGTGATGTAGGTGGCGTTGACGATCGGCGAGAACGTCCAGTGATTGAGCCCTGGGGAAATCAAACGATTCTTGTCGTAGTCACCGGTGGGCGCCTGGATCTGCAGTTGCGTGTTGATAAACAGGTTCGGCGACAGGTTCCATTGCAGGATCACCGGCAGAAACTGCATGTCGGCCATTCGAAACGGATCGGCCTCCAGGCTCAGCGGGCCGGCCGGGGTCGGTACCTTGACGGAAGCGTCCATCTTGAAGAACGGTACCACCACCCCGAAACCATAGTTGGCGCCCAGCACCGTGTGATCGGTCATGCGCATGTAGGCGACGCCGATGGACAACACATCCAGTGAGAAGTGGTTGTCGACGGAGCGACCGTTACGGTCCTTCTGCACATTGGCCGAGTAAAACGCCGTGCGCAGTCCCACGGTCCCGAACGGCGTGGCCGGCGGCATCATCCCCGCGCCGAAATCGTACACGCCGACAGCGGTGGTCGGCGCACCGTTCTCGGTGGCCTGGACACCGGCGCAGCAACCCAGCAGCCCCAGGGTGAACAGCGTCATGCGTGTGGCGCTTGCATTATTGTGGTGAATCATCGAATGCCCCTCCCATCAAGTGGTGTGGGCCATCCTAGTAACGCGCAGAGTGAGGCGGTTATCCGTTTTCAGCAGAGTTGCGTGCGACGCAGGGTCTGGGAAGGGCTTTCGCCGAACATGGTGCGGTAATCGCTTGCGAACCGGCTCAAATGCCAGAAGCCCCAGCGCGCCGCCACTTCCTGTACGCCGTGGGCTTGGGTGCTGGTTCGCAGTTCGCGGCGCACCGCATTGAGGCGCAGTGCCCGCAGATAGGCCACCGGGTTGATGCCCAGCGTCTCCTGAAAACAGTACTGGAGTTTGCGCCGGCTGGCGCCGATGTGGTTGCACAGGTCGAGGATCGACAGCGGCTCGTCGAGGTGACTCAATGCATATTCGCGGGCGCGATCGACCATCCTTTTGCGCGCCGTGGGGTTGAGGGGTGGCGCCTGGTCCGGGGCGATCAACTCCAGCATATGCAGCATCACCGCATCGCGGATGCCGCGGCGGATCGAGTCATGCCCGAGCACGGCATCGCAGCCCGCCAGCTCGTCGAACAACGCCGCGAGGTCACGTTGCACGGGTGAATCACCCAAGCGGTAACACCTGGGAAGATCGGTAATTCGAAACTGAATGCCCTGGCACTCCAGCACATGTTCCAGGGCGTGCTCTTCGATGGCCACGCCGAGCAGGTCCAAGTGCTGTGGAGTGTGCAGCTCGGGCAGGTTTTCACCGTGGGCCACCAACAGGCTGGGCTCGTGGATCGGATGCCCCGAGCAATACACCGGGCCGTCGGCACTCAAGGGAATGCTGAAGGTGATCGCACCTTTCCAGGCCACACCACTCTTGACCATGGCCTGATTAGAGCGGTCGCGCACCAGTTGCATCCAGTCCGAGCGGAACTCCAGCAACTCACCGGCAAAGGAGCCAGGTGACAACTGATCGTAGCGAACCTGCCAGCCGCCCATATTGCGAGCGTGCTCGTCGATGTCGCTGGTCAGGAAACGCTGGAGGGGTAACGCCGGTGGAAGCACCACCGAGGCCGCAGGCATCTGCACATTATTATTGTTCATTGACCTAACCTTTTTCAGTTGCAAGGCTTACAGGTCGTATCGCACGCAAGTTCCATTCCGAACCCGGGGCAGCGCGTGCATGTGTGCCGAAAATGGATAGTGAGGATGTGCGCCGGCGATGCCAGCCTCGGGCAAATACGTTCACCTGTTAATGAATTTTTTCACCTTCAAGGCTTGATGTTTTTCAGCTCATTGAGCAAGTCCAGCAACTGCTGCATTTTCTCCGCGCCAAACTGCGCTTCGATTTTCTGGTAGTTGCTTTCCATGCCCTCGCTCATGGAGACGAAACACTGCTGGCCGCGCTCGGTGAGGCCCACGAACACCCGGCGCTGATCCTGGCTGGACTTCTGCCGGCGCACCAGGCCGTCGCGCTCCAGGCGCGTCAACACTCCGGTCATGCTCGGTTTCAGGATGCAGGCCTGCTGGGCGAGCTGGTGGCTTTCGAGTTCGCCCTGCTGGCGCAGGATCCGAATGACCCGCCACTGTTGCTCGGTCAGGGCATGCTTGTTCAGTGCCGGGCGGAAGAACGCCATTGCGGCTTCACGGGCTTGCAGCAGGGTCAGGGTCAGCGAAGGTCTGGGGTTGGCCATATCGGCACCAATTGGATGGGCGAGTCGGCAGCTTAGTGTCGCCGGCCAACCGCTGCAAGCAGCCTGGGGGCTGTGAAAAGTACAATCGGTTCGGCGTAAAAGCCATTCTGTTGCACCGCGGCGATGCTCATGATGATCCGCACAAGATCAACAAGACCTACCTTATGCCTGGCTCAACGCAATCCCGATTGGCGCTGGCGGTACTCCCCCGGAGTGAGCTGGGCGTAACGCTGGAAAAAACGACTGAAATAGGCCGGGTCCTTGAACCCCAGCTGATAGCAGATCTCGTTGGCCGAGCTGCCGGTAAACAGCAGCAGGCGCTTGGCTTCCTGCATCAGGCGCTCCAGGATCAGGCGCTTGGACGGCAAGTCGGCAATGCGCCGGCACACATCATTGAGCCGTGCTTCTGTCACCCCAATGCCCTGGGCATACCGCGACAACGGCCAGTGTTGCTGGTAGTGCGCTTCGATCAGCTCGTTGAAGCGGTGGAAGATTTTCAAGTCTTCGTGGCGGGCGGGCGTGGCTTTCAACGAGTTCGAACACAGCCGCAACAGGCTGATCATGATCAACCGCGTCAGGCTGTCCAGGGCTGCGCTGCGCCCGGAACGCTGGGCTTTTACCTCTTCGCGCAGTTCCTCGAACAGATAATCCAGGCGGCGGATATCGCCCGCGTATTGCGGCGCCAACTGCGTCAGGGCGACACACGCGGCCGGCAATTGCACACCGGCCGGCGCCAGGCTGGCGTCGGCTTCGATCAGTTGCCACACCAGTTGCTGACGCACCGTCAGCACATGCCCGTCACTGTCGGCCTCGGTCACAAACGAGTGCGGCACCGTGGGTGGCGTGAGGAAGAACATCGGCCCGGACTCGACGTATTGCTGGTCGTCCAGGTACACGCGCACGGTGCCGCTTTTTACGTAGTGAACCTGGAAGAACCGGTCATGCCGGTGAACGGGCATGTTGCGCCCGAAGAAATCCGCCAGGTTGGCCAGCTTGTCGTAATGGACTTCGGCGTCGCTGTAGCGCTGGTCGTACACCTGGCCAATGTTGATGTTCGGGATGGGTTGACGGTCGCTCATCGCACGCTACTCGTTTTTATTGTGATTGCCCTGATGCAGCGGTGCTCACCCTGCAAGCACCCCGTGGACAGTCTACACCCTTGACGATAGTTAACATCTTAATTATAACTGTTAACACATTAACTAAATGCAAGGCCGCCATGGCCCTGCCAGGAGAACCCATGAGCCGTGCCTTGCATGACATCGCGACCGGCACCCTTTTCGGTGTCGCGCTGAACTACCAGGGGTTGCTCAAGCAGCGCCTCGCCGAATTCGAACAGCCGCCGTACCAGAAACCGCCGGTCAAGCCGGTGCTGTTCATCAAGACGCCCAACACCCGCAACCAGCACGGCGCCGAGGTGGTGCATCCCGGCCAGGGCGAGCGCCTGCAGCCTGGGCCGGCATTGGGGGTGGTGATGGGCAAGAGCGCCAGTCGCGTCAGCGCGGCCGAAGCCCTCGACTACGTGGCCGGCTACACCCTCGCCAATGAGTTCAGCCTGCCGGAAGACAGCTACTACCGCCCCGCCGTCAAAGCCAAATGCCGCGATGGGTTCTGCGCCATCGGGCCCGAGCTGATACCCACCGCACAGGTGTCGAACCCGCACAATCTCGCGATCACGCTGTACGTCAACGGCGAGGTTCGCCAGCACAACACCACGGCCAACTTCGTGCGCAATATTCCATTGCTGATCGCCGAGATCAGCGAATTCATGACCCTGCACGCGGGCGATGTGCTGATCACCGGCACGCCCGAAGGCCGGGTGGATGTGCAGCCAGGCGACACCGTGGAGGTCGAGATCAGTGGCCTCGGCCGCCTGGTCAACCACATCAAGGCAGAGGAGCTCCCATGAAACACGCCCGTATTCGCTTTGAAGGTGAAGTCCATTCGGTACAGGTCGAAGCTGAAAACGCCGTGCGCCTGGCCGACGGCCGCCTGCTGGCCGAAGACCAGGTGCAATGGCTGCCACCGGCCACCGGCAGCATGTTCGCCCTGGGCCTGAACTATGCCGACCACGCCGCTGAACTGGCGTTCAAGCCGCCGACCGAACCCCTGGCCTTCATCAAGTCCGTGGGCACCTACACCGGCCACAACCAGGTGACCTGGCGCCCGGATAACGTCGCCTACATGCACTACGAGTGCGAGCTGGTGGCCGTCATCGGCAAGCCGGCGCGCAACGTCAAGCGCGAAGACGCCCTGGATTACCTGGCGGGCTACACGGTGTGCAACGACTACGCGATTCGCGACTACCTGGAAAACTACTACCGGCCCAACCTGCGCGTGAAAAACCGCGACGCCACCACGCCCGTCGGCCCATGGATCGTCGATGTGGCCGATGTGCCGGACCCGAGCAACCTGAAACTGCGCACCTGGATCAACGGCGAGTTGCGCCAGGAAGGCAGCACCAGGGACATGATTTTCGACATTCCCTACCTGATCGAATACCTGTCCAGCTTCATGACCCTGCAACCCGGCGACATGATCGCCACCGGCACGCCCGAAGGCCTGGCGGACGTCGTGCCGGGCGATGAAGTGATTGTGGAAGTCGAAGGCGTAGGCCGCCTGGTTAACCGAATTGTCAGCGAAGCGGCGTTCTTCAGCGCCCGTAAAGAGGCTTGAGCAGCATGATCAAACATTGGATCAACGGCCGTGAGGTCGAAAGCAAAGACGTGTTCGTCAACTACAACCCGGCCACCGGCGAAGCCATCGGAGAAGTCGCCAGCGGCGGCGCCGAGGAAGTCGCGCAAGCCGTGGCGGCGGCCAAGGAAGCCTTCCCGAAATGGGCCGGCACCCCGGCCAAGGAACGGGCGCGCTTGATGCGCAAGCTCGGCGAACTGATCGAACAGAACGTGCCGCACCTGGCCGAACTGGAAACCCTCGACACCGGCCTGCCGATTCACCAGACCAAAAACGTGTTGATTCCCCGCGCCTCGCACAACTTCGATTTTTTCGCCGAAGTCTGCACGCGCATGGACGGCCACAGCTACCCGGTCGATGACCAGATGCTCAACTACACCCTGTATCAGCCGGTGGGTGTCTGCGCGCTGGTGTCGCCGTGGAACGTGCCGTTCATGACCGCCACCTGGAAAACCGCGCCGTGCCTGGCCCTGGGCAATACCGCGGTGCTGAAAATGTCCGAGCTGTCGCCGCTGACCGCCAACGAACTGGGGCGCCTGGCGGTGGAGGCCGGGATTCCAAAAGGCGTGCTCAATGTCATCCAGGGTTACGGCGCGACCGCCGGCGATGCCCTGGTGCGTCACCCCGATGTCCGCGCGATTTCCTTCACCGGCGGCACTGCCACCGGCAAGAAAATCATGCAGACCGCCGGGCTGAAGAAGTACTCCATGGAACTGGGCGGCAAGTCGCCGGTGCTGATCTTCGAAGATGCCGACCTGAAACGCGCCCTCGACGCCGCGCTGTTCACCATCTTCTCGCTCAACGGCGAACGCTGCACCGCCGGCAGCCGGATCTTTATCCAGGAAAGCGTGTACCCGCAGTTCGTCGCCGAGTTTGCCGCGCGCGCCAAACGCCTGATCGTCGGCGACCCGCAAGACCCGAAGACCCAGGTCGGCTCGATGATCACTCAGGCCCACTACGACAAGGTCACCGGCTACATCAAGATCGGTCTCGAAGAAGGCGCCACTCTCCTCGCCGGTGGCCTCGAGCGCCCGGCCAACCTGGCGGCGCATCTGAGCAAGGGCCAGTTCATCCAGCCCACGGTGTTCGCTGACGTGAACAACTCCATGCGTATCGCCCAGGAAGAGATCTTCGGCCCCGTGGTGTGCCTGATTCCGTTCAAAGACGAAGCCGAAGCCTTGCAACTGGCCAACGCCACCGAGTACGGCCTGGCGTCTTACATCTGGACCCAGGACATCGGCAAGGCGCATCGTCTGGCCTATGGCATCGAAGCGGGCATGGTGTTCATCAACAGCCAGAACGTGCGCGACCTGCGCCAACCGTTCGGCGGCGTGAAGGGCTCCGGCACCGGCCGTGAAGGCGGCCAGTACAGCTTCGAAGTGTTCGCCGAGATCAAGAACGTGTGTATCTCGATGGGCAGCCATCACATTCCACGTTGGGGCGTCTGAGCAACACCAGTCCCCCGATGACAACAACAACAATTTCAGGAGCATCATCATGGGCGAAGTCGTCCTGGCGGCGAAAATCTGCCACGTACCCTCGATGTATTTGTCGGAGCTGCCTGGCAAGCACCACGGCTGCCGCGAAGCGGCGATTGCCGGGCACAAGGAAATCGGTCGGCGCGCCCGCGAGCTGGGCGCCGATACCGCCGTGGTGTTCGACGTGCACTGGCTGGTCAACAGCGCCTATCACGTCAACAGCGGCGAGCACTTCAAGGGCATCTACACCAGTAACGAACTGCCGCACTTCATCAAGAACATGGCCTACGAATACCCCGGCTGCCCGGAGCTGGGCGAACTGATCGCCGCCGAGGCCAACGCCGCCGACGTGCGTACCCTGGCCCACAACATCCCGAGCCTGGAGCTGGAGTACGGCACCCTGGTGCCGATGCGCTACATGCACATGGGCGTACCGGACGAGCAGAGCTTCAACGTCGTTTCGATTGCCGCCTGGTGTGCCTGGCATCGCCTGCAAGACAGCTTCACCTTCGGCGCCGCCGTGCGCCGGGCCATCGAGAAGAGCGATCGCAAAGTCGTGGTGCTGGCCTCGGGTTCGCTGTCGCACCGCTTCTCCGACGACCGCAATGCCGAAGCCAATATCCATAACTGGACGCGCGAATTCGACAAACAGGTCGACCTGCATGTGGTGGAACTGTGGCGCCAGGGCCGCTGGAAAGAGTTCTGCGCCATGCTCCCGGACTACGCCGAGCATTGCTTTGGCGAAGGCAAGATGCACGACACCGCCATGCTTCTCGGTTTGCTCGGCGGGCCGGACTACGACAAGCCGGCCGAGATCATCACCGAACCCTTCGGCAGCTCGGGCACCGGGCAGATCAACGCCATTTTCCCTGTTTGACCGCATGGCCGCGCGGCATCCCCGCGCGGCCTGAAGGAGCCGTTCATGCCCCACTTCATCGCTGAATACACCGACAACATCGAACAGCAGGCAGACCTGCCGGGCCTGTTTGAAAAAGTCCACGCCAGCCTGGGCGACAGCGGCGTGTTTCCCCTGGGCGGCATCCGCAGCCGTGGCGTGCGCCTGGACACCTGGCGCATGGCCGATGGCAAGCATGACTACGCGTTCGTGCACATGACGTTGAAGGTCGGCCATGGCCGCGACCTGGCGACACGGCAGCACGTCGCCGAGCGCCTGTTCGAGGTCATCACCGAGCACTTCGCCGCGCTTCAGGCCCAGCGCCTGCTGGCCTTGTCGTTTGAAATGCTCGAACTGCACGAGCAGCTCAATTTCAAGCAGAACAACGTGCATGCGTTCCTCAAGGCGCAGGTCGGTTAAGGCGCCCTGCCCGTTCACACCCTCGGCCTCTCAGATAAAAAGTATAAGACCATGAGCACAGCCCATACCGCCGACAACCTCGGCCAGGTCGCACGCGACCGTACTCACAGCACCATCACCTGGCGGCTGATGCCGCTGTTGCTGGTCTGCTACCTCTTCGCCCATCTCGACCGCATCAACATCGGCTTCGCCAAGATGCAGATGAGCGCGGACTTGAACTTCAGCGACACGGTCTATGGCTTCGGCGCCGGCCTGTTCTTCGTGGCCTACGCGCTGTTCGGCGTCCCCAGCAACATGGCCCTGGACCGTGTCGGCCCAAGGCGGTGGATTGCCACGCTGATGGTGGTGTGGGGCGTGCTGTCGACCTGCATGTTCCTGATCGACAGCGCCATGGGCTTCTATGTGCTGCGCTTTTTGCTGGGGGTGGCCGAGGCCGGTTTCTTCCCGGGCATCCTGGTGTTTCTGAACCGCTGGTACCCGGCCGGGCGTCGCGCGCAGGTCACCGCCTTGTTTGCCATCGCGGTGCCGATGGCCGGGGTGATCGGCGGCCCGCTGTCCGGCGGCATCCTTGAACACTTCCACGACCTGGGCGGCCTGCGCGGCTGGCAATGGATGTTCGTCATCGAAGGCGCCCCCGTGATTCTGCTCGGGCTGGTGGTGCTCAAGTGCCTGCCGGACAGCTTCGAGACGGTCAAGTGGCTGGCGCCGGAACAGAAGCAACACCTGCGCGAGCAACTGCACCGGGAAGAACACCGCAAATCCATCACCTCGTTTTCCGCCATTCTCAGCAACCCACAGGTGTGGCTGCTGGTGGCGGTGTACTTCGCGGTGATGCTGGCGGTCAACACCCTGGCGTTCTGGATGCCGACGCTGATCCACGGCGCCGGCATCGGCAGCGACGGCAAGGTCGGCCTGCTCAGTGCGGTGCCGTACCTGGCCGGGTGTTTTTTCATGATCGGCTGCGGGCGCTCGTCCGACCGCCAGCGTGAACGCCGCTGGCACCTGTGCGTGCCCTTGCTGATGTCGGCCGTGGGCATTGCCATCGCCGGGCTCGCCCCCGCCAACCCGGCCGTGGTGCTGGGTGGCCTGATCGTCGCCGGCATGGGCGCCAGCGCGGCGTTGCCGATGTTCTGGCAACTGCCTCCCGCGTTCCTCGCCAATAACACCCAGGCCGCCGGGATCGCCCTGATCAGCTCGTTCGGCAGCATCGCGTCATTCTTCGCGCCCTACCTGATCGGCTGGATGCGCGACACCACCCAGAGCGCCAGCCTGGCCCTGTACGTCCTGGCGCTGCTGATTGCTCTCGGTGGCCTGCTGGTGCTGCGCACACGGGCGGCCATCGTCAACCCTCAATAAGAGACTCTTGCCATGCTTGATCAATCGCTCATTTTGCAAGCCGCCGCGCGCCTCGACCAGGCCGAACGTTCACGCGAACAGGTGCGTCAGTTTTCCCTCGATCACCCGGCGATCACCCTCGAAGACGCCTACGCCATCCAGCGCGCCTGGGTGGAACAGAAAATCAGGGACGGGCGCAAGCTGGTCGGCCACAAGATCGGCCTGACCTCCCGGGCCATGCAGGTCTCGTCCAATATCACCGAGCCGGATTACGGCGCGTTGCTGGACGACATGTTCTTCGATGAAGGCACCGACATCCCCTTCGAGCGCTTTATCGTGCCGCGCGTCGAGGTGGAGCTGGCGTTTATCCTGGGCAAACCGCTGAAAGGCCCGAACGTGACGGTGTTCGACGTGCTCGACGCCACTGAATGGGTGATCCCCGCGCTGGAGATCATCGATGCGCGCATCCAGCAGGTCGACCCGCACACCAAGGCGACCCGCAAGGTGTTCGACACCATCTCAGACAACGCCGCCAACGCCGGCGTGGTCATGGGCGGGCGGGCCGTGCGGCCCACCGAGATCGACTTGCGCAAGGTGCCCGCGGTGCTCTACCGCAATGGCGTGATCGAAGAGTCCGGCGTCTCCGCCGCCGTGCTCAATCACCCGGCCAAGGGCGTGGCCTGGCTCGCGAATAAACTGGCCGCCTATGACGTCACCCTGCAACCCGGACAAATCATCCTGGGTGGCTCCTTCACCCGCCCGGTGGCGGCCAACCCTGGCGATACCTTCCATGTCGACTACGACATGCTGGGTTCGATTGCCTGCCGATTCGTTTAACGGGAGAGTGCTCATGGACATGCCTATCAACACCTTCAAACGTCGCCTGCGCAGCGGTGAAGCCCAGATCGGCCTATGGCTGGGCCTGGCCGATGCCTATTGCGCGGAACTGGCCGCCAATGCCGGTTTCGATTGGCTGCTGATCGACGGCGAACATGCGCCCAACGACCTGCGCGGCCTGCTCGGCCAGCTCCAGGCCGTGGCGCCCTACCCCAGCCAGCCGGTGATTCGCCCGGTGATCGGCGACACCGCGTTGATCAAGCAAGTGCTCGACATTGGCGTACAGACCTTGCTGGTGCCCATGGTGGAGAGCGCAGAACAGGCGCGTACGCTGGTGAACGCCATCCACTATCCGCCCAAGGGCGTGCGCGGCGTCGGCAGTGCGCTGGCCAGGGCTTCACGCTGGAACAGCATTGCCGGTTACCTCGACCACGCCGATGAGCAGATGTGCCTGCTGGTGCAGATCGAAAACCGCGAGGGCCTGGCCAACCTGGAGGCGATTGCGGCGGTGGAAGGCGTCGACGGGGTGTTTATCGGGCCGGCGGACCTGAGCGCCTCGATGGGCCATCGCGGCAACCCCGGCCACCCCGAGGTGCAGGCCGCCATCGAAGACGCCATCGCGCGCATCCGCAACGCCGGCAAAGCCGCCGGCATTCTCAGCGCCGACCAGGCACTGGCGCGGCGCTACATCGAACTGGGCGCGGCGTTCGTGGCGGTGGGCGTGGACACCACCGTGCTGATGCGCGGGCTGCAAAGCCTGGCGGCGGCCTTCAAGGACTCACCGGCGCCTGCCGTCACAGCCGGCGGCGTCTACTGACGCAGCCTCGCTTGCGCTCGGCAGCTGTGGGGCTAGCTCAACTAGCGCTTGAGGGTTTTCAGTTCGTTGAGCAAGGTCAGCAAGGTCTGCAACTTCTCTTCGCCAAACCCCGCCTGCAAGCGCTGGTAATTGGCTTCCATGCTCTGGCTCATGGAGTCGAAACAGGCTTGCCCCTTCTCGGCCAGCCGCACCAGCACGCGGCGTTGGTCCTGTTGCGCCTTGCGCCGCTCCACCATGCCTGCCGCTTCCATGCGCACCAGCACCCCGGTCATGCTCGGCTTGAGGATGCACGCCAGCTCGGCCAGGCGGTTGATCTCAAGCTCCTCATGCTGGCTGAGGATCCGAATGACCCGCCATTGCTGCTCGGTCAGCCCGTGTTGATTGAGCGAAGGGCGAAAAAACCCCATGGCGGCTTCACGCGCATGGAGCAAAGTGAGGGTCAGGGATTGGCGCGGTTTGGACATGGATGGCGGCGTCGCAATTAGTTAACAGATTAACAACATTCTAGCATTGGCGATTGTTGCCCGTGTGCGGCTTTACCGCGCGGCCGGATTCAGGGTGGATGATTGGCAGCCACGGTCAAGAGCGGCGGCACACAGAATCAAGACACCTACCGCGCGGAAGGCACCTAATACACCCCAACAGGCACAGAGCTTCGTGTCGGCTCTGCAGTGAGTTTCCCTTCACTTTTCCAGGCTGCGCCATGATCAATATCGAAACGCCGACCTACTACTCGGCAACCAAGAAATACAACCTCAGTTTCCCCACCCTCGAACAGGACGTGGAAGCCGATGTGGTGGTGATTGGCGGCGGTTTCTCCGGCATCAACACCGCATTGGAACTGGCCGAAAAAGGCATCACCAACATTGTGGTGCTCGAAGCGCGCTACCTGGGTTTCGGCGGCACGGGTCGCAATGGCGGGCAGATCATGGCGGGGATCGGCCATGACCTGGAGAAAATCAAGAACCAGGTCGGCGACGAAGGCCTGCGCCAGATCTTTGAAATCAGCGAGCTGGGCGCCGGCATCATCAAGGATCGCATCGCCAAGTACGCGATCGACGCCGACTTCTGCCACGGCTACGGCTACATGGGCTTCAACGCCCGCCAGGAAAAAACCCTGCGCGCCTGGGAGAAGGACTTCAAGTCAATCAACACCAAGGACGAAATCCGCTTTATGGCGGGATCCGAGGTCAAGCAGATCATCGGTTCCGACGCCTACACCAGCGCGCTGCTGCACATGGGCGGCGGGCACGTGCACTCGCTGAACCTGCTGCTGGGCGAAGCCAAGGCCCTGGCCGGCCACGGCGTGCGCATCTTTGAGCACAGCCCGGCCCTGGAAGTCAGTTATGGCGAACGCATCACCGTGCGCACCGGCCGAGGCTCGGTCAAGGCCTCCAAGTTGCTGTGGGCCTGCGACAGCTTCCTCAACAAGCTGGAACCGGAACTGCACAAGACCACCGTCAATACCTATGCCTTCCAGTTGATGACCGAACCGCTATCCGACGAGCTGATCAACCGCATCAGCCCGATTCGCGGCGCCTACAGCGATATCCGCCCGGTGATCGACTACTACCGGGTCACCAACGAAAACCGTTTGCTGTTCGGTGCCGCCACGCCTTTCGTCGAGCACATCCCGCTGGACCTCAAGGCCTGGAACCGCAACCTGATGCTGAAGATTTTCCCCTACCTCAAGGACGTGAAGATCGACCTGGCGTGGGGCGGGCCGATGGCGACCGGGGCCAACCTGTTCCCGCAGATCGGCACGCTCAGCGGGCGTCCGAATGCCTTTTATGTGCAGGGCTACGCCGGCTTCGGGGTCACGCCCAGCCACATCATCTGCAAGGTCCTGGCCGAGGGCATGAGCGAAGGCTCGTCGCGCTACGACCTGATCAGCGCGGTCAAGCATGCGCAGATCCTGGGCAAGGACCATATCCGCCCGCTGCTGCTAACGGCCGGCAAAAGCCTTCATCAACTTTCGGGCTACTTCAACGGTCGCCGTTGAGCCCCGCTGTTTCATTCACAGGAGAACTGCCATGCCCGTTACCCCCCTGAAGAAAGACATCCAATTATCCGACCTCGATGCCTGGGGCACCGTTGCCGACCTCGGCTCCGAGATCCTCGAGGGCGAAGTCAAAGCCTTTGGCAAAATGACCTTCGGCGCCCCGACCGACGCCGTCAGCAGCGCCTATTTCGGCACCACCCAAGGCAAGTTCCGGATGGTCTACCCGTTCGCCGAACAAGCCACGGTGGTCACCGGCGAAGTGGTGCTGACCGACGAAAGTACTGGCCAGAGCACCCGTTACAAGGCCGGCGACAGCTGGTTCGTGACCCAGGGCACGCCGGTGCTGTGGGAGGTGGTGAGCGAGAGTTTTGTGAAGCACTATTTCGCGGTAGTCTGATCGCTCCCCTCTGCCGGCTTCGGCCGGCAGCGTTTGTTCCGGCGCAGGTGACTGACCATGCACGCCATCCCCGCTCAGGAAGTCGCCGGCCATTGCCTGCAGGCTTTCACTCAACTGGTGCCCGCCAGCCAGGCAGCGTTCTATTGTGTCGACCGCCAGTTGCAGGCCCGTGATTTCAGGCTGCAAGGCATGAGCGGTGAGATGCACCGCGACTACCTCGACAACTACCGCCAATTCGACCCGTTGCAACCGCGCAATTGCCTGTCCAGCGGGCTGGCGGTGGTGCCGCTGGGGTTCGCCATGGCCCGCCAGCCCCTGCGTGACAGCCGCCGCTATCAAGACTTCCTGCAACGCTACGGTGTGGTCGATGTGGTGGAGATCGTCGCCCATCGCGCGGACCAGCCCCAGGCGGCCATCTCCTTGCTGCGCACGGCGGAGCAAGGGGTGTTTACCCCCGACCAACTGGCTCAGCTCAATGCCTTGCAGGCGTTGCTGCAAATGGCCGTGGCCAATATGCAGCCCTGCGACGATGCATTGGCCGGGCTCACGCCCAAAGAGCGCGAGATTGCCTGGTTATTACGCCAGGGTGCGAGCAACAAGCAACTGGCCCTGGAGCTGGATGTCGGCCTGCCGACCATCAAGACGCACTTGATCCACCTGTTTCGCAAAACCGGTGTGAGCAGCCGTACCGAACTGGTCGCCGCGCTGTTTCTTTAAGTTGCCTCAACCCTTTGGTTGATAGGCACGCCAGGTTGCCAACCGCATGATCCGGGGTGTCCATTCCCTCAACCGGAGCCATGCAATGACCACTTCATCCGACTGGATCACCGTAGGCGCTCTCGCCGACGGGTTTGCCCCCGACGCGTTTATCCTGCCCAACCTTGCCGACCTCAACGGCAAGGCCTTCACCCTGCACTTCGCCAACGGCTGGCAGATCGAGCATCGCTTCGACACCGAGCAGTTGCACTGGCACGCCGCCGACGGTCACTCCAGCGGTTCGGCCGCCTACCGCGCCACCTCGGTCCGCCCGGGCCTGTACCTGGTCGACTTCATCAAGCATGAAGCCGGCCAGGCCTGGTCGATCAGCCTGGTGCTGGACACCACCACGTCGTCGTTCACCGCCGTGATCGGGCGCATGCCGGACCGCGAACAAACCGAGCAAGGCCTCTACAGCCGCGCCCTGGCCGGCAAGGCCCTGACCTCGGTGGACGTGGACTTCCTCCACGGCAGCCTGGATCAACCCTGGCAGCCGGGCCAATGCCCCCACGCGCCCACCCAGGAACTGACCGGCCTGCGCAACCTGTATCGCTACAGCCCCAGCGAAGTCTACGAGCACATCTACCTGAACAATCAGTTCTATGCCTGGCAATGCCTCAAGGGCGTGGAGCAAGGCCTGTGCGATACCGACCGCTGCCACTACTACAAGATCGCCGATCAGCTGTACCTGTTCGTCTGGCGCGAAAAGATCATCCCGACCCTCGGCCTGGTGCTGATCGACCTGCAACAGCACCGCAGCGACGGCAAGATCTTCGGCTATGCCGGCGCGTCGTTCGATGAGCTGTCGAACTTTCCGGTCAGCTCCTACTGCCAAGTGCTCAACCGCACGGAGTATCCCGATGCCTGATCCACGTACCGTTGTCATCACCGGTGCCGGCACGGGCATCGGGGCCGCCTGCGCGCGCTTATACGCCGCCGAAGGCGCCAACCTGGTGCTCATCGGCCGTCGCCGCGAGCCGCTGGAGCAAGTTGCACAGGACACCGGCGGCCTGGTGCTGGTCGGCGATGCGGCCTGCCCGGCCACCTGGGAGGGTTTCGTTGCGCAGATTGCTCAGCGCTACGGCCGCCTCGATGTGCTGCTGGCCTGCGCCGGCGGGCATGGCGTGGGCAGCGCCACCCAGACCAGCCCACACACCTGGGAGGCGGCCTTGCGCAGCAACCTGGACAGCGCGTTCTACAGCGCTCGCGCCTGCCTGCCGCTGCTGATCGAAAGCGCCGGCAATATCGTGCTGCTCGGTTCCATCGCCTCGCTGGCCGCCGGACCCGACGTATGCGGCTACACCACCGCCAAGCATGCGCTGCTCGGGCTCAATCGCTCCCTGGCGCGGGATTACGGCCCACGCGGTGTGCGGGTGAACGCGGTGTGTCCCGGCTGGGTTACCACGCCCATGGCCGACGAGGAAATGCAGCCGCTGATGAGCTTCCACGGCGACACCCTGCCGCAAGCCTATGCCCGCGTATGCGCCGACGTGCCGTTGCGGCGCCCCGCCAGCGCCGAGGAAATCGCCAAGGTGTGCCGCTTCCTGGCCAGCCCGGATGCCGCGATCATCACCGGCGCCAGCGTGGTCGCCGATGGCGGTTCGAGCATTGTCGATGTACCCACGCTGGCTTACGTCCATATGGAGCGTGCACATGCCTGAAGACTTGGATTTCAGCGGCAAGACCGTGCTGGTCACCGGCGGCGCCCAGGGTATCGGCCAGGCCATCGTCGAGGCGTTCGCCTGGCGTGGCGCCCGCGTCATGATCGCCGACCTGCGCCTGGCACAAGCCCAGGCATTGGCCGAGGGCTTGCGTGCGCGCGGCTGCCGGGTCGAAGCCATCGCACTGGACCTGGCCGAGGCGACGGCGGTGTTCGAAGGCATCAAGGCTATAGAACAGGACTGGGGCCGCCTGGATATCCTGGTGCACAACGCCGGCTACTTTCCGCTGACAGCGTTCGCGCAGATCACCCCGGCCGTTCTTGAACGCACGCTGGCGGTGAATCTCTCGGCCCTGTTCTGGCTGTCCCAGGCCGCCTTGCCGATGTTTCAACGCCAGGGCGGTGGCTGCGTGCTGGTCACCTCATCGGTCACCGGGCCACGGGTCGCCTATGCGGGGCTCAGCCACTACGCGGCGTCCAAGGCCGGGGTCAACGGTTTTATCCGCAATGCCGCGCTGGAGCTGGCGCCTTACCAGGTGCGCGTCAACGGCGTCGAGCCAGGGATGATTGCCACGCCGGCCATGGATAACCTGGGCGACAGCCAGGTCAATGCCGACATCGCCAGCCGCGTGCCCCTGGGACGCCTCGGTGCCGCTCAGGATATTGCCGGGGCCATGCTGTTCCTGGCCTCCGACCTGGCGACCTACATCACCGGGCAGACCATCGTGGTGGACGGCGGCTCGACGTTGCCTGAGGTGAAATGACCTCTGTCGGGATGTAAACCGGATCAAATCTGGGAGGGGCGGTGTATCCGTTGAATAGCGCTCGCCCCTTCAAGCAGCGACAGTGAATCACTGAACACCCGCGACAACGCCGCAAGCCGTTTGACGTAACCCTGGGGCGTCGAATAGATCAGCTCCACATGCAGGCTGTCGACGATACCCAGGTAAGCGTCACAAAACACCTCAAGCGCCTCGGGTCGTACCATCCGGTACCGCCCTTGCGCGGCACGCTGGAAATCCTCGCGAATGCTCGCCAGGTACCCCTCAAATCCTGCCGTAATGACGCTGCGAATATCCGCCGGCGGAAAGTAGGCCGTGCGCAACAGGAAGCGCAGGTGCGCCGACCCTGCATAGCGCCCGCGCAATCGCTCAAGGTGTAATTGCCCAGGCACGCCGGGGTGCCCGGCCTCTTCCTTGAAGCACTGCGCGATGTACTGGTGTTCATGGGCCAGGGCAATCTCGAAGACTGTCTGAAACAGCGCGTCCTTGCTGACAAAGTGCGCGTACAGCGAGGCCTTGCGCATGCCCGCCCCGACCGCGATTTCGTTCAGCGATGAAGCGTCATAGCCATGGGCGGCAAAGTGTTCGACCGCGACTGCGCAAATGTTATGGGCCGACAGGGTGAGCGGTTTCATTGATCCATCGATACCCTACGCCGCACCGACCGCTTGCTGCAGATGAGTGGAACGAAAATCCTTGGGCGACAGCTCGAATTGCTTCTTGAACGAGCGGCTGAAGTGCGCGGAATCGGTGAAGCCCCACTTGTAGGCAATCGAGGTGATCGACTCGCTCTTGAGGAACGGGTTGGTCAGATCGTCCGCGCTGCGCTTGAGCCGCGCACGCTGGATGTAGCGGCAGACGCTGTCGTCCTGCTCTTCAAACAAGCGGTACAAATGCCGCACCGAGATGTTCAGGCGGCTGGCCAGGCCTACCGGACTGAGGCCGGGTTGGGTCAGGGACTCGTCGATGACTTTCTGCACATAACTGCGCAGGTTGCTGCCCTGCAAGGACACGCCGCTGTCGCCTGGGGCGTCATGCAGTTCAAAGGCTGAACCGAGCAGGGAGACAAACGCCGCTTGCAGCGCCTCGGCCTCTTCAATCGAATCCTGCCCCTCCAGGCCCTCGCGGCACAGCTGGTCCATCAACACGTGGAGCATGCGCCCACAGGCCTTGCTCGAAGAGATCTTGCCGAAGGTTTTCGAGGCGCTGCCCAGTTGCTTGCACACTTCGTTGCGCGAGAGTGACAGCGAGGCATGTTCGATAAGGCCAAAGGGGCTGATCTCGATCGAACCCGTGGAGTCCATCAGCAACATATCGCCGGGGGCCAATTGAATGACCTGGCCGTTCTGGGTGATCTGGCAATAGCCACTGCGCTGGCTGACCAGGAAGCAATGCTGGTCCATATCGTGATCGGCATTGGGTCGCTCGCGTTTGATCAGGCCGGCGTTGGTGCG
This sequence comes from Pseudomonas sp. LAMO17WK12:I1, assembly GCF_900177315.1. Lineage (NCBI taxonomy): Bacteria > Pseudomonadati > Pseudomonadota > Gammaproteobacteria > Pseudomonadales > Pseudomonadaceae > Pseudomonas > Pseudomonas sp. LAMO17WK12:I1. The sequence goes on along the minus strand of NZ_FWZV01000002.1, from coordinate 374,406 downwards.
CAGGTTGGCCAGTGACAGGCCGCCCCGGGAGTGCTTGGACACTTCACCGATGAACAGTGAGCGGTTGAAGGCCAGTTCCGTGTCGAAATGGCCGCAGGCCGCTCGCAGATCCCGAGTCCAGGTTTCCAACCCATAGTGCGCAGACTGATAGGTGCTCATGGCATCTCCACAATGGTTTCTTGTTTTTGTTGGCTAATAGTTAACATGTTATCTATATAGGCGCAACAAGTCCGTGATACCGACTGTAGAAGCACTAATGATGCCAATTCCTCAACTCAGATCGCGCCCAATACCCGCTGCAAACCCGCCAGCACCGTCAACAGCCCATCACGCTGCGCGCCGCTCAAGGGGATGTAGCGCCGGAACGCCGGCATGCGGTTGACCACCTCGCTGCCGCCCATGTGTTCAAGCCGTACGTGCCATTGCTGCCCGCTCAAATCGAGGTGCAGGCGCTTGAAGTCCAGCCCCATCAACGCTTGATGCAGGTCGGGGTCATCGTTCAAGGCCGCCTGGAGCCTGGCCCGCAAATCCGGCGCGCCCGCCCGTTGCCGGCAGGCCAGCCCCGTGCGCCGGACCGACCCGCTGTGGTGCAGTTCAAAGCGCGCACTGCCCTGCTCTGAGGCGGGCACCGTGAACATGAATTCGGTCATGACCAGGTGCATCAGCAATTGCGCTTCGGTGCGCTCGGCCACGTCGACCTGAAGGCCGATGTCGTCCAGGCAAAACCTTGCCTGGGCTGGCCCCGTCGAGGTGAAACTCGCCAGCCCGAGGTTGCGCCGCACGTACTCAAGCGTGACCCCAGGCCGGTAACCGGACGGGGCCCGTTGGGCGCTGAACAGCTCAGACAGCTTTTGCAGCCTGCTCGAGATAAGGGTCGTGAGGGTTGCCAGGCTCATGGGAAAACTCCTTGGCCAGCACTTCTTCTACCGAAGCCGGCTTGAATGGATTGACCTTCTGTACCACCAGTGTCCAGAACAGCGCGTATGAAGCCGTGATCCCGAGCATCACCCCGAACGGCACATAAATGTCCGCAGGGTTCATGCCCGGCGGGGTAATGAACCACATGCCCAGCAAGATGCCGACGCTGGAAAGAATCTGTGGCAACGGAAAGAACGGCGAGCGATAGGCCCGTGGCAGGTCCGGACGGCGAATGCGCAGGATCACCACCGACAGCGTCACCAGCAGATAAGAGAAACTCCACGCACACACCGCCGCCAGCACCAGGTGCATGATGTTATCGGTGTTGCCGCCCAGCCACAGGGCATACAGGCACGGAATCAGCATCGCCACCAGGATGCACAGCAGCGGCGTCTTGAAGCGCGGGTGCAAATATGTGAAGACCTTGGGCAACGCGCCGTCCACCGCCATGCCGTAGAGAATCCTCGGCACGCCCGCCATCAGCGTGTTGATGGTGGCGGCACCGGCGAACAGGAAACCGATCCCCAGCCACAGCGGGCCAATATCGCCCATGACCTGCTGGGCAAAGCGTGGGATCGCCATGGGCGTGTCGAGCAGGTGCACGCCGGTGGCGGCATCCAGCACCACGTTTTCCACCTGGCGCTTCATCGCCGCGCCATAGATGAACATGCAGGTGGCTACGCTCAACAAACCGAAAATCATGGCCTTGGGCATGACCTTGGCCGAGTTGCGCAGGTCCGGGGCCAGCGGCGTGACGAACTCGCAACCGACGAACATGAACATGGCCATGCCCACCAGCGACAGAATGGTGACCAGGTCGGTACCCACCAGCGACACGCCGAACCAGCCCTCCAGCTGCACCGCAGGGGCCGCGATCAGGCCGAGCACGCCGAACACCATCAGGGTGGTCCACATGCCGAAGGTCAGGATGATCTCGGCCCTGCCGAAGGCGCTGACGCCAAAGGCATTGAGAACACCGAACACCACGACAAACCCCACCCCCAGCAACCAGGAGCCGCCGGCGGACTCCGCCAGGGTATTGAGGTGTTCGAAGTTCACCAGGGCCATGACCCCGGACAGAATCGTCTCGGCCGTGCCGGCGAACACGTGCACGATCAGGTACGCCGACAGGGTGCCGGTGATCGCAAAGAAACGGCCCATGCCGCAATTGATGTAGTCGTAGACCGAGCCGGTGGTCGGCAGGATCGAGGCGGCCTCGGCGAAGGTGGTCGCCTGGGCCAGCATCATTACCACCGCAATCAGCATGGCCACCGCGAAGGCGCTGCCGCCGATACCGAAGCCCATGGTCGCGGTGAGAATCACCGGGCTGGCCATGATCAGGCCGATGGTGCTGGCCAGCGCGGTCGGAAACCCGACGCTGCCGCGTTTCAAATGCTGTGTGAGCCGGTCATTGATCGACATGGTGCGGATCCTCGAAAGCGGATTTCTGAGTGGATGCATCGAGCCGTTCAAGGAGCCGGCGATAAAGCCCTCCCCAGCCAGTCCCTGATCGAAACGGCATCGTGCGCAAAATCACTGTGCACTTCCCGAGCACCGAGCGTCTTGCCCATGTCTGCCGTGGCTTTTGTTGCTGCCTGCCAAGGCATGCGGCTTGGCGGGCAGGATCAATTACGTGGCACGCAGGTGAAAGACTTCCTCCGCCTGGGGTCATCTTAATGCGCCCTCGACTTAACCAAGCTGGGGACTATAACAATGGAGCACACCTTGAAAATACGCACGCAATCCTTGGCCGTCGGCCTGGGTATCGCGCTGTTGATCGGCCATTCACCGGCCCAGGCCTATGAGCTGTACGCCGACGAGGACACCCACCTGAATGCGGACTTCCTGGCGGTCTACGGCCTGTTCAACAGCCGTCACAACTACGACGGCACAGCGGGCGGCTCGACCTGGCGCGAGGGTTTCATCAAGTACGGGGTGAGCGGCGACCAGGGCCTGGCCGGGCACGGCACCGCGTATGGCGCGCTCAATTGGGTCAGCTCCGGCACCTGGGGCGACGGCGATGCGGCGGGCAACACCGATGGCAGCGAACGCACCACCAAAATCGAAGACGCCTACCTGGGATGGCGCTCGGCCGACCTGTTTCCGGCGCTGGGCAAGGACGGTGTGGATTTTTCCGTCGGGCGCCAGGTGGTCAAGATCGGCCGGGGTTTCCTGATCAACGACGACGGACCCAACCTCGGCAAAGGCCCGGCTGACGGTACACTGAACCGTGGCGGCGCCTATTACCTGGCGGCACGCCACGCCTTCGACCGCACGGCGGTGCTGCGCCTGGGCGGGCAAGAGGGCCTGCACGGCTCGGTGCTGTGGCTCAAGTCGGACAACCGCGCCCAGGCCGAAACCGAACTGGCGGCGGGCACCCTCGACTACACGGCCGCCGCCGGAACGCTGGGGCTGACCTGGGTCCACGGCATGAACGTCACCGACCAGTGGGCCAGCGACTTCCAGAAACAGCGTGAGGGCCTGGACACTTACAGCGTGCGCGGCGAAGGCAGCGCCGGTATCGACAACGCCAGCTTCGCCTTCGAATACGCCTGGCAAGACAAGGACGCGGGGCCGGAAAAAGCCTGGTACGCCGAGGCCGGCTACACCTTCGCCGATGTCGGTTGGTCGCCAAAAGTGACCTACCGCTACACCCGCTACTCGCAAAAATGGGACCCGCTGTTCACCGGGCTCAGCACCGGCTACGGCACCTGGTTCCAGGGTGAAGTCGCCTCCAACTATGCCGGCCCGTTCAACAGCAATACCGGCATCCATCACGTCGGCCTCAAGGCGACGCCCCTGGAGAACCTGACGGTCGGCGCGCTGTACTTCGACTTCAATACCCTGCGCAAACACGACGCGCTGAACCTCGACGCCCGGGAGCTGGACCTGTACGCCGAATGGGCGGTCAACAGCCACCTGATCATCAGCCCGCTGGTGGGCATCTACCAACCCAAGAAGGATGCCGACACCGGTGGTAACCAGGTGGGTGGCAACGGCACCAACCTCTACAGCCAGCTGACCGTGGCCGTGCCCTTCTGACCCCGTTTCAGGAGCTGCGCGACGCAGCTCCGTCCTAGCGTTCGTGCTGGTGCAGCATCGTCTGGATCTGATGGGTCGCCTGACGGGTGTTTTCCGCCAGCTTGCGCACCTCATCGGCCACCACCGAGAACCCGCGCCCGACCTCGCCGGCCCTGGCCGCCTCAATGGCGGCGTTCAAGGCCAGCAGGTTGGTCTGGTCGGCAATGCCCTTGATCACACTCACCACCGTGGCGATCTGGCCGTAGGTGGCCTGATTGTGTGCGAGCAGCTGTTGATGGGTGGTCTTCGCCGACTGCTCATCGCTGATATCGCGTACCGCGCCGATCACCCGCGTCAAACGCCCCTGGGCATCGCGCACCGCTCGCCCACGCTCGCGGCACCAGATGTAGTCACGGGTCTTGTGGCGCATCCGGTATTCAAACACGTACTCACCGCTGCCCTGGGGCGCAAGGATTTCCCGGTCGAAGATCGCCATGATCTTCGGCAGGTCATCGGGGTGGGTGATGCTGACCTGCGCGTCCCAGCCATCGGGCAGCTCATGGGGCGCGTAGCCCAGGAGCAGGCGGAACTGATTGAAAATCCGCATGCGGCTGGCGGGGTCCTGCACGTCACCGTTGACCACGGTGATGTCCCAGCAGCCTTCGGTCATGGTGCAGAGCAGCAGCTCCCAGATCTGCGTCTCGTGCTGATGCGCAAGGGCGCGCTGCGCATGCTCGCGCAACTCGGCTTCCAGCGCCTGTTCACGCTGCCCGGCCTGCTCCAGTTGCCGGCGAAGCACGGCAAGTGCCTGTTCGCTGCGCGCCCCGTCGGCAGCCTGATCGCGGGCTGATTCCTCGAGCAACAGCAACTGCCGCGCAGCCTGCGCACGTTGTGTGGCGAGTTGCTCCAGGTCGGCCTGCACCGACGGACAAGCGTGCAGTGCCTGGGTTCCCAACACCTCCCCCGCCAGCAGTTGCTTGAGGACGGCGGCAAGGTCCTGCATCGGCTGTTTTTTCTTGAAGAACATCGGCCTGGCCCTTTCTGATCGAGTCGAAACCCCGGATCTGATCGCAAACCGAGCGTGATTGCTTGTACGAGCCTGCAAGGCCTTTGCGCGTGGCTGCCATCCAAAAAAGCCCTGCGTCGGGCGCTATCGTGCATCTGTAGGATGGTGATCGGCTTTCAACCCGTCGATACTTGTCCCCAGGCCCTGCCCACGTCCAAACGACGTTCCGGCCCTTAATGACTTCGTGACGAAAACAATAAGAATGTCGCACAGAGGTACATACGAATGAGCCGTCATGATCATGGTCACGCCAGCCTGCTGGAGGCATTCAGCGCGATGACACTGGAGCTCCAACGCCTGGCGCAGGACAAAGACATAGAACACTTCCACGAAGCGGCGCTGAGCTGCATCCGACAGTTGCTGCCCTTCGACAGCGCCTGGTGGGGCCGGGCTGCGCTGATTGACGGCCTGCCGGAAGAACACAGCTCCTACCTCTACAACCTGCCCCGCAGCTACCTGGCCGATTGGCAATCGATTCGCCATATCGATGTGACCATTGCCAGGGTCAACGACGTGCCGGGGCAAGCGGTCATCGTCGACATGCGCAACCCCGCCAACGGCCCGGGGCTCAACTGGCTCGGCTCGTGCTACGCGATCGGTGAGTTACTGTGCGTGGTGTACATCGACCCGCAAACCCACCTCAGCGATCACCTCACGCTCTACCGTGCGCCCGACGCCCCACGCTTTACCGAGCAGGACTGCCTGCTGCTGAACAACCTCATGCGGCACCTGGTGGCGGCGGTCTCGGCCAATCAGATTCGTACCCTGGTCGCCATGCGCGAAGCCCTCACCCACCCGCGCAATCTCGCACTTGCCGTGTGCGACCAGCGCGGCACCCTGCACTGTACGGAACGTGGCTTCGTCGACTTGCTGCTGAGCGAATGGCCGGACTGGACCGGCCCTTGCCTGCCGGTCGCGATGGACGCCGAGGGCTATGACGGCAAGCACCTGCAGGTCGAGGCCTCGACGGTCGGCGACCTGCTCCTGCTGGCGGCCCGCAGCCGTACGGTGCTGATGCAACTGAGCCCTCGGGAGAATGCGGTGGCCCAGGGTTTCGGCGAAGGCAAGACCTACAAGGAAGTCGCCCGCGACCTGGGCATGTCGCCCAATACCGTGCGCCATCACATCCGCGCCATCTACAGCAAACTCGGGGTCAAGGACAAAGCCCGAATCGCCCACCTGCTGCACGCCCCGCCTGATTGATCGGCACCACTGACCCGCGCTGACTTTTTCGCTGTCGTTTTGACGGCCACGGGACACCTGTGCGCTTTTTTTGTCCCCCCTGCCACCCACGGGCGAGCCGTTCGCCACACAACACCTCAAAGAAGAGATGCCATGCCCATGATCCACACCTTCACCCGCACCACCACACTGGCCCTGCTCGGCGGCCTGTCGAGCCTGCACGCCAGTGCGGCCGACCTCAACGCCCGGGACTTTTTCGGCGCCCCCTCGGGCACCAGCCTGGGCGTGCTGTACCTGCCGGCAAGCCGCGCCAGTGACTTCCACGGCCCGGCCGACAGCACCGGCAAGGCCGACCTGAAGGTCAACGCCGTGGCGTACCGCCAAGTGTTCTTCACCGACCTCTGCGGCACCCTCTGTACCCCACAGTTCATCGTGCCTTTCGCCGACATCAACGCCCGCCTGCCGGGTGCCGGCCAACGCAGCGCAGAAAGCGGTTTCGGTGATCCCCAGGTCGGCGGCACGGTGTTTTTCATCAACGATCCGGCCTCGCGCACCTACAGCGGCCTACTGACCCTGATCACCCTGCCTGTGGGCGAATACCACGGTAACAATCCCGATGTATCGCCCGGTGCCAATCGCTGGGGCACCACCTTTGTCTACAACTACACCCAGGGCATCGGCGAAAAGTGGGTGCTGGAAGCCAACCTCGAAGCCCAGCTCTACGGCAAGAACGACAACTACTTCGGCAGCGACCTGAAACAGGACCCGCTGTATCGCCTGCAAGCCTTTGCTTCCTACGACTTCACACCCAGCACCTACGGCGCACTGCGACTGATCCACGCCGATGGTGGCGAATTGCGGATCAATGACCAGCGCATCGACAACACCCACAAGCGCTACACCCAGGTGGGCTTCGAGGTTGGTCACTGGCTGGATAAACAGAACCAGTTGATGTTCGGCCTCTCGCAGAACGTCGCCACCGACAACGGCTATCACGGTACCGACGCGCTGCTGCGTCTGGTCCATGTGTTCTGAATCCCCTCATCGGAGCTTGCCCATGAACACCCAGACCCAACCGCTGACCGATAAACGCGCCCACGCCTCATCCCCATTGGCATTGCTGGCAGCCATTGTGCTGTTCGCTGCCATCACCCCGACCATTCTCATGACCGCACCGGCCGTGGCTGCGCAACTGGCGACGCAATGGCAGTTGAGCCCGTCACAGATCGGGGACCTGTTCTCCACCGAACTCGGCGCCATGAGCCTGGCCACCCTGCCCGCACTGTGGTGGCTCAAGCGTGTCGACTGGCGCCGCGCCGCCTTGCTGGCCGGGTTGCTGTTCATCGCCGCCAACCTGCTTTCAATGCTGGCCCGCGACTACCCGATACTCCTGGCACTGCGCTTTTGCAGCGCCCTGGCCGGTGGCTCGTTGATGATCATCTGCCTGTCCAGTGCGGCCTCCACGGCCAATCCCGGGCGTGTCTACGGGTTATGGGTGATGGGGCAACTGGTGGTCGGGGCGATCGGCCTGAGCATCCTGCCCCGGCTGTTCGAGCACTACGGGCTGTCAGCCTGCTACCTGATCCTCGCCGCCTTGATGACGCTCTTTCTGCCCCTGGCACGGCACTTTCCCCAGGGCAGCCCGGCGCCTGAAAAAGCCGCCGAGCGCATCGCCCTCGCCTCCCGGTGGAAAGCCGCACTGGGCATTCTGGGCCTGCTGAGTTTCTACGTCAGCCTGAGCGGTGTCTGGACCTTTATCGGTTCCATCAGCAGCCATGCCGGCCTCTCTGCCGAGGCCAGTGGCGAGATTCTGGCGCTCGCCACGGTGATGGGCATCGTCGGGGCCGGTTGTGCCTCGCTGATCGGCGACCGTCTGCCACGCCTGTTGCTGTTACTGCTGGGGTACGCGTTGATGGCAGGCGCCGTGCTGTTGCTGCTGGGCCAGCCCGACATGCTGCGTTTTGCCGTGGCGGCGCTGCTCTTCAAGTTCACCTGGACGTTCATCCTGCCGCTGGTCCTGGCCTGCCTGGCCGACCTCGACCGCTCCGGAAAATTGATGAACACCTCCAACCTGGTGATCGGTGGCGGCCTGGCCATCGGCCCGACCGTGGCTGGCCGGATGATCGAAGCCAGCGGCGGCTTCCAATCACTGCTGATCGCAGGGGCGTGCATCACCGTGCTGTCCCTGGTGTTGATACTGGGCAGCCGCCCAAATGCCTGACAGGCCCTTTTACCCCAACGAAAATGGAAAGACGATGAGCCGAAAAAGTGCATTTTTCTTCGACGAACTCAGCCTCTGGCACAGCGCCGGGTTGCACGCCTTGACCTTACCGGTGGGCGGGTGGGTGCAGCCGCCTGCCGCCGCCGGCCACGCCGAGTCACCGGAAACCAAGCGTCGCTTGAAGAGCCTGTTGGACGTTTCCGGCCTGACCCGCCACTTACAGGTGCGCAGTGCCAACGCGGCCACCGCTGAAGACCTGCTGCGGGTGCACACGCCCAACTACCTGCAACGCTTCAAGGCGATGAGCGATGCCGGGGGCGGCGAATTGGGGCCCCACGCGCCCATCGGGCCAGGCAGTTATGAAATAGCCAGGCTCTCCGCCGGGCTGGCCATGGCGGCAGTGGATGCGGTGCTGTGCGGCGAAGTCGACAATGCCTATTCTCTGTCACGCCCACCCGGCCACCACTGCCTCGCCGACAACGCCATGGGCTTCTGCTTCCTGGCCAACATCGCCATCGCCATCGAAGCTGCAAAAGCACGGCGTGGCCTGGGCAACGTCGCGGTGATCGACTGGGACGTGCACCACGGCAACGGCACCCAATCGATCTTCGAAGAGCGCGGCGACGTGCTGACGATTTCCCTGCATCAGGACGGCTGTTTCCCGGCAGGTTACAGCGGTGAAGCCGATCGCGGGCGCGGCGCGGGGCTGGGCGCGAATATCAATATCCCGCTGCCCCCCGGCAGCGGTCATGAGGCATATCTGCACGCGATGGAGCGTATCGTGATTCCGGCGCTGGAGCGCTTCGAGCCGGAATTGATCATTGTTGCCTGCGGCTACGACGCCAACGCGGTCGACCCACTGGCGCGAATGCTGTTGCACAGTGACTCGTTCCGGCACATGACCCGTCTTGTACGCCAAGCAGCCGAACGCCTGTGCCAGGGCCGCCTGGTGCTGGTGCACGAAGGCGGCTACTCCGAAGCCTATGTACCGTTTTGCGGGCTGGCGACCATTGAGGAATTGGTGGGCGTCAGGACACAGGTCGGCGACCCCATGCTGGAGTTTGTGCAGTTGCAGCAACCGAACGCAGCGCTGGCGGCGTTTCAGTTGCGCGTAGTCGATGAGTTGGCCGAAGCCCGCTGAGCGTGACGCAAAAAAATCCGATGCCGTTGCCGGCATCGGATCTTGGCCAGTCAGCAGTGGCTGATCAGTCCCTTCAACACCGTCTTGAAGGTGTCGATCTGGTCCTGGCTGAACTCGGCGAACACCTTCTCCTGCTGTTCCCGTGCAATGGCCCAGAGGTCTTCGGTCTGCTCGATACCCGCCGCGGTCAGGCGCACGCCGTGCTCATCGTCGTCGACCAACCCCTTGCGCTTGAGGTTGGCCACGGCGTCGTCGATTTCCCGCACCGGCATCGCCACTTCACGCAGCAGGTCGCCAGCGCTCAGGCGGGCATCATTCTCCAGCACCATCAGCATCCGCGCCTCGTTGGTGCGCAGGCCGGTGGACAGTTGCCGGGGCTGGTAGCTGGACTGGTAGGCGCGTACCGCCTGGGTCATCAGGTAATACAGGTTATGGCTCAGGCGCCCCTGGAAGTGGCTGCTCGGCGGCTGGCTTTCGTCGCGCCTGGTCATGCGCGTATGGGGCAGGACCATGGAGTAGGCGCCCTGGTGGTAGAGCAGCGGCGAGCGCCCGAAATCGTCGAAGGCCACCACCTTGCCGATCATGATCCAGTGATCGCCGCCATCCACCTGCTGGTATTTCTCGCAGTGAAAACGTGCCGCACAATCGGCGAACACCGGCGCCCCGCCCTCCCCCGGTGCATAGGCGATCTCGGCGAAGCGGTCGTCCTTGGGCCGGGCAAAATTGTTCGAGAGGTCGATCTGGTCCGCCGCCAGCACGTTGACCGCGAAGTGGCTGGCCTCCTCGAATACCCCGTGACTGCTGGAGCGTTTGTCGATGCTCCACAGCACCAGCGGTGGGTCCAGGGACACCGAGTTGAAGCTGTTGGCGGTAACGCCCACCTTGCGGCCGGAGGCGTCGGCGGCGGTGACCACGGTCACGCCCGTGGCAAAGTTGCCCAGGGCCCGGCGAAAGGCGCGTGGGTCGAAGGTCGATTCAGACATGCAAGACTCCCGGGCTGCGTCAGGCGCAGCCCTGATTGTTGTTTTCAAAAGCAGCTTCAGATCATGCTCGGATCGGGCTCCAGGCCCATCAGCTCGCGGCCGAGGATCTGTGCACAGACGTCGTAGTCGGTGTAGGCATGGGCGCCGGTCATGTGCGAGTCGCGGAACAGGCGCTGCATCTCGTTGTGCTCGAACCAGGCGTTGCCGCCGGCGGCTTCGAACAGACGGTCCACCGCCTGGATGCACATCTTGGTCGCGTAGGCCTGGTTGGTGCGCCAGAACGCCAGGGTCTGGCGGCTGGGGTAGCGCTGCTGCTCACTGTGTTCAGCGTGTTCGTCCCAGGTTTTTTCGAGGAAGGCGCGCGCGGCGGCCACCTGGTGCGTCGACTCGGCCAGGCGCATCAACGCCGGGGTCGCGGCACCGACCGCCGCGCCGGTGTAGGCGCGCACGCGGGTCTTGGTCTTTTCGCGGAACACCTCGAGCATCCGCTCGGCGACGCCCAGGCTGACGGTGGAAAAACCGCTGGCAAAATACGGCCGGTACGGTGAGTAGAAAATCCTGCTGTCGGGGTACAGCCCGAAGCCGGCGGACTTGCCTTCCATCATGTCCTTGGCTTTCTGGATGCGGTGTTCCGGCACCCAGGCCTTGTCGATGATCAAGGTCTTGGTGCCGCTGCCCTTCATGCCGGCGGCAAACCAGTCATCGCGGATCTGGTAGTCACTGCGCGGCAGCACCGCGAAGCAGTAATCCTGGGAGCCCTGGGGGTTGTTGCGGCGGAACCCCACGATCGCCCACTCGGCGTGATCACAGCCGCTGCTCCAGCCCATTTCCCCGCTGAACAGCACGCCGCCCTCGACTTCCTCGGTGCGCCCGAACGGCGCGATGCTGCTGCTGGCCGTGGCATCCGGGTCAGTGCCCCAGACCTCCTGCTGCAGTTGGGCCGAGAACAGTGCCAATTGATGGCTGTGGGTACACAACAGGCTCATGGCCCAGGCCGTGCTGGCGCAGGCCCCGGCGAGCAAGGCGATGCAGTCGGCAAACTGCGGCAGCGACAACTCCATGCCGCCGAACACTTTCGGCTGAAACACACGGTGCATGCCGATGCTCTTGAGCAGCGCAATATTCTCGGCGGGCACCTGGCGGTCCTGCTCGGCCACGAAGGCATTGGCGGCGATGGTCGGCAGGATGGACTTGAGATCTTCAAGGAGCGGGTTTGGCTTTTTCATGGATGGCCCTGCTTATTATTGGATGTCCGGGCAGCGCCAGAAATCAAGGCGCGGCACCGGATGCAGGGCCAGTATGGAGCGTGCCTTCCTGGCAGGACATGCACCTTCCAGAGTCAAGATTGTACTTTCCAAAGGCTCAGGCTGATCCGTCGTGCACAGGCGCTGGCAGCCACAGACATGCCACTGGGCAGCCACAGTCAAGCCCGTTCCGGCCACTGGGATTAACCTCGGGCTTTTCAATCTCTGCCACCAGGAAACCCCATGAGCGATATTCCACTGCTGCCCCAGGTTGAAGCCTTCCTCCGTCGAACCCATGGGTTGTTCATTGACGGTGGCTACGTCGAGAGCCATTCCAGCCAGCGGTTGGAGGTGATCAACCCGGCCACCGGCCAGGTCATCGCCGATGTCGCCGACGCCGACCCGGCCGACATTGACGCGGCCGTGGCGTCCGCGAGCCGAGGCTTCAAACAGTGGTCGCAGGTCGCACCGGCGGTGCGCGGCAACGTGCTGTTCAAACTGGCCGACCTGCTGGAGCAACACCGCGAAGAACTGGCACAGATCGAAACCTGCCAGTCAGGCAAGATCATCCAGATTTCCCGCGCCTTCGAAGTCGACCAGGCCGCGCACTTCCTGCGTTACTACGCCGGCTGGGCCACCAAGATCAGCGGCCAGACCATCACCCCATCGTTGCCCTCCTTCGCCGGCGAGCGCTACACCGCGTTCACCCTGCGCGAGCCGGTCGGAGTGGTGGTCGGCATCGTGCCGTGGAATTTCTCGACCATGATCGCCATCTGGAAACTCGCCTCGGCGCTGGTGACCGGTTGCAGCATCATCATCAAGCCCAGCGAGTTCACGCCGCTGACCATCCTGCGCATCGCCGAACTGGCGATTGCCGCCGGCCTTCCCGCCGGTGCGCTGAACGTCTTGACCGGCGGCGGCAGCGTCGGCAAAGGCCTGATCGAACACCCCGGCACCGACAAGGTGTCGTTCACCGGCTCCGTGCCGACCGGGATTGCGGTGGGCCAGAGTGCCATGGGCGCCGGGCTGACCCGCGCCACCCTTGAACTGGGCGGCAAGAACTCGGCCGGGTTCCTGCCCGATGTGGACCTGGACAAGGCCGTCAACGGCATCATCGAAGCAGGCTTTTTGCACTCCGGGCAAATCTGCGCCGCCGCCGAACGCTTCTTTGTGCATCGTTCACAGATCGAAACGGTGATGGGCAAACTGGCCCAGCGCCTGAGCACGCTGAACATCGGCTCGCCCCTGGATGAGCGCACCGAATTCGGCCCGGTCACCAACCGCCAGCACCAGCTCAAACTCGGCGAGTTCTTCGCCAAGGCCCGTGCCGAAAACAACCGCATCATTCACGGTGGCAACCTGATCGACCGGCCGGGCTGTTACGTCGAGCCGACGATCATCCTCGCCAACAGCGTCAACGACACCCTGCTCAACGAAGAGACCTTCGGCCCCATTGCCACGTTCTTGCCGTACGACAGCGAAGAAGAACTGCTGGCCTTGATGAACAACACCCCCTATGGCTTGAGCGCCAGCCTGTGGACCAACGACCTCAGCAAAGCCCTGCGCATGGTGCCCGCCATCGAGGCCGGCACGGTGTGGGTGAACATGCACACGATGCTGGACCCGGCGGTGCCGTTTGGCGGCAACAAGTCCTCGGGGATAGGCCGGGAGTTCGGCAGCGCCTTCATCGAGGACTACACCGAGTTGAAGTCAGTGATGATTCGCTACTGAATCCAACCAGTGGATCCATTGAAACGTAATCGTCCGATAATCGCCCAATAAAGCAACCACAATAGATTGACTCTCCATCAGGCCAGCCATTTAATGGATCCATTAAATAAAAACAATCCGCCGCCTGGAGAGTCATCATGTACCCCAAGAACACCTGGTATGTCGCCTGCACCCCCGATGAAATCGCACACAAGCCCCTGGGTCGACAGATCTGCGGCGAAAAGATGGTGTTTTATCGTGGCCAGGAAGGCGCCGTGGTGGCGGTCGAGGACTTCTGCCCCCATCGCGGCGCGCCGCTTTCACTGGGGTATGTCGAGAACGGCAACCTGGTCTGCGGCTACCACGGCCTGGTCATGGGCGGCGACGGCAAGACCGTGGAAATGCCCGGCCAGCGGGTACGTGGTTTTCCCTGCAACAAGACCTTTGCCGCCGTTGAACGCTACGGCTTCATCTGGGTATGGCCCGGCGATCAGGCCCAGGCCGACCCGGCGCTGATCCACCACCTGGAATGGGCCGTGAGTGACCAGTGGGCCTATGGCGGCGGGCTGTTCGATATCCAATGCGACTACCGCCTGATGATCGACAACCTGATGGACCTGACCCACGAAACCTATGTGCACGCCTCCAGCATCGGCCAGAAGGAAATCGACGAAGCGCCGCCCGTGACCACGGTGGACGGCGATGAAGTGGTCACGGCCCGGCACATGGAAAACATCATGGCCCCGCCGTTCTGGCGCATGGCCCTGCGCGGCAATAACCTGGCCGATGACGTGCCGGTGGACCGCTGGCAGATCTGCCGCTTCACCCCGCCCAGCCATGTATTGATCGAAGTCGGCGTGGCCCACGCCGGCAAAGGTGGCTATAACGCCGCCCCCGAACACAAGGCTGCGAGCATCGTGGTCGACTTCATCACCCCGCAAACCGAGACCTCGATCTGGTACTTCTGGGGCATGGCGCGCAACTTCAACCCCCATGATGAGGCACTGACCGCAAGCATTCGCGAGGGCCAGGGCAAGATTTTCAGCGAAGACCTGGAGATGCTCGAACGCCAGCAACAGAACCTGCTGGCCCATCCGCAGCGCAACCTGCTCAAGTTGAATATCGACGCGGGTGGCGTGCAGTCACGCAAGATCCTGGAGCGACTGATTGCCAAGGAACGCGCCCTCGAACCGCAACTGATCGCCACCACCACCGCCTGAACAGCGCGACAACTTTGCGAGGACTGAACATGATCGATGTGGTGGTGGTATCCCGTAACAACGAAGCCCAGGACATTTGCAGCTATGAGCTGGCCAGTGTCGATGGCCAGCCGCTGCCGGCCTTCAGTGCCGGCGCGCATATTGACGTGCACCTGCCCGATGGGGTTATCCGGCAATATTCCCTGTGCAATCACCCCGAGGAACGTCATCGCTACCTGATCGGCGTGCTCAAGGACCCGGCGTCCCGGGGTGGCTCGCGCAGCTTGCACGAGCAGGTTCACGAGGGCGCCCGCCTGACCATCAGCGCACCGCGCAACCTGTTTCCCCTGGCCGACAACGCGCGACGCAGCCTGCTGTTTGCCGGTGGCATCGGCATCACCCCGATCCTGTGCATGGCCGAGCGCCTGGCCCATGTAGGTGCCGACTTCGAGCTGCATTACTGCGCCCGCGCCCGTGAGCGTGCGGCGTTTGTGCAGCGGCTCGAGGCGTCGCCGTTTGCCGCGCGGGTGTTCCTGCATTTCGATGAGCAGCCCCACACCGCGCTGAACATCGCCGAAGTGCTGGCAGCGCCCGCCGATGACGTGCACCTGTATGTCTGCGGCCCCGGCGGGTTCATGCAGCATGTGCTCGACAGCGCACGCGCGCAGGGCTGGCAGGAAGACTGCCTGCACCGCGAATACTTCAGCGCGGCACCGGTGGACAGCAGCCTCGACGGCGGCTTTTCGGTGAAGCTCGGCAGCAGCGGCCAGGTCTTTGAAATCCCCGCCGACAAGACCGTGGTCCAGGTCCTGGAAAGCCACGGCATAGAGATTGCCGTGTCCTGCGAACAGGGGATTTGCGGCACCTGCCTGACCCGTGTGCTGGAGGGCATACCGGAGCACCGCGACCTGTTCCTCACCGAACAGGAACAGGCCCTGAATGACCAGTTCACCCCCTGCTGCTCGCGCTCGAAAACCCCGCTGCTGGTACTCGATATCTGACAGGGTTCACGACGCGGGCAAAATCACCTTCATGCGCGCGGCGGCGGTGGCTGAGCTGAAGATCTCGGCATAGCGCAACGTCGCATTGGCGTGTTCGCGCATGATGGCTTCGGCCCGCGCGCCCTGGCGATTGACCAGGGCATCGAAAACCGAATGATGCTGCATGTGGGCATAGTTGAAGCGTCGGTACTCGCGGGCCATGTCCTCGCGATCCACCGCCAGCGCGGTCACCGAGGCGAACGGCAGGTGATCATTGCGGGCCAGCGCGTCGGCGATCGCCGGGTTGTGGCTGCCTTCGACGATGACCTGGTGAAAGCGCATGTTCAGGTCGTGATAGACCTCAAGGTCATCCTCGGTCACGTAGCCCTTTTCGAACAGTTGATCGCCTTCCACCAGGCAGCGCTCCAGCGCCGCACGCGCCGCAGCGGACAAGCCCTGCTCGGCGGCTTGCCGTGCCGCCAGGCCTTCCAGGACGCCGCGCACTTCGACGGCGCCGGCAATGTCGCTGGGGCTGACCGAGCGCACCTGATAGCCACGCCCGCCAAACGGCACCAGCAGTCCTTCCTGCTCAAGGGTACGAAAGGCCATGCGCACCGGCATGCGCGACACGCCGAACAGCTGCGCCGTGGGAATCTCCATCAGCCGCTCGCCCGCCGCCAACTCCCCGCTGGCAATCATCTTGCGCAGTGCAACCAGCACCAATTGACCGGGTTTACTCATCCAGGCAACTTCCAGAAAACGTGAGCCGCCATGGTACCGCAAGTAGTACCGCAAGCACCTGGCCGCGTCAGATGAACGCCAGCGCTGCCCGTGCCCCGTCTATGGCGCCCAGGTGCTGCGCCAGCCGCGACGGCAGGTAATCGAAAAAGAACCCGGCGCTTTGCAGCTTGGCGGCACGCAGCGGATCGTCTTCGCGCAGGGCCCTGGAGACCCGCGCGGCCCGCGCCCAGGCAAAGGCCAGCAACGCCACGCCACAGAGCTGGAGGAAATCCGGCGCCGCCCGATAGGGGTATTCACTGTCCTCATGGGTGCGTTCACGGATGGCGTGCACCACACTGGCCAACGCGTCGCACAGGTTGGCCAACGCGCCGGAAAAGCCTGCGCATTCCTCATACTGCGCGCCCTGCCCGGCCTCGGCGCGCAACTCGGCCAGCAGCAGGCCAAAGGCTCGACCCTCATCCCCCAGCACCTTGCGCAGCAACAGGTCATTGGCCTGGATCTCGTTACTGCCCTCGTAGATCATCGCGATGCGACTGTCCCGCAGGGTTTGCTCGATGGCGAACTCGGTGACGTAGCCGTAACCGCCGAACACCTGCAGCCCCTGGCTGGCCTGGCGAAAGCCCTGTTCGGTGAAAAACGCCTTGATGATGGGGGTCAGCAGCGGCGCCAACTGCGCCGCCGACGGGTCCTGGCCGTGCTCGGCCTGATCAAGCAGGTGCGCCGCCCAATAGCCGATGGCGCGCATGCCCTCGCTGGTGGTGCGCAGCTCCAGCAACACGCGGCGCATGGCCGGGTGATAACGGATCGGGTCAGCCGCCTGGGCCACCACCTCTTCCGGCCTTGACGGCGCACGCATCTGCAAGCGCTCGGCGGCGTACTGGCGGGCGTTCTGCCAGGCCGCCTCGACATGCCCCAGGCCTTGCAGGCCTACATGCAGGCGCGCCGAATTCATCATCACAAACATCGCCGCCAGGCCGCGATTGGGCTCGCCGACCAGCCAGCCCTGGGCGGCGTCGAACACCAGGGAACAGGTGGCGCTGCCCTTGATGCCCATCTTGTGTTCGATGCCGTCGCAGTGCACGCCATTGGCCTGGCCATCGTCCAGCTGCCTGGGCACCAGGAACAGTGAAATACCACGGCTGCCCGGCGGCGCATCGGGCAGGCGCGCCAGCACCAGGTGCAGGATATTCGCCGTGAGGTCGTGCTCGCCGCCGGAGATAAACAGCTTGCTGCCGCTGAGGCGATAACTGCCATCCGCCTGGGGCTGCGCGCGACAGCGCAGCAAGCCGACATCGCTGCCGGCCTGGGGCTCGGTGAGGCACATGGTGGGCAAGGCCTGGCCACTGACGATGTCGGGCAGGTAGCGTGCCTGCAACCATGGGGCGGCGTGGGCCTTGAGACACAGGTAGGCACCGTGGGCGATCCCGGTGTACATGGCCCAGGCGTGGTTGCTGGCATAGAGCATCTCTTGCAGCGCCGCATCGAGCAGTTGCGGCAAGCCCTGCCCGCCCTGCTCCTCGGCACACGCCAGCGCCGGCCAGCCCCCCTCGACATAGGCGCGATAGGCCTCGACGAAGCCGTCCGGGGTGCTGACCCGGCCCGCCTGCCAGCGGCAGCCCTGGCGATCACCGCTGCTATTCAACGGCGCCAGCACGCCCTGGCTGAAGCGTGCCGCCTCCTCCAGCACCTGTACCGCCAGCGGCAGGTCCAGGGCCGCGAATGCCGGGTGGCGCTGCCAGGTATCGGGCGCCTGCAGCCAGTGTTCCAGGACAAATTGCATATCGCCCAGGGGCGCCTCATAGCTCCACATCGGAACACCTCATCGACAAAAAAGAATCGTGCGCTTCAAGCCCGGTAGGCAGGGTTCTCGATCAGCAACGCCATGCCCTGCCCGCCGCCCACGCACGCCGCGGCAATCCCGTAGCGCAGGTTGTGCTGGCGCAGTTGCCGGGCCAGGGTCATCACCAGGCGCAGGCCGGTGGCAGCCAACGGATGCCCCAGGGCAAGGGAGCCGCCCTCGACGTTGAGGCGGCTGCTGTCCAGCTCCAGTTCATGGGCAACCGCCAGTACCTGGGCGGCCTGGGCTTCGTTGATTTCGAAGCGGCCGATGTCGCCCAGGTTCAAGCCGCTGCGTTGCAGCAGCAGGCGGATCGCCGGTGCCGGGCCGATGCCCATGAACTCGGGGGCCACACCGACCACCGCGCTGGCCAGCAGCCGCGCCAGGGCCGGGCGCGTGCAGGCCGAGGCACGCCCCACCAAAGCCGCCGCCGCGCCATCGACCACCGCGCAACTGTTGCCGGCGGTTTGCACGCCGCCTGGATGCACGGCGCGCAAGCGCGTCAGGGCTTCAAGGTCAGTGGGTCGTGGGTGGCTGTCGGCGCTGACGGCACAGGCCCGGCGCGCGAGGCTGATGCCCCTGGGCTGGTACCCGTCAAGCTCGAACACCTGGTTATCGACCGTGACGATTTCTTCCGCCCACGCGCCGTCACGTTGCGCCTGCAAGGCACGCTGGTGGCTGTCGCAGGCGTAGCGGTCCACGGCCTTGCGGCTCAGGCCATAACGGCGCGCCAGGTTTTCGGCGGTGGCGATCATGTCCAGGCCGGGGGCCGGGTCGTACAGGGCCTCCCAGAGAAAATCCTTGAATTGCACCTCGCCGCCGAGGCGAAACCCATCCCGATGGGTGTAGGCCGCAATCGGGTTGCGCGACATGGATTCACTGGCCACGCACAGCGCCAGTTGCACCTCGTCGCGCAGTTGTTCAGCGGCCTGGCGCAGCAGCTCGAAACCGGTGGCGCAGATGCGCTGCACCCCCAGTGCCGGGACTGCTTGCGCCACCCCGCTGTACAGGCCGATATGCCGGGGCAGCAAGTAGGCATCGAAACTGGCCTGGGCCATGGAGCCGGCCAGCACGCTGTCCACCGCCAGGGGGTCGATGCCGGCCCGGGCCAGCACTTCGCGGCCGACCTTGATTCCCAAATCGATAGGCGACACCTGGGACAGTGCACCGCCAAGGTCGACCCACGGCGTGCGCACCGCCGCGAAAATCGCCGCATCGGCAAACGCCGAGTACTGCCCGGCGCTGTTCAAGGCTTGGGCCCGGCGCGCAGGATCGCAGGGTCTTCACCGCGATACAGCGCCTCGACCCTGGCCGCACGCCATTGCAGCACGGCGCGCTGGTTGATCGAACCCTTGTCGGTGATTTCCCCGCGATCGATAGACGCTGGCTCGTCGAGCAGGGCAATCCATTCCAGGCGACTGGCATTGCCGGTGGCCTCGCGGTTGAGGCGCTGCAACCAGTCGCCGAACCACTGGCGTACCGGTGCGCTGCCCAGCACCTCAGCGTCGCTGGCGTCGGCGCTCAAGCCGGCCAGCCGACGGCACTCGTAGAGCCGGGGGAATATCAGGGCGCCCAGGCATTCGCGGTCCGGCGCGGCAATCACCAGGTCCTGCACATAGGGCGCGCCGTCGAGCACCGCGCGATTGCGCAACGGGCCGACACTGACAAACACCCCGGAAGACAACTTGAAATCCTCGGCAATCCGCCCGTCGAACATCAGCCCCAATTGCGGCTGGTGCGGGTCGGCGAGCTTGATCGCGTCACCTGAACAGTAGAAACCCTGGTCGTCGAACACCTCGGCGGTTTGCTCCGGCGCCCGCCAGTACCCCGGCATGATGTGCGGCCCGCGAAAGCGCCCTTCGAACTTGCCGTCCAACGGCACCAGGCGCACCTCGCAGCCCGGCGCGGGCAAGCCGATGTAGCCGGCCATGGACAACGGCCCGGTGGTGAAGGTGCAGGACGGCGCGGCTTCGGTCATGCCCAGCCCGGCCATCATGCGGATACGTTCACCGCAGTGCTGTTCGGCCACGCGGTCGAGGCGATCCCAGATACTTTGCGACAGGCCGGCGGCGGCGAAGAAGAACAGTTTCATCCGCGCAAAAAAGCGTTCACGCAACTCGGCGTCCTGTTCCAGGGCGTTGACCAGTTCTTCCCAGCCCTTGGGCACCGTCAGGTAGGCCGTGGGCGAGATGTCCTTGAGGTTGCGCAGGGTCTCGGCAAAGCCCTGGGCGGTCGGCTTGCCGTCGTCGAGGTAAAAGGTGCCGCCGTTGTAGAGCACGATGCCGACGTTATGGCTGCCACCGAAGGTGTGGTTCCACGGCAGCCAGTCCACCAGCACCGGCGGTTCCTCACCGAACACCGGGAACGTCTGCAGCAGCATTTGCTGGTTGGCACAAAGCATGCGCTGGGTGGTGATCACCGCCTTGGGCAACTTGGTCGAACCCGAGGTGAACAGGAACTTGGCGATGCTGTCGGGGCCGGTGGCCTGGAACGCCGCGTCGGCCTCGGCGGCGCCCGGCGTTTGCAGCAGGCTGGCGAAGCTGGCCTGAGTGCGCCCAGGCACGTGGCCGCGCACGCTGATCAGCGGGGTCTCGGCCGGCAGGACGGCGTCGATGGCGCGCTGGTAAGCCGCCGCATCGCTGACGAACACCAGCCCCGGTTGCAGCAGGTTGCACACATGCCGCAGCTTGGCGAAATCCTGGGACAACAACGAATACGCCGGCGACACCGGGCAGTAAGGAATACCGGCGTACATCGCGCCGAGGGCAACCTGCAAATGCTCGATGTCGTTGCCCGACAGCAATGCCAGTGGCTTATGCGCCGAGAGCCCGTAACTCAACAGGCCCTGGGCAATCGCACGCACGCTGTCGAGCATCTCGCGGTAGCTGACCCGGCGCCAATCACCACCGGCCTGGCGGGCCGCGATAAACGTCTGCTCGGGGCGCACCCGGGCCCAATGCACCAGGCGATCGAGCAGGCGCGCCGGCAACTCGGCCAGGGGCTCCAGGGAGCGCATATGCAGCACGCCGTGTTCTTCAGTGACCGCCACCGCTGCGTGGCCGATGGAGACCTCGCGGTATCGCGGTGCGGGCTGGGGTTGCGGTCTGAATTCGGAACTCACAAGGGTGTCCTCCAGCAAGGCGGGTCAATGCCGCCTTGTTATTGTTATGTCGCGACGCCTGCTCAGATCGGGTAATGCCGTGGCCCGTTCTGCAAGGTCACCCAGCGCAATTGCGTGAAATGCTCGATCGAGGCCTTGCCGCCGAAGCTGCCGTAGCCGCTGGACTTGACCCCGCCAAACGGCATCTGGGCCTCGTCATGCACGGTCGGGCCGTTGATATGGCAAATGCCCGACTCGACACGCTGGGCCAGGGCCAGTGCACGCCCGGTGTCACGGCTGAAGATCGCCGCCGAGAGGCCGAACTCGGAGTCGTTGGCCAGGCGCAACAAGGCTTCATCCCCGTCACCGCGCAGCAGTACCGCCACCGGACCGAAGGATTCTTCGCGGTACAGGCGCATATGCTCGGTAACGCCATCGATCAGGGTCGGCTGCAGGATGCTGCCGTCCAGTTGGCCACCCACCACCAGCCGCGCGCCCTTGGCGAGGGCATCGTCGATCAGGGCCTTGATGCGTGTGCCGGCGCCGGCGTCCACCAGGGAACCCAGAACCGAATCCGCTGCAATGGGATCGCCTGCGCGCAGGGTCGCGACCTTGGCCGCCAGCTTGGCGGTGAACGCATCGGCGACCTTGGCATCGACAATCAGGCGCTCGGTGGACATGCAAATCTGGCCCTGGTTGAAATAGGCGCCAAAGGCCGCCGCTGCCACCGCCGCGTCGAGGTCGGCGTCGTCGAGCACCAGCAACGGCGCCTTGCCGCCCAGTTCCAGCAAGGCCGGCTTGAGGTGACGCGCCGAGAGTTCGCCGACAATCCGCCCCACATGGGTCGAGCCGGTGAAGTTGACCCGGCGCACGGCCGGGTTGGCGATCAGCCGCTCGACAATCGCAGCGGCATCCGCCGGGGCATTGCTGATGACATTGACCACGCCATCGCCCAGGCCGGCGTCCTGCAACACCTGGCCAATCAGGCGGTGCACCGCAGGGCTCAGCTCCGAGGCCTTGAGCACCACGGTATTGCCGCAGGCCAACGGCATGGCGATGGCGCGGGTGGCGAGGATCACCGGGGCATTCCACGGCGCGATGCCCAGTACCACGCCGCAAGGCTGACGCAAGGCCATGGCGAAACTGCCGGGGACATCGGAGGGGATCACTTCACCGGTGATCTGGGTGGTCATCGACGCCGCTTCGCGCAGCATATTGGCCGCCAGGCGCACGTTGAAGCCATACCAGTTGGCCATGGCGCCGGTCTCGCCGGCGGCGGCAATGAATTCGGCGCTGCGCGCCTGCAATTGCTCGGCGGCATTGAGCAGGCGGGTGCGGCGTTCGTTGGGTGCCAGCGCCGCCCACGCGGGGAACGCGGCGTGGGCGGCCGCTACGGCGGCGTCGGCATCTTCCAGGGTGGCGGCGGCCACCCGCGAGACCACTTCACCGGTCACCGGGTTGCGGCGCTCGAAGGTTCGACCGTCACGGGCGGGGCACGACTGGCCGCCGATCAACAGGGGCACGTCCAGCATGGTGATTCCTCTTTATTGTCTTTATCGGGAATACGTTCAAGCAGGGTACAACGGCGCGGCCAGGCGGCCGCGCCCTTCAGCGTTTATACGCCTGCAGGCCAGGCTTGATGCTCTTGTCGTCGAGGAACTGTTTCATGCCCTGCTCGCGACCGCCCTCGGTATCGAGCAGGCGCGACTGATCGAGCTTGGCGTAGAGGTAATCCTCGTTCTGCTCCCAGGTCAATTCGCGGCAGCGCTTGAAGCCATGCTTGGCGGCACGCAACACCACCGGGTTTTTCTCCAGCAGGTTGCGCGCCAGTTCGATGGTCACTTCACGCAGTTGAGCCAGCGGCACGCTTTCGTTGACCAGGCCCATTTCGGCGGCTTTCTGCCCGCCAAAGGTCTTGCCGGTCATGATGTAGTACAGCGATTGGCGATGGCCCACAGTGTCGGCCATGGCCTTGCTCACCAGGTTGCCCGGCGGGATGCCCCAGTTGATTTCCGAAAGGCCGAAGGTCGCTTCGTCCGCACAGATCGCCAGGTCGCAGGCCACCAGCGGGCTGAAGCCACCGCCGAAGCACCAGCCATTGACCATGGCGATGGTCGGCTTGGCGTACATGCGCAGCAGTTTCCATTGCCATTGCGAGGCTTCGCGACGGATTTTTTCCTGGAGGATTTCCGGGCCGGCGTCCACTTCGCGAAAGTATTCCTTGAGGTCCATGCCGGCGGTCCAGGCTTCACCCGCGCCAGTCAGCACCAGCACGCCGGCGGCAGGGTCCTGCTCGAGGGTTTCGAGGACGTCGATCATTTCCCGGTTCAGGGTCGGGCTCATGGCGTTGCGTTTTTCCGGACGATTGAGAATGACCCAGGCGATGCCTTCTTCGATCTCAACCTTGACGGTGGTCCAACGGCCTTCGTAATTGCTCATGGCGGTACGCTCTTGTTCTGGGTTTGAAGATGAGTCGAAATTAAACCGCAAATATAGTTATGTCAATTAACTATTAATCTGGATAACCAATATTTTTACGCGATGAAACCTGTGTTTTCCAGGCGTTGTGAAAAGCCGGCATAGCCATGACGCGCCAACCCCGGCAAACTAGATAGCCTTCTTAACCTCCACCTTCTGAGGATTGCACTGCCAATGGCCAAGCCTTCCACCATCGCCGCCGCCAGCCAGGCCCTGCCCGACAACGACGAGGTACGGCCGCCGCTGGATTCAGCCCTGGACGATCTGATCGGCTACGCCATGCGCCGCGCCCAGCTCAAGCTGTTCCAGAACCTGATCGGCCGGCTGTCGGACCACGACCTGCGCCCTGCACAGTTCTCGGCCCTGGCGATCATCGAGCAGAACCCCGGGCTGATGCAGGCCGACCTGGCCCGCGCCCTGGCCATCGAGCCGCCCCAGGTAGTGCCGTTGCTGAACAAGCTGGAAAGCCGCGCCCTCGCCGTGCGGGTGCGCTGCAAGCCGGACAAGCGCTCCTACGGGATCTTCCTCAGCAAGAGCGGCGAAATCCTGCTCAAGGAACTCAAGGCCATCGCCGCCCAGAGTGACCTGGACGCCACGGCCGCCCTTGACGCCCAGGAACGCGAAGAGCTGCTGCGCCTGCTGAAGAAGGTCTATCAGGACTGAGCGGCCTACCAGAGCGCCACGGTGTAGAGGACCAGGAAACGGGTCTGGTTTTCATCGCGAAACGCCGCGCCGCTCGGGAAGTCATTGCGGTAGATCGACTTGCGCGCCATGAACCCGACGTTCTTCAGCGGGCCGTCCTGGATCACATACCCCAACTCCATCTGGAACTCGCGCTCCTTGCGGTCCTCGGCATTGAAAGCGGCCAGTTCGATGTTGTCGCCGCGCACATAGCGCAGCCGACTCTTGAGCCCCGGCACACCCGCTGCGGCGAAGTCGTAGTCATAGATGGCTTGCCAGGTGCGCTCCTTGGCGTTAAGAAAGTCCGAGCTCATGGTCAGCTCGCTCATGCCCATCAACTCGGTGCCGGAGATATAGGGTGTGGCCGTCTCCCCGCTTGAGTGCATGTAGCCAAGGCTGACGCGATGGCCGCCGAGGCGGTAGCCGAACAGCGCCGAGAGGTTGCGGTTATCCACCTTGCCCGCCTTGGCACTGCCATCCTCGCGGCTGAAAAAACTGCGCAGGTCGCTGGTGAGCACGCCATCGCCCAGCGGCAGGTTGTGCAACAGCGCCAGGGTGTCCTGCTGGTAGAGGTCGGCGACCTGGGAGTGATAGAGGCGCAGGCTGAGGTCTTTGTTGACCTGATAGTCCCCGCCCACATACGCCAGGTGCGACGTGGTGGCGGTGGCGTTGAAACGCCGGTTGGGCGAAGCGATGGTCATGGCCTGGTAGTCGGTGGAGTCGCGCTTGTTGATGCGGTCGATGTAGCCGGTGTTGAAGGTCAGGCCATCGATGTCCTTGGAGCTCAAGGTGGTGCCGCGAAAGGTTTGCGGCAACAGGCGCGACGGGCTGGCAAAGGCGAACGGCAGGAAGATCGACACATCGCCGGCCTTCACCGTGGTTTGCGCAAACCGCAGCTTGGCAGTCGGGGCCAGGCGCGAGTACTCATCGGCGGCGCGCTTGTCGCTGGCCGATACCGGCAGCAACTCGGTGCCGCTGCGGTCCGGCGACGAGTCGAGCTTGACCCCCATCAACCCGCGCACATCCAGGCCGAAGCCCACCGGGCCCGGGGTGTAGCCCGATTCCAGGTTGAGGATGAACGCCTGGGCCCATTCCCGCGCGGCGGTCTTCGCTCCGTCGTCCTTGTAGTCGCGGTCCAGGTAGTAATTGCGCAAGGTCAAGGTGCCGTGGCTGTCGTCGATAAAGCCTGCGGCCCATAGCGAAGTGGGCAACACGCTCAAGGCCAGGCATGCCATGAGCAGGCGTGGGGTATTGTTCGACACACAGGCGACGGGCGCCGCTGCAACGGCTTGCTCCATAGGGAGTTCTGGCATGTTCGATGTCCATTTTTTGTTGTTGTTTTTGGGGTGGCACACGCTCGGCCCGGTCGGCTTCGCGAGCCAAGAATGGAAACAGCCGGCGGTGCCCGTCAACCGCAACTGAGCGATAATCGAACATTAATAAAGCTATCTATTTTTTAGTTGCATATGAATCAACATCGCAAGCCAATGAATTACATGGATTTATTTATGTTTTATGGGCGGATTAATCCACGATTCATTTTTTAGTTATCTTTGTTATCTTAATCACCAGCAGCCACTCGCGCTCGTCACCACAACAAAAACAACAATGAGGTTTGCCCATGGACAGTCCATCGCGTCGTTCGACGCTGACTATTGCGTTGTGCTTTATCGTTGCGCTGATCGAAGGGTTCGATCTGCAGGCCGCCGGCACTGCCGCCGCCGGGTTACGTCAAACGTTCGCCCTGGATCCGAAGATGCTCGGCTGGGTGTTCAGCGTCGGCATCATCGGCCTGCTGCCGGGGGCGTTCTTCGGCGGCTGGGTCGCCGACCGCATAGGGCGCAAGAAAATCCTGGTGGGTGCCGTGCTGCTGTTCGGGCTGTTTTCCCTGAGCACCGCGTTTGTCGACAGCTACGCCAGCCTGTTGCTGGTGCGCTTTCTCACCGGCCTGGGCCTGGGCGCCGCACTGCCCAACCTGATCGCGCTGTGCGCCGAAGCAGTGAGCGAACGCAACCGGGGCACGGCCATCAGCGTGATGTACTGCGGGGTGCCGCTGGGTGGCGCATTGGCCGCGGTGGTGGCGATGTTTTCCAGTGAGCACTGGCAGACCACCTTTATCATCGGTGGCCTGGCGCCGTTGCTCGCCGTGCCGTTGATGATCCTGCTGCTGCCGGAGTCCAGCGCCTTTCGCCAACAACGCGACACTACGCACGGCGCCCGCCCTTCTACCGGCCAGGCGCTGTTCGGCGAAGGTCGCGCCCGCACCACGTTGGCGTTGTGGCTCAGCTATTTCTTCACCCTGACCGTGATGTACATGCTGCTTAACTGGCTGCCGTCGCTGTTGCTGGAGCAGGGTTTCAGCAAACCCCAGGCGGGCATGGTGCAGATGCTCTTCAATATCGGCGGCGCCCTCGGCTCACTGCTCGGCGGCGTGCTGCTGGACCGCTGCAATGCCGTCAAAGTGGTGCTGGGTGTGTATGCCGGGTTGCTGGCGGCATTGGCCGGAGTCGGGTTGTCGGTGGGCATCGTGCCCATGGCCATCGCCGGTTTTGCCGCCGGCCTGTTCGTGATGGCCGCGCAGTTGGTGCTGTACGCATCGGCACCGCCCTCCTACCCGACCTCGGTACGCGCCACCGGTGTCGGTGCCGCGGTGGCCGTCGGCCGCCTGGGTTCGGTGGCCGGGCCGCTGGCGGCCGGGCAACTGCTCGCCGCCGGCGCCGGCACCGCCGGGGTACTGCTGGCGACCTCCCCCGGGGTGGTGATTGCCGCACTGACCATCATCAGCGTGATGGTGCGTACGGCGCCCACTAGAACTTATGCAGCCAATTGAGCACCAGTTTGTTGCCCTGCGTGCGGTTCTCCGCCTGCTGCTCGAAGTAGGCATTTACCGATAGCACGTCTTCCTTGCTGAACCCGTAGACCAGGCCTGGGCCGATGGCCCAGACCTTCTCCCGACGCCCGCTCACGGCGTGCCCATCGACCTGGGTGTCGGTGATCTGCTTCAACCAGTAGCCGTTAACCCCCACGCTCAGTTGCTGGCTCACGGCATATTGCAGGGTCAGGTTGGCATGCAACGCCTGCCCGGCCTGGGTATCGGAAACATCCCCGAAGCCTGCCTGCGGATCATCGTTCTTGCCATTCCACAGGTACATGAACCGCCCGCTCGTCGACCACTTCGGGCTGAACCAGTACGTCGCCGCGTAATACGGGTTGAATGACCAGAAGTTGCTGCCTGGGTTGATCGAGCGCTTGCGGTCATAGGCGCCCACCGGCACCGAGATATCGGCTTCGATACGTTGGGTCAACAGCGGGCTGCCATCGGCGCGGCTCAGGGTCGGCAGTTGCAGGAAGGGCCCCACAATCACATCACCAAAGCCGGCGCGAGAACTCAGGGCCGCATTGTTCAACCCGTCGTCGACATCCACATGGGCCAGGGAGGTGTTGATCAGGGTGAATCCGGGCATCGCGCCATTCGCCAAGGGTTGGCCGAGGTAGATGATCTGTGTGGTAGGCGCCACCACTTCCACGTCCTGGTTGGGCAGTGCCAGCTTGTGGCCGTTGGCATCATTGAAACGGCTGGCCCGGGAGTACGTCAGGTATTCCTCCAGGTACCAGCCCGGGCCAGCGGGTGCCGGTGAGCCGTCGTAGAAACTGGTGCTGCCCAGGTTGAGGCCGGGCAAGTCGTAAGCATGTGCAGTCGATGACAGTGCGATAAAGGTCCCGGCCGCAACCGTCCGCAAGATAGGCTTGAGCATCTTGTATGTCCTGTATTTTTGTTGTTGTTCAAGACCCCCGGCACGGTGGATCCGCACCGGGGTTTACCGCTGTAGCAACCCCTACACGTAGGTCGCCGCCAACCCACCGTCCACCGGCAGATTGACCCCGTTGACCCAGCGCGCGGCGTCGGAGCAAAGAAAGGCGATCACCGCCGCCACCTCATCGGCCAGGGCCGGACGGGTCATGCGCTGGCTGTCCGCGGCCACCCGCTCCGGCCCGAGCATGCTGACAAAATCGTCGAGAATCGGGGTAAACACCGGCCCCGGCGCCACGCAGTTGATACGCACCGCGTGATCGCGAAACCAGCCTTGGGATTGCTGGAAGCTCCACACGATCAGCGCTTCCTTGAAGTACTGATAACAGCTGGCCTGCTCCACCGGATTGGCCGCCAGCCACTGCTGCCCGGCCTCGAAGCTGTGCGTCGCGGCCAGGGCCTTGTGCAGCTCCAGGCGTTGCGGCCACTGCGCACCGAGCACCGAAGCGACATTGACGATGCTGCCGCCCGCCGCCATGCGTGGCAGCAGCGCTTGAGTCAGGTGCCGCAACCCCAGGTAGTTGACCGTGGCCACCGCTTGCACGGGCGCGGTACCGGGCACGCCGGCAATGTTGCACAGCCCGTCGACCCGTGCCGGCAGGCGCGCCACCAGGGCATCGATGCTGGCCGGATCGCCCAGGTCAGCCTGGAAGAAGCCATCCAGGGTCAGTTGCGGTGCATGGCGATCAACGCCGATCACCGTGGCGCCCTGGAAGCGCGCGAGCCGCGCCAGCTCGGCGCCAATGCCGGAGGCGACGCCGGTGACGACCAGGGTTTTGTTGTGCAGGTTCATGTTCAAGCCCTCTTGTTTTTGTATAGGCATAGGTGGATCAAAACGGATAGGCAGGTGCAGTGTTCTTCACCGTGACCCACTGCCACTGGCTGTACTCGTCCCAGTCGGCCGGCCCGCCTACGCTGCCGCCATTACCGGAAGCGCCGCGCCCACCAAAGGGGTTGATGCATTCGTCGGCGACGGTCTGGTCATTGATGTGCAGCAGGCCGCAGTCAAGCCGCTCGCCGATGGCCATGGCACGCCCGACCGAAGGCGAGATGATCGCGGCCGAGAGGCCGTACTCGGTGCGGTTGGCCAGCTCGATGGCCTCCTCGTCGGTGGCAAAACTGACCACCGTGGCCACCGGCCCGAAGATTTCATCCTCAAACGCGCGCATGCCTGGCCGCACACCGCTGAGCACGGTGGGCTGGTAGAACAATTGGTCGTATTCGCCACCCGCCTCCAACCGTGCGCCCGCTTGCAGGCTGTCGCTGACGATCTCGTGCACGCGCTGCAATTGCCGTTGGTTGATCAACGGGCCGAGCGCGGCTTCACCGCGGGCGGCATTGCCCACGGTCAACGCCCGAGCCTTGTCCACCAACTTGCGCGTGAGGCGTTCGGCGATGGATTCATGGGCGAGAATCAAGCCGGTGGCCATGCAGATTTGCCCCTGGTGCAGCCAGGCGCCCCAGGCGGCATTGCTCGCGGCCAGGTCGAGGTCGGCGTCTTCGAGAATGATCAGCGGGTTCTTGCCGCCCAGTTCCAGCGCGACTTTTTTCAGGTGTCGTCCGGCCACTTCGGCGACTTTGCGCCCCGCCGCCGTCGACCCGGTGAACGCAATCATCTGCACATTCGGATCGCGGCACAGCGCCTCACCCGCCGGCGCGGCACCGGGCAATACCTGCAGCAGGCCCTTGGGCAAGCCCGCCTCTTCGAACAGCCGGGCGATCAGAAAACCACCGCTGACCGGGGTCTGCGGGTCGGGCTTGAGCACCACCGCATTGCCCGCCGCCAGGGCCGGGGCCACCGAGCGCAGTGAGAGCACCAGCGGAAAATTGAACGGTGAA
Organism: Pseudomonas sp. LAMO17WK12:I1; assembly: GCF_900177315.1. Classification (NCBI taxonomy): domain Bacteria; kingdom Pseudomonadati; phylum Pseudomonadota; class Gammaproteobacteria; order Pseudomonadales; family Pseudomonadaceae; genus Pseudomonas; species Pseudomonas sp. LAMO17WK12:I1. The sequence continues at coordinate 344,254 of NZ_FWZV01000002.1, read as the reverse complement.
ATCACCCCGACCACGCCATGGGGCTGACGCCGGGCATAGGACAGGCGACCTGCCGCACTGGGCAGCACCAGCCCGTGAGGTTGGGACAACAGCCCCGCCGCCTGATGCAGCAGCACAATCGCCTCGCGCACTTCGTGCTCGCCCTTGAACAACGCGCCGCCGGTTTCCCGCGCGACGTACAGCGCCAGTTCGGCAAAGGACTGCTGGGCCAGGTCCGCCGCCTTGCGAAACACCTCGGCGCGCTCCCGTGGGCCGAGTGCTGCCCAGGCCGGCTGCGCCAGGGCCGCGCTGCGGCAGGCGACGGCGATGTCGGCCGGGTTGGCCATGGCACAGCGCATCAGGGGTTCGCCGGTGGCGGGTTCGATCACCGCGATCACGGACCCCGAGGCAGGTATCCAATCGCCGTTGAACAGGCATTCGGACGCAATGGCCCGCTGTAGCAAGTGGGTGGTTTCAGGTACTGACATGGCAACTCCCGGTTCTTGTAATTGTCATCGCCTGCACAGGGTGCAAACGCCGCATCAAGCCTTGAGCAAAGGCTGTGCCGCTTGCACCCAACGACGCAGACATAAAGGACCGAGGGCTCTGGGACGAGGCCTGCCACGGGGCGCCCACGCCTCACCGCCCCATCGGCTGCAAAAACCGCGGCACCGCCACTTGTTCAATTGATAAGGTTATGTTTAATAACTATCTGAGCAGTTACTCATATCGATCACTCGCTTTGCAGGGGCATAACAATGACTAATCCCCACAGCGCGCTGCCCGACGACCGGGTGGCCAGCGCGCCCTACCATCCGCGCGGCGACAGCCGCCAACTCAGTGAGAGCAGTTCGCCCACCCCGGCGGAACTGACCGATTGCCTGTTCTTCTCGCCCGAAGACGGGCGTATCTGGCTCAACGATCAACGCATGGTGTTGCTGCACGGTTCGTCGTTCGGTGCCCTGCGCGCGGAGGTCATCGAACGCCTGGGGCTGGAGCAGGCGCGTGGCCTGTTCACCCGCACCGGTTATGTCTCCGGCGCGCGGGACGCGCGGTTGATCCGCGAGCGCTGGCCACAGGCCGATGCCGCCGCCGTGTTTCGCGCCGGGACCCACCTGCACACCCTGGAAGGCATGACCAAGGTCGAACCGCTGCACTTCAAGTTCGATGCCGACTCGGGGTTCTATGAAGGCGAGTTCCTCTGGCACCACTCCTGCGAGGCCGATGAACACGTGGGTGCCTACGGCATCGGCCAGGACCCGGTGTGCTGGACTGAAACCGGCTATGCCATCGGTTTTGTCAGTGGCCTGTTCGGGCAAATGGTGATTTTCCGCGAGGTGGAATGCCGGGGCATGGGCCACCGCTGTTGCCGGGTGATCGGCAAGACCGCGGAGCAATGGGGTGACGTCGAGCAGGACCTGCGCTACCTGAATGTGTCCCAGGCCGTCACCAACGCCACGGTCGCGCCCACGCCCGACCACCCGGTGAACCACAGTGCCAGGGCCAACCCGCCGCAAACACTGGTGGGTGCGAGTGCGGCCTTCAACGCCGCGACACAAGCCCTGCAACGTGTCGCACTGACCCCGGCAACGGTGTTGATCAGCGGCGAGTCCGGGGTCGGCAAGGAGATGTTTGCGCGCCAGTTGCACCAGCTCAGCCGCCGCCAGGACAGCCCGTTCGTGGCGCTCAATTGCGCCGCCATTCCGGACAACCTGATCGAGGCCGAACTGTTCGGTGTCGAACGCGGCGCCTATACCGGCGCGACGCACTCGCGGCCTGGACGTTTCGAACGGGCCCAGGGCGGCACGCTGTTTCTGGATGAAATCACCAGCCTCAGCCTGGCCGGGCAAAGCAAGTTGCTGCGAGCCTTGCAGGAACGGGAAATCGAAAGGGTCGGCGGGGTGCGCGGGATCAAGGTGGATGTGCGCGTGGTGGCCGCCACCAATATCGACCTGCGTAAAGCCGTGGCTGACGGCAGCTTTCGTGAAGACCTGTTCTACCGCCTGAATGTCTACCCCATCGCCCTGCCCCCGCTGCGCGAACGCCGGGACGACATCCCGCTGTTGATCAATGCGTTCCTCACGCGCTTCTGCCAGGAATACGCGCGAACGCCGGCGGGCCTGACCATGCGCGCCCTGAAGGTGTTGCTGCGCTATGACTTCGCGGGCAATGTGCGCGAACTGCAAAACCTGATCGAACGCGGCCTGATCGCCAGTGACGAAGGCCAACCCATCGACCTGGTGCACCTGTTTCGCAACGAACCGATGCCGGCCGATCCCTACGGCCTGGACGACCACGGCAGCCTGTCCAACAGCGCACCGCCGCCGTGCCTGGCACTGTTCGACACCCTTGGCCAACTGGAACCGGGGTTTTCCATCGAAGGCCTTGAATCGCGCCTGCTCAACGAAGCCCTGCAACGCAACGCCGGCAACCTGGCCGCCGCTGCCAGGCTTGTGGGGCTCAGCCGCGCTCAATTTGCCTACCGGTTGAAGAAGCATCAGCGGCAAATCCCTTGAATGCCAATTAGTGCTTTAAAAGCTTTACCCAATTAAGTATTTTGCAGGGATACCGGGGCGATAAGCGCCCCTCTTTTTACTCGTGACAAGGATCTCCTGTGAGCGGACTGCGTGAACGTCAGAAAGCCGAACGCCGGCAAGCTATCAGCCAGGCCGCGATCGAGCTGTTTGAACGCCAGGGTTTCCAGAACACCACCATCGAACAGATCGCCAGCCAGGCCGGGGTGTCGCCGCCGACGGTGTTCAAGTACTTCGGCAACAAGCAGGAAATCATCCTGGAAATCCTGCATCACGCCGATCAGCGCGCAATCAGTGACACCCGCCGCGAGATCCACACAATGGACGATCCGGTCGAAGCGCTGTGCCACCTGGAAAGCCTGCTCACCGGCTATGCCCTGGAAGTCATGCACCCCAGCCTGTGGCGTGAACTGCTGCCGCTGATCCTGTTCGGCGGCAGCAATGAACTGCCGGCCGGTTATCGCGCCATGAACGATGCGCTCAGGGCGGAAATCAGCGAACTGCTGCGGGAACTGCAACGGGCCGGCAAGCTGCGCCCGCAACTCGATGTGGAGTTGGCCGCGTTCCTGTTGAACGACTATTCGCACCTGCAACTGTTCAGGCTGGTGAACCAGGAACAGCCGGATATCGACGCGCACTCGACGCAGGTACGGCGCATCACCGAGCTGCTGTTCTACGGCATGCAGGCCTGACAGCTTCCAGGGCCGGGCCTCAGTAAAAGCGATAGCAACGAATCACCACCTGGTCGGCGCCCGGGTAATGCACCAGGCCGATAAAACTTGAACGGGTGAGCCAGTCCAGCCGCCCCTTAGGCACCTGAAACAGCGGGGTGCAGGTGCAGCGGTACTCCGTCTCAGGAATCGGCCATTGACCGTCGCGCTCCAGCTGGCGCCCGTACTCAGTCATGGTCAATACGCCGCGGTTACGGATGTTGATCACCTCGCCTTCGTCGGTCCTCAGGCTGTAGCGGGCATCCAGTTGACCGATGCCATCCGGGCGCAAAACAAAACAATCGTCTCCGCCCGCCAGGACCTGGCCGCTGATGCCGACCCCATCGAAGTCCCCGCCCATAATCGGGTAGTTGCAGCGCAGGCCTTCAACGCTGTCGCCCAGGGTCACACCCGGCCCTATCGCGACGCGCAGGGTCAGCACCCGCTGCAAGTTGGGGGCAATGTCCATCCGTTCAGTCATGGCAAGCTCCAGGCCCGGCGCGCACGCACCGGGCCACACTGATCAGCGGTTGCTCTTGATGGCCGTCCAGGTGCGGGTACGGATGCGCTCCACGGCGGCCGGAATCGGTTCCAGGGCGAACAGGGTCTTGCGCGCTTCCTCCGGCACATACATGTTGGGGTCGTTGCGGATGCTGGCGTCCACCAGCGCAGTGGCGTCCTTGTTCGGGTTGGGGTAGCCGATCTTGTTGCTGATGCGCGCAATCACGTCCGGGCGCAGGATGTAATTGATGAACGCATGGGCCTCCGCCAGATCGGGTGCCTTGGCCGGGATCATCATCACGTCCGCCCACATCGGCGCGCCTTCCTTGGGCAGTGCCATCTCGACCTTGACGCCCTTGCCGGCGGCATCTGCCAGTCGCGTGGCCAATGCAACACCGCCGGACCAGCCCACGCCCACACAGATATCACCGTTGGCCAGGTCCATGCCGTAGCGCGACGAGTTGAAGTAAGTGACGTAAGGGCGAATCTTCATCATCACGGCCTGGGCTTGCACATAGTCTTCACGCTTCTGGCTATTGGGGTCGAGGCCCTTGTAGTGCAGGGCAATCGGCAGGATCTCGTTGCCGGCGTCGAGGAAACCCACGCCACAACTGGCGAGCTTGGCGAGGTTTTCTTCCTTGAAGATGATGTCCCAGCTGTTCATCTGCACGTCGGGGCCCAGGGCCTTGCGTACCTTGTCGACGTTGTAGCCGATCAATGTGGTGCCCCATAGGTAAGGCACGGCGTAGCGGTTGCCGGTGTCACCCACGGCTTCCAGGGATTGCATGAACTGCGGGTCCAGGTGCTGCCAGTTCGGCAACTGCTGGCGGTCCAGCGGCTGCACGGCCCCGGCCGTGATCAAGTGCCCCAGGTTGGCGGTGCCGGGAAACACCACGTCATACCCTGAGTTGCCCGTCAGCAGCTTGGACTCCATGGTTTCGGCACTGTCGAACACATCGTAAATCGGGCGAATGCCGGTTTCTTCCTGGAAACTCTTGAGCACTTCGGGTGGCAGGTATTCGATCCAGTTGTAGATCCGTACGGTGCGTTCTTCAGCCAGGCAAAAACCACTGATGAGCAACGAGGCGACAGTGCCCAGCACGGTGTTACGCAAAAATCTGTTCATGATCAAAACACTCCAGCGCGGCCGCGATGGCTCGCAGCACTTAATAGCGGTAGGTGAAATACAGTTCCAGCGCACTGAACATCTGGTCGTTACCGAACACCTGTTTGGCGGCGGCCAGTGGCTTGACCCAGTTGTAGGACAGGGACGTATAGAACGACGGCGTGGGTGTCCAGTCGAGGAAAACCACACTTTCGTCAGCAAAGCGCCGATCGCTGACCGGTGCGCCCATGTAGTTTTTCTCGTCCAGCCAGAACTGGTAGTGAATCGCGCCGAGGGTCAGGGTGTCGTTGAGGTGGGTCTTGAGGGAGAACTGCTGGACGTTTTCGTTGCTGTTGAACAGCAGGTAGTTGCCGACCACATCCCCGACCAGCCAGGTGCTCCAGTCAACGAAGCCCTTGCTCAGTGAATCCCAGGCTTTCTGGCGGTTGTCGGTGAGGTTGTCGTCGCCGGAAAAGCTCGCGTAGCGATAGCCGAGGATCGGTGTCAGCGGCACGGTGCTGAAGGCGTAGTCGGCCTGGGCGTACCAGGCGTTGGCATCGTAGTCGACACCCTCGCCGCTGCCGCGCTCCAGCGCGTACTCGGCATTCAGGGTCAGCGCCTGGACGCCGGGCACCTTGGCGTTGAGCGCCCTGACGTTGTACACCTGCATCCCGTCCCGACGGCGCGGCAGCGTGCTGCCTTTGGGGCCAAGGGCATTGACCTTCATGGCCATGGCACCGAGCGTCACCTGGTCATCGAGGTTGTAGTCGAGGTTGACGCCGGTCATGCGGAAATCGCCCAGGTCATCATCGGTGCGCAGGGTGAATACCTGGGACTTCAGCGCGCCATGGTCCCAGGCCAGGATCGCTGAATCCTTGAAGGCGGTTCGCGGGCCGAGCCAGTAGGCGCCGTCTTTGTACTGGTCGAGGTTACCGTCCATGACGATGAACCCCGTACCGATCATGTAGTTCTGGCGGCCGGCGGTGAACTTCCACTCGCCGGCGCGAAAACCGCCGTAGAGTTCTTCGGCTGCGACCTTGCCGTCGGAGCTGCGGGTGAAGCCTCCCGCATCGCCATCGCCGAAGGTGCTCGCCGCCACCAGGGAACCGCCGGCCAGCAGGCTGAAATCCGGTTGCAACGCATACTCGAGCTTGACCCCCGGCTTTACGTAGACCTCTTGCCAGTTGATGCGGGCGCCGCCGTTCTTGCCGCTGCGTGCATCGACCTGGCCGCTGCCGAAGTTGACGCCACGGGTAAACAGCGTCGCCCCGCCCACGGTAAGATTGACTTCACCCTTGAGATCGCCGTCCTCAAAGGTGTAGCCCGCCAACGCGACGTGGGTGGTCAAGGGTAAGCCGAGCGCTAACAGCGCTCGAGAGAAACGCTTGGTGAAAACCATAAGAAGCTCCTGTGGAATTATTGTTGTTACAGGGCAGTCAATGGCGACGCAGGGCGCCGCCAACACCTGGGCAAGCCAGGTGAATAGAACGCAAGACTCTTATTGTTTGGCGTGGATCAGCGACTCAGGTGGGCGGCGATCGCGCGCAGCATGCGCACGCTGTCGGTATCGAACGGGCTGACCGCATCGGTGAGTGACGATTGCTTGACGATCACCACACCCGACGGCTTGTCGATGAACAGGTATTGGCCGTGGATCCCTCCGGCCATCAGGGCTTGGCTGTGGTCGTTGAACACGTACCACTGGCTGCGATAGGACGCACCCGGCGTCCAGCTGGAGAACTCGGCATTTTGCGCGTAGATCGCCGGATCAGAACCGGCGGCGATACGCGCTACGGTCTCGGGCGACAACAGCTCGACCCCGTCCTGGCGACCGTCGTTGGCGAGCAGGCGACCGAAGCGCGCCATGTCTCTCAAGGTGGCACTGAAGCCCGCCCCGGCAACGTTACGGCCCCAGGGATCGGCCATGAAATAACCGTCGCGCTCGCAGCCCAAGCGCCCCCAGATCTGTTCCAGCATCTGACTGCACGCCTGGCCCGAGGCCCGTTCCATGACCCATGCCAGGACTTCGGTGGTGGCGGTCACGTAATGGAAAAAGCCGCCGTGTGCGCCACGTTTTTTCAGTGACGGCAGGTATTGGTACAGCGATTCAAACTGGGCGTATGGCGCCGGTGCCGGCTGGAAACCGCAGGCATAACCGTACTGCGAACTCTCGGAGGCGGGATCGTCATACACCTCGTTGTAGTCGATGCCCACGGCCATATCGAACAACTGGCGCACGGTGGCATCGCCAAACGCACTGCCCACCAGCTCAGGCACGTAGTACGCGGCAGACAGCTCGGGCTTGAGCAGGCCGTTGGAAACCAGTTGTTCGCCGAGGGTGCCGATCAGCGACTTGGTCACCGAGAACATGATGTGCCGGTCATCCGCGCGCTGGCCGTTGAAGTAGCGCTCGAACAACACCGTGTCGCCCTGCATCACCAAAAAGGCGTCGGTCTGGCTGGCAACAAGGTGTTCGATCACGCTGATGCTGAGCCCGCATTCGCTGTCAAAACACAGTTGGTCCAGCGCTGTGGGCGCTTCCTTGAGCTGAGCGGCAGGCCTTGAACCCGCCGCCACATCAATCGTGGGACGCAACCGCGCCAGATGACGGAACCCCCACTGGCTGAAGGGCGCGCGCATCCAGTTGTGCCACGTTACTCGGTGTTTCGGCTCGGCCGGGAAGCCCTGCATCAGGACAGGAGCCACGCGCGCTGCCGGTGACGATTCATTGGCCTCGACGTAAAGAGTCGCCAGTACAGACGGGGTTTTAACACTCATCGGGATAACCCTGAAGATGACTCTGCATGAGAGCAGATGCACAGGAATAATTATCCGATATTTTATTTTAGTCAATAAAACTTTTTACTCGCTAACCTTGAAATCAGTTGTACGACAACGCAATTCCATATGATAGGATTTCTCATGCAGCGGACGTTCGATTCGCTGCACCAGTGGCAAGGACGTCCGCTCGAGAAACGCGCATGCCTGTGCGCGTTTAAACACTCAAGTTAATCAAGGATCTGATTACTCATGACAAAACCCTCAACCTTCACTGCCTCCAAACTGGCCAGTGCCGTTATCGGTGCCCTGCTGTTTTCCAGCGTTCCTGCGCATGCCGCGGACATCTGGCTGGATTCGGCCACCACCGGTTGGGCCACTCAGAACGGCGGCACCAAGGGCGGCTCGCGAGCTGCGGCGAATAATATCTACACGGCAAAAAACGCGGCTGAGCTGAAAACCGCACTGAGCGCTTCGGTGGGCACCAACGGCCGTATCATCAAAATCACCGGCATCATCGATATCAGCGAAGGCAAGGCTTATACGACGACTGCTGATATGAAGGTACGCGGTCGCCTGGATATTCCTGGCAAAACCACCATCGTCGGTACCACCAGCAATGCCGAGATCCGTGAGGGTTTCTTCTATGCCAAGGAAAACGACGTCATCATCCGCAACATCACCATCGAAAACCCGTGGGATCCCGAGCCGAAGTGGGACCCCACGGACGGCAGCGCCGGCAACTGGAACTCGGAATACGATGGCCTGACCATCGAGGGCGCCAACAACGTGTGGGTCGATCACGTGACCTTCACCGATGGCCGCCGTACCGATGACCAGAACGGCAGTGCCAACGGCCGTCCGAAGCAGCATCACGACGGCGCGCTGGATGTTAAAAACGGCGCCAACTACGTGACCATCTCGTACTCGGCGTTCAAGTCGCACGAGAAGAACAACCTGATCGGTTCCAGCGACAGCCGCACCACCGATGACGGCAAGCTCAAGGTCACCATCCACAACAGCCTGTTTGAGAATATCTCTGCCCGTGCGCCGCGCGTGCGTTTCGGCCAGGTGCATCTGTACAACAACTACCATGTGGGCAGCACCAGCCATAAGGTGTACCCGTTCTCGTACGCTCACGGTGTGGGCAAGAACTCGAAGATCTTCTCCGAGCGTAACGCCTTTGAGATCGCCGGTATCAGCGGTTGCGACAAGATCGCCGGCGACTACGGTGGCAGCGTCTACCGCGACACCGGCTCGACCCTCAACGGCAGCGCATTGAGCTGCTCGTGGAGTTCGAGCATCGGCTGGACCCCACCGTACAGCTACACTCCGCTGGCTGCCGATAAGGTCGCCGCCGACGTCAAGGCCAAGGCCGGCGCCGGTAAGCTCTAAGCAGCACTGTCATCTGTGAAATGAAAAGCCCTCGGTGACGAGGGCTTTTTTGTGCAGCTATTGCACCAGTTGGTTGATCTCGATGATCGGCAACAGCACCGCCATCACGATCACCAGCACCACCGCGCCCATCACCACGATCATCAGTGGCTCCAGCAGTGCGGTCATGCCCATCGCCCGGCGCTCGATATCGCGGGACAGTGTCTGCGCGGCGCGATCGAGCATAGGCGGCAGCGAGCCGGTCTTTTCGCCGCTGGCTATCAGGTGGATCAGCAGGGGCGGAAATACTTTTTCCGCCGCCAGCGCCGTGGCCAGGCTGACGCCTTCGCGCACCTTGGCAGTGGCGTCGTTGACGCACTGGCTCAGGCAGTCGTTGGACAAGGTCTGGCGTGCCGCTTCCAGTGCACGCAACAGCGGCACCCCGGCGCCGCCGAGAATCGCCAGGGTCGAGGCAAACCGTGCGGTATTGAGCCCGAGTACAAAACGCCCGATCAGCGGCAGGCGCAACACGCGACGATGCCAACCCAGACGCGCCAGCGGGTTGCGCAGGTACACACGCCAGCCCCAGAAACCCGCGATCAAAGCACTGAGGCACAGCCAACCCCAACCGCGAATGAAATCACTGGCATTGAGCATCGCCAATGTCAGCCCGGGCAAGTCCTGGCGCGCCTGGGAAAACGCACTGACCACCTGGGGCACCACGTAGCTGAGCAGGAAGATCACGATGGCGATCGAGACCAGCCCTACCACTCCAGGATAGATAAACGCGGTGAGGATTTTACTGCGCAGGTTATTGCGTTCTTCGATGTAGTCGGCCAACCGCTCCATCACCTGGGCGAGGTCGCCGGACTCCTCTCCCGCCGCAATCAGCGCGCGGTAGATCTCCGGAAAGTCCCGTGGCCGCGCGGCCAAGGCATCCGCCAGGCGCATGCCGCTGCGTACATCAGCACGCACCGCACTCAGGGCCTGGACGATGTGTTTGCGCTCGGCTTGTTCCACCGTGGCACTCAACGCGGCCTCCAGTGGCAGGCTGGCGCTGAGCAGGCTCGCCAGTTGCCGCGTGGCCCAGGCCAGGTCGTTGTCCGACAGCTTGGCGCTGAACAGGCCCGCGCCAGCCCCCGAGGCCGTATTTTGCTCAAGGTGCACCGACAAGGCCGTCAAGCCACGCCGGCGCAGAATCCCGAACGCCTCGCGCTGACTGTCGGCTTCCAGGTGTCCGCTCTCGATCTTGCCCATGGCGTCGGCGGCTTCGAAACGGTAGCGATTCATCAGGCGTCCCGTGTCACGCGGAGCACTTCTTCGGGTGCCGTCACGCCGCTGTTGACCCAGCGTTCGCCATCCTCACGCATGCTGCACATACCGGCGCTGCGAGCTGCGGCCCTGAGCGCCTGCTCACCGGCGCCCTGGTGAATCAGCGCGCGAATCGCGTCGTCAATGCAGAACAGTTCATGAATGCCGGTGCGACCGCTATAGCCGGTGTGGTTACACGCCAAACACCCCAGTGGACGCCAGGTGCCCGGGCTGGCCGGGTCTTCTTCCTTGCATTGCGGGCAGAGACGACGCACAAGGCGTTGCGCCAGAACCCCAAGCATTGAAGACGCCAGCAAAAACGGCTCGACGCCCATGTCCAGCAGGCGATTGACGGCGGATACCGCGTCGTTGGTGTGCAACGTAGCGAGTACCAAATGCCCGGTGAGCGAGGCCTGCACCGCGATTTGCGCGGTCTCCAGGTCGCGGATTTCACCGATCATGATGATGTCCGGGTCCTGGCGCAGGATCGCCCGCAGGGCCAGGCCGAAAGTCATATCGATCTTGGCGTTGACCTGGATCTGGCTGATGCCCGGCAGGTCGTATTCCACCGGGTCCTCCACGGTGAGGATATTGCTGGTGCTCGCATCCAGCCGCGCCAGCGCGGCGTACAGGCTGGTGGTCTTGCCGCTGCCCGTAGGCCCGGTGACCAGCACGATGCCATGGGGCTGGCGGATCAAGGTGTCGAGGCGCGCCAGCAGCTGCGGCTCCATGCCCAGGGTCTCCAGTTGCAGCCGCCCGGCCTGCTTGTCGAGCAAGCGCATCACCACCCGTTCGCCATGCCCGGTGGGCACGGTCGACACACGAATATCAATCGGCCGCCCGGCCACGCGCAGGGCGATACGACCGTCCTGGGGCAAGCGTTTTTCGGCGATGTCGAGCTGGGCCATGATCTTGATCCGCGACACCAGCGCACCATGCAGCGCCTTGCGCGGCGACACCACATCCCGCAGGGTGCCGTCGACGCGGTAGCGCACCACGGAGTGGGTTTCATAGGGCTCGATATGGATATCACTGGCCTCGTCCCGCGCGGCCTGGGTGAGCAAGGCGTTGATCATACGGATCACCGGCGCGCCGTCCTGGGTGTCGAGCAGGTCGGTGATCTCGGGCATGTCCTGCATCAGGCGGTCGAGGTCGACCTCGTTTTCCGCCGCGCCCACCACGGCGGCGGCGCTGCCCGTATCGGCATAAGCGCTGGCGAGGAGGCCGTCGAGTTCATCGTCGCGTACCTGCTCGAGGTGGGCCTGGCCGAACTGGCGCCGTACTTCGCTGATGGACCAACCGGGGGTGGAGGGGCAGACGGTGAGCAGCATGCCGTCGTCGCCCGGACGCAGGAGGATGCGTTGGGATTTGGCCCAGGCGTAGGGCAGCAGGCTCATACCCCTCTCCCACAGGAATACAGATTTGGTCCTGCGTAGAGCAGGCTCACGGTCGTGCACCTACAGGCACCGCCCGAATCACCGCCCTCGGCCCCTGCTGCTGCCCGCCCGGAATCCCCTTCTCCACCACCGGCAACTGCGGCGCCTGCACATCCGGCATCGCCCAGCTGTGTTCCGGCTGGGAATGGCCCTGGGCACGGCGCATGTAGTCATAGCGGTTTAGGGTGATCGCGCGTCCGGCACCACTGTCGCGGATGATATACGGGCGCAGGAACACCATCAGGTTGGTCTTGGTGACCGCCCGGCGCTCATTGCGAAACAGCACACCCAGCCCCGGAATGCTCGACAGCCACGGCACGGCTTCATTGCTCTGGCTGTAACCGTCCTGGAGCAGGCCGCCGAGGACCATGATCTGCCCGTCGTCGAGCAAAATACTGGTGTCGATCGCGCGCTTGTTGGTGACGATGCCGGCCGACGCGGCGCTGCTGGACGCGCGCTCATCGATGCTGCTGACTTCCTGGTAAATATCGAGTTTGACCGTGCCACCCTCGGAGATTTGTGGGCGCACATTCAGCTTCAAGCCGACCTCTTCACGGGTGACCGTCTGGAACGGATTATTGCTGGTACCGCCGCCACCGGTCACGTAGCTGCCACTGACAAACGGAATAGTCTGGCCCACAAAAATACTGGCCGCCTCGTTATCCAGGGTCAGCAGGTTCGGCGTCGACAGGACGTTGCTGCCGCCTTTGCTTTTAAGCGCGCGGGCCAACACCTTGAGGTCCATGACCTTGCCAATGCCGGGCACATCCACGGTACCGTTGATGAAGCCGAGGCTGAGCCCGCCGGGCAGCACGTCAACGCTGGTCTTGCCATTCAGGTTGAACCCCGCGCCGCCCAGGTTAGTCCCGCCAATCACGCCTTTGCCGGCCAGGTCGCCACTCTGCCACTGCACGCCGAACTCATTGGCATCGTCCTCGCCGACTTCAACGATAAGGCTTTCAATCACCACTTGGGCGCGGCGCTGGTCGAGCATGTCGATGACTTCACGCAGGTTGCGGTACAGCGGCTCCGGGGCAGAAATCAGCAAGGTGTTGGTGGTCGAGTCGGCCTGGAGGGTCACGCCACCGGCGGTGAAGGCGACGTTTTGCTCACTCGTTTGCCCGCCGGGCTGGCTGCTCGAGCTGCCGGTCGTCTGCGCCGACTCATTGGCGCTGGTGGTACTGCCTTGGCCACTGCCCTGCCCGGTCTGGCTGCCGGAGATATTGGCACCCATTGTGCTGAGGGCCGACCGCGCATTGTCACCGCCACCGCTGTCGCTTTCACCGGTCAGCAAACCGCGTAACGACTGCGCCAGTTTCGCGGCCTGGGCGTTGCGCAGGTACACCACGTGCAAATTGCTTGGGTTGGCTTGGGCGTTATCCAGCTTGTAGATCAGGTTACGCGCCAACTCGGTCCGCTCCGGGCTGCCGGCACGAATCACGATCGCGTTGGAGCGCGGGTCGCCCACCACCGTGATTTTCTGCGTCGGATCGCTGCCCGGCTGCTCCAGCAGTTGCGAGACCATCTCGGCGATATCCACGGCGATCCCGTTTTGAACCTGCACCACGTCGGTGTCGATGGCGCTCGGGGTATCGATACCGTCGATAAGCTGCGCCACCCGCGCCAGGTTCTCGGCGTAGTCGGTGACAACGATGGTGTTGTTGCCCGGATAGGCGTTGATCGGGTTGTTCGGCGAAACGATCGGGCGCAGCACCGGGATCAGGTTCACCGCGTTTTCGTATTGCAGGCGGAAGGTGCGCGTGAGCATGCCGCTGCCGCCCGGCTTGTCAGCACTGTAGATCGGCCCGCCGAGCAGCTTGGCATCGGCCTCGGGCACCACGTGCGCGATACCTCCCACATCCACCACGCTGAAGCCCTGCATGCGCAGTGCCGCCAGCAGCATGTCGTAGGCCTGATGCGCCGGCACCTGCCCTTCGGAAACCAGCGTGAGGGAGCCCTTGACGCGCGGGTCGACCAGGAACTGCTGCCCCGTCGCACGGGACAACGCCCGCACCACGGCTTGAATGTCGGCTTCGACGAAATTCAGCGTGACCGGTTGATCGCCCAAGGGTTTGTTCGGCGCCACGCCGCTGTGATCGGCACCGCCGCCACGTGCGGGGTGGGTAACCTTGTGCAAGGGCCGCGACTGCCGTTCGATTTGCACTTGCGCACGCTGCCGGTCTACCAGGGCATCGCCGCTGCGCTGGGTGGTGGCCAGGGGCAGGCCGAGCTCACTGTCCTGGGGTAAATCCGCCGTGGGCTGCGCGCTGCACGCACTCAGTGCGAGCAACAGAAACGGCGCAGCCGTGCGTACATAATGGGAACCTGACCACTTCATGATGCTTCCTTAGCGCCGTGCATCCGATCCATACGGACGGTTCCTGTGAGAGTGCCTGCCGTGTTGTCGGCCGAGGCTTCGCTGGCGCGTTGCAAACGGGCCTCCACCACGTCCAGCGAAAATTGCCTGGGGTCACTCAATAACCAGCCGAGCACCGCATCGGCGGGGGCCGCGTCCAGTGTCAGTTGCCAGGACAGATCCTGGGCCTGCAACCGGTAGTGTCCCGCCAGTCCGGCGGCGTCGAGGGATTGCCGCAATGAGTGCTCAAGGTCCAGCCCGACAGGCGTGGTGACCTCGCGAAGCAACAGCGCCAGTGCCTGGCTCTGGGCGCGCAGCTTCGGGGTTTCGGCTTGCCAATAGTCAATGTTCTTGAGCGCCGGCTGGATCAGCGACAGCCAGACCAACAGGCTGGCGAGAAACACCGCCGCACCGCTGAGCATGGTTTTTTCCCGCGGGGCCAGCGCTTTCCAGCGCCCTTTGAAGGCCATCAGCCGCGGATTATTCATCGTCGTTTTCCACGCTGGAATCACCCTCTCCCGACGCGGGTTCGGCCAGCGCGCTCAGCGTCCAGATACGCTCGTTGCGGTGGGCGGAAAGGCCCGCCTGGCTCAGCGCAGCCTGTACAGCGCCGTCGGCAGCGGGAGTGGCTTCGGCGGTCATCTGCAGCTGCAACTGGCGCTCGCTGAAGGTCAGCTGCTGGACGCTGCCAGCCATGAACGGCAGCGCCATGGCGGCTTGCTGCACCAGGTAAGCAAAGTCGTGATTGAGCTGCGCGGGCCCGCCCCCTTGCCGGATCGCCAACTGCTGGCGGGCCTGTTGCAGAGGGTTGAGAATCACCGGCAGCTCGGGAAATGCGTGCTTCACGCGCTGGCTCATCTGCTGCTTGAGCTGCTGCCCTTGCGCAACCTCGCGGGCGGCGTAAAGGTTGAGCCCGGCCACCCAGACACCCACGGCCAACGCACAACAGCCCAACGCCCGCCCCCAACCGGCCGCCGGTACAGTGCGCCGGCCGACCCCGGCGTGCAATCCCCAGCCAGGGGCAGCGCCGTTCCAGCGCTGGTGGTCCACGGGCCACAGCACACTTTCGCCGCTGGCGGCGAGCGCTTCCAGACGGTCCTCAACCAACGGTTCCACCGCCCCATGGGCGAGGCTGAAACGCAGCAGCAACTGGCCCTCTACCACACACCCATTGACCTGCCCGGCCGCTGGCACGGCTAAGCGGTAAGGCGCCGGATACAGGCCGCCCAGCTTCAATCCGTGCAGGCCAAGCAACTGACCGAGGCGATCCAGTACAGCCTTGGGCAGCCAGCTCAGGTGCACCTGTCCATCGGTATCGCGAGCGCTGTGCGCCACATGCATCTGCTCGCTGGGCCCCAGGATCAACGCCTGCGCAGCGCAGGTAACGGCCGCATCGATACGGGACGCTGACAGCGGCGGTAGCTCGATGCGAGTAAGTACCGTGTCCATGGGGTGAAGGAAACACTCGACGGCCTGAGACTTGACCCGTTGTCCCAGCTGGCCAAGGGTGCTGATGCCGGTATGGCTGACGTGCCCCTTGCGGTCCAGTTGCGCGAACTCAAGCTCGGTGTCCGACGTCAAGGACTCCAGCGGCGGCAAGGCAAGGCGCAGGCGCGTCATACGCCCAGTCTCGACCAGATCACCCTGGGCATTGCGTCTTCCGGACGATGCAGCAGCGCAGCCAGGTGCACACGGCGCTGATTGCGGCGGGCCTGCCCCTGGAGCAGGAACCACTCACTGGTGATCCCAACGTTGAGGTGATCCACGTTCAAGTTGGGCAATCGCGCACGGTTAACGAAGTCGCCGCGATTGATAAACCACTGGCCGCGATCGCGCTCGGCGACCAACGCCTTGGCCTGCGCCCAGGACAAACCCGGCACCACCGCGGCCAGCACCTCAGCGCTGGCCGTATTGCCGTTGACCCAGGTGTTGACCGGAAGAATGCTGACGTAACGCTCGAGCCGCGCCAGGACCCGCTCATTGAGGCCTTCGATACCGCGTAATTGATCAAGACTGCGCAGCATCGGCTGGGTGGCGGGTAATGGCGGGGGCGGCTGCCCCACTGTTGAGGCAACCGGCCTATGTGGGTAGGCTGCAATCACGCGTTGGCTGATGCGCTGCGCCAGGCGGGCCTCGACACCGATCATCTCGCACAACCGCTCAAAGCTGCGCATCTGCCCGAGATCAACAGACTCTTGGGCGATTAAATTGCGCAGGTTGAACTTGCCTTGCAGGTCCTCAAGGCGGCCTTCGAATTCGCCGTCCTGAGCGGTGTTGATCGGCCGGGCCCATGGCTGGTCAAGCCGCGTCAGCACATCCTGCTCGCGGGCGTCCCGGAGCAATCGTCGGCTGACTTCCAGGCCGCCCAGCAGTGATGCACTGCCCTGCACTCGCGCCTGCTCGGCCTCAAGCGAACGGGTAAAAACGCTCTGGCGGGTGAGCATGCCGGCGGCGAACACAGCGACCACCGCCGCGATCAGCATCGCGCTGATAATCGCCATGCCGCGCTGTTTCGCCCCGGTGGGCGAGTGTGATTTCATGGCCGCGCTTAGAGCTGCCAGGATCCGATATCGGCATTCACACCGTCGCCATCAGGCTGTCCGTCGGCACCGAGGGAGAAGATGTCGACTTCGCCGTTCGCGCCGGGATTCAAGTAATGGTAAGGACGGCCCCAGGGGTCGTTGGGCAGGCGCTCCAGGTAAGAACGCCAGTTGGTATTTTTTGCATCTGCCGGGCGCTCGACCAGTACCTTGAGGCCCTGGTTCATGTTGGGATAGGTGCCGTGGTCGAGGCGATAAAGCTTGAGCGCCTGCATCAGGCCGGCGACGTCCTGCTTGGCCGCAATCGCCCTGGCCTGGTCCGGACGGTCCAGCACTTTAGGCACGACAATCGCCGCCAGAATGCCGAGGATGACCACCACCACCATGATCTCGATCAGCGTGAACCCTTGCTGAGCGTGGCGGGCGCGAGGCCCATATTTGATGCGCGCGAAATCCATATCCACCATCCTTGGCTCGATCCTAATTCGGCGCGCAGTGTAACAAAACTAACTATCTGGATAGCAAAAATAATTGGCCTCTGCCCGCGGCTCCCTGAGTGCTACTCTACGGCGTGTTTTTACGCCAAGAGTGACCCATGGAGCTGTCGCGCAAGGAGCAGGGTTTTACATTGATCGAGGTGCTCGTGGCCTTGGCGATCATTGCCGTGGCGATGGCGGCGGCGGTCCGCGTTGCAGGCTTGATGACCCAGAGCAATGGGTTGCTGCGCGACCGCTCGATGGCGCTGCTGTCGGCCCAGGGCAGGCTCGCCGAACTGCGCCTGGAGGGACGCCTGCCCAGGGGGCACAAAGCGTTTGACTGTGATCAGGGCCGCTTGCTGTTGCGTTGCGAACAGAGCATCGCACCGAGCGCCGATGGACGCCTGATGCGCGTCACCCTGCTGGTGTCGGAGCGCAAGCGCGAGGCGCCGCCGCTGGCGCGGGTGGAAACGCTGCTCAACCCGCCGAAGGCAACGCCCCAATGAGCGTTCAGGGTCGGGTCAAGCGCGGTAGCACCACCGAGTCCGGCAGCGTGCTGACCTTGATGCGGGTGTGCTGCGTGCCCCGCTCAATCACTACTGCATCGCCCTCGATCGCCGCCAGGCGCACACCCTGGGCCAATGACTCGCCCACCCGAAAACTGCGCGGCGGCCCCTCGTTCAGGCTCAGGATCGCCACCGCCCCGCGCGCGCCGGCCATCAGGCCGGAGACCTTGATGTCCACCACCGCCGGCTGGTTGGAAAACCACTGCAACGCAGGGGTATCCGGGCGAGCGGCCAAAACCGGCGGCTCGACCGGCGGCACCTGGGACTCGGCCGATGTCAGCAACACGGAGGACCAGACCAGCACCCCCGCGAGCGCCGTGGCCAATGCCACTGCCTGCACCACTCGCGGCGCGGTCAAACGAAAAATAGCGACCAAGACAAAACCTCCTTGTTGTCCTGCCGGGCAGTCTACAGGAGAGACCCACGACGAAGGAGCGTTGTGTCATGACCAAGGCCAATCAACAAGGCTTCACCCTGATCGAATTAATGGTGGTGCTGGTGATCATCGGCATCGCCTCGGCGGCGATCAGCCTGAGCATCAAACCCGACCCGTTGCAATTGCTGCGCAAGGACGCCAACCGCGTGGTCCAGATGCTGCAGATCGCCCAGGCCGAAGCCCGGGCCGACGGCCGCCCCATCACGTGGCGGGCCGACACTAAAGGGTTTCGCTTCAGTCGGCGCCACGAGTCTGGCCAGGGCTGGGATCACTTCATGAGCGACCCGCAACTGCGTCCCCGTGCCTGGGAAACCCCCTCGATGAGCGTGCGGGTAACCCCCAGGCAATCGGTGGTGCTGAATGCCGAATGGTTTGCCTCGCCCTTGCAACTGCAGCTTTCGGATGGCCAGCACCGCCTCGACATTCAACGCACGGCGACCGGCCAGATACGCGTGGCAAATGCACCATGAAAACTCACCAGCGCGGCTTTACCCTCATCGAAGTCATGGTGGCGATCATGCTGATGGCCATTGTCAGCCTGATTGCCTGGCGCGGCCTCGACAGCGTGAGCCGTGCCGACAGCCATCTGCAGGCCAGCACTGAACAAACCGAAGCGTTGTTGCGCACACTCAACCAGCTGGACCGCGACCTGGCCCTGCGCGCCAGCGTTGAACTGAGAACGCCAGCCTTGAACGATGACGAACAGCCCGACGGTCTCGCCGCAATCAGCGTTCGCAGCTCCGACCAGCATGATTTTCAACTGAACGTGATTCGTAACGCAGCCCTTCCCGAAAACGGTCTGCAACGGGTGCGCTGGTGGCTGGAGGGTGACACGCTGTACCGCGCCACATCCGCAGCCAGTGATCGATACCCGTTACCTGCGCCCAAAAAAGCAGTGGCCGTCTTATCCGGTGTCAGCGACCTGCAAGTGCGCATCTGGGAACCGGGCCAAGGCTGGCGTCAGCTGGCCGGCAACCGTAAAGCCGATCCCATCGGCCTGGAAATCAGCCTGACCCGCCAGACGCCGCAGGGGGAAGAACGTTATCGGCAAGTGGTGGGGCCGCTGCAATAAGCGAGTCAGCGACGACCAAGGTATCCACACGCCCTGGAGCGGGCAAAGCACTGAGCTCTCCGACTAAAGCGAGTGAAAGATGTATTCAGTCTGTGCACGAAGATCCAGTTCAACACCTGCCCCCTGCAGACGAGTGTGAAGGTCTGCATCATCGACGCGGACTTTCCAGGACACATTGGCCGGTACGTCGCCTCCCGCGCGAACGAGACTGATGGCCTGCTGCAATTGCGCACGGTCGGCTAAGTAAACAGCCAGCGCGTTGCCTTTCCAAGCGGCAACACTTATCCCCAGCGCCGCGCAGACTGAAACTTTTGCCTTGGCATCGTCGCGGTCAGCCTGCCGGGAGCGTTGAATCTGATCCTCCAGGACAGGATCAACTACACGGTCAGACCATAGTACCTCTCCCGACTCCCAGACTTCCGGCGGGCAGACCTTTTCTTCGGGGCGCAGGGTTAGAAATGGATTGATTTCCATCGGATAGATTCGACACACCAGCGGTCGATCTTCATAGATCGTGCAGCGATTATCCTCCCCTAGACTTGGACACTGGGTCAGTGCGTTACCCGCAAAAATGGCAATGACCTGAATACGTGCCTCTCCACTGGCCACATCGACCGCGCGTTGCACGCTGTGGTTGTAGTGCCCTGGCAACGGGAAGACTGATGTGTCGAAAGCTTCGAGTATGACTGCGACGTTACCACCGCGATTTAACCATTCCTCGGCCTCTTGAAGCGTCAGAGGGATAAGACGTTCTTTACAGCAAGTTCCACACCCATTGCAGGTAAACCGCGTGACGTTGTTTTTCATGGGCGTCACTGATTGGCTTATAGGTGTCATGATCAATCCTGTTTCTCGCTTCCAAACTTCCAGTAGAGGCGATGGTTAAAGAAACCAATGATATAGGCTGTATACCTGGCTTCAATCAGGCACTGAATCCCTACCTGGTATACTTGAACACCCCTTCCCATGACAGGTCGCCACCGCTTGCCAGATCGCTCGGCATCATCCGTGGCGACGCCGTATCACCCGGACTCCGGGCCTCTACGACTCGCACGTAGATGCCCGAAATCCGGTCCAAGGCTTAAACCAATTCGGCTAAAGATGCCGGATTGAAGCCCTTCAGATCTGCGTAATCGCCTTTTTCCACTTTGGCGACCCAATCCTTGTCACTCAGCAGAACACGCCCTACTGCGATCAGATCAAACTCTTCGCGCTCCATTCGCTCGACAAGCCGATCCAGGCTCGCAGGGGTCGATCCCTTGCCGGCGAATGCGTGAGTAACATCATTATCCAGCCCGACCGAACCGACGCTGATGGTCGTGGCGCCAGTGACTTTCTTCGCCCAGCCCGCGCAGTTCAGCCCGTTCTCACCATCAATTTCGGGGAACTCAGGGTCCCAGAAGCGTCGCTGTGAGCAATGCAGAACATCCACACCCGCTTCAACCAGCGGCAGCAGCCAGTCTTCCATCAGTGCAGGCGTCTCGGCGAGGCGCACCCCGAAGTCCTGCTGCTTCCATTGACTGACGCGCATGATGATGGGGAATTCGGGCCCGACCGCATGACGCACAGCAGACACGATCTCAGCGGCAAAACGGGAGCGCTCTTTGATCGTCGGTCCGCCATAACGATCGGTGCGCAGATTGGTGCCGGCCCAGAAGAACTGATCGATCAAATAACCATGCGCCCCATGGATCTCAACGGTGTCGAAACCCAGGCGCCTGGCATCCGCCGCCGCCTGGGCGAACGCAGCAACTGCGTCTGCAATATCCTCCTCGCTCATCGCCACACCGCGAGGGACGTTTGGCGAATCGAGGCCAGACGGGCTTTCAACCGGCGCATCAGGCTCCCAGCCGCTGACGTCACGCACTGCGCCGGTGTGCCAGAGTTGCGGCCCCATACGGCCCCCGGCAGCGTGAACAGAATCGATCACGTTCTTCCATCCGGCCAGCGCTGCTTCACCGTGAAAAAAAGGAATACCGGGACCGTTACGTGAAGCGGGACGATTAATGACGGTGCCTTCTGACAAAATCAATCCGACCCGACCCTCAGCCCGCCGCCGGTAGTAGGCAGCGCTACCTTCACCAGGGATGCCCTCTGGGGAAAATTGCCTGGTCATCGGCGACATGACAATCCGGTTTTTCAGTTCAAGCGAGCGGATGGAAAGAGGACGAAATAAAACGCTGGTATCTGGGTTTGACATTGGATGGACTCCATTTGCTTTTGGAAACCATATAAGTATATTTTGTAAACTAAATGTCAATTAGGCACCTAGAATCGCCTAGGTATACATGAGGAAACTTCGATGCTGGAATTAAAGCCGCAATGTTTTTCGTCGGAGTGCCCAAGCCGGGCGCTGTTCGACCAAATCGCAGACAAGTGGTCGATGATGGTTCTGGCGGTACTTGATGACGGGCCGCATCGCTTTAACGCCATCAAGCGTCGCCTCGAGGGCGTCACTCAGAAGGCCCTGACACAGTGCCTGCGGCGACTGGAACGAAATGGTCTTGTCTCGCGCCAGGTCATCTCGTTTTCGCCCGTGGCAGTCCAGTATGAGATCACCCAACTGGGTCGAACACTGCAGCAGCCATTTCGCGAATTGCATAAATGGACGCTCGACAAATTGCCTGAGGTTGAAACGGCCCGGTTGAAGTTTGACGAGGCCGCGCAGGTAAGCCTGGCGGAGTGAATGCCTTCGCAGGTTTGCCCGCGGTATCCCTGAACCTACCAACGCTACTTTAAGTGCCTAATTGACTCCAGGTTTATCGCGTATACCTTGTAAGGGTCGCCCAAGATGGCCGCATTTCGATGCCTTATTGCGACCTTTGATCAACGCCTCTCTGCGACTCTCGACGATTGGCCAAGCGCCTTCGATATCGACGCGGCAGCGCTGATCCCAACGGCCTGACCTGTTTTGGAAAGCCCAATATGACGAGGACTAAAATGCGCGAAAATCTTCAGTTTTACATCGATGGCTCGTGGGTGGAGCCCGCTGGCAATATCGTAATGGATGTCATTAATCCGGCTGACGAAACGGTTGCCGGCCAGGTTGCGCTCGGCGGCCCCCTCGATGTCGATAAAGCGGTCGCGGCGGCAAGAGCCGCCTTCCAGACGTTCTCGCAAATATCGGTTGAGGAGCGTCTTGCACTCTTTGATCGAATCATCGCGGCCTACCAGTTGCGCGCACAGGATCTTGCGACAGCAGTGTCCGACGAAATGGGCGCACCGCTATGGCTTGCCGAGCAATTGCAAGTCACGGCCGGCCTGGCCCACATTCAAATCGCTCGCGCCGCGTTAGCCAAATACAGCTTCGAACACGAGATGGGCACCACTGAGATCGTACGCGAGCCGATTGGCGTTTGTGCGTTGATCACGCCATGGAATTGGCCGCTCAACCAGTTGACCTGCAAGGTGGCCGCAGCGTTGGCGACAGGCTGCACGATGGTGGTGAAGCCTTCTGAAGTGTCGCCCTTCTCGGCGACGATCTTTACCGAAATCATGCATGATGCCGGTGTACCAGCCGGTGTTTTTAATCTGGTACATGGAGACGGCAAAGGTGTTGGCGACGCACTGACGGGCCATCCTGAAGTCGATCTCGTCTCGTTTACTGGATCCACCCCCGCCGGCATCCAGGTAGCGCGCAATGCTGCACTGACGGTGAAACGCGTACACCAGGAACTGGGCGGAAAGTCGCCGAACATCCTTTTGCCGAGTGCCGATTTTCCGTCAGCCGTGGCGGCAGGCGTGGCTCAAATGATGCTCAACAGCGGTCAATCATGTAATGCGCCGTCACGGATGCTTGTTCCATTTACACGAATGGATGAGGTAGCCAATCTCGCGCGCACGGCGGCAGCGCAGTGGGTTGTCGGACACCCGGCAAGTAACGCGAAAATGGGTCCGGTCGCCTCCGAGGCACAGTGGCGCAAGATCCAGAACCTGATCCAGGTCGGCATCGAAGAAGGTGCAACGCTGATAACAGGTGGTCTCGGCCGACCCGAAGGGCTCGACACCGGTTTCTATGTGCAGCCGACCGTCTTCTCCAACGTGACGAATGACATGACTATCGCCCGCGAGGAGATCTTCGGCCCGGTGCTTGTCATCATCGGTTATGCCGATGAAGCCGACGCCGTGGCGATCGCCAATGACACCGTATTCGGCCTTGCCGCTTATGTTCAAGGCGAACATGCAGCCGCCGAGGCAGTGGCGCGTAAACTTCGGGCCGGACAAGTCACGCTCAATTATGCCGACATGGATTTGGCGGCCCCGTTCGGGGGATACAAGCAGTCGGGTAACGGTCGTGAATGGGGAGAAGTTGCGTTCGGCGATTTTCTCGAAACCAAAGCGATCGTCGGCTTTCGCCGGGCGGTGTGACATGCCTGCTGCCGGCCATGCGGCCATGGGCAGAGTAACCGTCAAACACCAACCAACCATGCCAGGACATTCGGTTACGCTTTATAAATCGGCACCTATGGCTTAGATGACGTAGCGGTATGATCACGTACCGCTACTCACCGTTATTTAGCACGGGGCAGACTTATCAGATGCCCAGGCGCGACTGCGGAAAAGATACCCCGACCATCGGGGTTACTCACTCATATCGTTTCAGTACCCGAACTATCTTGGCTCTCAGGCCATGCTGACATCGCGACATCAATGAGGCCGCCAAGTACCTGGTTAGTCGCCCCGACTGAAGGCAGATTTACCACAGCCTGCAGTATTCCGAAGTAATACCAAGCCAGTAGATCCAAATCGACATGCTGCCCTATCTCACCCTCCAACCGGCCATGAGTCAAAATATCCACAAAAATCTGTCGCTGCTGACAAGCCGCAAAATTCGCGGTTTTCTTTCCTGTGGCAGTGAGGTCTTCTTGCTCAGCGTTACTGCGAGATATCAGGCAACCAGGCGGACGCTCCACGCCAAATTCCTTCGGAAGAAACTCTCGTAGCAGCGCGTCTATGCTCGCCCTGGAGGTCTGTGCCCGGGTCGATCTCATTCGCGTTAATACACGGTCGGTATATAGCTGAAGCGTCTCGTTGAAGAGCCCATCCTTATCATGGAACCGCTGGTACAGGCTTGATCGAGACAACCCCGTTGCCTCAGTCAGATCGCTGACCGATGCGTTTGCGTACCCATGCCGCCAGAAAACAGCCGTCGCCGCCTTCAGGACTGCACGTTCGTCATATTGCGGTTTACCGCTCATAAATCCTCCGTTGACAACATGGAACGATCAGACCAGGATACTTGGACTGATCGTTCCACCATATAGGAAGATTTCATCATGCTCAATCAATCGACCAAACGGACGCAATCACTGAGCATCGCCGTTGCTGGCGCGACAGGCCGCGTAGGCAGGCGATTGATCAGTCAGTTAGCGCAAGACCCAGTCACCCTGCTGGCGCTCACACGGCAAAAATCATCCACCGCTTTTGCCCCAGGGGTGGTCGCTGCCGAGTTGGATTTTGATCAGCCGGCAACGCTCAGAAAAGCGCTTGCCGGTGTCGAGAAACTGTTCATTGCTCACGGCACTTCACCCCAACAAGTCGCCAACGAGATTGCCCTTATTGACGCTGCCGTAGAAATGGGCGTGCAGCACATCGTAAAGCTTTCGGTCATGGGACCATCGACCCCTATCAATCCATTTGCCTGGCATTCATTGATAGAAGCCCACCTGGGTCAACAACCTATCGCCTCTACCGTATTGAGACCTACCACGTTCATGGACGTGCTCAAGCGTGCTGGCAACGCTGTTGCAACGGGCACTTGGGCCGGCGCCGCAGGCCATGGAAGTGTGAACCTGATAGACACTCGAGATGTAGCGGACTCGGCGCGCATAGCATTACTGGAGGAGGTAGCAGAAGGCTCACAACGTGCGTATCACCTGACAGGGCCGCGAAACTGGACAATGCCGCAAGTTGCCGAGGAATTATCCAGTCTGTTAGGCCACACAGTCGCCTATACCCATCGGTCTCCAGCCGCACAGCATTCAGCGCTAGTTGCCGATGGACTCTCCCCGTTTGTAGCCGAGATTCTCGTGGGGCTTGATCGCATCTTCCATGATTCCATACTGACAGAACGAACCTTTACGGTTGAAGACCTCACGGGTACCCCACCCCGTTCGCTGTCCGCCTGGCTCCGTGAAAACCTTGAGGCCTTCAAGAAATAGGAACTACCGAGCATTAGAACTCGATAGCAGACGCACACCTTTTAAATCTCAAACTAGAGGTTGCTGTTCATGAGGGCATTCAAACATCCGGAAGCCAGGGAGTTCATCCTTGAGCGTGTTCTCTATGCGTTAAGCATCAGTCAGCACAGAAAAACTCGCTGATCTTCCAAGGCGGAAGATGGGAGTAACCTCATCTTTTCAAAGCCGCTTCGCCTTCGCCAGCTCAGCGATCAGAAAATCCCTGAACGCCGAAACCGCCGCCGGTAGATTGCGCCCAGCCATGCTTTGCAGTTCGATGCGCCGCGCCTGCATGCCTTCATCAAGGATCGGCAAGCATTGCAACTGCTTGTCCGCCACCTGTTGGTGCAAGGTCATTTCGCTGGCCAGGCTGATGCCTCCCTCTTCACGGACGAAACTGTAGAGCGCGGCAACGTAATTGGTGGTCAATACCGGGTCGAACAACAACCCCTGGACGCCGCAACAGATGTCGAAGAGTTGCCGTATCGTAGTGTCGGCCTTGGGTAACGCAATGGGCCAGGGTTGCAACTCGGCGAGGTTGACAGACTCCCGCCCGGCCAAGGGATGGGCATTGGAGACCACGGCAAAAATCGCCCCGCTCAGGACATGCTCGACCTTGATTTCCTTTTGCGGCGTCAGGCTGAACGTCATCGCCAGGTCGGCTTCACCGGAGCGAACCTTCTCGGTCGCTTCAGCGGGCGCACAGACCTCCAACGTAAAATGAATGCCCTGATACTCACGCCTGAACGCGCTGATGCTCCTGGGCATGTATTCCAAGGCAAATCCTTCCGAACAGGCAACATGCACATGACCGCGCTGCAAGCCATGCAACTCGGTAATTTCCAGCACCACCTGCTCGGCCTCAAGCTGCGACTTGCGCGCATAAGCCGCCAGTCGCGCCCCCGCCTCGCTGAGCACCATGCCGCGGGCACGACGCTCAAACAGGCTGGCATCCAGGGCCAACTCAAGCTTGGAAATTTGTCGACTCACCGCTGATGCCGCCACATTCAGCCGCATTGAGGCCTCGCTGATTGATCCGCATCGCGCGACCTCAAGAAAATAGCGCAGTGCCGTGGACTGCACGCCATACAGCTGCATCGGAGCCTCCAAGGATTGCCTTTTCGGCAAAGGAAGTATCGAAATATTGTGCTTGTGGCATTGATAGCCCTTCCCTACATTCGTGTCCAGACCAAAAAAAACAGCGCCCGACCTTTTCCTCCTCCTTCTACGCATTTGCGATTCGCTGCCCTTTGATTCAACCACTCTCGCCAACGGAGACGACGGCATGGGCATCAAAGGTTTCGCCTGCAGTATCGCGCTGATGGGCCTTATCAGCAGCTTTCCGGCACATGCCGGCAAAGCCAACGACACCCTGGTTTACGCTTCCGACAGCGAGCCTGAAAACATCAGCCCCTATCACAACGATTTACGCGAAGGCGTGATTCTCGGCCGGCTGATCTGGGACAACCTGATCTACCGCGATCCCAAAAGCGGCGAATACAAACCCATGCTGGCCACCAGCTGGAAGCAGGTCGACGACACCACCCTCGACTTTGAGCTGCGCAAGGGCGTCAAATTTCACAACGGCGACGCCTTCACCGCCGACGACGTGGTGTTCACCCTCAACTACGTGGTGTCGCCCGAAGCGAAAGTCGTTACCGTGCAAAACGTAGACTGGATCAAGGGCGCCGAAAAAACCGGTGACTACAGCGTCCGCTTGTATTTGAAGAAGCCTTTCCCGCCGGCACTGGAATACCTGTCCAACGCCGTTCCGATGTTTCCCAAGCAGTACTTCGAGAAGGTCGGCCTGGCCGAATTCAGTCGCAAGCCCATTGGCACCGGGCCGTATAAAGCCGTGTCGGTGGTGGCCGGCGAAGGCGTGACCATGGAGATCAACAAGGACTACTTCCCGGACAGCCCACAAGGCAAGCCCCATATCAGCCACCTCAAGTTCCGCGTGATCCCGGATGCAGAAACCCGTCTGGCCGAGTTGATGACCGACGGTGTCGACTGGACCTGGCGTGTGACCTCGGATCAGGCGGTCGACCTCAAGGGTATGCCGAACCTGACCGTGACCAGTGGCGAAACCATGCGCATCGGTTTCCTGATTCTTGATGCACGGGGCACCTCCACTGAAAACTCACCGATGAAGAACCTCAAGGTGCGCCAGGCCATCAACCATGCGATCAACCGCAATGCGCTGGCCACGCAATTGGTGGGGGGCGAAGCCAAGCCCTTGCAGGTTGCCTGTTATCCCGGTCAGTTCGGTTGCGATACCACTGCGGCCACGGTCTACGACTATGACCCCGCCAAGGCCAAGGCGCTGCTCGCCGAAGCCGGTTACCCAAATGGCTTCGAGACAGAAATCTTCGCTTATCGCGACCGTGATTACGTCGAAGCCATCATCGGCAACCTGCGCGCAGTGGGCATCAACGCCAAGCTGCGCTACTTGAAGTACGCCGCCCTGCGCGATCAGCAACGTGGCGGCAAGGTGCCCATGTCGTTTCAGGCCTGGGGCTCGTTCTCGATCCTCGACACCTCGGCGTCGGCCGGTACCTGGTTCAAGGGCAATCCGGACGACAATATCAAGGACCCACAAGTCCAGGGCTGGTTGCAGACCGCCGACAATGCCCTCGACCCGCAAGTGCGCAAGGACAACTACCGCAAGGCCTTGCAGCGCATCAGCGAGCAGGCCTACTGGGCGCCGCTGTTCAACTACTCGATGAACTACGCCTACACCTCGGAACTCGCGTTCACACCGTACCCGGATGAGCTGCCGCGTTTCGTCGAGTCCACGTGGAAGTAATACGTAACCGGGCGCACGGACTCTCGTGCGCCACGGACACGTCCTCACACTTGTCATTCATTGGATATGAGGAAACTTGCCATGCTTGGATTCCTTCTGCGCCGCCTGGGCATCGCCATTTGCGTTGCCATTACCGTGTCGGTGATCAGCTTTTCTCTTTTGCACCTGTCCGGCGACCTCGCCACTGCCATTGGCGGACCGGAAGCCACCAGCGAACAGATCGAACAGATTCGCGTGCAGTACGGCTTGAACAAACCGCTGCCGACCCAGTACTTCAACTGGCTGGGCGATTTGCTGCGGCTGGACCTGGGCAACTCGTTTTTCTTTCAGGAATCGGTCTACAACCTCGTCGCCAGCCGCTTGCCGATTACCCTGGGGCTGGGTGCCATGGCGCTGGGGATCGCCTTGCTGGTGGCCATTCCACTGGGCGTGCTGGCCGCGGTCAAACGCGACACCTGGGTTGACCGGCTGGCCTTGAGCATCGCGGTGCTGGGTCAGGCGATGCCAAGTTTCTGGTTTGCGCTGATGCTGATCGTGGTGTTCGCGGTGACGCTCAAGTGGCTGCCGGTGTCCGGCAACGCGACCCTGCTGCACTTCGTCATGCCGGCCATTGCCCTGGGCTACTACGCGACGCCGGCAATCATGCGCCTGACCCGCGCCGGCATGCTTGATGTGCTCAGTTCCGATTACATCCGCACCGCCCGCGCCAAGGGCCTGCGCCCTGCCCGCGTGCTGTTCAAGCATGCGCTGCGCAACGCGCTGATTCCGGTCGTCGCGCTGGCGGCGGTGGAGTTCGGCTTCATGCTCGGCGGCTCGGTGGTGATCGAAACCGTATTCTCCCTGCAAGGCATCGGGCAACTTGCCTGGGACGCCATCGCCCGTGACGACTTTCCGGTGGTACAGGCCGTGGTCCTGTTGATTGCGGTGATCTACATCATCCTCACGTTGCTGGCCGATGTGCTCAACGCACTGCTCGACCCGCGTATTCGCGTGCGCTAGGAGGCCTACATGAGCACCCCCACTACCCTCGCGATCAATGACTACCTGCCACCACCGAGCAGCCTGAGCCGAGTGCTTGGCAAGAGCTTGCGGCATCGGGGTTTCGCCATCGGCGCGGTGTTGTTGCTGATTATCTTCGCAGGTGCACTGTTCGCGCCGTGGCTGGCACCTTACGACCCTTATGCGCAAGACGTGATGCTGCGCATGAAACCACCGGTATGGATGGCCAACGGCACCTGGGAATACGTGCTCGGCACCGACAAGCTGGGCCGTGACTACCTGTCGAGGCTGCTCTACGGCGCACGTATTTCGCTGTTCATCGGCATTGCAGCGGCGCTGATTTCCGGCTTTATCGGCACGCTCATGGGGCTGTTGGCGGGCTACTACGGCGGCAAGGTCGATGGGTTTATCAGCTACCTGATCACCACCCGGCTGGCGATGCCGGTGGTGATGGTCGCGCTGGCCTCGGCCTCGCTGATGGGCGGCTCACTGAAAGTGGTGATCGTGCTGCTCGGCTGCCTGTTATGGGATCGCTTCGCGGTGGTGGTCAGGGCCTCGGTGCAACAGATTCGCGATGCTGAATATGTGGCGTCGGCCCAGGCGCTCGGCTGCTCGACCCTGCGCATTCTGGTCAGTGAAATCCTGCCCAATCTGATCGGCGCACTGATCGTTGTCGCGACGCTGGAAATGGCCCACGCGATCCTGCTGGAGTCGGCCCTCTCGTTCCTCGGGGTTGGCGTGCAGCCACCGACGCCGTCCTGGGGCCTGATGATCGCGGAAGGCAAGCCCTACATGTTCTTTTCCCCGTGGGTCATCGCCATTCCCGGCGTCGCCCTGATGATTCTGGTGCTGGGCATCAACCTCGTCGGCGATGGCCTGCGCGATCTGATCCTGCCCGACGGCCGTAACTGATAGACCGCCGTAACTGATAGAGGGAACCGAACATGGCACTACTCCATGTGGAAAACCTGCGCGTGGACATCCCCATGGGCAACAGCCCGACGCCGGATGACATGCTGCATGCCGTACGCGGCCTGAGTTTTGAAGTCGAGCGCGGTGAAATGCTGTGCATCGTCGGGGAATCCGGCTGCGGCAAATCCCTGACCTCGCTGGCGTTGATGGACCTGTTGCCACGCAAGGCCAAACGCACCGCGTCCCGGCTGACGCTGGACGGCATCGACATGCTCGGCCAGAGCGAGCGGCGCATGTGCGACCTGCGCGGCAACCGCCTGGCGATGATCTTCCAGGAGCCGATGACCTCGCTGAACCCGGCCTACAGCATTGGCGATCAACTCAGCGAGGTACTGACCCAGCATCGCAAGGTCTCACGCAAGGAGGCCCTGGGGCGCGCCGCGCAGATGCTGGAGAAGGTCGGGATCAGCAATGCCACCGAGCGCCTGCGCCAGTATCCGCATCAACTTTCCGGCGGGCTGCGCCAGCGGGTGATCATCGCCATGGCCTTGATGTGCGAACCGGACCTGATCATCGCTGATGAGCCCACCACGGCGCTGGACGTGACCATTCAAGCGCAGATCCTGCGCTTGATCCGCGACATCCAGAAAGAACTCGGCCTGGCGGTGATCTTCATCACCCACGACCTTGGGCTGGTGGCACGGATCGCCGACCGGGTCGCCGTGATGTATGCCGGGGAAATCGTCGAAACCGCCCCTGCCCTGCAACTGTTCGAGAATCCGCAGCATCCGTACACCCGGGGGCTGCTGGCGAGTATTCCAATCCCTGGCCGGACCAAACCGGGTGAGGCGCTGGGTTCGATTCCAGGCCTGGTGCCGAGCCTGGTCGGCGAACAGCAAGGGTGTGCGTTCCGCAATCGTTGCGGTCAGGCGATCCCGGCCTGCGCGCAACACATCCCCGAAGTCGAACAGGACGGGCACATGGCGCGCTGCCTGTTCGCCGCACCGGCCCCGGCACCGATTCGCCTTCAGGAGCGTGCAAGGTCATGAAAAAAGACATCGCTTTGGAGCTGTGTGACATCCGCCGTGAGTTTCGGATCAACCAGGGCTTTTTCAAACCCGCCGCCACCCTGAAGGCCGTGGATGGTGTTTCCCTGCGCCTGATGCGTGGCGAGACCCTCGGTCTGGTGGGCGAGTCCGGTTGCGGCAAAAGTACCCTGGCCAAGATGCTGCTCGGTCTGTTGCCGCCCACCAGCGGCGACGTGTTGGTCAATGGCAAACACCTGGCGGCGACTGATCGCAAGGAAATGTCCCGGCATATCCAGCCGATTTTCCAGGACCCGTATTCCTCGCTGAATCCACGCAAGACCCTGCGCGAAATCGTTACCCTGCCGCTGATCGTGCATGACATCGGCAGTACCGCCGAGCGCCGCAGGAAGACCGAAGCGATGCTTGATGTGGTCGGCCTGCCCAAGCGGGTGATCGACAGCTACCCGAGCCAGCTGTCCGGCGGGCAACGCCAGCGGGTGGCGATTGCACGGGCGCTGATCATGCGCCCTGACGTGTTGATCTGCGACGAGCCCACCTCAGCGCTGGATGTGTCGGTGCAGGCGCAGATTCTCAACCTGCTGCAGGACCTCAAGCGCGAATTCGGCCTGACCTATCTGCTGATCAGCCATAACCTGGCGGTCATCGAACACCTCGCCGACCGGGTCGCCGTGATGTACCTGGGGCGCATCGTCGAAGAACGCACGCGCGAATCGTTGTTCGCTCAACCCGGTCACCCATATACCCGCGCCTTGCTGGATTCGGTGCTCACGCCCGATCCGCGCCTGGGCATTCCCGAGATCGGCCTGCACGGCACCTTCCCCAACCCCATGTCACCGCCGTCCGGCTGCGCCTTCCACCCGCGCTGCCCGAGCTGCTTCGCCCCCTGCAAAACGGCCTACCCGGCCAATGGTCCGCTTATCGGCGGCAACGTGCGTTGCCACCTTCACGACACTTCTGCCCAAACACTGGAGCTTGTCCACTCATGAGTCGTTCACTGGCTATCAGCAACACCACAGCGCAATTCGACAATGGCGAGTTTTTCAATCTGCTCCAACGCAGCGTCGCCCTGCACACCGAAAGCCAGGCAGCGGACAGCCAGCCCGAGCTGTATCGCTACCTCAATGAGTTCATCACCCCACATGTCGAGGCGATGGGTTTCAGCGTCAAGATCTATGACAACCCCGTGGCCGAGCGCGGCCCCTTCATGATCGCCACGCGCATTGAACACCCGGACCTGCCGACCGTGCTCAGCTACGGCCACGGTGATGTGGTGCGCGGCTATGAGGCGCAATGGCGCGAAGGCCTGTCGCCGTGGCACGTCATTGCCGAAGGCGATCGCTGGTACGGCCGCGGCACGGCGGATAACAAAGGCCAGCACCTGATCAACCTGACCGCGCTGGAACAAACGCTCAAGGCGCGCGATGGCCAGCTGGGTTTCAACGTCAAGCTGCTGCTGGAAATGGGCGAAGAGGAAGGCTCGCCGGGCTTGAACGCATTCTGTGCCGCCCACAGCAAAGAGCTTGCGGCGGATATCTTCATCGCCTCGGACGGCCCGCGCCTGGCGGCATCACGCCCGACGATTTTTCTCGGCTCGCGCGGGGTATTCAACTTCGAGCTGGTGGTCAATTTACGTGAAGGCGCCCATCACTCCGGCAACTGGGGCGGGTTGCTGGCCAATCCTGGCATCATCCTGGCCAATGCCATCGCGAGCATGGTCGATGAACACGGTCGGGTGAAAGTGGCCGGCCTGATGCCCGAGACACTGCCGGAGCCGGTTCGGCAGGCGCTGGCCGATATTGCCGTGGGTGGCGGACCGGGCGATCCGGACATCGACGCCAATTGGGGTAACCCGCAGCTCTCGCTGAGCGAAAAGGTGTTCGGCTGGAACACCCTCGACGTCATCGCCTTCAAGACCGGCAACCCAGACGCCCCGGTGCATGCGATTCCCGGCAAGGCTAACGCCCACTGCCATATCCGCTTCGTGGTCGACAGCGACTACACGACCTTTATCCCGGCGGTACGTACCCACCTGGATGCGCATGGCTTCAGCAATGTCGAGGTCAAGCAAAGCCGCATCGATGTGATGCATGCCACTCGGCTGGACCCGCAGAGCCCTTGGGTCGATTGGGCGCTCGGCTCCCTGGCACAGACCACCGGCAAAAAACCTGCGCTGCTGCCAAACCTCGGTGGTTCGCTGCCCAACGACGTGTTCGCGGACGTGCTGGGCCTGCCGACATTGTGGGTGCCGCACTCGTACCCGGCCTGTTCACAACATGCGCCGAACGAACACTTGCTGGCGCCGGTGGTCAAGGAAAGCCTGCAAATCATGGCCGGGCTGTTCTGGGACCTGGGCAACGACGCGGCACGCCTGACGCGGGAACATCAGTTACGGGAGCAGGCGCAATGAGCGCCACGCCACAACAGGCCTTGGACTGGCTTGCCGACCAGCGCCCAGCCATGGAAGCGCTGCTGCGGCGTATCGTCGACACCGACTCCAACAGCTATGACAAGGCGGGTGTCGACGCCGTGGGCGCGCTGCTCGCGGCTGAACTGGAGGCCGACGGCATCCTGCTCAAGCGCATACCGGCCGAGGGTTTTGGTGACGTGCTGCTCGCCGAAGTGCCAGGCGATCCTGGAAAACCGGTGCTGTTGCTGGGCCATCGCGACACGGTCTTCCCCAAGGGCACCACCACGACTCGCGGCTACAGCCGCGACGCCAACCTCGCCTATGGCCCCGGCGTCGCCGACATGAAAGGCGGCCTGGTGCTCAATTGCTTCGCGCTCAAAGCACTCAAGCGCGCCGGCCGGTTGCCCTATCCGGTGCAGGTCCTGTACACCGGCGACGAAGAAATCGGCTCCGGCAGCGCCAGGCCCCATATCGAAAACGCCGCCCGTGCCGCCCGCGCCGTGCTCAACACCGAACCTGGCCGGGCCAGCGGCAACGTGGTCAGCGCACGCAAAGGCGGGGCCACGCTGATCATCGAAGTCAGTGGCCGCGCGGCGCATGCCGGGGTCAACCATGCCGACGGGGCCAGCGCCATCGAGGCCCTGGCACGCAAGATCGTCAAGCTGCATGCCTTGACCGATTACCCGGCCGGCGTCACCACTAACGTTGGGCTGGTATCCGGTGGTACATCGAGCAACACCGTCGCGCCCAGCGCCTGCGCGCGGCTGGACGTGCGCTTCATCGAACTCAAGCACTGGGATCGGATCTTCAGCGCAATCCAGGCCATCGTCGCCGAAGAAGAACTGATCGGCACCCGCGCCGTCCTCAAGGAAGCGACGACCTTTCTACCGATGGAAGCACGCCACAGCGAACGACTGCTGAATCTCTACCAACAAAAAGCACGGGCATTGGGTTTCAGCGTCGAAGGCGAATTCACCGGCGGTTGCGCCGACTCCGGCTTTACCGCCAGCCTGGGCGTTCCAACCCTGTGCGGGCTCGGCCCGGTGGGTGGCAAGGTCCACACCGATCGTGAATACCTGGAGCTGGACACCCTGGTACCTCGCGCCCTGGCCCTGGTGGCGACCATTCTGGCGGTCGGCGACAGCGTTTGAGGTCATGGGTTTCTACGCGTCGCCGAGGTCAGGGTATCCGACAGGTTCACAGGCAGCTCCTGGCGCTGTCGGGTATCGCTTCAAGGTGACGGGAATGGCTCACTCGGGCGAAATTTTTGACCTGTTCTACTGCTGCAATCACCGAGCATTCGGCCGACCCGTCTGGCGCTATGGAGTAGAGGCATCGCTTACCCATGGAAAGGCTATGCAATACAGGCTCATCCAGTTCACCGAGCACGACAAAAGAACAGTCACTTCTGGTCACTTGCACATCAACGCGCTTGCCAGGCACGGTGTCCACCGCATCGACATGGAGCAGCGCAACATTGTCAAAACAGCTGAACCCCTGATGGATCAAGTCAATATGAGCGCTATCAAGCCCGCACACGATGACCACGATGCGCGTGCAACTTGATGGCTCGCGCATCCACTTCATGGCGTTGGGACGACAATCGACAGCTTGGCTCATAATCGATGCCTTTATGGTTCCAACCGGCGAATGGACCAGGTCATTGGTTAAATGACGCCGCGTGCCTGCAACACGCTTTTCGCCAGGCTTCGGGTCGCCGCTAACACCGCCTCCACCTGTTGATCCATCTGTGCAGTGGAGGAGGCTACTTCTCCAAGCTCGACCACGCGCAGCGGATGACCAAAGACGGACCCCAGCCACGTCATGCCGCAATTCGTGCCAGTTTCGACATCCAGTAAAAAGCTGCCGTGGGAGACGCCGCGCAACAGTTGGCTGGCATGGCACGCGTAGGCCCCGTCGGACGGCTCCGGGCTGGACCCGACCTGCAACCAATCGAGCCTCAACGCCTCGGACTGTTTGACGGCTAGATAAGCCACCTGGTCCCACTCATCTATCGCCACATGCAGCTTGTCGATCATGTACGGGGGCAACGCGGCGCTGGTAACGATCACCACTCCGGCATCCGCCGAAGGCTCCTTGATCCAGACTGCGGATTGCGTTATCGCATGCATGGCGGTACTCCCGGCGGTTGGATAGGAGCAACGTGCTCCGGGTGGCGATTCGACGATGGGATCGTGACATTCAATATTGATGCCGACTCACCCATCGCGTCGTGAGCTCCCTGGTTTTTTGGCGTTAATCAGCCGTTGCGAAACAGGAAGCTGTAGGCATTCAGCGCAGGCGCCCCACCCAAGTGCGCATACAGCACTTTGGAGCCTTCGGGGAACTCACCACGGCGGACCATTTCAATCATCCCGTGCATGGATTTGCCCTCGTACACCGGATCGGTCAGCACGCCTTCCAGGCTCCCGCACAAACGAATGGCTTCCAGCGTGCCTTCGTTGGGCAAACCGTATTCCGGGTAGGCAAAACGTGTATCGAGCACCACGTCGTCTTCGGTGATCTCACGGCCCAGTTCCACCAACTCTGCGGTGTGCCGGGCGATACGCAGGATCTGCGCCTTGGTTTGCTCCGGCTTGGCCGAGGCATCAATGCCGATAACGTTCTTCGAACGGCCGTCCGCGGCGAAACCGACGACCATGCCGGCCTGGGTACTGCCGGTCACAGAGCAGACCACGATGTAGTCGAACGTGAACCCCAGTTGTTTTTCCTGCTCTCGCACTTCCTCGGCAAAGCCGACGAACCCAAGGCCGCCGTAGGGGTGTTCGGAACACCCGGCAGGGATTGGAAACGGTTTGCCACCCCGCTCCACCACATCGTCCATGGCCTTCTGCCAACTGGGCCGGATGCCAATGTCGAACCCGGCGGCGTCCAGTCGTACGTCGGCGCCCATGATGCGCGACATCTCGATATTGCCAACGCGGTCATACACCGCATCGGAGTAGTTCACCCAGTTTTCCTGCACCAGCACACACTTCATGCCCAGGTGAGCGGCAACGGCGGCCACCTGGCGGGTCTGGTTCGACTGGATACCGCCGATGGAAACCAAGGTATCGCAGCCTTGCTCGAGCGCTTCGGGAATCAAGTATTCGAGCTTGCGCGTTTTGTTCCCGCCGAAGGCCAGGCCACTGTTGCAGTCTTCACGTTTGGCATACAGCTCGACCTTGCCACCCAGGTGTTCACTGAGGCGCTTCAAGGGCGTGATGGGAGAAGGACCGAAGGTCAACGGATAACGTTTAAAACGATTCAGGTTCATGACGCTGCTCCTTGATTACTGGACATCAAAGCGCCAGACCGAAAGGCAAAGGTTGCCTTCCAGGTTCTTTCAGTCGGGCTTCGATGAGTTCAATATTAAGAAGTTTTCCAAAAAGATGTGTTGCAAACTTCTAGCACTTAAAGAACTATAATTTCTCGCTATAAATATCGAACATACTTTAATTGCGAATAAACAGTCATGAACGCAACAAACACTCGCAAGAAGCCAAGCGTATCAGCCCCGGTGCCGCAGCCGCTGGATCGAACCGACCGCGCCATTCTCAAGGCCCTGCAACGAGATGCTTCCATCTCCAATGTGGCGCTGGCAGAGAAGGTGAAATTGAGTGCACCGGCGTGCCTCAGGCGCGTCGAGCGGCTCAAGCAGGTCGGCCTGATCAAAGGCATAGTCGCGCTGCTCGACAATGTCGCGCTGGATGCGGGGATGGTGGTGTTGATCGGCGTGGTGCTGGACCGCTCCACACCGGAATCCTTCGCCGCATTCGAGGCAGCCGCACAAAAAGTGTCCGGCTGCATGGAGTGCCATGTGGTGACGGGGGAGTTCGACTACTTCATGTTGATACGAACCAAGGACAGCAACAGTTTCAACCGGCTCCACGCGGAACAGTTGCTTTACCTGCCTGGGGTTCGCCAGATTCGATCGTTCATGGGCTTGCGTCAGGTCTTGTCGACCACCCACATTCCCCTTTGAAGCGTCGCTAGTCGAGCAGTCCGCCCTGCTCCCGTACGTGCTTGATGTCTCTCGAAGGCGGGGCTCCGAAACGCCGGGCATATTCACGGCTGAATTGAGCGACACTTTCATAGCCGACGCGCAACGCGGCGGTGTTCACGTCAACACGATCGGTCAACATCAGGCTGCGTGCGGCTTGCAGCCGTAACGCCTTTTGATACTGAACGGGGCTGGTGCCTGTCAGCTTGCGAAAACTGTGATGCAGCGTAGAGCTGGCCATTCCTGATCGTTCGGCGAGATCGGCCACGTGCAGCGGTTTGTCGTAGTGATGTTTCAGCCATTCAATGGCTCTCACGATGCCCTTGTCTCGGTAACCGTCGCGGGTGACGCTGCGCAACCACTGTCCTGCACCACTTAACAACAGCCGAACGCATATTTCCCGCTTGATCAGATCCGACATCAAGCCTGCTTCAAGCGGCCGTTCGATCAGCGTAGCGAGTCGAGCGAATGCATCGAGCATCTCACTCGACGCCGCACCCGATACGAAGCCCCGCGCTTCTGTAGCTATTTCCTGCGCGGGGGGGGGCCAAGGTCTGGATCACCTCGTTGAGCATGGAAAGGTTGAGCTTCAACACCACGGATAAATAGGGGGTTGCCTCGCTGGCGGCGGTAACGCGGGCCAATGTGGGGATGTCGACCGACGTGACGAAGAACGCCCCCGGCCCGAACTCACAGGCCTCCTCGCCGAACGTGATCTCCTTCGCCCCCTGCAGAATGATGGCCACGCAAGGCTCATAAATGCAGTAAGTGGGCGTACCCAGCTCAGCCATTCGATAAAAGGCCAGGCCTGGAATCGATGTTTTGCAGACCTCGTTCAAACCAATCTGCCGGGTGACTTTTTCGATCAGCCGTCCCAGTGCCTGGAGACGCTCGTTGGGCTGTATGGGATCGCGCAACGTCAGAGAATGCAGGTGGCCGGAACCGAACTGCGAGAAGGAACCGCTCGTCATCACATGCGCCCCTGTTTACGGAATGTTCGAGTCTGCTGAGAGTGCGTAACCAACACAAGCGCATCGGCAGGATTGTGCAAAAAATATGGCGTATTAGGGTCACCCGGCCACCCCTCGTTGTTCTAACTTCCAGTACGAATACCGGCTTCGATGATCCCGTGAAACCTCGGTCGCGAAAGGAACGTTGGATGGACAGACGAGATTTTCTTACTTACTCGGCAGTGGGCACTGTTGCAGCCGCTTTGCTGCCAGCCTCGAGTGTCGCCAGTTCGACAGCCCCAGCGCCCTCTTTACTGACAGAGCGCGGGAGCGTGATGCGTACGGAAGGCCGGCCAGTGCGCACAGGCCTGCCCCTCAATTCACCCTCGCCTACCCTGCGATACATGACGCCTCAACGCTTTGGCATGGGCGGGACACAGATTGGCAATATCTTTGCGCCGCTCAGCGACGAGCAGGCGGGCCTGGTTCTACAGGCCGCCTGGGACGCGGGTGTAAGGCTTTACGACACGTCGCCGTTCTACGGGTTTGGTTTGAGTGAATATCGGGTAGGCCGCTTTCTGCACGGCAAAAATCCGAACGACTATGTGGTCTCCACCAAGGTAGGACGGGTTTTGACTGCCGCGGGTGGCCCGCGCGCGGACCATGCCATCTGGAAGTCACCCGCGCCCTTCAACTACCGGTATGACTACACCGCAGCAGGCGCACGGCGTTCCGTGGAAGACAGCCTGCAGCGGCTGGGGCTGCCGCGTATCGATATCGTGTTTATCCATGACATCTCGCCCGATAACAGCGAACTGGAAGGCGGTTGGGAAGCGGCGTATCGCATTGCGCGCACAGG
The DNA here is from genome assembly GCF_900177315.1 of Pseudomonas sp. LAMO17WK12:I1. Taxonomy (NCBI): domain Bacteria; kingdom Pseudomonadati; phylum Pseudomonadota; class Gammaproteobacteria; order Pseudomonadales; family Pseudomonadaceae; genus Pseudomonas; species Pseudomonas sp. LAMO17WK12:I1. Next base: position 304,916 of record NZ_FWZV01000002.1, on the reverse strand, counting down.
GGCGATGGTCGAGCTTGAAAAGATGCGTGACGAGGGGCTCATCAAGGCATGGGGCTTCGGCGTCAATACGCCGAATGCTGTGGTCCAGGCAATGGCCGGTGATGACCCGACTCCCGACATCGTGTTGCTTGCCTGCCAGTATTCCCTGCTCGAGCACGGCGATGCGTTGCGCAACACCTTTCCGGCGTTGAGCAGGAAGGGCACCAGCGTTGTGGTTGGAACACCACTGAACGATGGATTCCTGGGAGGACGCAGCCGATACAACTTCAGTTTGGACCTGCCTGCCGGAGCGGTGGAAAAGCGCGCGCGAATCATGGCGGTTGCCAAACGACATGGCATCGATATTCATACTGCCGCCCTGCAGTTCGCGGCAGCACATCCGCAAGTGTCAGCGATCATTCCGGGTGCCCGCACGCCGGGGCAGATCGTTTCCAATGTGCAGGCGATGAAGGTCGGCATCCCGGCAGCCTTTTGGGAGGAGCTCAAGAGCCGGAACCTGATCGATGCCCAAGCACCGGTCCCTTCCTGAGCAGGGTCTACGCCCGTGCAACCTGCTGATGTGACGCTAGCGTCGCTGGCCTCATTTAACCCGAAACCTATCTTCCTGGTTGCAGCAACGCTGCAGATAGCAGCCGCTTGATCCGCCTGTTCCAGTAAACAAACTGCGCACGCGTCCAACTAAAAACACTCGTCCAAGGCCGCAATAAATGAAGATACGCACGTCTTTCATGATTTTAGGCGGCCTGCTTGCGCTGTCCGGCAGTGGCTACTTACTCGCCGACACACTCGCGCTGAGCGTTCCATTGCCGGCTCCACTCCCACAGCTAAAAGTGCTGACACTCCTTATAGGTATACACCTGCTCGGCATGTGCTTCGGTCTCGGTGGGGCGACGATGCTGGACCTCTGGATCTTGCGTTGGATGCGCCGGGGCAGCCTCCCGGTTGAAATCGGACGCACCTTTCACTTCATCAGCGACGCAGTCACTATTGGACTCTGCCTCCTGTGGCTTTCAGGCCTTGGTTTCCTTGCCCTTTACGCGATGGAGTCGCCGGAAAAGTTTGAAAACCCCAAACTCTGGGCGAAAGTCATTGTGGTGATCGTGCTGACTATCAATGGAATAATCATCCACGCGCTTGTGCTGCCAGAAGCCCTACGCGACCTGAGTCGCCCCCTGCTCTTTGGCGTGTCCCGCAAAAGAGCGGCCTTGTTTCTCGCCTCCGGTGCAGTTTCGGGGGTGTCTTGGTACACGGCTTTTGCCTTCGGCATTTTTCGTGAGTTAAACAACAGTGTCACCTTCACCCTGCTGGTCATCATGTGGCTTACGCTGATAGTCGCCGCCTCTCTCGCCGCAATGCTGCTCTGGTTAAACTCTGCCGCGGGAACCAGAAAACCTCCGTCGCTCAGTCATCCGACGTGAAGATAAAGACCCGCTTGGGCATTGCGTGTAACTGGGCGCTCGTCATGTGGGAGCTTGCGGGTCACTACCCGCCCGGCTCCAAAACTCTTCAGCAGATTGACTGAGGATTGCTTTCGGGCGGGTCAGATGAATTTCCAGAGGTATGTCCCAGCTTTCGTCGAGCGCTCTGACTAAGCGCCCATCAAGAACTTCCTGCTCGGTAAGGCTCTTGGGCAGCCACGCCACACCTTTGCTTTCCAGGGCCATGGACATGAGTACCGCTGCAAGGTGGCTGCTGAAAAGCGGCTTGAGGTGAAGGTAATCTTCCTTGCCACGCAACCTGTGGGCGACGATACGTCCCAGTCCAGACTCATGGGTGTATGCGAGGTATGGCAATGCCGCGGGCGAGGTGCCGAAGTGAGTGGAAGCACTCGCAAGCGGAACGAGGACGTCCTCCCCCACCTTCTTGCCGGTGAACTGATCAGGCGCCAGTAAAGGCGGAACGTCGGGATGGCGGTGGCAGAGCAGGAACTGAACCTGACCATGTATCAGCATCTGCTCACAAACGGCCATGCTGTCCGAGTGCAGTTTCACTGCCTCAATGGGGGCACCGTTTTCTGAGCTTCGAAGCCACTTGGGAAAAAACGTAAACGACAGCGAATGAGTTGCCGCGAATTGCAACGACTTGGCGGCGATTCCTGCTACCTCTTGAGCCTCGTTGCGCATCCTGTACAAGTGTCGGGCCGCTTCCTGAGCACTGGGCAAAATTTGCCTTCCGGCCTCGGTAAGGGTTGCGCCTTGTGGTGTGCGCACAAACAACTCGACGCCCATCCAATTCTCCAGTGAGCGTACTCTTCGACTGAAGGCTGGCTGAGTAACATGGCGTGCCTCAGCGGCACGGACAAAGCTGCCGTACTCCGCAAGCGCTGAAAGATCTTCAAGCCAAACGAGTTCCAAGGGGCCATGCCTCCTGTGCATAGGGTCCGGCATTAATAGCATTGGGCGGGTGACATCGCAAAGCATAACGTGGGGCCACAAACAACAAGAGGAGCCCGTCATGCGTATCGTAGACATCCGTGAAAAAACAGTTTCCATTGCCTCCCCGATTGCCAATGCCTATATCGATTTTTCCAAGATGACCTGCTCGGTCGTCGCGGTCATCACCGATGTGATTCGCGATGGCAAACCCATCATCGGTTACGGTTTCAACTCCAATGGCCGCTATGGCCAAGGCGCTCTGATGCGGGATCGTTTCCTGGCGCGTATCACGGAAGCTGATCCTGACACGCTCGTCGACCATGAAAACAACAACCTGGATCCGTTCGCCATCTGGAAAACCCTGATGACCAACGAAAAGCCAGGCGGCCACGGCGAGCGCTCGGTCGCGGTTGGCACCATCGACATGGCTGTATGGGATGCCGTCGCCAAGATTGAGGGCAAACCTCTGTATCGCCTGCTGGCTGACCGCTACCGTAACGGCGTGGCAGATGACAAGGTCTGGGTTTACGCAGCCGGTGGGTATTACTACCCAGGTAAAGACCAGACCAAGCTCAAAGCAGAAATGCAGAGCTATCTGGATCGTGGCTACGACGTCGTCAAAATGAAGATTGGGGCAGTACCGCTGGATGAGGATATTCGTCGCATCGAAGCGGTGCTTGAAGTGGTGGGTGACGGTCGTCGACTGGCGGTCGATGCCAACGGTCGTTTCGATCTACAGACCGGTATTGCTTACGCGGAAGCCATCAAGCAGTACAACCTCTTCTGGTACGAGGAGATCGGCGACCCGCTGGACTACGCACTTCAGGCTGAGCTCGCCAATCACTATGAGCTGCCCATGGCCACCGGGGAAAACCTGTTCTCCCACCAGGATGCCCGTAACCTTCTGCGTCACGGTGGAATGCGCCCTGATCGCGACTTCCTCCAGTTCGACTGCGCCCTGTCATACGGGCTGGTGGAGTACATGCGCACCCTGAAAGTGATGGAAGACATGGGTTGGTCTTCCCGCCGCGTGGTTCCCCATGGTGGCCACCAGATGTCCCTGAACATCGCAGCCGGCCTGCACCTGGGCGGCAACGAATCCTACCCCGACGTGTTCCAGCCTTTCGGCGGCTTCGCCGACGGAATCAAGGTGGAAAATAGTTATGTCGGCCTGCCGGATATTCCAGGTGTTGGTTTCGAAGCCAAGTCCGCCTTGTACGCAGTCATGCGCGAGCTAGGCGAAGGCTGATCAACCTCGGCCTGCGGTTTCTTTTAAAGGGGCCGCAGACTCAGGCGTCATCCACTGACGCCAAACCACATGCCCATCACAAAAATAAAATGAGGTGCTTCCGTGGAAATGTCCAAGTCCCGCTGGTACAGCCAGCTGTATGTGCAGGTGCTGATCGGTATCGTCATCGGCGCTGCAATCGGTCACTTTGAACCGCAATTCGGAGCCAAGCTTCAACCTTTTGCGGATGGTTTTATCAAACTCATCAAAATGCTGTTGGCGCCGATTATTTTCGGTACTGTCGTGGTGGGTATCGCCAAGATGGGCAGCATCAAGGAGGTTGGGCGGATCGGCGTGAAGGCGCTGCTCTACTTTGAAATCCTTTCAACCATTGCGCTGGTCATCGGCCTTATTGTGGTCAATGTCGTAAAGCCAGGCGCCGGGATGAATATCAACGCTACCACGCTTGATGCCAGCGCTATCGCCAAGTACAGCCAAGCCGCCAGTGAGCAGGGCGGGACTATCGATTTCTTTCTCAACATCATCCCGAGCACCTTCATTGGCGCATTCTCGAATGGCGTCATGCTTCAGGTCATCTTGATTTCGGTATTGATGGGCATCGCCCTCGTTCAAATGGGTGAAACCAGCAAACCGCTGATCAATACCATCGACTTGTTTCTGCAAGGGCTGTTCAAGATCGTAGCAATGGTTATGCGCCTGGCGCCGATTGGCGCCGGCGCCGGGATGGCGTTCACGATAGGCAAGTACGGAATTGGTACCTTGCTGTCACTCGGCCAGTTGCTGGTCGCGCTGTACATCACCACCTTGATTTTCATCGTGGTCGTACTGGGGACGGTCGCTAGATGGTCGGGCATGCCGCTTATGCAATTTCTGCGTTATTTCAAAGATGAAATTCTCATCACACTTGGCACCTGCTCAACCGAGGCCGTGCTTCCGCGAATGATGGTGAAACTTGAAAAGCTGGGCTGCAAGAAGTCAGTGGTGGGCATGGTGCTACCCACTGGATATGCGTTCAATGCAGATGGCACCTGCATTTACCTCACCATGGCGGCGATTTTTATCGCACAGGCAACCAATACGCCCCTGACGTTTATGGATCAGATGATTCTGCTGGGTGTCTTCCTGCTGACCTCAAAAGGCTCCGCTGGCGTCGCGGGTGCCGGGTTCATAACCCTTGCGGCAACGCTCACGACCATCCACTCCATTCCGCTGGTAGGCCTTGTCCTGCTGTTGGGCATCGACCGCTTCCTCAACGAAGCGCGTGCCGTGACCAACCTGATCGGCAACGGTATCGGCACCATCGCCATTGCCAAATGGGACAACTCCTTTGACGTCGAAGCCTGCGAGCATGAAATTGCCGCAATGAAACACCAAAAAGCAGTGCGCAAAGCACTGTTGCCGCAAAAGTAATCAGCACAGCTTACCGGTCATTTGCGCGTCAACCATGGCCATGACCGGTCGTGATTTCCAGGTCTCGTTCAACGCGGGACGATCCCAACGAAGACCGCGAATGAAGTGGATGGAGCCGAAAAAATGATCGAGCGATCTCATCATGAATTGCGCAAGACGTTTGGTGACTTACTTCACGGAACCGCCTGTAAATTTGCCGCGTCCGTATTCGATCCTATCTCGGTTCGCATGGCATCCGACCTTGGCTTTGAGGTTGCCATCCAAGGTGGTTCCGTCGCCTCGCTTCAAGTGCTCGGGGCACCTGACATTGCACTGCTCACGCTTGATGAGTACGTCGAACAGGTTTCTAGAGTCGGGCGGGCCAGTCAAATCCCAATCATCGGCGATGCTGATCATGGGTTCGGTAACGCACTTAATGTCATGCGAACAGTGACCGAGCTTCAGAAAGCCGGTGTTGCCGCCCTGACGCTGGAAGACACCCACCTACCGGCCAAGTACGACGAGCAGTCGAACGTGCTTATCGAAAGGCAAGAAGCCGCAGCCAAGATCTACGCTGCACGATTTGCCCGTTCAGATGATGCGCTCAGCATCATTGCCAGAACGAATGTGGCCGCTACCACGTTGGAAGACTCCATCGCTCGCACTGCGGCCTATCAGAAGGCCGGAGCAGATGCGATTTGCCTGGTTGGCGTTAAGGATTTCCAGCACCTGGAAGCACTCACGGCACACCTCAGCGTGCCAATCATGCTGATCAACTACGGCAATCCGGCCCTGAGCGATGTCGAGAAACTGAGTGCCGCCAATGTGCGGGTCGTGGTCAATGGGCATGCCCCTTATTTGTCCGCAATCAAAGCGACCTACGAGGCGCTGCGCGAACAAAGCGGCACACACGCAAGCGAGCTTTCCCTTCCTGAGCTGCTTTCAAAATACACGCTCTCGGATAACTATCGTGAGTGGGCCAAGACCTACTTGAAGTCAGGGTACGATTCAAATTGCCCCTGAAACAGGCGGGCAGAGTGACCACAAGGTTGCTGGTAATAGGCCTGCCCTAAAGGCTACACGTTTTTCTTCAGGCTCTCGGGGCTGCCAGCGCACAGACCATCCATCACCAGGTTCATCAATCTGGCGAGACGCGAGCGCCATTCACTCTGGGCATCCATTTGCCATATGCCAGCAATGGCTAGAAAGAAATCGTCGTTGGTAATCCCGCTACGAATAGTTCCGGCCTTTTCATTCGCCCTCAAAAGCAACTCGGCGGCGGCCTGGACTGGAGCGTATCCCGATTTCCCTGGGAACTCGTAAACAGACGCAGCTTGTTGAATCGCAGCAGCGAGTCCTGCCTTTGTCATTGCGTATTCAGCGAGGCTGTCCATCCATTCCCGCAGGGCCTCCTTGGGCGGTTTTGTCGCGAGAAGCTGTTCCGCCAACGATGCCACCTGTTGCATCTCGAATTGATAGACCTCGAATACCAGTTTCTCTCGGGTGGCGAAGTGGCGATAGAACGTGCCCTGCCCCACCCCGGCCTTCTTCGCGATCGTGCTCAACGCAACCGCAGGATCGCTGGTCAGCTCGAGCACAGCGACTTCCAGTATCCGTTCGCGGTTTTTCTTGGCGTCAGAACGCATCACCAATTCGTCGGTCATGGGCAAAGTTTTCCTTCATTGCATTGCTAATCGGACAATTGTCCGGTAATTTTGATCAAGCGGACACTTGTCCGTTTAGGCGTGGTTCCTGGAGTTTACTATGAACAGCACTGGCAACACGATTCTGGTTACTGGCGGCACCTCAGGCATCGGCCTCGGTCTGGCGCTCAGGCTTCACAAGGCGGGCAACACCGTCATCATTGCAGGACGTCGCAAGGCTCTGCTCGACAAGATCGTGTCGGAGCATCCGGGGATTGAATCCGTCGTGCTGGACGTCTGCGATCTACAATCCATCCAGCGCAGCTGCACAGCGCTTGCGACCAGCCATCCGAATCTGAACGTCCTTATAAACAACGCCGGGATCATGCACTGGGAGGATCTGACTGATCCGCAAAGCCTGAGCACGGCCGAAGATATCGTGACCACGAACTTACTTGGCACGATTCGTATGGTTTACGCGTTCACTCCCCAGTTGATCAAGCAGCCCAGTGCAACGATTGTGAATGTCAGTTCGGCCTTGGCATTTGTCCCGCTGCCTGCAACACCTACCTATAGCGCAACCAAAGCTGCAGTTCACTCGTTCACTCAAAGTCTTCGAGTGCAGCTAGAGAGCTCGCCGGTTGAGGTTATAGAGCTTGCGCCGCCGGGGGTGCGTACCACTTTACTGGGGCAGGAAAACGACGAACACGCCATGCCCCTGGAGGAGTTTTTGGATGAAGTCTTCGAACTGCTCGAAATCTCTCCGACCCCACGGGAACTTGTCGTCGAACGCGCCAAGCCCTTACGGTTTGCTGAAGCGAGCGGATCACATGATGAGGTCTTGAAAATGCTTGCGGGCTACAAACCACCGGCAGAATGACGTCAACCGTATGAGTAGCCTCTGCTGCTTACCTGGACACTCAATGGGTGCTCGCTCAGCGTGCTCAGTTTTAAACAGATAAGTTCGCCGTCGCCATGATGGATCTCGAGAGAGGTGCCATGGAAAATCAATTTGAAGCGCTCATTCGCAGCGCTCAAGAATTGATCGGCACCGCTTAATAGCTTGATTATTGTTCGTAGGTGAGGATGCGATTGAAATGAAAATCGGAATTATCGGCGCAGGCAACATTGGCGCAACTCTTGCTCGAAAGCTCGCTGCGTGCGGCCATGAAGTCAAACTGGCAAACTCGAAGAGTCCCCATACCCTTGAGAACCTTGCCAACAAAATCGGTGTACACGCGGTGACCAAAGAAGATGCAGTGTCCGACGTGGAAGCCGTGATCCTCTCGATCCCCTTTGCAAAGTCCCCGGATCTGCGGCAAACATTGAGCCGTATTCCCGAGAGGGTCGTCATCATCGACACCTCCAATTACTATCCCGAACGAGACGGGGCGATCAAAGAAGTGGACGACGGCAAGCCCGAAAGCGTTTGGGTAAGCGAGCAGATTGGCCACCCGGTTGTTAAGGCATGGAACGCGGTCCTCGCAGCAACGCTTGCCGATCACGGCCAACCCGTCGGGTCCTCCTCACGCATAGCCTTACCTGTGGCTGGCGGTGACATCAATGCTCAGAGGATCGCGCAAGATCTAGTAGAGGATACCGGCTTCACCGCGCTTGCCGCTGGTGGCCTGGAAGACTCGTGGCGTCAGCAACCAGGTACACCTGCCTATTGCACCGAACTCAAGTTGCCAGCGTTGAAATCGGCCTTGTGCGCGGCAGATAAGTTGAGGGCGCCTCAAAACCGGGATGCCCTGATGGTCACGTTCATGACGCCCGGTGGCCATTTCACACACGAGGACATTGTTGCCATGAATCGGGAACTGACCGCCTGACTATCGGATTGGAGGGACTCTTGCCTAAGGTCCCGCCTGAGTGATCAATCAGAGGTCGCAAGCCCGTTATGAAATCTGGCGAGAGCGTTGTTCCTCCAGAATCTTTGGCAGATTGCCTTCGATCCAGTCAACCAGGCCTTCGACATGGCGGGCTACTTCAGTTCCCATAGGGGTGAGGCTGTACTCAACGTGGGGTGGCACGACCGGATAGGATTTGCGCAGGACGAAACCATCGAGTTCCAAAAACTGGAGGGTCTGCGCAAGCATCTTTTCGCTGACCCCTCCAATCTTGCGACGCAGATCGCTGAAGCGATGCGTACCCGCGAGCAAGGCCACCAATACTAATACTCCCCAGCGGCTGCTGACGTGCTGGAGCACGACCCTCGAGGGACAATCCGGGTCGAATAATTCACCGCTGCGCAGTCGGTTGGCCACTGTTGCGGGACGGGTTGCTCCAGAGGGCTCCGAATCCGGCATGCTTACTTACCTTTAGGTACGTACTTACGAAAAGTTAGTTAAGGCCCTACTCTGCCTGCTCTATCACTTTTTGTAAAAGGAATCCCTCATGATCGCCGTCACCGGAGCCACCGGCCAACTTGGCCGCCTCGTTGTCCAGCAACTCAAGCAAAAAGTACCCGCGTCCAACCTGGTCGCGCTGGTGCGCAGCCCTGACAAGGCGAGTGATCTAGGCGTGGAGGCACGTGTTGCCGACTATGACAATCCGCAAATCCTGGTCGCGGCGCTCAGCGGAGTCGACACGCTTCTACTCATTTCCTCAAGCGAAATAGGTAAGCGACTCTCACAGCATCGAAATGTCATCAACGCAGCAAGGCAGGCCGGTGTGGGTCGCGTCGTTTATACCAGTGTACTGCACGCGGATACCTCTTCATTGAACCTCGCCGAGGAGCATCGGCAAACGGAAGCCGAGCTCACAGCATCGGGGTTGGCATTCACGATATTGCGTCATGGTTGGTATACCGAGAACTACACCGGCTTTATCGCTGGCGCGTTATCGGCCGGTGAATTTATCGGCAGCGCAGGTGACGGAAAGATTTCTGCGGCGACACGGGAAGATTTCGCCCAGGCCGCTGCCGTCGTGCTCACCCGCGACGATCAAGAGGGGAAGGTCTACGAGTTGGCGGGTGACAGCGCCTGGACGTTATCGGAACTCGCAGCCGAGGTTTCTCGGCAAACGGGTAGGAACATTCCCTACAAGAACTTGCCTGAAACTGACTACGCCTCTGCGTTAATCAATTTCGGCCTCCCGGAGCCACTCGCACAGGCCCTGGCGGGCTACGATGTCAACGCATCCCAAGGCGCACTTTTCGATGATAGCCATCAGCTTTCGACGCTGACCGGCAGGGCCACGACTTCACTTTCAGCAGCAGTGGCAATCGCACTCAAAGGGCAATGATCGCAGGACACCGTGGCGCCGCCGAGCAGCCACGCCAACAAAGAGCGCAAGGGCTGTAACCCCCTGCGCACCGTTGAGCAATGGCGAATTCGGGTCATTGACGATCGGGCGACCAGCCAGGCTTAAGGTTATTGCTGGTGCATGATTGCTCCAAACCGGCGCCCGTCAAAAATCGACGGTCGCCGATAGTTGCAAGGTACGCGGATACCCCGGGGAAAACGCACCATAGGAGGCCACGCCGGACCAGTACTCACGGTCGAACACGTTCTGTACCGTGGCGCGGAATGTCGTCGGCCGCCCTTCTATCTTGGTGGCGTAACGCGCACCGGCGTCAATGCGGGTCCAGGCGTCGAGTTCCTGGGTGTTGGCCTGGTTGACGTATTGGCTGTCGGTGTAGATCGCACCACCCGTGAGGGTGAAACCTTCCAGCCAGGGGGTGTCGTATTCCGCCCACAGGTTGGCCTGGATATCGGGCACGCCGACCGGCTTGTTGCCCTGGTTAGCGGCAGTCGCCGACTTGGTCAGCTCGCCATCGAGGAAGGTCACGCCCCCCATCAAACGGGTGCCGGTGGCCACTTCGCCGAACACGCTGAGTTCCAGGCCACGGTTGCGCTGTTCGGCCTGCACCGAATACACGCCATTGGCGCCCAGTTCGCCGGCAGGTTTTTCGATCTGGAACAGCGCCAGTGTGGTCATGAAGGTGCCGTGTTCATACTTCACCCCCAGTTCGTGCTGCTTGGACTCATACGGCGCAAAGGTTTCCCCGGCATTGCTCGCCGTGCCCGGTGCCGCATCGCCTTTGCTCAGCCCTTCGACGTAGTTGTAGTAGAGGGAGACGTCCTCCCAGGGCTTGACCACCACACCCAGCAACGGCGTGGTGGCGTTGGCGCTGTAACGCGAGCTGACGGTGCCGGCGGCATTGTAGTTACGCGACTCGATAAACTGCCGGCGTACGCCCAGGCTCAGTTGGAGACGGTCATCCAGCATCCCCAAGGTGTCGGTCAACGCCACGCCGGACAGCTCCGACTCGGAGATTCGCAGCACCTTGGGCGTGTTGATGTATTGCTTGGGCGTGTCCACCGGGTGGTAGATATTGGAGAGGATCGTGGTGCCGTTGTTGATGCCCCGCGACAGCTCATCCTGGTAACGGGTCGCCATCAGCGTGGTGGTATGGGTTACCGGCCCGGTGGCGAAGAGCCCGCGCATCCCCACATCGGCGGTAGAACGGTCGACGTTGAATTTGTAATAGCCCGGGACGTTGCTGGTGTCGCCCGCGTCATTGAGGATGCGCGGCACCTGGTCGGACATGCGTTTCACATCCGACTTGCCGCCCCCTGCATGGGCGAAAACGGTGAGGTTGTCGCTCAGATCATATTCACCGCCGAGCAATGCGGACTGTTCCTTGGTATCCGACCAACCCCACTTTTGCGGCAGGCTGGTGCGGCCATTGGGGGCGGATGGCACGTCAACGCCCGGCGCGATGGTGAACGGGCGTGAGGCACCGTCGAAGCTTTCTTTCTGGCTGATGTAGTCCAGGTTCAGGCGCAGCCGCTCGCCACGATAATCCAGGGCAATCGCACCGATCCCTACGTCGCGATGCTGGTCGTTCACCGCCGTATCACCGCCCTGCAAGCTGCCGTTAAAGCGCACGCCGAACTGGTTTTCCTCACCAAAACGCCGACTGATATCCAGATGCCCGCCCGTCTGGGAGTCCGACGCGTAGCTGCCGGTGAACCGGGTCAGGTCTTCCTCCAGCGGCCGTTTGGGAACGATGTTGATGACCCCACCCACACCACTGTTGGGCGAGATGCCATACATCAAGGCACCCGGCCCCTTGAGCACTTCGACACGCTCGGCGTACTCGGTAAAGACCCGGTAATTGGGGGCCACGCCATACACACCGTCGTAGGCCAGCTCACCCAGGTTGCCTTCGCCGATGGCAAAACCGCGAATGAAAAACGAATCGACGATACCGCCGGTCTGGCCGGTCGAGCGCACCGACGGGTCGCGTTCCAGGGCATCGGCAACGGTGACGGTTTGCAGGTCGGCGAGGGTTTTGGCGGTGTAGCTGGTGACGCTGAACGGCGTGTCCATCACGTCTTTGTTGCCCATCATGCCCAGCCGCGCGCCGCGCGCCACCTGTCCACCGGGGAGGACTTCGGGCAACGCCGTCGGGCCGTTGTAGCGGCCGTCGATCGTGGTGGTGTCGAGGGTCAGGCTGGGCGTGCTGTCATCCGTGGCGGCAGGCGTTGGTGTCTCAGCCCAGGCAGTGGCGCCCGCTGCGACCATGACGAAATTCAACAGGGCGGTTCGAATGGCGAGGGTTAACGCGCGTTCACCGCAGGGCCGACTGGCAACAGGCATGACGAGAGGATCCTTTCAACGAGGGAAAATGGGAATTACTCCTAATGCCAGTCGACGTGCGAAAAGGTATCACCCCCCCGTATGATTTTTTTTGCACGGTGCGCAGGGTTGTGCTGGACGCCGCGTTCCTCACACACTGGCATGAAATGGCCCTGTGGCTGACCAAGGAGTACGCATGTCCCAAGCAGGTGCCATCCCGGGTTCCCATGTAAGAATCCTCATTTATCTTCTGTTCGCGATCCAGTTGGTCTCCATTGGTGCGATGGAAATGAGCGGGCCGTTCTGGCCCGTGCACCTGCGCGGGCTGGCCTCTTCGGAGTCGGTATTCAGCTTCGCCAGCATCGCCGTGTACGTCGGGCCGATGCTGGGCATCATGCTGACCAGTGCATTCTGGGGCCGTATCGGCGATCGCTACGGCCACAAACTGATGATGATCCGCGCACTCGCGGGGTTGTCCCTGACCCAGCTCGGACTGGCGTTTTTCAGTGACATCTGGGTCATCCTGATCCTGCGTTTTCTACAGGGCGCCTTTGCCGGCTATATAGCCCCGGCGCAGGCTTACGGGGTCAGTATCGAAGCGCCGTCGCGACGGGCGCGGTTATTCGCGATCCTGCAGATATCGACCAATGTCGGCTCACTGCTGGGTGCGGTCGCAGGCGGCCTGATCCTCGATTACGCGACGTTTTTCTGGATCAACATCGTCGCCTCGGTGCTCTGTGCACTCTGTACCGTCATCGCCGCCGTGACGTTGCCGGATGTACCTCCCGTACCGAAAAAACCGGCGGTGGCCACCCGCGCGCCGGCCGCAGGCACCGAAAGCCTATGGCGCGGCTCTCCCCTGCTGTCGCTGCTGTGCGTCATGGGGATCCTGCTGCTGGCGCGCATGCTGCCGCAGACATCCTTCTCGCTGTACGTGAGCTCGACCTTCGAGGTCAGCCACTCAATCGTGGGCCTGTGCTACGGGTTGCTGGCGCTGGGCTTTATTCTGTCGGCAACGGCATGGTCGCGCTACTTCGAGCATCGTTCCCAGGCAGAAACCCTGCAACGCATCACGTATATCGTCATGGCCTGCATCGCCCTGACTGCCGTGGCGGGCGTAACGCGCAGCCCCGGGGTATTTATCCTCGCCTACTTCATTTGGGGAGTCCTGCTGGGGGCGACCACCCCCGTGCTGATGGCGCTGGTCTCGAAAACCGCCGACAGCTCGCGACAAGGCTACGTACTGGGTATTGCCCAAAGTACCGCGCAGTTCGCCTCGATTGCCGGCATCTCCATCGGTGGCTTGTTGAGCCAGGTCTACGGCCTGCCATACACCTATCTTTTCGTATGCCTGGCCTATGCCGTGGCGCTGGTTCCCATGGTGGCGTTGCGGTACTGGTCGGCGTCCGCGCCGTCCAATCGCTGATTAGCGCCTTGATACGCCTGTCACACGCCTGATCACCGGACATGATCGCGCTTGCGCTCACGTCGGTTTGTCAACTAGCATTGGGAATACTTCTCAATTACAAACAAATCTGCCGCCATGAGCGAAACCTCTTCCGCGAATCACCTCAATCACCTGCGCGCCATCGAGGCCCTGTACAGCGGGCATCACGGCTGGCTGTATGCCACGCTGAAGAGAAAACTGGGTAACGCCATGGATGCGGCGGATCTGGCGCAGGACACCTTCACCCGGATCCTCGCCTCACAGGTCACGGTCATTGACCAGCCACGGGCGTACCTGAGCTGCGTGGCCAAGGGCATCCTGGTCAACTGGTACCAGCGCAAGGCACTGGAACGCGCCTACCTGGATGCGCTGGCGAACGTGCCCACCCACGAAGCACCGTCGCCCGAGGCGCACTTCATGGTGCTGGAAACCCTGCACGAAATCGACGCCATGCTCGATACTCTGGCGCCCCTGGTCAAGCGCGCCTTCCTGTTGTCGCAGATCAACGGCCTCAAGTACGACGACATCGCCGAGCAACTGGGTGTATCGCTGATCACCGTCAAGCGCTACATGAAACAGGCCTTCGTACAGTGCCTGATGCTGGTGGAGTGAATGCTCGGTCTGCGCAGGGAACCGCCGCTGGACCCGCAGGTACTCGAAGAAGCCGCCGAGTGGCTGATGCGCTTGAGCGAACGCGAACTGAGCGAGCACGAGCGCGCCGAATGGGAGCGTTGGAAGGTCAGCAGCCCGGAGCGGGATCGCGCCTGGTCGCGGGCGCAATTGCTGCAGAGCAAGTTCGGCGGCCTGCCGCCCGCCCTGGCGATGTCGGCGCTCGACCGGCCAGACAGCCCTGAACGTCGTGCGGCACTGGGCAAGCTGGCGATCCTGCTGGCGCTGGCGCCCGCGGGTTGGGGGAGCTGGAAGCTGGCGCAATCGCAGCAATGGTCAGCGGACTATCGCACCGACGTTGGCCAGCGCCGCGAACTGACCCTGGCCGATGGCTCGCGCATCACCCTGAACACCGCTACCGCCATCGACGTCGTATTCGACGACCGCCAACGCCTTATTCACCTGCGCGAAGGCGAAATCCTGGTGCAGACCGCCGTGGACACCGCCCCCCTGCCCCGACCGTTCCTGATCAGCACCCGCCAGGGAAGCATGCAGGCGCTGGGCACACGGTTTACCGTGCGTGAAGTCAGCACCCGCACCCATCTTGCGGTCATCGACGGCGCGGTGAGGGTGATATTGGCCGATAACCGCCAGACCCCGCCGCTGATCGTCAATGCAGGACAGCGCACCGACTTCTCCTCACAGACCTTTGGTGACCTGGCGCCGACCGATCGCTACATCGGTTCATGGACCCAGGGCATGTTGATGGCCGACAAGATGCGCCTGGCGGATTTCGTCGCGGAACTGACGCGCTACCGCCGGGGTTTCCTGCGCTGTGATCCGGCCATCGCTGACCTGCGCATTTCCGGGGCCTTTCCGATCAGTGATACCGATCGCACCTTGAGCATGCTGGTGCACACTTATCCCGTGCTGGCGAACAGTCATTTGCGCGGTTACTGGGTCACCCTGTCGCCCGCCTGATCCCACGCAAAAATAAACGGCGGCCGGGGTGATACTTTTTTCGATCTCGACTGGCAAAGACAGGAACAGCCTTTTCCTCTCGCCCATGGGTCATCCTTTCATGCTCGTAGCACGGCCCCTGCGTCCGGCTCGTCCGCTCAAACCGATGGTGCACGGCGTCGTGCTCAGCCTGCTGCTGGCCGGTGCCATGTGCCCGGTGGCATTGGCGGAGGCACCGGCCCAATTGGATTCGGTCGCCGTGCAGGCCTACCACATCGCCCCCGGCCCGCTCGGCGCGACGCTCTCGAACTTTGCCGTGGACGCAGGTATCGCCCTGTCGTTCCAGCCGTCGATCACGGAGGGGTTGACCAGCCCCGAACTGAACGGCACCTACTCCACGCAGGAGGCCGTCACGCGTTTGCTCGAAGGCAGCGGCCTGGAGATGGTATTGCGCAGCGATGGCAGCTACACCCTGGTACTGCGCCGGCTGACGCTGTCGGCGACCACGGTGGAGGCGGCGCAAAAACACACCGATAGCCTGCCGCCGGTGTACCCGGGCGGCCAGGTAGCCGAGGGCGGGCGTCTCGGTCTGCTGGGCAATACGGATGTGATGGACGCGCCGTTCAGCATCAGCACCTATACCGCATCATTGATCAAAGACCAGCAGGCGACCACCGTGGGCGACGTGCTGGAGCGCGACTCTTCGGTCCGCTCCACCGGCCAGACGGGGGGGATCGTCGACTCATTCTTTATCCGCGGCTTTCCGGTGGGGGAAGGCAACCTCGGGGAACTGGCGTTCGACGGTGTGTACGGCGTGGCCTCCAATTACCGGGTATTCACCGACTACGCCGAACGCATCGAAGTGGTCAAAGGCCCTGGCGCCCTCCTCTACGGCATGTCCCCCAACAGCGCCGTCGGTGGCGTGATCAACGTGGTCCCCAAGCGCGCCCTGGACGAGGACCTGACCCGCGCCACGGCCACCTATGCCCAGGACCGACAACTGGGCACCCATATCGACCTGAGTCGGCGGTTTGGCGAGGACCGGCGATTCGGCATGCGCGTCAACGGCCGCGTGCAGCAGGGTGACACTGTCATCGACAAGCAATCGCGGGATGTCGGGGTCAGTGCCATCGCCCTGGATTACCAGGGCGATCGCCTGCGCACCAGCCTGGACCTGATCAACCAGCAAGAGCAATTCGACGCGGCGTCACGGCCCTTCCTGATCGCGCCCGGCGTGCCGATTCCCCACGCCGCCAACGGGCGTACCAACGTCAGCCAGGCGTGGGGCTGGTCCAAGACCCGCGACAAGTCGGCATTGCTGGGGGGCGAGTATGATGTGAGCGACGCACTGACCCTGTTTGCCCATGCCGGCGGTGGGAAGTCGAACGTGGCACGCCTTTCCGACCAGACCCCGACCATCATCAACACCGCCGGCGACACCTCGTCGATCCCCGGCTATTACAAATTTAAAGTACGGCGCTACACGGTCGACAGCGGTGCCCGACTGCGTTTCGACACCGGGCCGATCAGCCACAGCACCACGCTGCAGGTCACGCGCTATCGCGATGAGTTGTCGCGCGGCATTATTTCCGGCCCGCCGATCCTGTCGAACATTTACCACCCTGTCTCACGACCCGAGGCCGACATTGCCACGCCGGCCACGCCGAAAGTCTCGGCGACCGAATTGTCCGGCGTCGCGGTTGCCGACACCTTGTCGATGCTCGAGCAGCGCCTGCAGGTGACGACCGGCCTGCGCAAACAGACCATCCGCTCCAACAACTACGACGCGGCGGGTACGGCGACCACGGCTTACGACGACGGCAGGACCACGCCGCTGTTCGGCGCAGTTGTCCGGCCCTGGGAGCATGTGTCGTTCTACTACAACTACCTGGAAGGCTTGAGCAAAGGCGATATCGCTCCCGCCACGGCCTCGAACGCGGGCCAGATCTTTGCCCCCTACGTCTCACGCCAGCATGAGGTGGGGGTCAAGCTCGACTACGGCACGGTCATGTCCACACTCGCGCTGTTCCAGATCACCAAACCCAGTGGCGAGCTGTCAGGCACCACCTTTGCGGTACAAGGCGAACAGCGCAACCGGGGCCTGGAGCTGAACGTATCCGGTGAGGCCGGCCAAGGCACACGCCTGCTCGGCGGGGTGACGCTGCTGGATGCACAACTGACCAAAAGCGCGGTTGCGGCCAACCGGGGCAACACCCCGGTGGGGGTGCCGAAGGTGCAAGCCAACCTCTGGGCCGAGTGGGACGTGCCCTGGGTCGAGGGGCTGACGCTAACCAGCGGGGCGTTGTACACCGGCAGCCAATATGTGAACCAGGCCAACACCCAGCAGTTGGACCCCTGGACCCGCTTCGACATGGGCGTGCGCTACAGCACGCGCATCGCCCAGCGTCCGACGACCTTTCGCGCCACGGTACAGAACGTGTTCGACCGCGAGTATTGGTCGGGGGTCGCTTCCTATGGTGCGTTCTCTCAAGGCTCGCCACGCACCCTTCTACTGTCGACCACGGTCGATTTCTGAAACCTTCGGCCCGGCGCGACTAGCTGCACCGCCACCCGGCCCGACCACTGCAAAGGCTTTAACCATGGTTACCATTGTTCGACGCAGCCACGCCTTCGCCGGGCTGCTGCTTGCGGGTTTGTTGGGATGGGCGCTGCCGTCGACGGCCGCCGAGCCGCAGGCACCACGCAGCACCGTCACCGATTTGCTCGGGCGCCAGGTCAAGGTGCACCTGCCGGTCCGGCGCGTGATTCTGGGGGAAGGCCGCCAGTTGTACCTGGTTGCCGCGCTGGATACGCAAAACCCCATCGAGCGAATCGTCGGCTGGCGCAAGGACCTGATCCAGTCCGACCCGGACACCTATGGCGCTTACCTGCGTAAATTTCCCGCCATCGCCAAAATCCCCACCTTTGGCGGCTTTGAAGACGGCACCTTCGATATCGAGCAGGCCATCTCCCAGCGCCCGGACGTGATCATCCTCAATATCGAGGCCCAGCACGCGACCGAGGACGCCCGCTATATCGAGAAGCTCGATGCCCTGGGGATTCCAGTGGTGTACGTCGACTTTCGCAACCACCCGATGCAGAACACCGAACCGACCATGCGCCTGTTCGGCCAGTTGTTCGGCAAAGAGGCGCGTGCCGAAGCGTTTATCGACTTTCGCAACCAGCAGATCCGCCGCGTCACCGACGTGATCAACGCGCAACACCCTTCGCGCCCCAACGTGTTCATCGAGCGTATCGGTGGCTACACCGACGATTGCTGCCTGAGTTTCGGCAATGAAAACTTCGGTCTGTTCGTCGATATGGCGGGGGGCAATAACATCGCCAGAGACGTTATTCCCACCACCTTTGGCCAGCTGAATCCCGAGCAGGTGATCGTCGCCAACCCGGAACAGGTGGTGGTCACCAGTGCCAACTGGGAAGCCTTTGCCCCCGGTGGCCACTGGGTCGGGGTGGGTCCCGGTGCCGACATGGCCCAAGCCCGGCGCAAACTGGCCTGGTATACCCAGCGCCCGGCCTATGCCGGGATCAAGGCCCAGGATGACCAGGCGTTCCATGCCATCTGGCACCAGTTCTACAACAGCCCTTATCAGTTCGTGGCCATCCAGCAGTTGGCCAAGTGGTTTCATCCGACACTGTTTACCGACCTGGACCCTGAAGCCTCGTTTCGCCAATTGCACGAGCGATTCCTGCCGGTGCCCTATGAGCCGGGTTACTTCGTGAGCCTCAAGCCATGAGTGCCGTGATCCAACGCGACACCTACCGGGCCCTGGTGCTGCGCAAACGCCTGATCCTCGGTGGCCTGCTCTTGCTGCTGTTGTGCAGTCTGCTGCTTGACCTGGCCCTGGGGCCGGCGCGCTACAGTTTCAATGAAGTACTCGGTGCACTGTTTGCGCCGGACAGTGCGCCGGCACAGGTTCGCGTGGTGATGTGGGACATCCGCCTGCCGATCGCCCTGATGGCGGTTGCCGTGGGTGCGGCGTTGTCACTGGCCGGCGCGCAGATGCAGACCATCCTCAACAACCCGCTGGCCAGCCCCTTCACCCTGGGCATTTCCGCCGCCGCCAGTTTTGGTGCAGCCATGGGGCTGGCGTTTGGTGTGGCGTTGTTTCCGTTGGCGGCGCAGTACATGGTGCCGGTCAACGCGTTCATCATGGCCATGCTGTCGGCGTTGCTGATTCACTTCCTGAGCATGCGTCGCGGGGTCACCGCGGAAACCATCGTGCTGCTGGGTATCGCCCTGGTCTTCACGTTTAACGCGTTATTGGCCCTGGTGCAGTTTTTCGCCACCGAGCAAGCCGTGGCGGCCGTGGTGTTCTGGACCATGGGCAGCCTGACCAAAGCCACCTGGCCCAAACTCGGGGTGATCTGCCTGGTGATCGTGATCACCCTGCCGATCTTTGCCAAGCGCGCCTGGGCCCTGACCGCACTGCGACTGGGTGACGACAAGGCCGCCAGCTTCGGGATCAACGTACGCAGCCTGCGTTTTCAGACGCTGATCATGGTCAGCCTGCTCGCCTCGTTCCCCGTGGCCTTTGTAGGCACCATCGGCTTTATCGGGCTGGTCGGCCCGCATATTGCGCGGATGTTGATCGGCGAGGACCAACGCTTCTTCCTGCCGGCCTCGCTGCTGACCGGCGCACTGATTCTGTCCGCCAGTTCAGTGGTGAGCAAAACCCTGATCCCCGGCGCCATCTTCCCGATCGGGGTGGTCACTTCGCTGATCGGCGTGCCGTTCTTCATATCACTGATCCTCAGCGGGAAGAAAAACACATGGTGAAGATTCAGCTGCAAGACCTGGGTGCCCGCTATGGCCAGCGCACGATCATCCGTGGCGTTACCACCGCCGCGTTCACCGGCGGCCAGGTGGTCGCGGTGGTGGGGCCCAATGCGGCGGGCAAGTCCACCCTGTTCAAACGCATGGCCGGGCTGATCGACGGGCCTGGACAGGTGATCCTGCAGGACTCGAAAAAGGGCCGGCAGGGCATCTGCTACATGCCCCAGGGCTTGAATGCCAGTGCGCGGTTGACGGTCTACGAATCGGTACTCCTGGCCCGCAAGCAACTGTCGCCGCAATGGACCGTCCACGATGACGAGTTGAACCTGGTGGACGAAATGCTCGAGGCCCTTGGCATCAGCGACTTGTCCTTTCGCAACTTGGGCGAACTCAGCGGCGGCCAGCAGCAACTGGTGTCCATCGCCCAGACCTTGGTGCGCGAACCGGAAATCCTGCTGATGGACGAACCCACCAGCGCCCTCGACATGCATCGCCAGGTGCAAGTGTTGAACTTCATGGGCGCACTGGCCCGCCAACAGCAGGTCATCGTGTTTATTGCCCTGCATGACCTGAACCAGGCGTTGCGCTTTGCCGACCAGGTATTGGTGATTGCCGACGGCACCGCCCAGGGCAGCGGCGCGAGTCATGAGGTGATCACCGAACACATGCTGCGCGAGGTGTACCAGGTTGAGGCGCGGATCGAGCAGTGCAGTCGGGGACAACGGCATATTTTGATCGACGGCATAACTTGACTGCGTACCCAAGGCGAACCACAGCTTGATGCGAGAAACCGATATTTGCACCTTTACAGGTCAGGCAACGACACGCTCTGGAGCGCCGTCAGCCCAAGCAACAGGGACCCTGGCCACTGCCGACGGCGCCAGGTCACTCACGCTATCAAGTCGACCAATTTGCTCCGCAGAGAGCTGCAGTGTCAGCGCTCCAAGGTTATCGGTAAGTTGGCCAAGTGAGCGCGGGCCGATGATGGGAACCGCACCATGCGTGCCTGCCCAAGCAATGGCAACCTGGCCCGGGCTGACGCCGTGTTCACCCGCTATAGCGACTACCGCGTCCAGCGTCTGCGTGCGCTGTGCCGAGTTCTCCGGCTGGAACACACGGCCTGCGAACCCTTCAGCACGCCCCGTTTCACCTTGCCGGTACTTTCCGGTCAACATACCGCCCCCCAGGGGTGACCACGTCACGATGCCGAGACCGAGCGCATGCGATGCCTTGAACAAATCGGCCTCGGGCTCGCGATGCACCAAGCTATGTTCGAACTGCGCAGCCGCAATCGGAACGGCATGGGACAGTTCGGCCAGCGTGACCGCACGGGCGAGGCGCCAGGCGGGGAAGTTCGACAGGCCCGCGTACAGGATCTTGCCGGCACGCGCCAGGTCCTCGAAGCCTCGGACGATTTCCTCAAGGGGCGTGGTGCCATCCGGGTGATGCGCCCAGTAAATATCAATCCGATCGGTTTTGAGCCGTTTCAGGCTTGCCTCCACGGAAGCCACCATGGCCTTACGGCTGTTGCCGGTGACCAGTCGGTTCGCATTCTGCACTGCGCCACTGCTGAACTTGGTGGCGAGCACAAAATCCTCACGCCGCCCTTCCAGCAATGTACCGAGCAGTTCTTCGGATTGCCCGAATTGGTAGACGTCAGCCGAATCGATGAAGTTGCCGCCAGCTTCGGCATAAGCGTTGAACACAGCTTTGCTGGCGTCGGGATCGGCGCCATAACCCCAGCCTGTGCCGAAGTTGCCCGTGCCGAGCGCCACCTGTGAAACCTGCAAACCGGTCTTTCCAAATGATGTGTACTTCATGCTGTGCTCCGTCAATTGAATCGGCCCTGTTGTCGCGATCGACTGGGCGCATGACCGCCTTGATAGCGTTCCCCTGCGCTTTAGTGACTTTCATCTTCAAGATCTGTGTAGATAGACCAGCAGTGAAGCCTACAGCCCTCATTGATGTCAATCGCAATCAAAGATCTTGACGACGAAGATTATGATCGACATCATTGAAGTAGTTGCCTCGCAAGGGTGCTGGCAATTCGCGCGCCCATCTGACCGCGCCCACCTGCTTTCGTCGAGGCGGGCTTGGCCTTCGAGTTTGCCGCCATGGTCCAGGAAAACCTCGCCGGGACGCCCAAGGACAAGGGTATCGTCACCTTCAACTACCCTCAGGTGGATCGCAGGCGAACCCAAGGTTTTCCAGCTGGGTCAACTGATTTAGCACAACGCACGTGGTCACCTGACCAGGAGAAGACGATGACATTCAAGGCACTGCTCGCCAGCAAGACCGGTGACACCCTTTCAACCCGCTTGGTTGACTTTGAGGACGAGGATTTGATGCCGGGCGACGTCACCGTCGCGGTCGAATACTCAACGGTGAACTACAAGGACGCGATGGCACTCAGTGGCCGGTCACCGATCATCCGCACGTTTCCGCTGATTCCGGGGATCGACTTTGCCGGTGTCGTAGAGTCGTCGACCTATCCCGGCATTGTGGCCGGCGACCGTGTGCTGGCCAACGGCTGGGGGCTCAGCCAGACTCACCACGGCGGCTTCGCCCAGAGGGCACGGGTGAGCGGTGATTGGCTGGTCAAGATTCCCGCAGCGTTTTCGGCCCGGGATGCCATGGCCATCGGCACAGCGGGGTACACCGCAATGCTGTCCGTGCTGGCACTGGAACATGGCGGTCTGACGCCTGCGCGCGGCGACATCCTGGTGACCGGCGCCAATGGCGGCTCTGGATCGGTGGCGATTGCCCTGCTGTCCAAACTGGGCTATCGCGTGATCGCATCGACCGGGCGGCTTGAAGAAGCCGATTACCTGCGCGCGCTCGGCGCGAACGAAATCATCGACCGCCACACCCTGTCCGCACCGGGCGCACCGATTTCCGAAGAGCGCTGGGCGGGCGCCATTGACTCGGTCGGCAGCCATACGTTGGCTAACGTGCTGGCGCATACCCGGTATCGTGGCGTGGTCGCGGCCTTCGGACTTGCACAAGGCGCGGATCTGCCCGCCTCTGTGCTCCCCTTCATCCTGCGCAACATCACCCTTGCTGGTATTGATTCGGTCAATGCGCCTCAGCAGATACGGCTGCAGGCTTGGTCGCGCCTTGCCAGTGACCTGGATCTGGACAAGCTTGCCCGAACCTCAAAGGTGGTTGGCCTCGGCGATGTTCCTGACATCGCCAGCCGCGTGCTCGCAGGGAAAATTCAGGGGCGCACCATCGTTGACGTGAACGCGTGACGGGGCGGCGGGGTTTTCCAGTGCCACCACGCGCTGTTGTCCGAGGCGCTGCCTCTGCTGGCGAAAATCGATGATCAACCGAGGATCGACCGCTTGCTCTCTCGCACGCCCATGAAGCGCATCGGCAGGCGCGCTTGAGGTCTCCCGGACTATTGCTCGCTGCCTGGCGATACCGGCAAGGAAGCCGATATCCGGGCGTGGCAAACCTCGAGTATTTCATCGGCGAGCGGCGAATCATCCGGACACGCTCGCGACAACACCACCGCGCCAACGGCATGAGCCAGTACGTCGATCATCTTCGCTCTCGTCTCGCCCGGCGCAGCGTCTTCGACGGTCGGAGACTTTTGCACCAGCGCTTGCAGCATGCGGTCTATGCCTTCGGCGAATGCACGCTTCAGCTCATCCGACTGACGCGCCGCGTCTCCACACAGGGCCGCCATGGTGCAGCCCTCGCCACGCCGGTCACGGTGATCCCTCGACACGTAGATATCGATGAACGTCTGAATATCAAGCGCCTCGGTGCCGGCGAGCGACCGGGAAAGACTGCTGGCTGCAGCCTCGGCCATCAAATCGGCCTTTGAGCCGAAATGTTTGTAGAAACCTCCGTGGGTGAACCCGGCGGCCCCCATGAGATCCACCAAACCTACGCCGTCAAACCCCCGCTCACGAAACAACACGGAGGCCGTCTCGACGATGTGCTCGCGATTTGCCTGCGCCTGCGCTTTGGTCACTTTCACCTGCGATACCTCGAACTTGCACAAAAAACCTACGCCCATAGTACATAGATGTTGATTGCAATCAAAATAATTGACAGCTTTGATTATGATCACCATCATAAAGGCAAGCCAAATCCCTCTTCCGCCACAGCCACAGAAGACACCTCACATGACCGATCAAAATCTGTTTACTGCCTATACCCTTGGCTCACTGACCCTCGCCAACCGCATCGTGCTCGCGCCCCTGACGCGCAATCGCGCCGGCACTGGACTGGTGCCCAGCGAGTTCGCCCCCACTTACTACAGCCAGCGCGCTTCAGCCGGGCTGCTGATCACCGAGGCCACCCAGATTTCGGCGCAGGCCCAGGGTTACCAAGACACACCCGGTCTTTACACCCAGGCGCAGATCGACGGCTGGCGCCGGGTCACCGAAGCGGTGCATGCCAAGGGCGGCAAGATTTTTGTGCAGCTGTGGCACGTTGGCCGGGTATCCCATGTGGACCTGCAACCGGGCGGTGCCGCCCCAGTAGCGCCTTCGGCCATCCGTGCCCAGACCAAGACCTTCGTCAATAACGGCTTTGCCGACGTGTCCGAGCCACGCGCGCTCGAACTCGACGAACTGCCAGGCATCGTCAACGATTTCCGCCAAGCGGCGGCAAACGCCATTGCGGCCGGCTTCGACGGCGTGGAACTCCACGGTGCAAACGGTTATTTACTCGATCAATTCATCAAGGACGGCGCCAACCAGCGTACCGATGCCTACGGCGGTTCGATCGAAAATCGTGCGCGCCTGTTGCTGGAAGTGACCGCTGCCGTGGTCGCCGAGATTGGCGCGGACCGCACGGGCATTCGCCTGTCGCCGGTCTCGCCCGCCAATGGTGTGTCGAGCAGTGAGCCGCAGGCTCAGTTCGATTACATCGTCGACCAACTCAATGCGCTCGACATCGTTTACCTGCACGTCGTCGAAGGCGCGACCGGTGGGCCACGCGACGTGGCGCCGTTTGATTTCGATGCGTTGCGCCAGCGCTTCCAGAACACCTACATCGCCAACAATGGCTACGACCAAAACCTGGCCAACTCGCGGCTTGCGCAGGACAAGGCTGACCTCATCGCCTTTGGCCGCCCGTTTATCGGCAACCCGGATCTGGTGGAGCGGCTCAAGGCCGGTGCGCCGCTGTCCGCCTTCGACCCCACCACCCTCTACGGCGGCGGTGCGACGGGCTACATCGACTACCTGACACTGGCCGAAGCCAGCGCTGTCGCCAACTAGGCAGTGCCTGACCGGGCCAGGTTTTATTTGTGCCCCCCTCTCACTGAGTGACCGAAGCTTGTATCCGGGAAGGTCCAGGTAACTCCGTATAAATGGCGTGCTTGGTGTCGTTACCTGTGTTCTGGCACCAAACGAGCCAGCGTCGATTACAGAACGACCACGACTGGGGGCACAAGGGGTAAGGCAGGAGTGCGCAAAAGGCTGGAAAGATGAAGTTGAATAACGATAAGTGCGACATCAATGAGTGCGTTGAATCAACCGCAGCCGCACCGCCCGATACAGGACACACAGGCCCACATCAGGATCAAGCGACACCCGCGAAATCACCGACCAGCAAAGTACCTGAAGACGCGGCTCAGCCTGTAATCGTCTGGCGTAGCTTGATGTTGCAGCAGTAACACTGCGAAGTCGCATTGCTCCGTCAACACCCGTCGCCGTGCAACCAGACATCGGGCCCGGTGCGGACAACCCGCGCGGGTGCAATCTGTCCCCAAACAGCCATGGTTTGCTGCATCAGATGACAACCCCTTGGAGGACTTCAAAATGAGCTATAGCCATTTAACCGCCCCTACCCTGTATATCGATGTCGATGGCGAGACATTTGCCTATCGCCGCTGGGGCAATGACAAGACAGATCAGCCTCCGCTGTTCCTCCTCCAGCATTTCCGTGGCGGCATGGATCATTGGGACCCCATCATGACGGATGGGCTGGCGGCAGGGCGCGAGGTCATCCTCTACAACGGTCGCGGCATTGCCTCTTCTTCCGGAGAGCCGCGTAACCGAATTGAGCTGATGGCCGACGACGCTGCCGCAGTGATCCGCGCACTCGGTCTATCAACAGTCGATGTGCTGGGCTTCTCGCTTGGCGGTTTTATCGCCCAGGACCTGACACGACGCCATCCCGACCTCGTGCGCAAACTGATGCTGCTGGGTACCGGGCCTCGTGGCGGTAATCCGGACTCAGACCCCGGTGTGCTGGAGGCCGCACCACGGCCCATTCCCACAGTGGACGATTTTCTGTTTCTGTTTTTCGGTCGCTCCGAGACGGCGCGGCAGGCAGGGCTCGAGTTCTGGGAGCGCCGTCATCAGCGTGTCGACCAGGATCCACCCAGCTCTGTGCAGGTGATGCAGGCACAGATCGAAGCCCACATGCACTTTATGCCCAAGCTGGACCCAAATGATCCCTTCAATCATCTGCGCACTATCAAACAGCCAACGTTCATCCTGAACGGCATGAATGACGTCATGATTCCAACAGTCAACTCCTGGTACATGGCCCAGAACATCCCGAACGCCCAGTTATTCCTGTACCCGGATGCGGGCCACGGCGCCCAATTCCAATGCCCTGAGCGCTTTCTGAAACACGCCATCGCGTTCCTCAGCGAATGACAACTTACGGAGCCAGCACATCATGCTGAAGTTTAAATTTTTGTTGTGGGCGCTGACCAAGCTGTTACAGCGAGCCATCAAGAAAAACCCCGGCTGCGCAAAATTTGTTAATGGCAAGTCGTTGGTCTTTCAGATTCGAACAGAGGATGGCGTGGGTCGCTACTTCACCGTTGCGAACGGAAAGATAAAATCCGCCGCAGGTTTAACGCAAAAGCCGGCATTCACGCTGTCGTTCAGAAACACAGAAAGAGGCTTCGCCATTCTGTCGGCTAAAGACAGCAAGGATGAATTCCTGACGGGCTTGCGTACAGGCGATCTGAAAATCAGCGGTGATTTTGTCGAGGTGATGTGGTTCCAGGGATTAACAGAATACTTGCAGCCGGCTAAAGACCCCGCGCAGGTCTTTTCACGACGCCTTGCATCGTGCGGCTGCCGATCATCACGATTCGGGCGCCGGGGTGAAGCCTGGCGTGCAGGGTGTTGACCAAATGGCTCGCCGCCGCCACGTGAACCTGCCACATGGCTTGGCCATCCTGCGGCTGCAACTGCCCCAACGGGGCGGTACGCATGAAACCTGCCGCGTGGACGATGGCATCCACCGTTTCGATGGGCTGCAAGGCTTGATCCAAGGCCTGCAAGTCACTCAGATCGCATTCAGTCCAGTGAACGCGCGGATGGTCGATACCGGCAGCGCGGCGACTCAGCCCCTGCACACGCCAGCCTTCTGACAGCAGGCGTTGCGCGATGGCCATTCCAGGCCCAGTCGCCAGCGAACGTATTCGCCAGCGCCTGGGCAGGCCATCGGTTTACAGCGCCGGGGGTTTAGGGAATACGCCACGGGCGTGTTCGTAGGCCTGGGCAACGCGCAGTGCGAGGGCGTCCTGGAAGCGCGGAGCAACGATCATCATGGCGACCGGCAAACCGTCCGCAAGCCCCGCCGGGATCGATGTCGCGGGGTGCCCCGTGAGGTCAAACGGCGCGGTATTGGCGAGCATGTCCAGTGCACTGTGCACGTACTCCTCGACGGGGGCGTCCGCGGCGGTCAACGGCGTGGCTACGAAGGGCATGGTGGGCATCACCAACACGTCAAAATCCTTGAATGCCTCGTCGTACTGGCGCGTCAACTCCGGTACCAGCATCCGCGCCTTGGCGTAGTAGGCGCCATGCAGGTTTTTCAGGCTGTAGTGACCGGTCAACGCAACCGCTCGCACGCTACTGGACAATGCATCGGCATGTTCGCGGCGTTTTTCGCCGAAGTAACTCATGATGTCCGGGTCGTAATAACCGTCGACGTTCATGCCGTAACCATTGCCCTGCAGCATCTGATACGCCGCGCCGTCAGTGGCAATCACGTTCCACAGATCCAACGCCACGCCCGTGTGCCACGGCGCACTCGCTTCGCCGACGCTGGCGCCCAGGCTTTCAAGCTGGGCAACCGCCGCCTTGACCAGCGCGTCCACCTGCGGCTCGGACATTCCCGGGATCGCAAAACCTTCTCGCAGCAAGCCGATTTTCAAGCCGGCCACGCCCTGCTCCAGCGTCGCGAGGCAGTTGACCGCTGGCGGATTTTTCTGCCGGGAATCAAGCCCATCGGCCCCCGCAATGACATCGAGCATCGCTGCCACATCGCGTACGTTATTGGCCATCGGGCCCACATGGTCGATGGTCCGCTCAATCGGAAAAGCGCCGGTGTAAGGCACCAGGCCGTAAGTCGGCTTGTGCCCGACGATGCCGCTCCAGGCCGACGGCATCCGGATCGAACCGCCCTGATCGCCGCCGATGGCCATGTCGACTTGGCCAAGCGCCACCAGCACCGCACTGCCGCTGGACGAGCCGCCTGCGTTGCGCGTCAGGTCCCAGGGGTTTTTAACCGGGCCGCTGGCGGAGGTAAAACTTGCCCCGGAAAAACACAAGTCTTCACACACCGACTTGCCCACCACCGTGGCCCCGGCCGCCAGCAAGCGTTTGACCACAGTGGCGTCTTCGGACGGGATATAACCGTCCAGGCTCAATGAGCCGTTAGCCATGGGCACGCCAGCCACCGACACATTGTCCTTGATGACCACCGTCCTGCCGGCCAACGGGCCTTGCGCCGCGCCGACGATTCGGGTTTTCACGTACCAGGCGCCGTGCAGGTTGTCTGCCTCGGCGGCTTTGTTGTATTCGCGTTCAGGCGGTTGCTGCGCGACGTTGGCAGCGTAGAGCGCATCGATGGCTTCGTAGGAATTCAACGTTTCATCGGCCAGGTTGAGGAAGGCCTCCATCTGGCTATCTGTCAGGTGATAACCGTGGTCTTCGGCGGCAATCAGAAAGTCGGCTTTGCCGGGGCGTTTTACGGACATGGTGTTCTCCAAATGACGTTAAGAACCACCCGATCTCGGGCGATCATTGACGCGCGCCACCCGTGCCCACTGCACAGGTTACGGCTCGCTCCGGAGGACTCCATTGTCCACGCCGGTCGCCACGCGGTGATCCATACCTGCCAAGGGAGGCGTATGGCAAACGTCCACGCAGAAGAGGATCAAGCCCTCACAAGCTTGATGCTCAAAGGCTGTTCAGGAACAGGCTTGTCGGAACAACTCATGGGCCTTGACCAGCGCTTCGGCGATTTTTTCCACCGGTTCGCGCTTGGCCATGGCTTGGTCTCGCAAGGCGTTGTAGGCATCGGTCTCCGACATGCCCTTGGTTTCGATAAGGATTATTTTCGCCTGCTGCACGGTGCGCATGACCGCCATGCGCCCTTCCAGGCGCTTGACGTGTCGTTCCCGTTCGCGGGCCTTGCGTGACTGACTCAGCGTGATCGCCAAAGCGGTCAGCAACCCGAACGACTTCACGGGCGAAGGAATGACAGAGCAAGCGTTCAACTGCACCAATGCCTCGACGATGATCGGGTTCTCATAGGCAATCACCGGAATGATCGGCGGCGTGCTGGCGTGCAACAGCCATGGCGTGTTGGTCGACAGGCTTTCCGGCGACACCGCCAACACGATCACGTCCGCCTCGGCGCTCAAGCGCTCCGGGATCGGCCATTGCACACGCACCTGACAACCGATGCGCTGCAACTGCTCGATCAGGTTGCGTCCATCCTCGTCATCCACCAATACGCTGACGTCGCGCAGGTCCTTGATGCCTGTCGCGCTGTCGTTGCGCAGGCGTTTCTTGGCGGCGCGCAAGGTCATGGACGTCTCCCCACCGAGCCGGACCATTCATTGAAATTGGGTGCAATGGCGTAAGGGTCAGGCTTGAGTGCACTCTGGCTTTCGTAAAGGATGTCGAATTGGCCCTCGACGTTGGCCCGGCCGATCCGCGAAAACAAGTACGTGTGGTGATTGTTGGCATCGACCCGAATGCGTCCTTGTGGCGCTTCGAATTCCAGCCCGCGCATGGCCTGCAGCACATCCTCCACTTGCGTGCTGCCAGCTCGAACGATCGCCTTGGCCAGCAAGTGCACCTGAAAGTACGCCGCCTCCCAGCAACGGTCAGTGACCTGGTGTTGACCAAACAACTCGCGGTATTGGGCGATGCATTGGCGGTTGGTCGGCGTGTCCACCGACTGAAAATACGTAGCCGCCGAAATATGTCCCACCCCCAGGTGAATCCCCATTTGCTGGATGTCGGTTTCGCTGGTCGTCAGGCTGGCAATCGGCATCACCGAGGGGTCAAAGCCTGCGTCGGCGTAGGCCTGGTACAAATGCCCCATGGTTTCGCCGACGACCGTCGAGAAAATAAACGAGGGCTTGAGCTCCCTGGCCTTGACCATCAGCTTGGCAAAATCTTCCGGACGCGCGTTTTTCAGCGGCAGGTAATACTCGCCCAGCTTGGTACCGCCACGCTCGTACAACAGGTCGCTCATCAAGCGATTGGTTTCGTACGGGTAGACGTACTCGGAACCGATCATCAACACGCGATTGCCGAAGTTGTCGAGCATGTAATTGCCCAGCGGCAGGGCATTGTGATTCGGTGTGGCGCCGGTGTAGATGATGTTGCGCGAATACTCGAAACCTTCGTAATACACCGGGTACAGCAACAGGGCGTCGTAGCGCTCGACAATCGGCAGTGCCGCCTTGCGTGCAGCCGAAGTGTAGCAACCAAAGAAAAACCGCAGGTGTTCTTCGCGGATCAGCGATTCGATGTGCATGGCGTACAGCGCAGGCGTTGAATCGGGGTTACGGGTGATCAACTGCAGCGGGCGACCATCGACCCCGCCTGCCGCATTGATCTGCGCAATTGCGAACTGCGCGCCGCGCATCGTCGAGCCCTCGGCAGCCGCCGTGACACCGGTATCGGAAAACAGACCGCCTATGCGGATCGACTGGTCAACCATGCCTATCAACCTTGTTCAACGTGAGAAAAGACACCCGCTCGTGGATGGGGGTCTGGAGGCCTGTGCAAAAAATGATTGAGCGAGACGCCGTATAACAAAATGGCTGCTCTCAGGCGGGTTGTGCCTGGGGCTGGCGCGACAACACTGTCAGGGCCAGTCATGCGAGGGGCCTTCCACACCTGCCGAGGATGGGCGTGTGACAAGGGACCCTGCGAGGGTGTTGCCTGTCGCTCATGCAGATAGTGGGCCACACGCCATGGGCGAGCTGCACCCGCGGCGCCGGCCGGTTTCAATCCTTGCCGTGGAGCCCATCCATGCCGCCCACACGCTCACGGTATTGGTGCATTCAGGGTGCATTCGCGCCAAAGCAGCGCAGGCCAGTGACACGCGGCAATAGATGCAGGCGTCACTCGCACGCCCCTTCGACTGCCCGGAAAACGCCATGGTCGCAATTGGCACTGCCCTTGCTATAACTCTCCAGAGACATCGCGCCAGCTGTTTGCCCTACGCCCCCTTGGCAAGTAGGGAAGCACCTCGCGTACGACTGGATCGGACACAGCTGTCCCGCCAGATTCGGCACAAGAAGCCTGATTTCCCGACTATTGATTTAGCCGGGATGTCGGGCTTTTTTTATTCCTGGAGAGAAGTGAATGCACAACGACAAACGCCGTTTGATCAAGCATGCCCTGTTGCTGGGCGCCTTCAGCCTGTTGCCGTTTTCCCTGGTCAGCCAGGTGCAGGCAGCCGAGACCGTGAAGGTCGGCATCATCCACTCGCTGACCGGCACCATGGCCATCAGCGAGGCCTCGGTGGTGGATGCGGAAAAACTCGCCATCGACGAAATCAACGCCAGCGGTGGCGTGCTCGGCAAGACCATCGAACCGATCGTCGAGGACGGTGCCAGCGATTGGCCGACCTTCGCCGAGAAGGCGCGCAAGCTGTTGGAAAACGATCACGTTGTCGCCACGTTCGGCGCCTTCACCTCGGCGTCGCGTAAAGCGGTGTTGCCGGTGTTCGAACGCAACAAGGCGTTGCTGTATTACCCGACATTCTATGAAGGCCTGGAAAAATCCCCGGCCATCATCTACACCGGCGCCGAAGCGTCGCAGCAAACCCTGGCAGCCGTCAGCTGGTTGATGGCCAACAAAGGCAAGACCGTCTACCTCGTGGGCTCGGACTACATCTGGCCGCGCACCACCAACAAGCTGGCACGGGCGTCGGTGACCAAGCAGGGCGGATCCATCGTCGGTGAGGATTACCTGCCCCTGGGCAACATCGAGTTCTCCTCGGTGATCAACAAAATCAAGGCCGCCAAGCCCGACATCGTGCTGTCCACCATCGTCGGTGGCTCAAACGTGGCGTTCTACAAACAGCTCAAGGCCGCCGGCATCGACAGCAGCAACCAGACGCTGATGGCGCTGGCCGTCACCGAAGAAGAAGTCACCGGCATCGGCGCCGAAAACCTCACCGGTTTTCTCACCTGCATGAGCTACTTCCAGAGCCTGAAAAACCCGGTCAACGAGAAATTCGTCGCCGCCTTCAAGGCCCGCTATGGCGACAAACGCGTAGTCGGCGACCCGATGGCGGCCGCGTACACCGCCGTGTACCTGTGGAAGAAAGCCGTGGAAAAAGCCGGCAGTTTCGACGTCCCGGCCGTGATCGCCGCGTCCTCGGAGCTGACCCTCGACGCGCCTGAAGGCGAGGTCAAGGTCCACAAGGACAACCATCACCTGTGGAAGCGCGCGCGCATCGGCACCCTCAACGCCCAGGGCCAGGTTGACGTGATCTACGAGTCCACGCCCATCGAGCCCAACCCTTTCCCGAAACTGTGATGCAGGGTCGGGCGCGATCTGACTCGCGCCCTCTCCCGCCCACGCGGTCCGCCAACGTGCAGCGACAGGTAGCGACGCAATGACTTTCGATATTTTGGTGATGCAGGTCTTCAGCGGGTTTTCGCTGTTCTCGGTGTTGGTGCTGATGGCCCTGGGGCTGACCATCGTGTTCGGCCTGATGGGCGTAATCAACATGGCCCACGGCGAGTTGATGGCGATGGGGTCGTACATGACCTACGTCACGTCCGTGGTGTTTGCGCGCTACTTTCCCGACTACATGGGCTGGTATTTCGTGATCGGCATCGGCGTGGCCTTCGTCGTGACCTTCGCGTTCGGTTTCCTGCTCGAACGCTGCTTTATTCGCTTCATGTACAACCGCCCGCTCGACACGCTTCTGGCGACCTGGGGCCTGTCGCTGGTACTGCAGCAGGTGTTCCGCCAGGTCTTCGGCCCCAAGGAAGTCAGCGTGCCCACGGTGCAATGGCTGCAAGGCGCGTGGAAGATCAGCGAAGGCCTGGAACTGCCGCTCAATCGGATTTTCATCATCGGCCTGACACTGGTGATCGCCGGCGCCGTGTTTCTGTTTTTGTACCGCAGCCGCTGGGGGCTGCGCATTCGCGCGGTGACCCAGAACCGCGCCATGGCGGGGGCAGCCGGCATTAACACCGCCCGTGTCGATGCGGTCACGTTTGCCCTGGGCTGCGGGCTGGCCGGGATCGCCGGCAGCTCGTTCACCATGCTGGCCTCGACCGGCCCGGTCAGCGGCCAACAGTACCTGGTCGACACCTTCATCGTCGTGGTGTTTGGCGGGGTAGAGAGTTTGCTGGGCACCTTCCTGTCGGCCTTCGCCATCGGCCAGACGCAGATTTCGCTGGAATACCTCACCACCGGGTCCATGGCCAAAGCCATCACGCTGCTGGTGGTGATCGTGCTGCTGTTCTTCCGCCCCAACGGCTTGTTCGCCGCGAAAGTGAGACGCTGAGATGAACGACATGACTGAGACGCCCCTCACCCGCCCCAGCACCTCGACGCCGACCACGCGCCGGCTGCGCACCGGGTTGCTGCCGTTGCTCGAGCGCCACAGCCTGGTCTGGCTGTCGCTGCTGTTGCTGGTGATATTGCCCCTGAGCCTGGGCGACTTTCGCCTGGGCCTGGCCGGCAAATACCTGAGCCTGGCGTTCTGCGCCGTGGGCATGGTGATGATCTGGGGCTACGGCGGGATACTCAGCCTGGGCCAGGGCATCTTCTTTGGCCTCGGCAGCTACATGATGGCGATGTACCTGAAACTTGAAGCCACCGCCAACGACGAAGCGGCGAGCGCGCTCGCCGCCTTCTACGGCTCGGCGTTGCCGGACTTCATGATCTGGAACAGCGTCGACGCGCTGCCCTGGTGGTGGAAGCCTTTCGAGTCGGCGACATTCACCTTTGCGGCGATCCTCGTCCTCCCGGCATTGCTCGCGTTTGTGTTCAGCTACGCGTATTTCAAGAAGCGCGTGGGCGGCGTGTACTTCTCGATCATCACCCTGTCGTTGGCGGCGATCATGTCGATCATGATCATCGGCCAGCAAGGCTACACCGGCGGTGTCAACGGCCTGACCGACTTCAAGACCGCCTTTGGCCTGAGCCTGCAAACGCCTCAAACGCCCTGGATTCTGTACCTGATCACCACCCTGTTGCTGCTGGGCTGCGTGGCGTTGTGCGGGTTCATCCTGCGCAGCCGGCTGGGCAAAGTGGTGGTGGCGATCCGTGACCGTGAGGACCGCGTACGGTTTTCCGGCTACAACACGGCACTGTTCAAAGCGTTCATCTTTGCCGTCGCAGCACTGATCTCCGCGCTCGGCGGGGTGATGTTCACCCTGCAGGTCGGCCTCGCGTCGCCGTCGCTGGTGGGCATCATTCCTTCGACCGAAATCGTGATTTACGCAGCCCTTGGCGGGCGTCTGTCGCTGGTCGGTGCGGTGTACGGCACGCTGTTGATCGGCGTGGCCAAAACCTACCTGTCGGAAAATTTCGTCAACTTCTGGCAGTACTTCATCGGTTTCCTGTTCATGGGCGTGGTGCTGTTCTTGCCGACCGGGCTGGCCGGTTTGCTGCAACGCCTTGGCCACAACAAACAGGAGGTGCAGTCATGAGTGGCCTGTTGCTGAGTGTCGAAGACCTCACGGTGTCGTTCGACGGTTTCAAGGCAGTGGACAGCCTTAATTTCTATGTCGAAGAAAACCAGGTGCACGTGGTGATCGGGCCTAACGGCGCGGGCAAGACCACCCTGCTTGACATGATCTGCGGCAAAACCCGACCGAGTGCCGGCAGCATCCGTTTCAAGGACCTGCAACTGGCCAACATGATCGAGTACCAGATCACCCGCGCGGGCGTTGGGCGCAAGTTCCAGAACCCTTCGGTGTATGAAGACCTCACCGTGCGCGAGAACCTCGACATCTCGTCGCCCGGCAAACGAGGCATTTTCAACTGCCTGTTCGCCCGCAAAGACCCGGCCCTGCAAGCAGAGATCGAGCAGACCGCCGAGATGATTTTCCTGCAGGACCAGCTGGGGCGCAAAGCCGGGCTGTTGTCCCACGGGCAAAAGCAGTGGCTGGAGATCGGCATGCTGCTGATGCAGCGCCCGGAACTGTTACTGCTGGACGAGCCGGTGGCCGGCATGAGTGCAGGCGAGCGGGAAAAGACCGCAGGCCTGCTCAAGCGCATCGCCAAGGGCCGCGCCATGGTGATCATCGAGCACGACATGGAGTTCGTGAAGTCAGTGGCTGACAAAGTCACCGTCCTGCACCAGGGCAAAACCCTGGCCTACGGCTCGATGGATCAGGTGCAAAACGATCCTCGCGTCATCGACGTCTACCTGGGGCACTGAGCATGCTGACCGTCAATAACCTGAACGTGTATTACGGCGACAGCCATGTGCTGCGCAATCTCGACCTGACCCTCGCACCGGCCGAGTCCCTGGCGATCATGGGTCGCAACGGCATGGGCAAGACCACCCTGCTCAGAAGCCTGGTGGGCATGCTGCCGGCGCGCAGCGGCAGCATCACGCTGGCGGGCCGGGAACTCACCGCCAGCAAGAGCTATGAGCGGGTCGCCGCCGGGGTGGGCTTCGTGCCGCAGGGGCGGATGATTTTTCCGTACCTGACGGTGGAGGAAAACATCCTCACCGGCATGCAGGGCGCCCCTGCCGCACCGATTCCCGACTACATCTACGAGTACTTCCCGGTGCTGTTCGAGATGCGTCGACGCAAGGGCGGCAACCTCTCCGGCGGCCAGCAGCAACAGCTGGCGATTGCCCGCGCGCTGGTCTCCAACCCCAAAGTGTTGATCCTGGATGAGCCGACCGAGGGCATTCAGCCGTCGATCATCAAGGACATCGCCCGGGCCCTGAACCTGCTGAAAAAAGAACGGGGGTTTTCGCTGATCGTCTCCGAACAGGTGCTGTCGTTTGCGATGGCGGTGGCCGACCGTTACCTGATCATCGAGAAAGGCGAGTTCGTGCACAGCGAGGTCCGCGAAACCGTCGACCGCGAGCGCATCCTGCGCTACCTGACCATCTGAAACCGGACCTGGGAGCACACACCATGTTGATCCTCGACCGCATTCTGGGCCAGGCCAGCGACCCTGCCCTCGCCGACCGTTTGCATGACCTCAGCCACGCAGGCCTGGTCGAAACCCTCAGCCTGTCGGCCAGCGACATTCAGCGTCATCGCCTGCGCCTGGCCAGTGATCGCGGCACCGACTGTGCGATTCGACTGGAGCGCCATCAGCAACTGCGTAACGGCTCGGTGCTGATGCTCGACGGTCAGCGCGCCATCGTCGTGCACATGCAGGACGTGCACTTTCTCGACCTGCAACCGCGGGACGCTGCCGCAGCGCTGGAGCTGGGGTATTTCGCCGGCAACATGCACTGGGCCGTGCGCTTTGCAGGCACTGCGTTACGAATCCCGCTGAATGGCCCGGAGGCCGACTACCTCGAGCATCTTGCGCCGCTGCTCGCGGACGGCCGGGTGCTGCGCCTATGAACGCCGCACCGGCCGAGTTGCGCAGCAGCCTGTTGGCGCTGCAACAGGCCGACAGTTTTTTCCCTGGTGGTGCGGTTGCCTGGTCATGGGGCCTGGAAACGCTGGTGGCCGATGCACGCCTGGGGCAGAACGCCGCGATGACCGACCCAGTCCCTGTCAGGCGCCGTCAGCGCGGCCTGCAGAATGATCGCAGCGCTCAGGTACGGGCCTTCGTCGAAGGTCAATTGCGTCATCGCTGGAACAGTTTTGACCGGGTGTTTTTATGCGCCGCCTGGCATGCAGCGGCTGACCTCGCCACCCTGATGGACCTCGACAGTCACATCGAGGCCCTGACCCTGGCCGAGGAACTGCGCCAAGGCTCACGTCGCGTCGGCCAATCGTTGCTGGGCGTGCATGTCGCGCTCGGTACCCCCGGCGCTGCCGCTTACCAGCAACACGTGCTCGCCCGGGCAACGCCGGGGCATTTGCCGGTGTTGCAAGGGCTGCTGTGGCAACAACTCGGCATGCAACTCGAGCACTGCCAACTCACCGCCGCCCATGGGCTGTGCACCGGACTGGTCAGCGCCGCTGTGCGCCTGGGCGTAATGGGGCATGTGGATGCGCAGCGGGTACTCACCGACATCCAGCCCTTGCTGCTGCAACTGCTTGCTCAGGCGCCGCTCGCCCTCGACGACGCCAGCGGCTTCACGCCCATGGCCGAGATCGCCGTGATGCGGCACGAAACCCAGGACCTCCGTCTTTTCGCCAATTGAGGTGGCAGGCACGAAAACGCCTGCTGCCGACACAGGAGCTTGAACATGCTGCTGACGCCCACCGAACTTGAGCGGCTGACGCTGTACACCGCCGCCGAACTCTCGCGCAAACGCCGCGCCAAAGGGCTGCGCCTGAACTTTCCGGAAGCCTCGGCGCTGATTGCCGATGAAATCCTCGAAGGCGCCCGTGAGGGGCGCAGCGTGGCCGAGCTGATCGGTTTCGGCTCGACACTCCTCAACACTGACGACGTCATGCCCGGCGTGGCCGAGCTGCTGCCGGTACTGCAGGTGGAAGGTACGTTCCCCGATGGCACCAAACTGGTCACCGTGCATCAGCCGATTCGACCCGGCCGGTTGCCGTTGGCCGTCATGCCGACGCCTGGCGAAATCATCTCGCCCGAGGGCGATATACAACTCAACAGCGGTCGCCCCACGACCACCGTACGGGCCATCAATACCGGCGACCGGCCGGTGCAAATCGGCAGTCACTACCACTTTTTCGAAGTCAACAAGGCGCTGGATTTCCCGCGCGCCGCCGCCTTCGGCATGCACCTGGACATTCCTGCGGGCACCGCCGTGCGTTTTGAGCCGGGGGAGCTGCGCGAAGTGCAGCTGGTGCAATTCGGCGGCACGGGGGACATCCACGGTTTCAGCGGTTTGACCAATGGCAACCTGCACGATCCGGCCTGCAAAGCCATCGCGCTTGATCGAGCCCGCGCACAACAGTTCAAGGGGGCATGACCCATGGCAACGATGACGCGCAAGGAATACGCCGCGATGTACGGCCCCACCACTGGCGACGCGGTGCGCCTGGGGGATACGTCGCTGCTGGCCGAGGTGGAATTCGACTACGCGGTGCCCGGCGATGAATGCCTGCACGGCGGCGGCAAGACCCTGCGTGACGGCATGGGCCTGATGCCAGGGCATGACAGCGCAGACGGCGCGCTGGACATGCTGATCTGCAACGCGCTGATCATCGACCCGGTGATCGGCATCGTCAAAGGCGACATCGGCATCAAGGACGGCAAGATCGTGGCCATCGGCAAGGCCGGTAATCCGCAGGTCATGGACGGTGTCCATGCGCAATTGATCTGTGGCGTCGCAACCACCGTGCGCGACGCAGAAGGCCTGATCGTCACGCCGGGCGGGATCGATGTGCACGTGCATTTCGACTCGGCGCAACTGTGCGATCACGCGCTGGCGGCGGGCCTGACGACGCTGATCGGCGGCTCGCTCGGGCCGATTACCGTGGGGATCGACTGCGGCGGCGAATGGAACGTCGGCAAGATGCTGCAGGCCTCTGAAGCCTGGCCAATCAATTTCGGCTTTCTCGGCAGGGGCAATTCCAGCAAGCCGGAATCGCTGCTCGGCCAACTGCGCGGTGGCTGCCTGGGATTGAAGATCCACGAGGACTGGGGCGCGATGCCCGCCGTGATCGATACCTGCCTCAAGGTGGCCGATGAATACGACTTCCAGGTGCAGTTGCACACCGACACCTTGAATGAATCGGGTTTTCTCGAAGACACCCTGGCCGCCATCGGCGACCGCACGATCCACATGTACCACACCGAAGGCGCAGGCGGCGGCCACGCCCCGGACATCATCAGCGTGGCGGGAAAAGCCAACTGCATCCCCTCCTCGACCAACCCGACCAATCCGTACACCGTCAACACCTTCGACGAACACCTGGACATGATCATGGTCTGCCATCACCTTAATCCGGACGTGCCGGAAGACGTGGCGTTCGCCGAATCCAGAGTGCGTCCGCAGACCATCGCCGCCGAAGACATCCTGCACGACACCGGCGCAATTTCGATCCTGGGTTCCGACAGCCAGGGCATGGGGCGCATCAACGAGGTGATCTGCCGCACCTGGCAACTGGCCTCGAAGATGAAAGAGCAACGCGGCCGTCTACCGGAAGAAAAAACCGGATTGGGCGACAACGAACGCATCAAGCGTTACATCGCCAAGTACACGATCAACGCTGCGCGGGTGTTCGGCATCGACAGTTACATCGGCTCGCTGGAGCCGGGCAAGCTCGCTGACCTGGTGCTATGGCGGCCGGCCTTTTTTGGCATCAAGCCGGAGCTGGTGGTCAAGGGCGGGTTTATCGTGCACGGCGTGATGGGCGACTCGGCAGCCTCGCTGTACACCTGCGAACCCCTGATCATGCGCCCGCAATGGGGGGCCTTTGGTGAGGCCAAACAGGCACTGTCGGTGAATTTCGTCAATCGCCTTGCGGTGGAGGCCGATACCGCTGAGAAACTGGGCCTGAAAAAAGCCCTGTTGCCGGCCTTCGGCACCCGCACGCTGCGCAAGTCCGACATGCTGCACAACCACGCCTGCCCGGACATTCGCGTCGACCCCCAGACCTTCGATGTGTACGCCGACGGTGAGCGCCTGACCTGCGAGCCGGTCAGCGAAGTGCCCTTGGCCCAGCGCTACATGCTGCGCTGATCACAGCCAATAAAAGGAACCTGCTAATGAGCACTGCATTCAACGCCGCACCGCAGCCGCAACCCCACCCGGGCGCCGCGCGCGTCGGGATCGGCGGCCCGGTCGGCTCGGGCAAGACTCGCCTGCTGGAGCAACTGATTCCGCGCTTCATCGCGCGCGGCACCGAGCTGGCCATCATCACCAACGACCTGGCCACCCGCGAGGACGC
This sequence comes from Pseudomonas sp. LAMO17WK12:I1, assembly GCF_900177315.1. Taxonomy (NCBI): domain Bacteria; kingdom Pseudomonadati; phylum Pseudomonadota; class Gammaproteobacteria; order Pseudomonadales; family Pseudomonadaceae; genus Pseudomonas; species Pseudomonas sp. LAMO17WK12:I1. The sequence continues at coordinate 264,639 of NZ_FWZV01000002.1, read as the reverse complement.
CGAACGCGTGCAGCGCAGCGGCCTGATCGACCCACAACGGGTGCTCGCGGTGGAAACCGGCGCCTGCCCGCATACGGCGATCCGCGAAGACCCGACGCTGAACCTGCAAATGGCCGACGAGCTGGAAGCGCGATTCGAGAACCTGGACCTGATCCTGATTGAGTCCGGCGGCGATAACCTGGCCTCGACCTTCTCGTTGGATCTGGTGGATTACTGGATCTTTGTCATTGATGTCGCCGGCGGCGATGACATCCCGCGCAAACGAGGGCCCGGCGTGTTGAGCTGTGATCTGCTGGTGGTCAACAAATATGATCTGGCGCCCTATGTGGGCGTGGATCTGCCACGCATGCGTCGCGAATCAGCCGAAGCCCGCAACGGCCGGCCCGTGCTGTTCACCAACTGCGCGACGGGTGACGGGGTCGACGCGGTCGTCGACGCCATCAGCCGCGCCGTGTTGTTTGACCGACCATGAACGCGCCGCAGGAACTGTTTCGCCCGTTGATTGCACCGCCCAAGGCATCCTCGCAGGTGCAGGCCCGGATTGCCTTCAGCAAAGCGCCGTCCGGCGCCAGTTATATCAGCGAACAGCGCGTGGGCTATCCCTTTCACCTGGGCCGCACCCTGAAGCTGCCGGACGACCCGAAAGGCATGGCGGCCGTGTATGTGCAGTCGTGCTCGGGCGGGATTTTCGCAGGCCAGGAGTTGCGGATGCACCTGCATGCCGGGCCGGACACTCAAGTGCATGTCAGCACTGGCGCGGCGACGGTAGCCCACAGCATGCTCGAGCAATCGGCACGCCAGACCGTCAACCTCACTGCAGAACGCGGAGCATTACTGGAGTACCTGCCTATGGCGACGATCCTGTTTCCCCAGGCAAAACTGCACAGCCAGGTAAGGGTGAATCTGCACCCGGGCGCCAGGGTGATGCTGTGCGACGCGTTTTGCCTGCACACCCCCCAGGACAGTGCCGGCCTCTTCGATGTCTACCGCGCCGACCTGGAAGTGCGCTGCCCGGCAGGCCGTTTGCTGGCCGGCGATCGCCTGGCGCTGAACGGGCAAGACCTGCTGCGGCAATTACCGGGCGTCGGTGGTGCCTTCCAGACCCTGGCGACATTCATGCTCGTGGGTCAGGGCTTGCCTGTCGAAGCGCTGAAAACCGCATTGCGCAATGCCCTGCCCACTCACCCCGACAGCTACCTGGGTGTCAGCGCATTGCCCAACGACTGCGGGGTTTCATTACGCATCATGACCCTTGATGCCGTGTCACTGCGCAACAGCCTTCACAGAGCCTGGGCGTGTGTACGTGAGCATCTGACCGGTGTGGCACCACGTATGCGCCGCAAATGAGGAGTGACGATTGCAGCCCACGCCGGCTGACGGCGTTCAGCGATTTTCTGTTCGACCGCTGGCAGGAGGCGCCGTAGGATCAATGACCTCATTCGCCGCAGCCGATGCATCGTAGGCATCTCGAACAGCCGCTAAGTTTCGTAGGAAATTTTGTAGGTCTTGCCTATCCGCTCGACATGTGCAAATCCAAGCTCGCCAAGGTGCATACCCGCGATAAGAATCTTGTCCGAGCGCATGGACCCCTTCGTCCTGGCCGGGAGCGGATTCGATGCTGCCATCCATTTCGAGCACCCAGCGTGGACGGGTATGCGGACTCACCACCTTTTGCATGAAGTGCTGGTTCCTGTTTGTCATCCTGCATTGCTCCAAGAGAGCACAGGAGCAGCAACACTGGACATGCTTCCACGCCTGCACCGACGGCAGAACCCGGATGCCTGGCAGCGCTATTCCCTGGAAACGGGGATCCCACTTACCAATCCAGCGATTGGTGCGCGCTACGATCTTCACGGCATGTTGATCGAGGCGGCATTGGCCGGCCTCGGTGTTGCGCTGGTCCCGCGTCTTTACGTTGAAACTGAACTGGCGTTAGGACGTCTGGTCGCTCCGTGGCCAGAGGGGAAAACCATTTCCAAAACCTTCTGCCTCATCCTCCCCGAGCCCATCGCATTGAGCAGAGAGCCAATACAAGCGTTTGCTCAATGGATGCTGGACGAAGCGAAGAAAGCAACGACGGTTGAGTCGTAGGGAACCTCCTTTTGCAGGCCTGCCACCACGCTGTCCCATACGCTTTTATGTATGCATCGATGCACGCAAATTAGATACCGACCGCAACCTGGCCTTACGTACCACAGTTATATCGAGTGTGAATCAAGATCTGTGTTGAAGGTGGCGTTGTCGCCGCTCCCTCAATCGCTCCTCGTATCCAGCGCACCGCTGCGGCAGTCTCGCCAACGAAATCATGAGAGATAACATAATCCATGACGCCGGACTCAAGCATCGCCCGCGTATGAACCGTAAGCTCATGACCGACAAAAATAGGCCGATCCTCAACCGCAATGGTATCTATCGCTTGAGCAACGCCCCGATTGGCGCCGGCCACGTTGTAGATGGCTGCCGGGTAGTAGTGCTTGGAAAAATAACGCGTCAATTGCTCAGTAGTGGTATAGGGGCGATCATCGGAAATCACCCGCTCGTCGATCTTCAGATAGGGAAACTCCGAGCGAAGCACCCTGCGAAACCCCATCTCCCGCTCTTGCTGGCAGCGAAACGGCACACTGGTCACTAACAGAATTTTTGCCGGCTCCTTGGGTAACGCATTGCCTATCAGTAGCCCGGCGACACTGCCTGCCGCATATTGATCGTTGCCTACGTAAGCGCTTCGTCCGGAATTAGGCAGGTCGGTGGTCAGGCAAACGACGGGGATACCCAGGCTGCACAGTTTGCGAATCGCTCGGTTGATCGCCGGATGCTCGCGCGATACGACAATCACACCATCCGCTGAGGCACCCTCAGCCTGAACCTGATCAGCAAACGCGGCGGGATCGACCTGGTTAGTCGGTACATAGTAGCCATGTACGACGACACCAGGTGTCGAGGCGTTCACCACTGTCTCGGCGCCGGCCAGCGTCGCATTGAAGGTTTCGCCCGAGTCGCAGAATAACTTGATCTGCAACGTTGCCATGCCGTCAGCCAAATCTTTCTTTAGCTTATCCAGCGCCGCCAGCACTTTCAGACGAGTATTTTCCCGTACGCCGGGGCGGTTATTCAGCACACGATCGACGGTCGCTGCCCCGACCCTGGCCACCTTAGCGACCTGTTGAACAGTGGGGCCCTTCCATAAGCGCGCCGATGTTTGCATGGTCATATAGCCAGCCCTTTTTTGATGTTCTTTACACCATATACGCATTGCTGATGATTGTTTTCAAGAGCAATTACAGGCATCAATGCATCTTCGCATTTGAGGTGTTTTACATCATAAACCGCCTATGGCGCTGCTTGATGATTGCTTTTTCGGTGCTAATAATCGAGGCATAACAAACACAACAAACCGCCAGGATCGCCCCATGAGTAACTCGTCCCCACCGGTTGATTTCGACCGCCACGGCTACGCCGCTTGTGCCCTATTGCGCACCTCCTTTCTCAATCAACACGCTCGCGAGTTCGACGCCGCGTTGATGACTTTCGCCCATTGATAGGTAGTTGAATATGAGCATACGAATCGCCGTTATCGGCGCAGGGATTATGGGGGAAGATCACGCCCGCATCATTGCCCAGGACCTTCCGGGAGCCACTTTGCATGTGGTGTGTGATGCGTCGCCAGAGCGAGCGAAGCTGATAGCTGACCGTTATGGCGCCGCTGACGTTTCCACTGATCCACTGTTCACGCTTTCAAGGTCCGATGTCGATGCAATCATCATCGCCAGCCCGGACGAAACCCATGCGGTCCTGACCATGGCAGCCATCGATGCAGGGAAACCTGCACTGTGTGAGAAACCGCTGTCTCAAAGCCCGGACCAGTGCCTGGCGGTCATCGACAAAGAAGCCTCCCGGGGTCGCCAATTCGTGCAACTGGGCTTTATGCGCCGGTTTGACCCTTCGTACAGGGAAATGAAAAGTGCCTTGAGCGACGGCGTGATCGGTCGGGCTGTGATGATGCACAATTTCCATCGCAACGTAGAAGCTCCCGCCAACTTCAGCGGGCAAATGGCGATCAGTAACTCCGCGCCTCATGAATTCGATGTGGCACGTCACGTGCTCGATACTGAATACGTTGCCATTTCAGTGTTCCAACCCACCCACACGTCTAAGGACGGCGTCGGCGCCCCGGTATTCATGGTGCTGGAAACCCGGGAAGGCCATCTGGTGAACATCGAAATCAACAACAACGCCCATTACGGGTACGACGTCCGTGGCGAGCTGGTGGGCGAGCTGGGTTCCGTGCACCTGGCCAGCCCCGTACATGCTCGCTTCAACACCTGTCTTCAGGGTTTTGAACGGTACGCTGCCGATTGGCGGCCGCGTTTCGCCGACGCCTACCGCCTGCAGAACAAAGCATTCGTGGAGTTCATCACCACAGGAAGGTTCCCCGTCCATGCCGCGAGTGCCTGGGACGGCTATTGCGCAGCCATTGTCGCTCAAGCTGGCATCGAGGCGCTCAATCAGCGTCGCCGGGTCGTTTTGCCGACGCTGGAAGCACCGCCCCTCTACCGATCGAGAGAAGGAGCTACGTCATGAAGCTGGGATTCGTCACCGATAGCCTCGGTCACCTGCCATTGCGGGAGATGCTCAAGCAGGCGGAACGCCTGGAAGTGTCGGGCCTGGAGATCAACACCGGCGGATGGTCGACCGCACCACACTTTAACTTGGCACAGATGCTCGCCAGCGCCGACGACCGCAAGGCACTCAAACGCAGCTTCCAGGAGCACAATCTGGAAATCATTTCCCTGAACGCCAACGGCAACCCTTTGCATCCTACACAGCCCGAACAAGGCCAATGCCTCCGGGACACGATACGCGTAGCCGGTGAACTGGGAGTCAAGACCGTCTGCACCATGTCTGGCTTACCGGAAGGTCGGGCCGGCGACAGGATGCCGAACTGGGTGGTTGCCTCATGGCCTCCCGAAACCCAGACAATGCTGCGCTATCAATGGGAAGAACGCCTGCTGCCCTTCTGGAGCGAGATCGCTGACCTGGCCAAGGAAAATGGTGTGGAGCGTATCGCGTTGGAATTGCACGGTAACCAATGCGTCTACAACGTCCGTTCGCTTCTGAAACTACGCCATGCGATCGGACCGGTGATAGGCGCCAACCTGGATCCCTCTCATCTGTTCTGGATGGGCGCTGATCCGCTGGTAGCCGCCGAGGCACTGGGCGCTGCCATCTACCACGTACATGCCAAGGATACCTTGCTTAATGCGCCAGTCCAGGCCGTGGACTCACTCCTGGAAAATGGCTCATTGATGGATATCTCATCCCGTAGCTGGTCCTACATCACACTTGGATTCGGCCACGGCGAGCAATGGTGGAGGCAGTTCTGCTACCGCTTGAAAATGGCTGGCTACGATGGCTGGCTATCGATTGAGCATGAGGACGTTTTACTCAACAGCCTCGAGGGCTTGGAAAAGTCCGTAAGACTGCTAAAGAGCGTCATGCCGGTTGCCGCCAGCGATTTCAAACCCCAGTCCATCTGAATCGCACCACGAGAAAAAACCAATGTAATTCCATATTAAATCGCTCACCGCAATGGCGAGTGAGCCTCCCCATGAGTTTCAGTCAGGAATATCACAATGACAATTAATTCCTACGGAAATACGGCAGACACTTCAGCCGCCTATGTAAGTCCTGAAAAACGCCAGGCACAGCGCTACCTGCAAAAAGTGACTTGGATCGCCACGTTTGGCGGCCTGCTCTTCGGCTTCGATACCGGCGTCATCAATGGTGCCCTGCTCTACATGAAGGATGACCTGGGCCTGACGCCATTTACGGAAGGCTTGGTCGCCAGTGCCTTGTTGATCGGCGCAATGATGGGGGCGCTGTGCAGCGGTCGCTTATCAGACCTCAAGGGGCGCCGCCGTATCATTCTTTTCCTCGCCGTGCTGTTTTTTCTTGGCGCATTGGCTTGTGCGCTGGCGCCCACCCTCGATGTCATGGTGGCCGCCCGCTTCACGCTCGGGTTAGCGGTGGGCGGCGCATCGGTCGTCGTGCCGGCGTATCTTGCAGAGATGGCTCCGTCCAGCATCCGCGGTCGCATCATTACCCGTAACGAGTTGATGATCGTCACCGGGCAATTCCTGGCCTTCACCACTAACGCCACATTGGGCAATTTGTTCAGCGATCTCGATGGTGTGTGGAGATGGATGCTTGCCTTGGCAACCCTGCCAGCAGTGGCACTCTGGTTGGGAATGCTCTACATGCCCGAAAGCCCGCGCTGGCTGGCAACCAAAGGCCGCTTCAGAGAGGGCCTGGAAGTACTGAAACTAGTACGGGAAGAGTACTATGCCAAGGCTGAAATGGAGGCCATTACCCAACAGATCAGCAACGAACGATTCATCAAAAAAGGTGGCTGGCGCGACCTGTCTCAAAAGGGCGCGCGACGAATCTTTTTGATTGGCATCGGTATCGCTGTTACGTCGCAGCTGACCGGAGTCAATTCAATCATGTACTTCGGCACCCAGATCCTCACAGAAGCAGGCCTGGAACAACGTAGTGCACTGATCGCCAATGTCGTAAACGGCGTTATCTCGATTGGCGCAACGTTCGTGGGTATTGCTCTGCTGGACCGCGTGGGCCGTCGCCCAATGATGCTGCTCGGTTTCACCGGCACTACATTGTCTTTATTGTTGATTGGCCTGGTCTCAGTTTTTGTCGACCCCTCCGTTACCCGCGCCATGCTCATTCTCGGAGCCATGGCGATGTTCCTTGCCTCCATGCAAGGGCTGATCGGGCCTGCTTTCTGGGTACTTTTGGCAGAAATTTTCCCAATGCGCATCCGCGGCGGATGCATGGGTATGGCTATCGCAGCCTTCTGGTTGACCAACGTGATGATCGGCATGTTCTTTCCAACGCTGGTTGCGACAATCGGGATCGGCCAAACCTTCTTTGTATTCGTGGGAGCGGGACTTCTGTCACTGACCTTTGTCGCTGTGTGGGTACCGGAGACACGAGGCAGCACGCTCGAAGAGATTGAACAGCGGTTGTATGGTTAGACGAGATCGAGTATGACGCGCCCATGACCATGGTCAGTTTCGACGAAAAATCCCTCGACATGAAAATCGCGCAGTCGCCGGCCGACGACTCCCCCTGAACGGAACCCGCTAAAAGGATGCGTATCTTGAATCGCTTATCACCACCACCGCTGTCTGCGCTAGAAACCCAGCGCACTGTCGATTGGGCAATCATGTCACGGCGCAGCATCAGGGCCTTTTTGCCGACAGCCGTGCCCCATGAGGAAGTCGAAGCGATTCTGGATGTCGCACGCTTCAGTGCCTCGGGTGTGAACATGCAGCCCTGGCAGGTGCACGTTGTAACCGGTGAAGCGAAAGAGCGCCTGTCAATGGCCATCAGCGCGATCGACAACGACCCACGACTCAGCAGCGATATGCAGGAGCCCTACGCCTACTACCCGAACGAATGGATCACGCCTTACATCGATCGCCGGCGCAAGGTGGGTTGGGACCTCTACGGGCTGCTTGGGATTGCCAAAGGTGAAAAACAACGCATGCACCAACAGCACGGGCGCAATTACCGGTTCTTCGACGCGCCGGTTGGCTTGCTGTTTACCGTGGACAACGTGTTGGAGCAAGGCAGCCTTCTGGACTACGGCATGTTTTTGCAAAACATCATGCTGGCGGCACGCGGGCGGGGGTTGCACACGTGCCCGCAGGCCGCCTTCCTCAAATACCACAACGTCATTTCAGAAATGTTGAGCATTCCCGCCGACCAGATGCTGGTGTGTGGCATGAGCCTTGGCTATGCCGACCCCAAGGCCGTTGAAAACACTCTGGTAACAGCCCGGGAACCGGTCAGCGCTTTCGCCGTTTTTCACCATAATAATAAGGAGACCCAGCCATGATCAGTGGTGCATACGCAGCCAGGGCATCGGCGTCGGGCCATTGGGCGTTTTGCAGTAGGGACTTGAACACATACAGACGATTGCGACGGGTCAGGTGTTCTTCGCAGGCCACCAGCCGGGGATCGGCTGCGGGGTGCCACGCACGCTGACGAAAGCCCTTGGCCAGCAACGGCCGGCTTCGAAAAAGTCGATCACACCAGTGCCGTTGCGAACTTGGAGGATGACAAACAAGTGCGCCTGCATTACTACCCGGAAACCGAAGCCCTGCTCAAACAGCAGACCGGCGCGGTGAAGGTGGTGATCTTCGACCATACGATTCGCGTCGATGACCCCGGCCGGAAGCCCGTGGCCTGCGCAAGCCGGTGCCCGTTGCCGCCCAGGTGATCCTGGCCTGGCAGACCATTCCCTGTCGCCAATCCAGCCTCAGCCTGTTGCCGGCGTCGGTGATTTGCGTGGGCCGTATCGAGGCCGGTGACCGCCACAACATCATCCCCGCCGAAGTGCGCCTGAAAGGTTCGATTCACACCGTCAGCGATGAACAGCGTGAGGACGTGTTGCAACCCATTCGCCGGGCTTCCAGGTGGATGACCCGAGCCTGGCGGTGGGGATCCGGGCACTGAGTCGGATGACGTTGAGCTACATGATTGACGCTCCTCGGTTGTCGCCCTAGGGTCCGGAACGGTGAATTCAGACCGCGCTGCGGTTATATCCATAGCAATAAAGGATATTGGTATATACCAGATCACTCCCTTATAAATCGCTTCCATCAAAACACGTTGGACTGGAGTGGCAAGCGATGGTGTCGGTAAAGGTAATGCTCGAGTACTTCCATCCCTGGCCGAATTCGGCGGGTTTGTACCTGGCGCGGGAGCGCGGCTGGTATGAAGAGCTGGGCCTGGATGTGGAATTGGTGGTGCACGACCCCTACCGTGGCGACACCCTGCAGCACCTGCTGGCCGGTGCGGCGGATTTTGGCGTATTTCCCAGCAACCGCCTGCTGGTGCGCCGTGCCCTGGGCCAACCGTTGCAAGGCATCGCGGCGATCAACCATGCGGGCCTGGAGTCGATCCAGACCCTCACCGATTCCGGCATCCGTCGCCCGCGAGACCTGGTCGGCAAGCGCCTGGCCCTCAACCCGACACCACGTGGCCTGGCCATGGTGCGCCACTTGGTGAGCCGCGACGGAGGTGACTTCGACGCGGTGATCCTGGTGGACAGCGGTGTGCGCGAACTGCGCCCCGAGCAGCTCGCCGAAGGTATCGCCGACGCCAGTTTTGGCGGTTACTGGGCCTGGGAAGCGTTGATGCACAGTCCTATCGAAGCGGCGCGCCGCGTGGTGTTGCCGGTGGACGACATCGGCGCTCCGGCCTATCACAGCTACCTGCTCGGCACCCACGAACGCACCCTCGCCGACAAACCTGAAGTGGTGCGTGACTTCCTCGCGGCCACCGCCCGCGGTTACCTGGCCGTGGCGCAGGATCCGGCGATTGCCCTCGCCGCCTACGAACACACCACGCCGTATTTCCCGGCCGAATTGCTAAGTGCCTCGCTGCATAAAATCGCCCCGACCTGGCTGCATGAAGGCCGCTGGGGTGAGCAACGCCAGGCGCTGCTGGCACCCTACGCCGAATGGCTGCACGAGCATGCGGTGCTCGACGATCCGCAGGTGTGGCAAGGCGCAACCAGCAACGCTTATCTGCCCGAGGTGAGCGCATGAACCCCCAACGCACCGCTCACGGCCTGGGGCTGGAGCCGGTTGCCGCCGATTGGCCGGCCCTGCACGAAACCGACATCGCACACCTGCTGCGGGAGTACCCGCAACTGGGTCCGCTGCATAGCCTGCATTGGCATAGCCCACGGCCGTTTTCCGCCGCCGGATTGATCACCACCGGTAACGCGACGCTGTTCGTCAAACGACATCACCAACGGGTGCGCCAAGCCGCGTGGCTGCAAGAAGAACACCAACTGATCGCCCACCTGCATCGCCGGGGCGCGCCGGTGGCGGCGGTAGTGCCGAATCGACATGGCGCGACGGCCACGGTGCAAGGTGAGTGGACCTATGAAGTGCACCACGTTGCCAAGGGCCTGGACCTGTACCGCGATGCGCTGTCGTGGTCGCCGTTCCAGAATCTTCAGCATGCCTTCGCCGCCGGCCAGGCGTTGGCGCGTTTGCATCAGGCCGCCGAACACCACGACGCGCCCCGACGCCGGACCCATGTGCTTCTGGCCAACGCACGGCTGATCGAACAGTCTGCGCCCCTGGAAGCCATCGCCAACATCGCCAGCCCTTACCTGGCAGGCAAGGATTGGCGAGCCCAACTCAGCGAACTGTTGTTGCCGTGGCACAACGCGTTGCACCCGTTGCTACGTGAACAACCACCGTTGTGGACTCACAACGACTGGCACGCCTCCAACCTGTTATGGAATGCTGATGGCAGCGTTTCGAGCGTGCTGGATTTCGGCCTGGCCGACCGCACTTTCGCCCTCTTCGACCTGGCCACGGCCATCGAACGCAACACCATACCCTGGCTGGAACTGGACACTGGCGGTGCGGCTCGCGCCGATCTCGACAGCGTCGATGCGCTGCTTGCCGGTTATCACCAGGTGCGCCCGCTGGGCGCGAAGGATCTACATACCCTCAGCGCCTTGCTGCCGTTGGTGCATGTAGATTTCGCGCTGTCCGAAGTGGCGTATTACCAGGATGTGGTGGGCTCCACGGCCAGTGCAGATGTGGCGTACTACAGGTATCTGCTGGGCCATTTGCGCTGGTTTGCCGGGCTGCAAGGGCAACGTCTGCTCGGCCATATCCGACGGAAAACCGTATGAGTATTCTGGTCGATAGCCAATGGCTGCAGGCGCATCTGGACGACCCTGGAGTAGTGGTGCTGGATGCCACCGTCGTGCTGCCCTCACCCGAGTTCGATGACGATTACCGCGTCGATAGCGGTTACGACGGCTGGTTGCAGGCACATATCCCAGGCTCGCGGCATGCCGACCTCTTGACTGAACTGGCGGACACCCAGGCCAGCTTCAGCTTTGCCTTGCCGCGCCCCGAGACACTGGTGAGCGCCCTGGCAAACCTTGGCGCAGGCAAAGAAAAAGCCGTGGTCATCTATGACCGTGCCGACGGCTTCTGGGCCGCACGGTTGTGGTGGATGCTGCGTGGAGCAGGTATCGACGCCAGGGTGCTGGATGGCGGTTTCAACGCCTGGCGTGAAGCCGGTCTGCCCGAACACAGCGGCTCTGCCAAGCCGATAACGCCTGTGTCCCCTTGGTCAATCAACCCACGCCCAGAGCTATGGATTGACCGCGGCGGCGTAGAAGCAATCGTCGCTGGCAACGCACGGGGACAACTGATCTGCGCCCTCGGCGCGGCCCTTTTTGAAGGTACCGCTGCCACCCGCTACGCCCGACGCGGGCATATCCCCGGCAGCCTTAACCTGCCGGCCCGCCTGCTGTTCGACGCCCACGGCCGCTACCTGCCCAAGGATGCCCTGGCCCTGGCGATTGGCCCCACGCTGCTGCACAGCGAAGGCCCTTTGATCCTGTATTGCGGCGGCGGTATCTCCGCGGCTGCCAACGCGCTGGCCCTGACCCTGCTGGGTCGCCAGGACATCGCGATCTACGACGGCTCCTTGCAGGAATGGGCCGCCGACGCACGTTTACCAATGACTACCGGAGCAGCTCCGGCCTGACGCCACTTTCGGCGAATTCGGCTTTTTCATCACGAACTGGCAACCCGTCCGTTGCGCAGCGCTGGGCCCCTTTGCGCCCGATAAAGGCGTACGGCAATGGCCGGCAGACCTTTGGAGCGCTCTTTATATGGCTACACCTTACCGTCACACGCTGCTCGCCCTGAGCATCACCCTCGCCGCTGCGGCGGCCCATGCCCAGGATGCGACGCTGGGCACCGTTACCGTCGTCGGCCAGGAAACCACCGACTATCAGGCAAAAAAAGCCGCCGTGGCCGGCTTCGATAACGCGCCGTTGCTGGACACCCCGGCGTCCGTCGCCGTGATCACCGAAGCGCGCCTGAAAGACCAGCAGGCACGCCTGCTCAGTGAGGTGTTGAAGAATGACGCCTCGGTGGGCGACAGCTATGCGCCGGTCGGCTACTACGAGAATTTCGTGATCCGTGGCTTCGCCCTCAACCCGGCCAGCAGCTACAAGATCAACGGTCGCACCATCACCGGCGAGCAGAACGTGGCGCTGGAGAACAAGCAGCAAGTGGAAGTGCTCAAGGGCCTGGCCGGTTTGCAAAGTGGCGTCTCCGAGCCCGGCGGACTGGTCAACTACGTGAGCAAGCGCCCGGAAAATGTGCGCTCGGTGACGGTGTCGACCAACGAACAGGGCGAGCGTTACCTGGCCACCGACATCGGTGGCTGGCTCGGCACCGAGCAGCAGGTGGGCGTACGCATCAACCTGGCCCACGAAGACATTCGCTCCTACGTCGACCACGCCGACGGCAAGCGCGACTTCGCCTCGTTGGCGCTGGATTGGAACATCAGCCCCAACGCCCTGCTGCAACTCAACGCCGAGTACCAGGACCGCGAGCAGCGCTCGGTGCCGGGCTATCAATTGCTCGGCGGCACCGAGGTGCCGCATCACGTTTCGCCCAAGGACCTGCTGGCGTACCAGAGCTGGTCGAACCCGGTGGGGATCCGTTCCCTGAACCTCGACGGGTTGTTCGAATACCGCTTCAACGACGCCTGGAAGGCCAGCTTCAGCGCCTCCCGCAGCCGCGTGGTGATCGACGACTACAGCACCTTCGCCTGGGGTTGCTACGGTGCCGCCAGTTGCGCCAATACCGCTGTGCCCAACCACTTCAGCGCCGAGGGCGATTATGACATCTCCGACTACCGCAGCCCCGACGACACCCGCCGCAACGAAGAGGCCCAGGCTGCACTCAATGGCCAGTTCGACACCGGTTTCCTCAAGCATGACCTGACCTTCGGCACCACCGCGTTCCGTCGCCTGGTGGACCGGCGCACGTCGGTCAACGCGTACATCGGCGAGGGCAATATCTACCAGCCGTCACCGGTACTGGAACCCTACGACGGCCCGCTTGGCCACACCTACCGGCGCCTCGACAGCCGCCAGTACGGCCTGTTCGCCAGCGACCGCATCAGCTTCAACGAGCAGTGGCAAACCATCCTCGGCGGGCGCCAGGTACGCCTCGATGAAGAGACTTACAACCAGGCCGGCGCCACCACTCGGCACACCCAGCGCAGCGTGTTCCTGCCCCAGGTGGCGCTGATCTATAAACCGCGCCCGGACACCTCGTTGTACGCCAGCTACAGCAAGGGCCTGTCCCTGGGTGGCGAGGCCGCGTGGTTCAGCAGCAACGCCGAGGAGGTGCTGCCGCCGACCACCTCGCGCCAGCTGGAGGTGGGGGTCAAGCGTGACTTCCAGCGCCTGAGCCTGACCGCGGCGCTGTTCCAGATCACCCAGGATTTGCAATACAACCGACCGAACGACGACGGCACCATCACCTTCGTGCAGCAAGGCAAGCAGAAAAATGTGGGCCTCGAATTGTCCGCCAACGGCCACCTGACTTCCGACCTGCAAGTGTCGGCCAGCGTTGCAGCGATCCGCGCCCGGGTCAGTGGCAGCGGCACCGACGACTACGACGGCCACCAGGCAATCAACGTGCCCAAGCTGCGCGCCAGCCTGCACGGCGACTACAGCATTCCCGGCGTCCCTGGCCTGGCCTTGCTCGGCGGGGTGCAATACAGCGCGAGCAAATACGCCAACCGCGAAGCTACGGTGAAGGTCGACGACTACGCGGTGTTCGATGTGGGCGGTCGCTACAGCACCAAGGTGGGCGATTACGCCACTGTGCTGCGCCTGACTGTCGACAACCTGTTCGACAAACGCTACTGGCGCGATGTGGGTGAATCCGCAGGCGACGGCTACCTGTTCCTGGGTGCGCCGCGCACGGCGCGATTGTCCGCCACCGTCAATTTTTAAGGCCGAGCGTTACCCTGGCCGACCAGCTCAAGCAACAGGCGTTGCACCTGGAAAATTGGTTTTTGAGAGAACCCTATGTCGCCACTCGAAATCGTCGCCGTACTCTTCAACATCGCCGGGGTCTGGCTCACCGCACAACGGGTGCGCTGGTGCTGGCCCGTCAGCGTGGTCGCGGTGTTGTTGTATGCCTGGATCTTCTTCGATGTGAAGCTGTATTCGGACATGCTCCTGCAACTGGTCTTTGCCGTGCTGCAAGGCTATGGATGGTGGCGCTGGAGCACCGGCCGCGTTAATGCCGGCAAGGTGCGGGTGGAACGCCTGCCGCTTCAGGAAGCGTGGCGGCACGTGCTCGCGGGCGTGATCGGAGCCGTGGCCCTGGGTGCGGTGATGCACCACTTCACCGACGCCGCCCTGCCCTGGCTGGATTCGCTGCTCACGGCCTTCAGCCTGGTCGCCAGCCTATGGGCGGCGCGCAAGTACGTGGTCAGTTGGTGGCTGTGGATCGTGCTGGACGCGGCCTATGTGGGCTTGTTCCTGTACAAGGACCTGCAACTGACCGCTGCGCTGTATGCCGGTTTTGAGCTGCTGGCCGCCTACGGTTTGCGTGCCTGGCAACGTGACCTGCAGCAGCAGGAGCATATAACCAAAGTGTCGGCTAACAGCGTTTAATATCATTAAACACAAAGCATTTATCACGTTTAAATATAAACAAACGCCCGGCTGTTCTTAGGCAGCAGACCTGCCCCCGCGTGTCCCCCAACCTTTTTTCCTGCAGGAAGCACCATGTCCGATCCCACCCCGCTGTTATTCGGCCTTTATGAACAAGCCAGTGTCGGCTGCGGCGGCGCGCCCAGCCTGTGGACCCACCCGGCGGATGAACGGCTGAACATCAACACCCTCAAATACTGGTCGAACCTGGCCCGCACGGCGGATGAAGCTAACCTGGACCTGATGTTCTTCGGCGATGTGCTGGGCTTTTACGACGTATTTGGCGGCTCTGAAGCGATGGCATTGAAATGGGCCGTCGAAGCCCCCGCCAACGACCCGCTGACGATCATTCCGGCGCTGGTGGCCCTCACCGACAAACTCGCGTTTGGCGTCACCGTCACCACCAGCTACGAGCACCCGTTCACCCACGCCCGACGCTTCAGTACGCTTGATCATTTGTCCGATGGGCGCATCGGCTGGAACATCGTCACCTCGTATCTGTCCAGCGCCGCGCGCAATTTCGGCCTGGAGCAGATGATCAAGCACGATGACCGCTATGAGCGCGCCGAAGAATTCCTGGAGGTGGTCTACAAGCTCTGGGAAGGCAGCTGGGCGGATGACGCCGTGGTTGCCGACAAACGTTCGCAGACCTACGCCAATGGCGCGCGGGTGCGCCCGATCCAGCACGCGGGTGAACATTACCGCGTCGCCGGCCCGCACCTCAGCTCGCCGTCGCCACAGCGCACGCCGTTGCTGATCCAGGCCGGCTGGTCGGCACGGGGCCGGGAGTTCGCGGCCAAGCACGCGGAACTGGTGTTTATCGCCAAGTCCAACCCGCTGGATATCCGCGAGGGCCTTGAAGATATCTGGCGCCAGGCCGAAGCCCGTGGCCGTCAGGCCGCCGATGTGAAGTCGCTGACCGTGCTGCGCATCGTCACCGCTCCCACCGCCATCGAGGCACAGAAAAAATACGACACCCTGCAAAGCAACTATCACCTGCAAGCACAGTTGGTGAGCTATGCCGGCGACACCGGCATCGACATCAACCGCTACGCCGACAACGAAGCGCTGTCGACCCACACCGAAGGCATGACCTCCTACGTGATGCGACCCGATGGCAGCGGCAAACCGTTGACCGCAGGCGAGGTGCGCCAACGCTTTGCCAATGTCACCCGTGGCAGCGACCTGATCCTGGTGGGCACCCCGGAGCAGATCGCAGAAAAGATCGAGGAGCACGCACGCATCTCCGGCACCAGCGGCTACATGCTCAACCCGCTGATCAGCCCAGGTTCGTTGAATGACTTCGTCGAACTGGTGATCCCGGCCCTGCAAAAACGCGGGCTGTACCGCACCAACGCGCAAAGCGGCACACTGCGCTCGCGCCTCAGCGTCGATGGCAGCGATCGCCTGCCAAGCTCGGCCCATGGCGCTTCGTTCCGCTTTGCCTGAAGCCTGCGTGGGACCAGGTGACCTGCGCCAACAGGAACGGTAGAGTCACCCCCACGCCATGCCTGCACACGGAACCCCAGGATGCCTTTCGACCCTATTTCCCCGCACTACCAGCGTATCCGCGAACAGATCGCCAACGACATCGCCGCAGGCAGGCCCCAGGCCGACGAGAAATTCCCCTCCGAGCGGGACATGATCGAACGCTTCGGCTGCACCCGCGTCACCTTGCGCCAGGCCCTGCAGCAACTGGAAGCAGAGGGCCTGGTGTATCGGGAAAATCGCCGGGGCTGGTTTGTCAGCCCGCAGCGCATCCGCTACGACCCGACGCGCATCAGCGGTTTTATGGATTACGTCAGTGCCCAGGGTCGCACACCGCGCACCGAGTGCCTGCACGCCGAACTGCGCCCGGCTGGCCCGTGGCTGGCCAAGCGCATGGGTTTGGCTTCGGTGGATGAACCGGTGTTTTTCCTGCAACGCCGCCGCTGGATCGATCGTCGCCCGGTGCTGCTGGAATTCAACGCGCTGCTGGCCAGCTGGTGCCCAGGCCTGCTGGAAGCCGACCTCAATACCTCGCTGACCCAACTGCTGCGCGAGCGGTTTGCACGGGTGCAATCCCGTTGCGAGCTGGAGATGCACATCGGCACGGTGAATGAAGAACAGGCCGAGCTGCTACAACTGTCGCCGGGTTCCACCAGTGTGTACCTGGAGCGTTTGAATTTCGGTGAGGACAACCGGCCGGTGGAATTCGACCAGGAATTCTGGCGCCCGGATGCGTTGTCGATTGTGATGGAGACTCGGTACCCGGGAACTCACTGAGACGTCAACACGTCGCTGACAAGTCCAGTGCAGTTGATATTTATCACTTCTTGTCGAAGCATCCTGCTGAGTAGCCCAGCGGTCGCGCATAAACGTCAGTCCGGCTGTGAAAAGCTGTCCTGAATCCACTAAGCCGCAGAGAAGAACGCCACTTTAGCGGTAAGACGATCCGCTAAATCTGATAGCTCGATGCTGGCTGCTGCCACTTGGCGCGCGCCATTGGCCGACTCAACCGTCGAGCCATGAATGCGGTTGATGTTTTCAGCGACCTCGTCGGTCACGCTACTCTGCTGCACGGAGGCACTCGCGATCTGGGCGTTCATATGACTGATAGCGGCCACCTGCTCACTGATCCTCGCCAACGCCTCCTGCGCACTGCGCGTTTGTGTGACCGTTTGGCTCGCCAGCTCACAACTATCGCGCATGGTTTGAGATGCTGTTTCGGTACCCGATTGCAACGTACTGATCATCTCTCGAATTTCTTCGGTCGACTGCTGTGTCCGGTTGGCCAAGGAACGTACTTCGTCCGCTACCACCGCAAATCCACGTCCGTGCTCGCCAGCTCTAGCAGCCTCGATAGCTGCGTTCAAAGCAAGCAAATTGGTTTGCGAGGCGATGGAGTTGATTACGTCGATCACTGACGCAATATTTTCACTATGTTTGGAGACCTGGTTCACGGTAGCAGTCGTTTGCTCGAGGGTTAATGCCAGCTGTTCGATAGCAACCGTGGTGCTTGCAACCAATTTGTTCCCACTTCCCACGTCAGTATCAGCCAACCGGGAGGCATCAGCTGCCTGCGCGGCATACCCGGATACTTCATTAACCGTCGCCGCCATTTGCATGATGGCTGCGGCTACCTGCTCGGCTTCGCGGTTTTGCAAGCTGGTCTGCTCATTATTAGCCGATGATGCGGCAGACAACTGGGTGGCCGAGTAATTGACTTCTTGGGCCGCCTTGCGTACTTGACGAATGGTCTCTGCGAGATGGCCCAGCGTGTCTTTCAGGACGCCCATGACACTGCCGGGATACTCTGTGGAAATCGTTTGATTCAGATCACCAGCTGCCAGTCGCTCGATGGCCAATGCAACGTCTGTGGGCTCAGCACCCAGCGTGGATTTAACAAAGCGAATAAGTACGGCCGACAACGTGATGCTCAGCAGCAGGGCAATACCTGTCGCGATAAGCATCAGCGTACTGAACTGGCTGGCGGTTGCCTGCACTGCGCCCAACTTCGCCTTGATTGATATTTCCTCGTAGTCGATCAATGCATTGACGCGCTTGAGCCACTCACTGTAATCCAAAGACGTTTGACGCATCAGCAGCGCCTGAGCCCCTGGTATGTCACCCGCCTGGCGCAGGGAGATTACCGCCCTGGTGGAGTTAAGGGTTTGTTGTTCGATGTCCTTGATAGCGCTCAGTAATCGAACCTCCTCGCCAGTTACGCTTGCGCCCTTGAACAACTGATCCATTGGAGCTGCCGAGTCAGAGTAGGCCTTTTCCAAGGCTGAGACTTCCGATAAGTGTTTTGCCAAATCCAAATCAGTCGTTACCAGCACGGCATCCCGAATAGCGATGGCACGGTTATGGACACTGCCTCGGAAATTGATTGCGTAGCGCTGCACCTTTGCGGCATTTTCGCTTACGTCGCCCAAGGTGGAGTCAATGAACGCAACGCGGTGAATGCCGATGGTGGTTATCAATATGAGCAGCGCCAGGATGGCCGCGAAACTAAGCCCTATGCGTGTGGCCAACGAAAGCGTTTTCTTCATGGAAATCTCGGAAACATGACCTGTACAGGCCTGTGTTGATTTGGAAGACGCGAACGGTGCTACCGGCCCATCACGCTTAATGCCTCTACGATACGTAGACGCAGAATGGTCATCTAGTGAGTAATACGCACGGCCATGATAGCTCATGGCTATCATGGCCGTGCGCATGCTTCACAGTGGGCCTCGCGAGTTAGGCAGCAGGTACCAAGGCAGAGAGCGTATGGGTAACCGTGCGGTAGACACGTATTGACGAAATCATCTTAGGCCGGGCATTTACGAGCTTTTGGTGTCCGGGAGAGAGCCTTTAGCCCAGTGGTCAGATGCTTCGGCAGAGCCTCGCGGGCCGCATCTGCGAACCGAGTAGTCCTGTTCGCTCCTTGCCGTTGTCTTTTGGAATGCGCTTTCCCGTAGAGGTGGCGGGAAATACGACCCTGAACACAACCGGTTCCAGATGCGGTAGAGGTTATGATCGCGTTGCCGATCAAAGTCCGTGTGCTCTACCGCATTACGCACAGAGCGACGTAAACCGATTCAGTGTGCGTCCGAACTCAAGACTCTCATTCAGGACTTAAAAACACTGGATGGTGCTGGATTTCAGGGGTTCCCGCCGGAACGAAAAAAGGACCCGAAGGTCCTGATTTCAATCGCTTGCAGAATTCAATGGAACTCTGCAGCGCTATATTTGGAGCGGGAAACGAGACTCGTATCTGGTGTCCGACTCATTGAAATATAAGGGGTTTCTTTTCATGACGAAGCAGGAAAAGACTTGATTCTGGACTTGTTTTTTGGGGGCATCAAGAGCCAAGAACGAATGCTTCCAGGGTACGTTATTGGATTCTAGCCATAGCCAATCAGACAAGCGATCATCAAACCCGCGGTGGCAATGGCGCAGGATCAACGAAAGATTACCAGCGGAAAAAACGTCCTCCCAGCTCCAGTCAACTTTTCACAACCGAAGAATCGGCCGCTGCAGGCAGCTTTTCTGGCTGGTCGACCATGAAAAGACGTCCTGGCGCCCTCTCCTGCTCGGGATCAATGGCCGCTCGGATATATATCCCACATAAGGAAGTTTCAGCCTTCCTCTAAAACTAACACGAGATGCCAGTACGGATGATCGCCCTTGGACGAACGATTATATTCTTGACCTCTCTGGGACTCGTCTAATTGCGGATGCGAACACACAGCATAGGAAATGCACTGCTACCGTTGGGCTAACAGACGACCAAACTCACCTCCATAATGTCCGCTCGTACTAAATGGCGCGGTGGATAGTGGCCGGATTATCCGCAACGTATCGCGCTATCACGTCAGACGCGAACAGAGTGTTCCGGTAGTCAAGCTGGCCGTCAATCCAAGCGGTCCAACTGGTCTGGTAGGTCATCCTGCGGTGGATCGCCTCCAAAGCCAGTGCCCCGCCGCTCCGATTAACTCGGCAGTAAATTTGCGGTCCTCCTCACTCAGTTGCTGCTGCAATAGCCAAAAAAGTGATCGGGCATGTTCAACGCAGCGCTCCTTGGGCAGATCGAGGCTATTCAACGCTGAGCGGACCAAATTTTCGGCCCCCATCGCTTTCAGCAATGTTTTATCCGTCATGGTTTCCAACGTGCTGAACATGCGTTGCACCGCAGGGTCTTTTTCTCCTTCGACCTGACTTTCCAACGTCCGATAGGTCTTTCTTAGCAGATCACGAGCCATCGGGCTTTCAATCAGCCCGGTGAACAACTGAACCAGATCCTCGTAGGTCGGAGCGTCCCCCGCTACATCATCTGGCTCAGGTTGTTTGTCGAATTTGTAACGTCTGGAAAAAACCGACACTAACCCCGCCAGGATGCTAAAGATGCCCGGAGCCGTTTTGCCGGTAGCAACCGATTTGATTGGTGCCTGGGGCGTCCGCGCTCCTGGCGCTTCGCGCCATATGAACCAGGCATTTGAGTCTTCAACCTTATAGTCGAAGGGAAACAGCGCAAGCAGCGCGGCATTTCCGGATGGCATCTGTAGCAACCGGCTCCAGCTCCGACGTAATAATGGTGGCCCAGTCAGTACGTGAGGCAGCGGCAGCCCGCTAGCAATATTGAGCGCCATCAGTTCGGCGTCCCCTAGAACATCGTCGAAAAGCACCGAAACACCCGCTAGATCATCATCGATCAAGACTAGCAATGGGTTCTTGGCACCAGCGGCCATGTTCCAAGCGGACCATCCGGATATATGCCGTCCCAACGCCAATGCCTTCCGAGCAGCTTCGAGACGGCGCAACGAGCCGACCATATCACTCGAGCTCATCGATGAAGGGAGCAACGTTATTGCCGCATGCAGGAGGTTCAGGGGAATCTCCCGACCACAGTCATCCCGCAGCAGCACAAGGTAGACCGAGGTCACCATCCCCGCCGAGACACGTAGCGGCAGACAACGTTGGCTGCCCGGTGTCATCCTTTGTACAAGTACATAGTTGCCAGGCTGGAGATTGAGGGTAACCCACACACTTTGCTCATTAATCTCAGCCGCTAGGTCGACGTGCAATTGCCCATCGAAGGTTTCCAGACTCAATGACTCCAAGGCCTGTTTTAGGGTGCTGGCAGGTACTGGTCCTGATATCGGTGCCCAGAGCAACAGGTGGAAGTTACCCTTCTGGGTATCCAGCAGGCGGTGTTCCAGCCCGGTGCCTTTGGCCAAGGTAGAATCAGGTAGCGGAATCGGTGTGGCAAAATCTAGTCGCAGTAGGCTGAAGTTGTTAGATTGCTCGGCCAAGACCTGGCACACCTGCATGTTTTCCGTATCCCCTACCCGCTGTCGCACGTAGTATTGGCCAGGGACCAGATCGACATCGAGCCTGCCGACACCTTGAGCAATCAGAGCATAGGTACTATCTACCAGATAGAGCTCTGCAGCCCCATCCTCTGTCGCGAAGGTGGCTGGAACTTTGACCGAGACGAACAGGCTCTGATCAAACAGCTCGCTGCTTGTTTCGCTGTAGGCTAA
Organism: Pseudomonas sp. LAMO17WK12:I1; assembly: GCF_900177315.1. Taxonomy (NCBI): domain Bacteria; kingdom Pseudomonadati; phylum Pseudomonadota; class Gammaproteobacteria; order Pseudomonadales; family Pseudomonadaceae; genus Pseudomonas; species Pseudomonas sp. LAMO17WK12:I1. Next base: position 243,033 of record NZ_FWZV01000002.1, on the reverse strand, counting down.
TCGTGCGTGATCAGATGATGACGGCATCTTGTTCTCCCGGAACGAAAGTACAGCGAGAGGTAGCCGAAAACAGCTCATGATCTCGTATTGGCAACGCCAAACAGAACTCGCGGCGTCCATCACCTAAGATACTTACGTCGAGCTTTACCCTCCAGCTCAAATTGGCGTCCTGCCAGACGATGGCATCGCCATCCAGGATCCCCGCGGCGTTAAGCGAAATCGACGTCAGTCGCAGCGGGATTTTTTCCAACGAGGCGGCGGGCAGCAGAAAGCGCTGAATCGCCAGCGCCTGACCAGATTGAAAGAATATATCTTCATTATCCGGAGGGATAATGCGGGGCTCGGGGGGCGCCTGCTCAGGGTACCAAGTCTGCCAGTTCATGCCGATGTACTGCATCAGGACCTTTCCTGGCACCCGGCCAACAATGTCGCAAGGGGCTTCCTGCAGCGCACGTAGCAAAGCATTGGTCATCAGGCCAACTATCTTGCCATTGCTGTCGGATAACTCACGCTCCTGCGCCTTGCCCCGTTTCGGCGCGGCGTACATGGAGAACACCCGCACACCCTCCGTATTAGCGTGCTCGAAAAGGTTTAGGTCAGGCGAGCTGTAATCCACGTTGCTTTCGGTATCCCGGCAGCAATCCATGATCAGGACCACTTCACGGAACAGACGTGCCCGCTTGGCCGCTTCGGCATAAAGAGTTCCGGCGATGTTGCTCTGAAACATCCCCAAATTGTCGGCGCTATACAAGGCCGCTCGAGTTGTCTGATCGGTCAACTTGGAAAAACCATGGCCCGAGAAATAGAGATAGAGCCGCCCTTCCCGGCGAACGAAGTCCCCGGTAGTTTGATCAAGGGCAATCGCATTGAAGCGCTTGGCAAAGGATTCTCGGTTGGGACTCCATTCCTCCGAGACAGCCAGCTCGGGAGTAATCAGTGAGAAGATTTGCGCGGACGGAACCGCCCCGCCCAGCGGAGAAATCAGCCACTCCCGGATGAGTTCCACATCGTTCAACGGACCTTCCAGCATCGGAAACTTGCCTGCATCCCGGTAGCGGGAAATGCCAACAAGGATCGCGTAATCGTGCTCAGCCATGGTCGGAACTCACTGTCTGATGATGGCTTGGACCGATTGCAAAGTTGAAGGGTCGTTGTCGAAGTCTCCGTGCTTCGCAGCATTGCAGTTCAAACCATTCCCAGCGCCACTGACTGAGGACCAAACTATTCGCCGAGGCACGGCGTCAAGGAAAGCCCTCACCTTCGCTACATCGGTGGCCTGCGCATAAATCGAACCTCCGTAGAAGCGTTCCATGCCAACCAACGGCATACCTTTGATACTGCTCCAGTTACCGGTCTCATCCACCCGACCTTCCAAAAGACCTGAAACGAAGTACAGCAAACTGCGGGTATAAAGTGGCGCGACCATCCGATCCTGGGTTTCCAGCGTATCTCGCATGGCGAACATGCGGAAATCCTTCAGCCCCAGGTTCTGATGGGTATCGATGGCCTTGGCGAAACGCTCGCAAGTCACCGCTGGGGCCAAGAACACCACTTGGATCGGCGTCTTCAGCCCCAGACTTTTAGCGACGTCCAGGAAGTTGCAAATGTAAATGGCGCCAGTGCTATGCCCTACCAAGGTCAGCTTGCGGAAGCGCTTACCGGCATCCTCCAGCGCCTTCAGTTCTCTCACCACCGCCAGACCACAACTTCCGGGAACATCGGCAAAGCTGTCCAGCGTGTCCGTCTTCATTTGATTCCAGATGGCAGAGCCGATGAGATCGCCGTAGGCGCTTCGCAGCACCTCCTCCACCACAGTGCAATGGAGTCCATGATCGGTGCCGTCCCTGTAGCGCCCGGCAATCGTGATCACCAACTTGGCGACGAACTTGGCCACACCGAGCCATGTGAACACGCCGCGCGTATTGAGGCCGTTTTCGGCCGGGAACATTTCGTTCAGCGCCGCCTCGCTCAGCAACAGAATCTCGGCAGGCTTACGGGTTCCGATCCCTTTCGTAACGATATCGGCTGGCGGAACCGAAGCGTTATAAGCTTCCGCCAGGGCACGCTTGAAGGCTGGGTCGCCATCCAGAGACTGTTCGATTTCTTGAGCGAGCTGGTCCTCCTTGAGCGTGCCGGCCCTGGTTTTCGCTTCCCGCGCTACCAGATCGCTCGAACTCTCTCCGGGCGGGCTCGTCTGCTCATCAGCGCCTGCGAACCACTGCTCATAATCCTCTCGGAAGCGGTCGATGTCTTCGACCTGAATACCATCAGCGCCCTTGAAACGGAAAATGCCGCCAATGGCCGTCTTGCTCAACACCCACTCGGAAACCTTTTTCACCAATTCACGAAAGGCCGGATCCCGCAACAGGTCATCCTTGTTGTTCAAAATAGCCTCAGTGAAGCCCGACTCCCAGACGAAGAACAACGGATAGCTACCGGCATCCGCGTAGGTTTTTGCTAAAGGAAAAACGATGTTGTCCAAGGCATATTGCCGCGCATTCAGGCCGCCATGGAAGTGGATCACCAAGCCATTTTCAGGATTTTCAGCGGTGGCTTGGGATAGTATTTTCTGCACCGCGTCGATCGGGCTTCGCGGCGCCTGGCCAAGAAGGCCGTTGGCGGACACGAGATAGTGGTCGGGATTCGCTATTGCAGGCTGAACAGGCATCGCAAGTATCCTCCGGTGGAATCTCCACGCAATCCGGGTCGTCGAGTGATCGAGCTAGGGTGATTTAGTCGCCCGTTCGGAGCCTGCCGGTCATTTATAAACGGGCTGGCTACCCCAGCGTAGGTTGCCCTCAAAACTCTGCAAGCTATTTGCCATCAAATTACCAATGACGCTTGAGGCGACTCAGCACGTGAACGGAGGGTTCTAGGGCAAGGCTTTGAGAGTCAGCTGCGCGCAAGAGAGTCAGACTGAGCATAATGGCCATTAATTTCGCAGGCCTATGGCGAGTTTTTAAAGGCTGAACTAACGTCACCTCGTACTGGACGCCCGGTAGATCGTATACGTGTGATCTAAATCCAAGGTCATGGAACGAAGACCATTATTGTGAACGCATGTGTTTCTATCGCTGTGCAGATGAAGTGGACGCCGAGACGGATGTTGCCTTCGCTCACAGGAGGTGCCTGTGATAACTCCAGGCACGCCACTGATGCACAGCCTTGCCATCGAGCTCGCCAGCCAAACCGAGGAAATTTCGAACATGAGGGCCGCCTCTAGTGGCCTGAGCTTTCCGACGTCACCACCGAACGCCGAGCCAAAACCGGCCACTGGCCCGGGCAAAATACTGCAAGTCAGCGCTGCTGGGCTGGCTGCCTCGAGCTCCACCCAAACGACAGACAGCACGGCGCTGGTGGGCAGCAATAAGCCCTATGCAGCGGTGATGCAGTTCGGTGGAGACCAAGCTGATTTTCCGCAGCTTTGGGGAGATATTCCGGGGCGGCCGTGCTTACCAATGGATGCGGAAGGCAACCTTCAGCCTGATGCTGAAGGGGCCATCCTCAATTAGGCGTTAGCCCGTTTGGAGGCTGCGTCCTATCTGAGGGCAAAGCGATAGTGAAATAGGGATTAGTTACGTAGCTCAGTGAGAGAAAAGCCCCTTCGCCATAGTAACCTCCTATCCGTCTAAGCGACGTTTTATGGTTTGGCGAAGGGCTTCTCAGCAATCATTTACTCTCTGGCCGCGGATTTGGCTTTTGATTCGAATAATCCTTTAAATTTGTCTAGCGAAGCGTGAACCGAGCTCATCGACTCAAGCATGTAATTAAAGTCATTGCTCATATTCTCTTTATGCCCAGGCCACATAACGTCCTCTTTGATCACTTCGAGTACGCGATTGAGCTTTTCTGATATTCCGCCACCCTCAGGCATCATTTCGTTCACGGCATAATAAGAAAGTAAGTACCGGTCATATACAGACTTAACCCGCAAGCACGCCAGTGATGCGTCCACATAATGCCGGTACTGTTTAAGGAACCAAGCAGCTAAAAATTCACAGACCAAAAACACAACCGAGCTAGCGATCATCCCAATATACATGACGGTATCGTTAGGCTGCCCAAACTTCGCCCAAGCCTGCCACGCTACAATTGCTACCACATAAAATAGAATCCCCCCAAATAGGAACAGCAAGCCTCTATCAAGCAGGTTTGATCCTTTTTCTTCAGTGAGTGAGATATGTTTATCCAAGCTTTCTACTACACTGCAGACATACATTTCAAAAGCCGTGCCTAAAACTCTCTGGCGCTCTACGACTTTATACTCTCCAGCTGCTTCCCGTATCTCTCCCTTTACGAGTTCAAGTGTGTCATTTACTTCGGCTGGAAGGAGAGAAATCGGCAGTCCCAATCGTTCTACAACCCCTCTAGCAATAGAACTTACTGAAAGCTTGCTAAATTGCTCCCCAAAAGCACTCGCTCCCCTCCTTGCCTTTCGATCAATCGCAACAAATGAAGAGCCTGCAATACGCTCAGCGGCTTTTACAATCGTACAAAATACCGCAAACCCGAACAAAATAATGCAGAGCGTGCCCGAGAGATTAGCGAGTAGTACATTAAATACTGCAGGAGTAGTAAAAGAGATTACCCCATACAAACCCACCAAAATAATTCCGTACCCAACAATCAATGCGAAGAAATCGTGAAGCCCGGTGAGATTTACTGGTGGGGAGGGAGGCCTATTTTCCTCTGGCTTTTTATTATCTTTCTTACTCGCGCCGTTCTCTGGGACTTTATTTGCGTCGCTTCCCACGTCTTCCTTTACACCCATATTTCCCCCTGCGTAACTATAGTTATTTAAATAGCTTCTTAGCAGCTCTTAGAGCCCAGAGTCGCGATGGCGATTTGGACGAGCAAAAGCAAATGAGACTGCACAGCGTGGTTGGATCACCAGCGCAGCATCTTACCCGTAGTAGCTCAATGCCATTGGTTTTTTTCAGGGCGTGACCGGATGACGGAATGACTGATCCAGCACGGCCCATCCTCGATCCCTACCACGCTAGCGGTAGTTCCGCACCGAAGCAGCTATGGAATACTGGGTGGCGGAATGTTCACCGTCATCGCCATCGCTCAAAACCGATCGCCAAAGATAATCGGTGTTCTTCAGCGCCTGTTGGCTAAGGCGTTCCATCGCCAACTGCTCAGTTATGCCCTGATCTCGTGCGAACGCTTTGGCGTTTTCTTCGAGCCATTTCTGCTCTTCGTAATGCAGCTGTCGGTTGTAAGCAGTCGCGTACTGCGCAATCTCTGCACCCTTCGACAGATCTCCACCCACCGCGGCGGCTGCGACAAGGCCTGTCAGCTGCGAAGCCATCGACTCCAGTTGTTTATTTCCGCCTAGGCATACACATCATGCTCGCCACAAGTTAGTTCGACGATCGCAGGGGTTTCACTCGGCCTTTTCGGTGCGTTTTTTACCGGAACGAACGCCGGCAGTGTTGCGGGTGTTTTATCCCGGTAAGGCGGAATCCACTTTCAGATCACGTTGGCGTTGATGCCGTCGCTGATGGCAACACTGGATATGGAAGCACCGGGTTGCAGGCATTCCTGGACGACCTGGGCTTTGAACTGTTTGGGGTAAGAGTTTCGTTGGCGCATTAAGGGCTATCGCGTCCGCAAAAATAGGCGGACACCATCGCCCTTAATTTGGGTGCTCGGAAGGTGTGTTGGCTGTTCGCTTACGGAACCACCCCGGGGGGGCAGGACGCTGGGTATAGATCGGCCGAGTGAAGCGTTGAGAGCTCACCGCTTCATCGGGTCGGGATATTAATATTTGAAACGACCCACCAGTCCTTTGAGCTGACCAGAAATTTCTATCAGTCGACCCGAGCCGGTCTGTGAGGTCTGGGCAAAGCCTTCGACCAGTTGGGCGTCGGCATGGATCTGCGCAATGTGCCGATTGATCTCTTCGGCCACTTGGTGCTGCTCCTCTGCGGCAGTGGCAATTTGGGTATTTTGGTCGCGGATCAAGTCCACCGAGCCACGGATCTTGTCGAAGCTGTCACGTGCCTGCTGGATGCGTTCCACGCTGGCTTGGGACACTTTCAGGCTGCCTTGCATCTGCTGCGTGACCTCCTGTGTGCGCCGGGCGAGATTGCCCAGCAAGCTGTCGATCTCGCCGGTGGAGTCGGCTGTACGACGAGCCAGGGCTCGGACTTCGTCGGCGACAACGGCGAAGCCTCGGCCTTGATCGCCGGCGCGCGCCGCTTCAATCGCTGCGTTGAGAGCCAGCAAATTGGTCTGCTCGGCAATCGAGCGTATGGTGTCGAGAATGGTGTTGATGTTCTTGCTGTCCTGCTCCAGTAACTGCATGGTCTGGGTCGACTTTTGCAGGTCTTCGCTGAGTTTGAGCACGCTGCTGGTGGCTTCGCCGATGTGCTGCTGACCGTCATGTACGTCACGGTAGCCTTCGTCGGCACTAGTCGCGGCGGCACTGCAAGAACGTGCGACTTCGTTGGCAGTAGCGACCATTTCGTTGAACGCAGTGCTCACCAGCTCCACAGCTTCACGCTGGCGACCTGCAGCTTGGTTCATGTTGTTGGCCACTTCGCTAGTGTCGGCGGCGGCGGTCTGTAGGTCAGATGAGGCGTTGCCGATGCGCTGCACCAATTGTGCGATCATGCCCAAAAACTGGTTGAACCAGCCCGCCAAGCTGGCCGTTTCGTCCTTGCCCTGCACCTTGAGTTGGCGCGTCAGGTCACCTTCTCCTTCCGCGATTTCTTGCAGACCGTCGGCCACGCCGCGAATCGGACGCACGATAACATTCGCAAAGCTGGCGCCTACTATCGCGAACACCAATGCCAATGCCGCTGCAATGGCGGTGATCAACCAAGTCAGGCGGGTGACGTCGGCCATCACTTCATCACGCTTGATCAAGCCGATAAAGCGCCAACCTAGGTTTTCGGAACTGACCACGTTGGCCATGTAGGGCACGCCATCAATTTCGATCTGGTTCACGCCGTCGCCTTGCTTGGATAGTTCGGCATAGTTGGGGCCCAGGTCGGCCAGGGGTTTGAAGTTGTGCTTGGCGTCGCTGGGATCTACCAGCACGTTACCGTTGGCTTCCACCAGCATCAGATAGCCGCTGTCGCCCAGCTTGATGTTGCGCACTAGTTCAGTGAGCTGTTTGAGCGACACGTCCAGGCCAACCACTCCCAAGATATTCCCGGCGACGTCGGCGACAGTATGCACGGTGCCGATCAGCGTCACATCGTCCGGCGCCCAATAGTAGGCACCGGTGCGCACGCTGGTGCCTGACGCGGCGATGGCCGCTTTGTACCAGGGACGTACGCGTGGATCATAGTTGTTCAGTTTAGTATCGTCCGGCCAGCTAGCGTAGCCGCCGTCACTCAGACCCAGGGACAGGTAAGCGGTACTCGGATGGCTCTTGGCGAATTGCTCGAATATCGCAAGCAGCTCTCTGTTGGTCTGAGTAAGGGGGATTTGTGCCGCTTGGGCGCCAGCGTAGCTCTTGAGATCTTTGGCCGCGACGACGCGAGGGTCCTTGGCTATGTAGTCAACGTTTTGGCTGATGCCATCGAAAAACTGCTTCATGCCATTGTCGATCTGGTGGATCTCACGACCGCTGCTGTCGAGGAAATTGGCCAAGGCCCCCTCTCGCAGATTCAGCACCACCAAAACGGCGACCAAGATGACCGGGACGCACGCGATAACTGCGAACGCCCAAGTCAGCTTCTGCTTAATATTCATGACTTCACCTGCAGTATTTATAGTTTTGGCAAGGGGAAACGCTAACACTGAACGTCGCAAATGTTGTTATGAGGAGATAGAGCCCATTCGTACTCTAAGCTATCGACCGGGACGGTGCGAACTTTAGAACGATAACACTCTAAGTCTCGGAATGCTGCTTAAAAACTGTTTGGCCAACCGGCAGAATCAATGAGCGCTTTAATCATGCGCGCCAGGCTCTGGTTCAGCCGATCAATCGAATTGTTGACCTTTTTCCATAGCGGCGACCAATTCAGGCGCCTGTTCGTGAAATGCTATGGATCATTGCTACACCATCTAATCTACCGAACTCTTCACCGACACGTCTGATAAGTCCTGCGGGGTTCTCCACATAGCTATTGCGAATAACCCACGCGCAGTGACTGCACGTACACCTATAATTTGTATCCTTGACCCCTATCCCAATTATAGTGAGTCATTCTACTATTCTTCCTGTTGTCACTGACTGATCGAAATCAGTAGCCAAACTGCGCAAGCATGAATCGACGTTTTTATTGGAGTAACGTGCGTCTTTAGGACAGCGTCAATCGAACGGAATCAGTATCCCTGTAAAGTATAATATTTGGAGATACCAGAGCCGGCATTTTGAATTGCAGGGGCAGACGGTTTGCATCGAAGGAAGTATTAAGCAATGACACTCCTCTTAACCGCAAGGGTAGTACTGTAACTTTCCGAGCTATTCATTGAGCGTTTATCAACCAAAAAGCGTGCAACGACCCGAGTGCAATCGCTGCGGTGTAATGGATTTGTTACCAGCTCCGCTAGTCACGCTTACCTATCCCTTTCTGCGAGGGACAGGTAAGCGAAGCTGTGTTAGCACTTAATATTTTTCATCTCTGGATCATAGAAAGCGCGGAGGCTGGCTTCGACCTGGTACTTCTGCGCGGCAATTTCTATTTCGTATTTACCTTCCTTCACCCAATCAGCCGTCACGCCTGAGTCACTGCACACATATCCCATCGCCACGTTGCCACCGATGAAATGGCCGTACATTCCGGACGTGGTGCGGCCGACGATTTCTCCATTTCGGAAAATCGGCTCTTCGTGATAACTGGTAGCTTCAGGGTCCAGAAACTTGAAAAGCACCATACGTTTTTTAACCCCCTCGGCTTTCTGCTTTAGCAACGCTTCCTTGCCAATAAAACCACCCTCTTTGTTGAAGTCAGAAGCGAAGGACAGACCGGCCTCCAGCGGGGTGTCTTCCTCCATCACGTCATGACCAAAGTGGCGATAACCCTTCTCGATGCGCAACGAATTCAACGCATGGTAGCCACAGAGTTTCAGACCATGCGGTTCACCGGCGGCAACGATACGGTCGAACACATCAGGAGCAAATTCGGTAGGGATATAAAGCTCCCAGCCCAGCTCACCCACGTAAGTGATCCGCGAGGCGCGCACTCGGGCGTAGCCCAACTCGATCTCGCGCGAGGTCGCGAACGGGAACCCTTCATTGGAAAGGTCGTCCGTGGTAAGTGGTTGCAACAGATTGCGGGCGTTGGGCCCCATGATACTAATTACAGCCATCGATGAGGTGACGTCGGTGATCACCACATTGGCCTCCGCCGGCGTGTTGCGGCGCAGCCAATTCAATTCACGGGTCTGTGTCCATGGACCGGTGACAATCAGGAAAGAATCTTTCTCCAACCGTGTTACGGTCAGGTCCGCTTCAATGCCACCGCGTTCGTTAAGCCACTGGGTGTAAACGATCTTGCCAGGCTCAACATCGATATTGTTACTGCAGATGCGGTTCATCATCGACATTGCATCACGTCCTTGCACCATGATTTTGGCGAAGGAGCTCTGATCGAATAACCCCACGGTCTTGCGCACAGCCATGTGCTCGGCTGCAGACCAGTCGAACCAGTTCTGCTTGCCCCAGCTATAGCCATACTCGGGCTTGACGCCTTCGGGAGCGAAAAAGTTTGCGCGCTCCCAACCAACTACTTCGCCGTAGCAGGCGTTTGCCGCGACGAGGCGATCATGCAGGATACTTTTGCGGGCGTTCCTGGCGGTTTCAAACTGACGGAATGGCCAATGCATCGCGTAGAGCAGACCCAGGCCTTCGGTGGTACGGTCGTATAGATACTGTGAGTTGCCCTGAAATGGCATATTGCGCTTGATGTCTACGTCCCAAAGGTCCATCGGCGCATGGCCTTTTGCGATCCACTCGGCCAAAACTTTACCGGCGCCACCCGCTGATTGAATACCGATCGAGTTGAAACCGGCAGCGACAAAGTAGTTGCGCAGCTCAGGCGCTTCGCCCAAGTGGTAGCGGTCGTCCGGTGTAAAGCTTTCGGGTCCATTGAAGAAAACTTGCAGCCCCGTCTTTTCCATTGCTGGAACACGGCGGATAGCCGCTTCAAGGTAGGGTTCAAGATGGTCAAGATCAGGAGGCAGCTCATCGAAGCAGAAACTGTCAGGTATACCTTCGTGGCCCCAAGGCTTGGCGTTGGGCTCGAAGGTCCCTACCAACAATTTGCCGGCATCGGTCTTGAAGTAGTTGTAGTTGTCCAGGTCGCGCAGGGTGGGCAGCATGATGCCGTTGATTTCCGGCATCGGCTCGGTCACAACGTAATAATGTTCCGCCGCGTGCAGAGGGATGTTGACCCCTGCTTTCTTACCAAAATTGCGCGCCCACATGCCCGCACAATTGACGACGAACTCCGCATCGATATCGCCTTGAGCAGTTACCACGCCCGCGGCTTTTCCGTCCTTGATCTTGATGTCCAGAACCTGTGTGTTCTCGATGATGCGCGCTCCGCCCATGCGAGCGCCTTTGGCCAAGGCTTGGGTCACGTCCACCGGATTGACTACGCCGTCCAGTGGCAGATATACACCGCCGACGATGTCGTCGATGTTCAACAGCGGCCACAGATCCAGCGCCTGCTCAGGATTCACCACCTCGCAAGGAAAGCCGCACAATTTGGCCATTGAGGCGCCACGCTTGAGCTCGGTGAAACGCTCCTGATGGGTGGCGATGCTCAGCGAACCATTGCGAACAAAACCCGTCGCCTGTCCTGTTTCCGCTTCAAGGCCTTCATACAAACCGGCACTGTATTTGGCTAGCATACTCATGTTGTAAGTCGCCCGCAGAGTTGGCACCAAGCCGGCCGCATGCCAGGTGGTACCGCAGGTCAGCGTCTTGCGTTCCAACAACACGACATCTTTGATGCCCAGTTTGGTCAGGTGATAGGCAACGCTACAACCGATTACCCCACCACCGACGATGACTACGCGAGCTGAGCTCGGAATGCTATTGCTCATGTGAAACTCCAAGGCCGGTTCCCAGAGGGGCAACCAACTCGATGATTGGGTTATAAAACGACGGTTTTATTGCCGTACACCAGCACACGGTCTTCAAGATGGTTTCGAAGCCCCCGCGCCAGTACGGTCTTCTCGACGTCCTTGCCAAGCCTGACCAGGTCATCGACCGTCTGCTCATGACTAACCCGCGCAACGTCCTGCTCGATAATCGGCCCTTCATCGAGCTCTTCGGTGACGTAGTGACAGGTCGCACCGATAAGCTTCACACCGCGTCGAGAGGCTTGGTGATAAGGCTTGGCGCCAATGAATGACGGTAGAAAGCTGTGGTGGATGTTGATGACCTTGTGTCGGTATTTCTCACACAGGTTTTGAGGAAGAATTTGCATGTACCGCGCTAATACAATGCAATCGGCACGGTATTCATCAATCAGACGCTCGGTCCGGGCAAAGCCTGCTGACTTGTTGTCCTTGTCCACCGGCACATACTCGAAAGGAATGCCGTACCACTCCACTAGGCTGCGCAAATCTTCGTGGTTTGAAATGACGCAAGCGATGTCACAGACCAAATCTCCAGTCTTCCATCGGTCCAACAAATCAGTCATACAGTGCGAGCCTTTGCTGCACATCAACACCACACGCTTGCGCTGGTCACTATCCTCCAGACGCCAGTTCATGCTCATTTCCTGGGCAAGTGGTTCAACCATGCCGCGCAACACCTCCATGTCAAAAGGCAGCGAATCGGCTCGTACTACCATACGGCTGAAGAAGCGGTTGCTTTCTTCATCGGAGAACTGAGAGGCCTCTTCAACCCAACCGCCGTGGCTGGCAAACAGCCCGGCTGTGCGCGTAATGATCCCTACACGATCAGGGCAATCGAATGCGAAGGTGTAGGTTCTCTTTGTAGTCATGTCAGGCTCCTCAAGACAATGCAGCTTCAAGTGCAGGAACGGCTTCGAACAGATCGGCAACCAGGCCGTAATCGGCGATACGGAAAATCGGGGCGTCTTGATCCTTGTTGATCGCAACGATGATTTTTGAATCCTTCATACCCGCCAAATGCTGGATGGCCCCCGAAATACCCACGGCGATATACAACTGGGGCGCGACGATCTTGCCGGTCTGCCCGACTTGCATATCGTTGGAAACAAATCCTGCATCAACAGCGGCCCGGGATGCTCCAACCGCCGCGCCGAGCTTGTCGGCGACCCTTTCCAACAGTGCGAAATTTGCCCCGCTACCCATTCCACGACCACCGGAAACAATGATCTTCGCGCAGGTCAACTCAACCCGTTCACTTACACTGAAGTCGGCACTGACGAATCTGGAGAGGCCCGTTTCGTGGGCAAGTGCGAGCGCCGTGACTGCAGCGCTGGATGCCGACTTTTCTGCTGCCGCAAATGCCGTGGTGCGTACTGTCAGAACCTTCACCGGATCAGCACTTTCAACGGTCGCCAAGGCATTGCCGGCATAAAACGGACGCACAAAGCGACTGGTTGAGATGATCTCCACCACGTCGCTGATCTGAGCGACATCGAGCAATGCCGCTACGCGTGGTAACAGGTTTTTGCCATAGGCTGTCGAAGCGGCCAGCACATGGCTGTAAGCTGACGTTGTCACCAACTCAGTGACCAGCGCCGCCACATTTTCGACACCTTGGTCGGCATAAGCAGGTGCATCAGCGATCAACACCTGATTGACTCCGGTGAAGGTTGCGATTTCTTCGGCGATACGACCCGCATGCTTACCGGCGACCAGCACTTCAACCGACACGTCAAAGCGTGCAGCGGCGGTCAATGCATTCAAGGTTGCCAGCTTGAGCACGCCATCGTGGTGCTCAGCAATCAACAAAACAGCCATCAGATCACCCCCGCTTCGTTCTTCAGCTTTTGAACCAGTTCTTCTACGCTGCCCACGAGAACGCCTGCCATGCGCTCTTGCGGTGCGCTCACCTTGATGATTTTCAGCCGTGGAGCGACGTCAACGCCCAGATCATCGCCTTCGATAACTTCCAGTGGTTTTTTCTTGGCTTTCATGATGTTGGGCAGCGATGCGTAGCGTGGCTCGTTCAAGCGCAAGTCAGCAGTTATTACGGCAGGCAGCCGAAGGCTGCGGGTTTCCAGACCACCGTCAACTTCCCGGATCACGTCGACCCATTCCCCGACCACCTTGATGTCCGAGGCGAAAGCGCCTTGAGAACTGCCCATCAAAGCCGACAACATCTGGCCGGTCTGGTTGTTGTCCCCATCAATGGACTGTTTACCCAACAGAACGATGCCGGGTAATTCACGCTTGACCACTTCGTTGAGCAACTTGGCGATGGCCAGCGGTTCAAGATCGCTCGCCGATTTGATCAGCACGGCGCGGTCCGCCCCCATGGCCAGCGCTGTACGCAATTGTTCCTGGCAAACATCTGGTCCCACGGAAACTGCGATAACCTCGCTGGCTTGCCCGCTTTCCTTCAACTGCAGCGCCGCCTCGACCGCGATCTCACAAAAGGGGTTGATCGACATTTTGACGTTGCTCAACTCCACGTCAGACTCATCCGTCTTGACCCGGACCTTGACGTTAGCGTCCAGGACCCGCTTCACCGCCACCAACACCTTCATATCAACCTCCGAATAAGTCCACGACTGCTTCAGACTGATGCTATAAGCCTCAATAACCTCTTACAAACGATCTATCTAGCACTCATGAATAAGGTGTACTTATTCGTATTGCTGGTACAGCGCGCAAGAAAAAACCCGGCATACGCCGGGTTAAAAGCCATCCAATCCTCTTGTTTTCACAACCCTCTCTCGCGATGTGTGAAGCGTCTGCTTTCCTTACATGCTGGTGTAATTAGGGCCACCGCCCCCTTCGGGAACGCGCCAAGTAATATTTTGGCTCGGATCCTTGATGTCGCAGGTCTTACAATGCAAGCAGTTTTGCGCATTGATCTGAAAACGCTTTTGCTCCCCATCCTCAACCACCTCGTACACCCCGGCCGGGCAGTAGCGCTGTGCGGGTTCGGCATAGGTCGTCAGATTAAAAGCGATCGGCAACTGCGCATCCCTGAGCATTAAATGGCAGGGCTGATCTTCTTCGTGGTTGGTGTTAGACAGATAAACTGAAGAGGTCTTGTCAAAACTCAGCACATTGTCCGGTTTGGGGTAGTCAATGGCCTTCGCTTGATCGGCACGCACCATAGTCGAGTAATCGGCACGCGTGTCACGCAACGTCCAGGGTGTTTTCCCCTTAAGCAGGTTCAAGTCCAACCACGCATAAGCCGCGCCGATCAGGCTGCCGAAGCGATGCAATGCGGGGCCAAAATTACGTTGCTGGTGCAACTCCTCATGAATGGAGGAGTTTTTGAATCGGATCGCATAGTCTGCCAGATCCTGGCCAGCCGCATCATCAACGAGCAGGGCTTCGAAGATTGTCTCCGCGGCCAGGATTCCGGATTTCATCGCCGTGTGCGAGCCTTTGATTTTGGCGAAATTCAAGGTACCAGCGTCACAACCGATCAACAAACCTCCAGGAAAATGCATCTTGGGTAGCGACTGCAGCCCGCCTTTGGCAATCGCCCGGGCACCGTAGCTGATACGCGATCCACCCCGCAGGAATTGCTCATAGAGCGGATGGTGTTTGAGTTGCTGCAGCTCGTCGAAAGGAGAGAGGAATGGATTGCGGTAGTTGAGGTCAACGACTTGGCCGATCACGACTTGGCGATTTTCAAGGTGATACATGAAAGCGCCACCTTGGGCGCCACTCACGGTCAAGGGCCACCCGGTACTGTGAATCACCAAGCCCGGGACATGTTGCTCGGCCGGAATCTCCCAGACCTCTTTGATACCCAGACCGTAATGCTGAGGATCAGAATCAGCGTCGAGCCGATATTGATGGATCAATTGTTTGCCCAAATGACCTCGGCAACCTTCAGCAAACACCGTCTGCTTGCCAATCAACTCGATACCTGGGATGAAACTACCTTTTTGATTGCCGGATCGATCGACTCCCATGTCAGCAGTGACCACGCCCTTGACTCGTCCTTGCTCGTCATACAGAACATCAGCGGCGGGAAAGCCGGCAAACACATCGACTCCCAGTGCTTCAGCCTGCTGGCCGAGCCAACGACAGACATTCCCCAGGCTGACAATGTAATTGCCTTCGTTGTGCATCGTCTCGGGAGCCAAGACACCCGGCACCCTGATCGACAGGCGCGACGACGACAGATAATAAATCTCGTCCGAACTGACCGGCGATTGCAGCGGTGCACCCATCTCGCGCCATTCGGGAAATAACTCGTTAAGAGCCGAAGGCTCGAACACCGCACCGGACATAATGTGCGCACCGACCTCGGCGCCCTTTTCCACCAGACACACAGAGAGCTCTCGCCCTGCTTCCAGCGCCAGTTGCCGCAGGCGAATCGCGGTGGACAACCCAGCGGGTCCGCCACCCACTACGACTACATCGAATTCCATTGCATCGCGTTGCATCACAGCCTCCAGGCATTTAATCGTGCCTCTGGAGTCCATGCTACGAGCGCCTCTGACGTCGCAACAAACGATGTATCCATCACTGATTAATAAGCGGAGCTAATTCGTTACCGAAGTTCCGATTCCAGCCACGTACAAAATGCCTGGGCTGCTCCCGAAAGGGGTTTGCTAAGTGGCTTGAGCAAATAGAACCCCGCCAGGCTCTCGATGCTCTGGTTCAGCGGAGAAACGAGTTGACCGCGAAGCCTGGACTTCTCGACCAGTTCCTCGTTGAGCAAGCACACACCCGCGTTTTCGATCGCCATGCTGGCGGCAATGGCATAGCTGTCTACATAGAACCGCTGGTAGTTCTCCGCCTCGCCCTGAGGATGCGAGGCCAGCCAATCGCTCCAACCGTTGGGCGTACCCAATACATCGATAAGCGCCAGGCTCAGCAGGCCGCCCGCGCTGCGCAGCTTGGCCGCAACATCCAATGAGCAGTAGGGCCGCAATTCGGTGGAAAGCAATTGCTGGACCTCATATTGCTGCCAGTTTCCGGAGCCGTAGCGTATCTCAAGCTCTGCGCTACTCGGCGGCGCATCGGCTTCCCAGTTCACGCCATACATGCGCAGTGAGATTTGCGGATACAACTCGGCAAATCGCTCCATTCGCGGTGCTAGCCAGAGCTGCGCGAAGGAGTTGTTCACGCTGATCTCAAGAACGCCCTGCGCCACTGAGCTGAAGATATTGTTCATACCCTGATGCATGTGCCATAGGCCTTCTCGAACCACCGCCAGATAGGCTCGGCCCGATACGGTCAGTTGAATCGAACGGGTCTGACGCTGAAAAAGCGGCTTGCCGAGTTTGTGCTCCAGCAACTTGATCTGTTGGCTGACTGCCGACTGACTCATGTTCAACTCGATGGCCGCCGCGGAAAAGCTCAAATGACGACCTACCGACTCAAACGTTCGCAGCCAGTTCAACTGAAGGTTAGTCAACGACACGGATAATCTCCCATAAGCCCTACTTATAAATATAGGCCGTATACATCGTTTGTAGCGACTACTCAACCACCTTAGCATCACCGCACCCGCCCTGAACGCCAGCGAAGTTGTTTTCCAACCATCCTCTCAAAGGATGGGTTACCTCTACGGAAGAACTAGCGGCTCTGGAAGGAGAACTTGCCGTGCAGATATTCAGTGAAACATATCCGGCAAAGATGATTCGCGGCTGCCTGTATGACTCAAAGGGCAACGCCCTGAAGGCTCGAATGCCGTTTTTTCTGACCGCTGACAGGATAGGATAAGATGAAGATGACTCAACTATTGGATCAAACCCTAAGCCCCCAGGCCGACATTATTGACGGCAAGGGTTTCGCAGAAACGCTGCACAAATCAGTTGCCATAGGTGCGCGGACGTTTCGCGAAAAACGCGGCAGAGCACCTGGCCTTGCTGTGGTACTGGTCGGTCAGGATCCTGCCAGCCAGGTCTATGTCAAAACGAAAATGAAAAAAGCCTTGGAATCCGGTATCGACTCATTTCCACACTTGCTTGACAGCGCGACATCGC
The DNA here is from genome assembly GCF_900177315.1 of Pseudomonas sp. LAMO17WK12:I1. NCBI lineage: Bacteria > Pseudomonadati > Pseudomonadota > Gammaproteobacteria > Pseudomonadales > Pseudomonadaceae > Pseudomonas > Pseudomonas sp. LAMO17WK12:I1. The sequence continues at coordinate 225,997 of NZ_FWZV01000002.1, read as the reverse complement.
AAGCTGAGCTACTGCAACTGATCGACAAACTGAACAATGATCGCTACGTCCACGGGATCCTGGTGCAGTTGCCATTACCCGCCCATATCGATGAATCCAAAGTCATTACCGCGATCGATCCAGCGAAGGACGTCGATGGTTTTCACCCAATTAACGTTGGACTGCTAGGCCAGGGCAAAGCGTCCCTCATTCCATGCACACCGCTGGGTTGCTTGATGATGCTAAGGGACCATTTGGGTAATTTGAGCGGAAAAAAAGCGGTCATCGTGGGCAGGTCGAACATTGTCGGCAAGCCGATGGCCAATCTGCTTCTCCAGGAAAACTGCACCGTGACGATCGTGCACTCCAGAACCGAGGACCTGAATAGCGAATGCCGTCAGGCTGATATTTTGATCGTTGCCATGGGTAAAGCGGAGTTCATCAGTGCCGAGGCCATTAAGCCGGGTGCCATCGTGATCGATGTGGGGATCAACCGTGTTGAAAAGGATGGGCGCTCAGTACTTGTTGGCGACGTCGATTTCGAGTCGGTCAGCACCGTCGCAGCGGCCATTACGCCTGTACCTGGTGGCGTCGGCCCGATGACGGTGGCATGTCTGATGCGTAACACGCTCGTTGCGGCTGAAGCCATCGAAAGCGACAGGGCCGACCACTATCGAAGTGCGTAGGTTGAAAAGCATGTGGCTTGTGCTAGCGGCACAAGCAGCGAAGCGTTTAACAAAACTTACTGGCTGGTTGCCCCCCGCAGCACAGTGGCCTCGGCCTCTCTCTTCAAGCAGCTTTGACCTTAATTTCGAGGAACGACAATGACGAGTATCGAACATTTTATCAATGGCGAACCTTTCGCCGATGACGCCCGTACCAGTGACGTCTTCAATCCCGCCACTGGTCAGGCGATCCACAAACTTGGCTTGGCCTCCCGCGCCACGGTTCAACACGCAATAGACGCGGCCAAAGCTGCGTTCCCGGCGTGGCGCAACACCCCACCGGCCAAGCGTGCCCAAGTCATGTTTCGGTTCAAACAATTGCTGGAGGCCAACGAGCACCGCATAGCCCTGCTGATCAGCAAAGAGCATGGCAAAACGATCGAAGACGCCGTGGGTGAACTCAAGCGTGGCATCGAAAACGTTGAGTTTGCCTCGGCCGCGCCGGTTATCTTAAAGGGCGAATACAGCCGCAATGTCGGCCCCAATATTGATGCCTGGAGCGATCTGCAACCCATAGGTGTCGTTGCCGGTATTACTCCGTTCAATTTCCCGGCCATGGTGCCGCTGTGGATGTATCCACTGGCCATTGTCTGTGGCAACACCTTCATTCTCAAACCGTCCGAACGCGATCCGAGTTCTACGCTGTTGATCGCTCAATTGTTGCATGAAGCTGGTTTGCCAAAAGGCGTACTCAATGTGGTGCATGGCGACAAGGAGGCGGTCGATGCACTTATCGAAGCTCCGGAGGTCAAGGCATTGAGCTTCGTCGGCTCGACGCCGATCGCGGAGTATATTTACTCCGAAGGCACCAAACGTGGCAAACGCGTGCAGGCTTTGGGTGGTGCAAAAAACCACGCCGTTTTGATGCCCGACGCAGACCTGAATAATGCTGTAAACGCGTTGATGGGCGCTGCCTATGGCTCATGTGGTGAACGCTGCATGGCAATCTCTGTCGCTGTGTGTGTCGGGGACCAGGTAGCCGATGCGCTTATCGCCAAGCTGGAGCCACAAGTGAAAGCATTGAAGATCGGTGCGGGTTCCTCATGTGGACTTGACATGGGCCCTCTGGTAACTGCTGCTGCTCGGGACAAAGTGGTCAGCTACATTGACGATGGTTTGACTTCAGGAGCGAAACTGGTGGTCGATGGTCGCGGCTATCGTGTCCCAGGCCACGAAGATGGGTATTTTCTCGGTGGTACGCTATTCGACAACGTCACCCCAGACATGCGTATCTACAAAGAAGAAATTTTCGGCCCGGTACTGTGCGTCGTGCGAGTTAGCAGCCTGGAGGCCGCCATGCAGCTAATTAACAGCCACGAGTATGGAAACGGCACATGCATTTTCACTCGCGATGGTGAAGCTGCTCGTCTGTTCTGCGATGAAATTGAAGTGGGCATGGTGGGCATCAACGTACCGCTGCCAGTGCCGGTCAGCTATCACAGCTTCGGTGGCTGGAAACGGTCTCTATTCGGCGACTTGCATGCCTACGGTCCGGATGGTGTTCGATTCTACACCCGCAAGAAAGCCATCACTCAACGCTGGCCAAAGCGTGCAAACCATGAAGCCGCACAGTTTGCCTTCCCGAGCAATAGCCAGGGGCAATGCGTTTGAGCGGCGTTGCCATCAACTCTTCTGTCGGGAAAGAAGATCGAAGCGCTGCTCCCACCGTAGAGGTTTTACGGTTGACGCGGCCCCCTAGGAACGGGGCTCGTGTTCGTCATTACTGAGCTTTCGTCGATAGCCTTGGTCGGGCTTGAGACCTGGCCGCTTGCACACTGGCGGCCTTCTTTTTTCAGCGCGGCAATAAATGGCGCAGGCTTACGTATTCAAAAAGACATAGCCAAGAAATCCCGCTGGCACTCTGCACACAGCCGATGGCCCGCGCGCATCGCAACTTGGCTATTAAAAACAAGGGGATGGGCTGAGCGGCAGACAAGCCAGGCCCTCCATCAGTGACTATCCTGAAACAAACGAACTAGACTCTAGTGATGAGTAAGTGCTGCCTGATACGATGGAGATCTCGTTCTCAGAACCTCCATCGCACCCGACAGTCATCCGTTAGCTGAAAGTGCGATGTGGGTCGATGACAAATTTTTTGGGCACTCCGGCATCAAATTCACCATACCCTGCCGGCGCCTGATCCAGACTGATCACCTGCACGCCCACCACCTCAGCGATATTGATACGGTCCCACATGATCGCCTGCATGAGCGCGCGATTGTACTTCATTACCGGAGTCTGGCCGGTGTGGAAGCTGTGGGATTTCGCCCAGCCGAGGCCAAAGCGAACGCTTAGGGCGCCAATTTTTGCCGCAGCATCCACTGCTCCCGGGTCCTCGGTAACGTAAAGACCTGGAATACCAATTTTGCCAGCCACTCTAACCACGCCCATCAACGAATTGAGTACAGTGGCCGGTGCCTCATGTTTCACGCCGTCATGACCATGACCGCGCGCTTCGAAGCCCACTGCGTCGACCGCGCAATCGACTTCCGGCTCGCCGAGCAATGCAGCAATCTGCTCGTGCAGCGGAGTGTCCAGCGACAGGTCAGCGATTTCAAAACCCTGTGACTTCGCGTGTGCCAGACGCACAGTGTTGACGTCACCGACGATGACCACGGCCGCGCCCAGCAATCGAGCAGACGCGGCTGCGGCCAGGCCGACCGGCCCGGCGCCAGCGATGTATACCGTGCTGCCAGGACCGACGCCGGCTGTCACTGCGCCGTGAAATCCGGTCGGCAGGATATCGGAGAGACAGGTCAAGTCGCGGATTTTTTCCATGGCGCGGTCCCGATCCGGCAACTTCAGCAGGTTGAAGTCAGCGTACGGCACCATCGCATATTCGGCCTGGCCACCTGTCCAGTCGCCCATGTCGACATACCCGTAGGCACCGCCCGGGCGGGCCGGGTTTACGCTCAGGCATACGCCAGTATGCATTTCCTTGCAGGATCGGCAGCGCCCGCAGGCGACGTTAAACGGCACCGACACCAGATCGCCGATCTTCAGGTTTTCCACGTCGCTGCCCTTTTCGATCACTTCACCGGTAATTTCGTGACCGAGTACCAGACCGACCTGGGCGGTGGTACGTCCACGGACCATGTGCTGATCAGAACCACAGATGTTGGTTGAGATAACTTTGAGTATGACGCCGTGTTCGATCTTCTTGCCGCGTGGGTCCTGCATTTTGGGGTAGTCGATATTGCGCACCTCGACCTTGCCAGCGCCCAGGTAAACTACCCCTCTATTATTTGCAGTCATGTTTTTTCTCCGCGTCAATTATGCTCACAGGTATCTGTGAGCTGTTGTTCCAATTCGCTCGCCAGTGAAGGCCCTTAATCAGGTGCATTGGGTTGCCTGTAGGCACGGAGTTAAGCGTGGCCGTGCGACCACTGTCGACCGTCCAGAAGAGGTGTTGGTTTGAGGGCGCAAAACACTCACTGAATTCAGGTATGCATCAATCCCCATAAAGCCAGTAGTGGTCTCGCGCCAGACTGCACCGTGTGAACGATGGATTGCGGGTTGTAAACCACCCCACCTGGCCCAGGCCTAAACCAACCGCAGCCCTCTTGGTACCACTCCCCCTCTGAGAGCACGAGGTAAAACTCTCTGGGAGGATGATTGTGAAAGGGGTAACGGACGCCGGGCGCCATGACCATCAGCCCCAGCGTTATTGCGTCACACTGAATCCTGCTTCCCTTGCCAATGACCAACGCGTGCCGGTGCCTATCCACAAAGTGAACGTCTTCATTCAAGGCAGCATGGCGCTTGATCCATACCGCATCCGGTAACAGCCTTTCGATGCATTCCACCAGAGCACTGTTGACCAGCGAAGAGGCTTTTGCATCCGCCAGGCTTTGCATCAGCCATTCGTGAATACATTGATCGTCTTCGATCTGCACCTGAATATCGGCATTGATTGACAGTTGCGCGGCCTGAACAGATCGACGGCTCGCGGAGATTTCATGCGCCCAGTCTTGTCCTCGATAGGACCCGAGATTTTCAGCAACCTGAACCAACAGTTGTTGAGCATGTTCAAGTTGCACCGCTTGTTGCCAAAGCGATTCAGAGAAAGCCATGCAAACCTCCGTACTCGGTGTCTTGAGAAGCAGGTAACGGCGTCGACGATCAGAGATCGATAACCAGGTCAGACGTTGGCCTACTGCAACAAAGCAGCCGAAATCCTTTATCAATTTCCCTCTGGCGGATGCCTCCATTAGCGTTCATGTCAACAGAGCCCTCCAGTACTGCGGTTTTGCATGTACCACAAATACCCTGGCTGCATGAGCTGGGAACCACCGCTCCAGCGCGCCTGGCTGCGGAAAGGATCGTTTCGCCGCTACTCATCTGAAAGGTTTTACCTGACTTTGCCAGCGTTATAGTAAACGCACCGTTTGACGCAGTCGGCGACGCAACTGCGGGCACTACCACCGGACTTGATGGATCCCCCAGGTCGAAGCTTTCCTGGTGATAATGCTCCATGTCGAAGCCTGCCCCAGCGAGCAGTGCTTGCACGGCGTCCATGTAGCCTTTCGGCCCGCAAGTGAAGACCTCGCGCTCCAGAAAGTCAGGCACAGAGCGACTAAGGATCTCAAGGGTAAGACGTCCGACAGGACCACTCCACTCGGGCTCAGAATCGGTCGTTTCGCAAACCGCAAGCACTCGAAGACTGGGTTTGAGCGCCTGGAGCAAGTGAAGCTCTTGTCTGAAGACGATATCGACCGGAGACCGAGCACTGTGAACGAAGGCAATATCGACATCGGCCGCAAGATCGTGACTTGCGCGAGTCATCGACATCAAAGGTGTAACCCCCGATCCGGCCGAGAGATACAACAACTTGCGGGCGTCGCTGCAGGTCGAAGTAAAGGCTCCAGCAGGGCCGTATGCAATCAGTTGATCACCCGCATGCAAGTTTTCGTGCAACCAGTTCGAGACCAATCCGCCAGGTACCCGCTTTACCGTAATCGAAAAGGTGAACGGCCGTGCTGGTGAGGATGAAAGCGTGTAACAGCGTGAAATTGCCAGCCCATTGATAGTCGGCACAATCGTGATGAACTGCCCCGGCTCGAAAGCCAGTGCCTGGAACTCATCGCTGTGAAAGGTGAAGGTCTTCACATCGTGGGTTTCATCCCTGACATCACAACATTTCAGGCTTTTCGGTTCACCACTGCTCCAACCGGTATCGAACGATGACCATACTTCGACGTCATTGAAACGTAACTTTTCCACCGGCACAGGGACTTTTAGACAGGTACTCATCGAACATCTCCCGTTCAAGCACTATGCGCAATGAGACGTGCGGTGTACCAGCGAGTGAACTGGTGTACGTAAGCCTCAACGAGATGCGAAAACGGGCCCGGTATGTAAGCCGGATCCTGGGTGCCGCTGTAGGTAATTTTGACCAGACCGGCATCCTGCTGATTGGTTGCGATCCACACTTCGGTCAAGCGTTGCAGGTCGTAATCCTTACCTTCAACGGCGTCTTTGTGCACGAGCCACTTGGATCGCACGAGTGTTTTGCCAGGCGACAGCGGGATCAACCACGAAATAACGGCATGATCGCTCATCACATGGGTCCACGAGTTATGCGTCCAGAAGTGAGTATCCCCCAGATCCGGGCGGGTCAGTTCACCGAACAGTTTCGTGCAGGCGACGCGGGTGTCTAGAGTCTGCGATTCGCCATGACCGGAGATCACCAGCCGTTGCGCACGGAATTGAGTGACAGCGTCCTCATCCAGATACTCGATAGCGTCACAGACCAGGCCTTCTCTTTCCCAGCTTTCTTTGGCAATTACGCTTTTCGCCTTGTGGGCTTCCAGTACACGAAGTGATTCCTCGGTCATGCCTTCAGTACTACCGGCAAAGTCTTCAGGCAAAAATGAGACATTGAGCTCTGGGTGGCCCGCCGCGCAGTGATAGCACTCGCGATTGTTCTCGATCACCAGCTTCCAGTTACCCTCCTCGATGATCTCCGTTTCATAGGCGATCTTGGTGTTGGTCAAGTCGTAGGGGGCAAAACGCGGCGCCATGTTGTCGACCAGATAATCGATATCGGCTGGCGGTTCATCGCTGAGGCAGGCCAGAATATGTGCACCCACGACACGACAGGCTACAGGGATGAGACTGCGGCATGTGGGGTCAAAGTCCTTCCCCATGTCACGCGTGTGCTTGAGAGACCCGTCGAGGTCGTAGGTCCATTGATGATACGGGCACACCAGCATCCCAACGGTAGAAAGGCCCGCTTCCTTGAGGCGGGCACCGCGATGTCGACAGACATTACGAAACGCCCTGACTTGTTCGTCATCATCTCTCACAAGAATGATTGATGACTTTCCAATGTCGACGGTGGATACATCACCGGGTTCGGGAATTTCGGTGGTGACACCCACAACGATCCAGTGTTTGTGGAAAAATATTTCCAAATCATTCTCAAATATATCTTCGCGACCAAATACCGCGCCATCCAAGGCGCTCCACTGAGCACGCGCCTTTACAATTTCAAGATGGCTTTTTTGTTTTAAGTTATTCATAGACACCTCACGAGCAGGCTTTATTGCCAACGATGCGTGACAGTATCTGAACAGCTATAAACATCGGTCAATGCGGTTTATTTTCAAGTCACCATGACTCAAAGTTATGAGTCATAGACTACTCTGGCAAGGCTCAATGTCGTCGGCACGCAGGCAATCCATCAACTTGTCAATGACCGGCGTTTTGGGTCGCCCAGCAGCGAGAAAGATGTAGTAAGCATCACTAGGTACAATGGCGTGACTGGATACACGAACGAGCCGACCGGACGCCAGGTGGTTTTCCAGCAGCCGCCCCCAACCCAATGCAATTCCGTGCCCCTGGACTGCAGCTAGAATTGCGTCGCCATACATCGCGCAACGCAAGCTGAACGCAAGCTTGGGCGGTGTATACGCCAGGGCGCGAAACCAGGTGTTCCATGTCATCCAACCCTCAAGCGTTGCGTCCGTGTCAATGAGCTGATTATGGGCAAGCTCATCCAATGAGGTCGGTGGACAATGCCGAGCCAACCACGATGGCGAACATACCGGGAAAATCTCCTCATCGAACAGAAAAACTGCTGTGCCGTCATCCCATTTGCCGTGACCAAAGCGGACCGAAAGGTCGGCATCACGATCCGAGGGTGTCGTAAGCCGCAAACGGAGTTTCGGTAATTGCTCTCTCAGAAGATGTAAACGCGGCATGATTCGCAGGTTTGAGAAATCAGCAGTGCTGGCCAGCGCGATAGCTTCCTCGCCTTGCCCTTCCGCATATTTGTCGAACACGCCTGCAATGCGCTGCATAGATTCTGACATCGCGTCGTAGAGAGCATTGCCTTCTGTCGTTAATTGATTGGAGCGGTGCAGGCGATAGAACAGCTGCGCACCAAAAGTATCTTCAAGAAACTTAACATGTTTACTTACCGCCGCTTGGGTGACGCCAAGCTCTTGTGCCGCGATAGTGAAACTGCCGTTTCGTGCGACCGCCTCAAATGCCACAAGCGCGTTCATCGAAGGGATGATCCGGCGATACCCCTTGTGTTGTCGAGTTTTCAACGGCTGATTCATTTTGTTTCCCATTGAAATTATGCAAACCGGCGCCGGTAACGTCGGCATTTTGGAGGTGCCTACCGAAAAGTACGACCAGATCAGTTCGAGACTCGACGTGTATTGGATACCATGGTCTTGAGATCACCTTCCAACGATGCCGCTTCACTCAGACTGATGCCAGCAGTTTCTGGCACCAAGCGCCAGAAAACGATAACCCCGATGCTGCCCACTACGAAGTAAGGTGACGCTGATAGGGCCCTTTGCCAATCAACCAGCGGGGCGATTCGGGCGTGCCCATACGAATTAGTAGTAGAGTGGCGCTGAAGAAAGCGGCGCTGGCCAGCACGCTTTTCCATCTATCAGGACCCGGATTCGACGAAATGAGTTGCTCCATCATGTACGCGCGGCGGCTCCCCATGAACCAATAGATAGTGAGCCCTGCCGGCGGTGAGCCACGTATTTTCTTGAAGAAACTCCACGTCACGAGGTGCATGTGGGAACTTTCGATTTTGCGGAACCTGAGGCCAAGGCCCAGAAAAATCTATCAGAACCAATACCTCTAATAAAAATCGTATCATCCATATACGTTTGCTTGGTTTAGAAACCAAACTTTCATTTTTTCCGTGTGATGGACCAAGACGAAGCCACATGACCTCGTCTTGCAGGTAACTTCACAGGTCAGTAAGAGATTCCATGGAATCTAACTCACCCAATCCAAGCCATCTCCTTGCCACTCCGTTTGAGGATGACATCCAATCGTGGGCTATCGATACCCTACAGCCCACGATTCACTTCTTACAAAACAGGATTACACTCGGACGCTATCACTTCCCGGACATGACAGCCCATTGATTGATCAGCTTGGTGTTGGCGTCCCACCATTTCTGTACTGCTTGTTCCATGTTCATCCCACCATTAATAGACATGTTGATGGCCGTGATGTCGTCGATCGGTACAAATACACTTGCGACAGCTTCCCGGGCCCAAGAGTTATCGTTGGAAAAGCCCTTCTTGGCAATCCAGTAATAGCTTTGCGGCGCAGGGAATACACCTTTTGGATCGTCCAGATAGCGGACCTTGAACTTCATGTCCATCCAAGACGGCTGCCACAGCATAGTGACAATGGGGGCCTTACGCTCAATGGCTGATTGCAATTGGGCAGTCATGGCGGCGGTACTACCGTCAACTAGCGTGTACTGCAAGTTGTACTGTTTAATGGCGTCAGCGGTTTGTTGCATGATACCGGCACCCGATTCAATACCGATGATTTTCCCACCGACCTGATCTTTGATTGAGTTCAACTCATCAATTGACTTGATCGGCATGTAGTCGGGCACCACTATCCCTTGGTGCAAACCATGGGAAGCAACTGACACCTTTTCGAGACGCTGGTAGTTTTTCTTCCAATAGTCAGCGGTAATGTTATTGATGTGCGAAACCATCAGGTCGACATCCCCCCTCGCGAGCGCAGCGAAGCCAATTCCCCAATCCGGAAAGGTAGTCAACTCGACAGTAAACCCTTGTTTTTCTAAAAACTTTTGGGTGATCTCGGAGATCGGCATAACATCTTCCCAGGGAAGCGTACCGATCTTGATAGTTGTTTTTTCCGCCGCATGGCTAAAGGCAGCGAACAAACACATCAGTGAAACGGCCAGGACCTTCAACAGCTTATGCATAGTTTGACCCTTCTTTTGTGCATGAAATATCAGCGCAGAATCTTCTGCAGCTATTGGTTTCGATACAGCGTCGCTATCCCTACCTGCTCCAGGTCGGGTCACGTCCTTGTGTGGCTGCCCCCTACAACTCGGGACACCCTGGCGAATCGAATGGACTTCGCCAGAATCACGGTTTGTGCGCATCCAGACTCAATGACTGCCTGATATTGCTCCTTGAGGGTGCATTCACTTCATCCATGGCGAGTTGGGCATGCGCGGTCAGCGGCAAGGGATGCGAAAGGCCACAGCCCTGGCTCTCTGCCCCACTTATTTCAAAACAAGGTTGGCCGAATTCGAAATTCAGACGCCTGAGAAATGTTTCGTGCAAGGTTGTACACAAAGCACGTAAAGACAGGATGAAGTTTTTCGCTATCGTCACTTGGCACGCTCTTTTTTTGTTATTGGAATTAAGCCACACACAAAACACTTATCAGACGAACACAAACTGTATGAAGATTCGATTGATGTCGTTTGCATCACTTGAATACATGGAGCATTAAGCCTTTTCCACGCTGTACTTATACTCACAGGAAGCGACAAATCTTCGATATTGCTCAGTACTTATCGCTAGCGCTTCATCGCTCAGACTCTCCAGCCCACTCAGAAAGAAGCCAGGTTGATAGATCATCTCAACTCGGAAGGCCAGCACCTCGAACGGGCTGGTCAACTCGTCAAGCGTGCGACCATAGCGGCCGCCTTTTTGATAATCAGAGGCCTTGGAATAAGTCGAGACGGCAATGCACAAGGTTTTGCCTGCAACCGCCCTGCCACCGCCATAGGCCCAGCCAGCGGCGAAGACATCGTCGATCCACTGCTTGAGCAATGGCGTGCAGTTGTACCACTGCATCGGAAACTGCAAGACGATGCGATCATGGGCCTCAATCAATTGCTGCTCGGCAACGATGTCGATTTCGCCACTTGGGTATCGCCCATACAGATCAATCACCGTCACACCCGCGAGGCTTTCGATGGCCTTGCACCAAGTGGCGTTGATACGTGAGCTGGACAAGTCCGGGTGCGCCACGACTACCAATGTGTTCGCCAAAACTGACCTCCTCGTGCCCAACGATCGCCGAACTTTTCAACCTGGATAATGGCAATGGCCGTGTCGCGACCACCGCGTGGTAAAACTTACTTGATATACCAACCCCAAGGATCCCGACTCACATAGGCGGTGACCTGCTTGGTTTCGAGGTAATTATCCAAGCCCCATTTGCCGAGCTCACGACCGATGCCGGATTGCTTGTAGCCTCCCCATGGGGCTTCGGTGAAGGTCGGCTGAGAGCAGTTGATCCAGATAATGCCCGCACGCAACGCCGCAGAAACCCGATCAGCGCGGGCGTCATCTTTTGTCATCACCGCAGCAGCCAGGCCGTAACGGCTATCATTGGCCAGACTCAACGCTTCGCGTTCAGTGGAGAAACGACGAACGCAGACCACCGGGCCGAAGATCTCTTCCTTCCAGGCATGACTGTCCAGCGGCACCTCGGTGAGGATGGTCGGTTGGAAGAAATACCCTTGACGTAGCTCCTCGGGCCTACGGCCGCCAGCAACCAGTTGCGCCCCATCCTCCTGAGCACGCGCCACGGCAGCAATGACCTGTTCATGCTGCTGTTTAGACACCAACGGCCCGAGCAGGATGCCGTCCTCCATACCATCACCTATGGTGATCTTGTTGGCTTCCTCGATCAGACGCGCCAGCAGCTTGTCGTAAACGCCATCCTGCAACAGCACTCTTGATGTAGCTGAGCAGACCTGACCCTGGTTCCAGAAAATACCAAACATGATCCATTCGACGGCACCCTCGATGTCGGCATCGTCAAAAACAATCAATGGCGACTTGCCCCCAAGCTCAAGGCTTATGCGTTTGATGTCCTTCGCAGCCTCGGCCATGATGTGCGCCCCGATACGGCCCGATCCCGTGAACGCCAGCTTATCCACCAGCGGATGACTGACCAAGGCCTGGCCGGCTTCACCGCCAAGACCCGTCACGATATTCAGGACGCCCGCCGGCAACCCTGCTTCCTGTGCAATCGCCGCGAGTTCCAATGCGGTCAATGAAGTGTTTTCTGCGGGTTTGAGCACAATGCTACAACCCGCTGCCAGAGCGGGAGCGACCTTCCAGGATGCCATCAATAGCGGGTAGTTCCATGGGATGATCGCGCCTACTACGCCTACCGCTTCCCTACGCACCTTGGTCCGGAAACGGTCATCGGAAATAGCAATATCTACATCATTGGAATCGTCGAGTTGCTCGGCAAGGCCCGCGTAGTACTCAAAGCAACCCGCCGCGTCACCAATGTCCCAGCGCGCTTCAGGCAACGGTTTGCCATTGTCGAGAACTTCCAGACGTGCCAAATCCTCGGATCGCTCGCGGATCAGTTCAGCAATGCGTCGCAGATAGGCGCCACGCTGGGCACCTGTCGTGTTTGGCCAGCCATCCTTGTCAAATGCTCGACGGGCCGCACAGACAGCGAGGTCGATATCCTCAGCGGTGCCTTGGGGGATGGCATGAATGACTTGCTCGGTAGACGGATTGATAACGTCCAGGCTGCCTTTTTTGACCGGGTCAGTCCATTGGCCGTCAATGTAGAGTTGAGTACGCATGCTTTCTCCAAACCTTTATGTGTATGGGCAACCGCCGCTACTTCGAGCCAGCAATGATCAATGCTTGAGAAACCGTGTGGGAACGGTCCCGCGGCATACCCGGTCAATGATCAGCGCCAGGATTACGATGGCAAGACTCGCGCGCACACCTAAGCCAAACTCCATGCGGCTAAGCCCTCGCGTCACCTCGGAACCGAGTCCGCCTGCGCCTACCAGCCCGGCCAAAACCACCATCCCCAGCGACAACAGAACGCACTGGTTGACGCCTACTAGCAAAGTCGGCAATGCAGAGGGAAGTTCGATTTTCCACAAAACTTCCCGTGGGCTTGCGCCGATCGCGGCGCCAAGCTCAAGTCGATTTTCGGGGATTTGACTCATCGCCAAGATGGTCAGGCGAATCATTGGCGGGATACCGAAGATGATGGTGGCCAGCAAGGCAGGGACCGCGCCCAGGCCAAACAGCACTACTGCGGGCACCAGATAGACCCATGGCGGCATGGTCTGCATGACATCGAGAATCGGTCGCGAGAAAATTTTCAGTCGTTCGCTGCGCGACAACAGGACGCCTAAAATGATGCCGATCGACAACGAAAATGTCACAGCGATAATAATAAGCGCAATGGTATGCACTGCAGGAGGCCACATTCCCAGAATCAAGCAGCAGCCAAGACCAATAAGGGTCATCAGCCCTACCCGCCAACCCGCAACCAGCATGCAGATTAAAGAAAGACAGCCAATGACTACCTCCGGCGAACCCAATGAGAGCAGCGCGACAATGCCGCCAATCAGCACATCAAAGAAATGCGCAATAGCGCTGAACACGTCATGGAAATTGCTGTTCAGGTAGCTGAGAAATGGCGCGACTATCGAGCCAGGGGAGACGCTTGAGTCCATCACAATGCTCCTCTTTCGGTAGTGCATACAGCCTGGGATATTCGGTCGAGAATGATCGTCAGGACCACGATGGCGATACCGGCATTGACGGCCAGATCAATCTTCAAAGTTCGCACAGCCTCATAAATGGTCTGGCCCAAGCCGCCGGATCCTGCGATGCCTGCGATGACCACCATGCCAAAACTCAACATCAAACTCTGGTTGATACCCGCCAAGATCGAAGGGATCGCGAATGGCAGTCGAATCTTCAAAACCTGCGAAACGGGTTGCATGCCCACGGCAGAGCCAAGCTCACAATATTGCGGGGGCGTCATGAAGATACCGTGTGCGGTAAGACGCAAAGCGGGCGGAATCGCAACCAGACAAGTCGCCCAGATTGCCGTCGCCGGTCCATACCCGAGTAAGGCGATACCAGGTAGCAAGAAGATGTACGGTGGCATGGTCTGGATGAAGTCCAGCACTAGCTCGGCACTGTGCTTCCATTTTGCCGACAACCCCACCAACACGCCCAGCGGGATGGCAATCAAAAGTGCCAGCAATGTTGAACTGAACACCAAGGTGAGCGTGGCAATGGTTTCGGTCCACAAGCCCATGGCATGACACAACCAGAGGCCAGCGGCGGCGGCAATGGCAAATAACACACCATTCACTCTCCAGCCAACCAGCGTCACGATCAGGACCACTACCCACCAGGGCGCGAACATCAGCAGGATATTAAAAGCGCCATAGGCAGCTTCCATACCCGTGCTGATCGCTGCGAAAAACCCAGACGCCTCGTCGATCAGCCACGCCAGAGACGTATCGACGACCGCGTCGAATGTCTCGATGATTGTATTCATACTCTCCTCCCATAACCCGTTCCAGGCTTCATGACTCAAGCCAGATCGAGGCCGCGAACGGCCCTGAGCAATGTTTCACGGCAAACGGTGCCGACTATCTGGCCGTCCTGCTTGATGGCTACTATGTCTTCACGTTTACCAACGGCCACATCGATCAGCGTCTCGAGATCGGCATCAATGTCGACGCTGACCAGAGCGTCCAGCGAACGCCCGCCAAACTGCGAGAGGTCCTGACTGTCGATACGCTTGAGCATTGAGCGCGCCTTAAGCAGCTTCAGCCGAGAGATACCTTCCATAAAACTGGCGACGTACTCGTCAGCAGGGTTGAGCACTACTTCTTCAGGGGTACCGATCTGGATCATCCGGCCCTCTTTCATGATTGCGATGCGATCACCGATACGGATGGCTTCATCGATATCATGAGTAATGAAAATAGTGGTTTTACGCAGCTCAGAGGAGAGCTTTTTGAATTCGATCTGCAGTTGCTTGCGAATTAATGGGTCTAGCGCGCTGAACGGTTCGTCCATCAGCAACACATCCGGATCGGCTACCAAAGCTCGAGCGATTCCTACCCGTTGCTGCATACCTCCGGATAGTTCTTGGGGGTATCGATTGGCCCAGTTGCCCAGACCAACCTTGTCCAGTGCCTCCTGGCTCTTCCGCACACCATCGGATTTCTTGATGCCTTGCACCTCAAGGGGCAGCATCACGTTCTCCAACACAGTGCGATAAGGCAATAGAGCAACGTTCTGAAATACCATTCCCATTTTGCGGGAACGCAGGTTTCTCAAGTCTCCAGACGCCATCTTGCAGATGTCTTGCCCGTGGATGAGTACTTCGCCACAGGTAGGGGCGATCAGCCGGTTGAAATGCCGGATCAATGTCGATTTTCCGCTACCGGACAAGCCGATGATGCAAAACGTCTCTCCCTGCTGCACGGTAAAGGTCGCATCCGCGACCGCCACGACTGAGCCGTGTTGCTTCAGTAACGCATCCTTGCCTTCGGTAAAGCGCTTCGCAGCGTCGATTGCCACGGAGCTCTGATTGCCAAATATTTTCCAAACGCCGCGACACTCCACGATTGGGGCTGCGACTGCTTGAGTAGGTTGAGTAATCATGTTCATAGGCCTATCCGGAAGCTGATTATTGTTTTTCGGCCGAGCGCCTTCAGGTTACGCCAACCGGGCATAGTCTATTGCCTGACATCTGCGCCAACTTTCCGGCGAGCTCCCCGTCCTTCCACCAGGTATCAATCGCCCGTTTCTTCTTACCGACAAACAAGAGGGCCTGGGGTGTCGTCCCAGACCATCGTGTCGACTCAAGTGACTGTCTCCTCATTGACGCTCATGAGGCTGACTAACCGCAGAAAATCTGTACTGCAAACAATCCTTAGACGACTCAGAAAAGCGATCTATGAATGACTGCAAGGAGCCGACTTTCAGTTTTTCAGCGTTTCGAATCAGCCTTGGAGAAGCGGCTGAAGAGCGGCTTCGAGTACGGTGGCTTCCTGTTCGGTAATGCGCCGTTGCGGCTTGCGCAAATTGCCAGTGCCGAAGCCGCGCAGGTGAGCAGCGTACAGCACAGCCGGGATGTAGTTGGTGGTCTGAACCAGCAGTAACGACGGCAGCATACGATTCCACAGAGCCAATGCGTCGTCGTAGCGCTTTTCCTGAACCAGGTTATACAGGTCCACCGATTCGCGCGGCATGTAGTTGGCAGCGCCCCAGATGGCACCCTTTGTGCCCGCCAGGAAGGCGTACAAAGTGATGGTGTCGGAGCCGTTCAATACCCCGCCCCCACTTTGAATGTACTGCTGCTGAACGGTGAAATCGCCGCCGCTATCTTTGATGTAGTTAAAATTTTTCAACTGCTGTAGACGGGCTAATAGTCGCGGAGAAATCGAGATCTGAGTAGCGTAGGGAATGTTGTAGCCAATAATGTCGATATTTACGGCTGCGTCGATCTCGCGATAAAACTCGAACAGACCATCCTCATCGGTCGGACCCTCCAGATACGGCGGCAGAATCATGAGCGCATCGGCGCCTACGCTCTCGGCATGTTGGGATCGACGCACGACTTCATCAATGTTTAATGCCGAGGTCTGGCAGATGACGTTGACACGCCCGTTGATGCGTTTGATGCCCACTTCGTACAGTTTGTTGCATTCGGCTTCGGTCAAATAGGGGTGTTGACCGGTACCTGCACCGAGTACCAGACCATGTACACCCGCCTCGATGTATTGGTCGATGAGATTCTCGAACGCGGTGTAATCGATCTCGCCGCGGTCGTTGAAAGTGGTTTGCATCGCAAGGTTGATGCCGGCCAGATTTGCCATTGCAAGTCTCCTGTTTTTAGATTTCTTGTCCAGCTTCTTTGAATCGACGTCCGGTGACGAACTTCACACCCAACGACGTAATGATTTCCGGATAGGCTCGTGAGGGAGCCTTACGGCGCTTGAGGATTTCGATGGTAGTGGAGTTCATGCCTGAGGCTAATTCGGCCAAAGCCTTCCCGAATGCAGCGCCACGGGACACTCCTGTTCCGTTGCAAATACCCGTGCCGTAAACATTTTCCGCCAGCTCACCCCAGATCATTCCGCCATTTTGGGATAAGGTCAGTAGCCCTCCCCAGCTGGACTCGAACCCCATGGAGGCGAGTTCTGGATAGCGCCTGTCGAACGACACCTGCTGTTGCAGGCTTGCCTGATGCACGTCGTCGGTCGTGGTCTTGTACTTCTTGGCGTATGAATAAACGTTGCGAAAGATGAGTCGATTGTCATTCGTCCGGCGTACCGTAGTGCCAAAACTGTTCGCCGGAATCAGCCCGAATGGCCCGGCTCCGCAGCCCGTAAGCTCCTTCTCGGACAGCTGGCGCGTCATACTCGCAAATGTGTAGACCGGGATCGCCGAGTTCTTGTAAAAACCGAAATTTGTCAGGTAGCCTGATGCGCAAATGATCACTTTCTGCGCATTGATGACGGCATCGCGGGTTTCGAACACATGGTGCGGCTTGCCGAACCTGGCAGAGGTGATAATGGTGTTCTCGTGAATCTTGATATTTTTTGGAAGTGCGAGCGCCGCGTTCATCAGGTATTTGGCTGGCTGAAGAAGCACAGTACCAGGGTGATGCAATCCTTTAATGTAATGCTTGCTGCCGGTCAACTCGCGCATTCCCCCGGACTCAACCCAGCTATACTTCTGCCCCATAACGTCAAGGGCTTTGGAGAAATGCTCGAGGTCAGCAACGCCGTGCTGGGTTGCTGCACTGTGGTATTTGCCTTGGGGATCCCAGTCGCAATCCACACCTGCTTCAACCGCACTCTTCATGTATGAGGTGCCCTCCAGGTTGACGTGAAGTTCTTCCCGGTTGCCTTGTAAATCTTCGACAAAATCACGCTTGCGGGGGTTGTGCGCCAAGTCAATGGCAAAGCCCATGCATCGACCGGACGCGTTGTTGCCAATGCGACCGGCATCCACTAACAGCACTCGAGCATTGGGATTGAGCTCGGCGTAGCGGCGAGCGGCGTGCAACCCCATCCAGCCCGCTCCAATCACCAAGCATTCACATGTCACATTCGCGGTGAGCGGATTGAGCGGCAGTTCCACTCCGCTGGCCAGGTACCAACCCGAATCGGTCGGTTCAACCTGAGGCGGCGTCACTTCGATGCGTTTATCAGATGAAGAATCCAACTTGTGTATCTCCTGAAATAAGAAAACCGTTGTATCGACATCTGCTTAATCGAAACTTTGATTCGATCCGAGTAGGCAATTATTGAGACACCACTCTGCACAGAGCCTTTTCTTTTTACACACTTACACACAAGCGCTTTATTTCAGGTTTAGAACTTCAGCGCCGTTCTTGTTCTTGTTTTTAAGCCGCAGGCTGTGCTCGATAAATATTGGATGTGCGGGCCTGCACCCCTCGGTAAAATGGCGTTTAAATATTACTGATTGCCGCTTCAATTCATTGATGCGACGAATGATCAGTAGATCGGTGGAGCAATCACCCAGAGAATCTTTACTTCCGATTTGCCGGTATTCACCCAGCGATACGACTCGCGAACAATTCGAAAACTATCACCTGCTTTCAGGCTGTATTTATTCTTGCCCAGCCAGATATCGAATTGCCCACTGATAACGTAGAGTTCTTCCTCTGTGTTACGGGGCGTCGCTTGTGGTCGGGTTGCACCTATTGCAAAGATGCTGAGAAACATTTCGAACATCCCACCTATATCCGGCGACAGCAGCTCTTCGGTAATGCCATCGAGAAATCCCCCTAAGCGCCGACGACTGTCGGCTCGGACAACACGCCCCATCTCGGCAGCCGGCTTGCTATCGGCGGTAAAAAACCAGCCCAGGGTCACACCCAATACCGTTGCAAGCTTTTTGAGATCAGTAATGGAAATCTCGGTGTTTCCGCGCTCAAGCTGACTGAGAAAGCTAGGCGATCGGCCTGTTGCCAATGCAAGCTCAACGAGTGTCTTGCCACGTGCTTTGCGGAGTTTTCGAATTTCATTGCCCCACGCGATGCGGTCCCCAGGCATTTCCATCCCGAGCTCCGTTCTCGCTATGTCAGCAACGTCATTCACTATCAAATCCTCATCTCAACCCTGCAACAACCACAAAAAATTTTCTGCCCAAATATTTTATAAATCAATTATGCACGCAGAAAAAATTATTGCACTATTTTTTTTCTTACGGCTTAGCGTTGATCGATAGCGCCGTTCAATGGGCCTGGTTTAGATAGGGTTCCGTTGCCGAGGCAGGGTGAGCGGACTACGGGAGCGCTTACGTGACATGCCCCGTTCCAGTGACAAAAAGGATCAGGGGATGTAAAAGCCCCTTTGGCGAAAACACGTGCTGGTAACACGAGCAAACCTGCTTTCTCGACGCTCTTCAACGTCGGGACAGATCTTCATCCACTATGGAGGCTTGAGGAGTTGAGGGCGGACTGGAGAGGTAGAACAACTCGCTGGACCGTCGCAGGCTGACGGCACTCCTGCCTTCAACACAAGAATGTCGTAGCGAGACTGTCACTGCGTTGCCTCACGCGATCAATTAGAAAGCTGGCGGTGCGATAACCCAAATGACAACGGCATCGATCTCACCGGGGTTTTCCCAGCGATACGGTTCATTGGCGATGCGGAAACTGTCTCCCGCACTCAGACTGAATGGATACTCACCTATCCAGAGTTTGAGCTGTCCAGAAACTAGAAAGCCCTCCTCTTCAGTCCCACGGGTGGTCTTGGCTTCAAAAGTGGCACCGGAACCAATCGTGCTGAGGAACATTTCGAACGCGCCTCCGATAGAAGGTGATAACGATTCTTCCGTCAGCCCGCCGGCCACTGAGCCCAGCCGTCGACGGCCACCTGCACGAACCACTCTCCCGGCCTCTGCCGCCGGCTGCTCATTTGTCATGAAGAACCAGTCCAGTGGCACTCCCAGAGTGAGCGCAATGCGCTTCAGATCGGAAATAGGAATTTCAGCACGACCACGTTCAAGCTGGCTTATGAAGCTGATCGACCGACCAGTGGCCAAGGAAATTTCGGCCAATGTCTTTGAACGAGCTTTGCGCAACTTGCGGATTTCCTCGCCCAACGCAACGCGATCCCTAGTGGAATCAAAATCGCCATAACCTAACTCAGGGTTGTCGACCCGCATTTCTTTCCCCTAGTCCGTAAAGCATATTCATGAAAAAATTTCGACATCATTATCCTTGAATGAAAAAAAAACACCATTTTTTTGATTGTCTCGTCGCCGGCCTTGCTTAGGCTATGTGACTCGGGCGCACGTCAAGAAGCCCCTTCGAGTATGACAAATGTCCCAGTCGCAGCACCCGCGCGTAGGGCCTTAGCCGCTTGGTATTCTGCGCTTTCATAGAAGCGCTTAGCGTCGGCGAACGAATCGAACTCGAATATCACATGCCGCTCATGAGTTTCACCTTCGAGACTTTCATACTGTCCCTCTGCAATATTTTTTGGGTTGAAAGGCCGCATTGCTTCGCCTGCGGCTTTTGCATAGACGGCGTACGCTGTTGCATCCGAAATGCTCACGTGCCCGATCAGGTATCCTTTTGGCATGTCTGCCTCTCTTTAAAGGGGGGGTATATTCAACTCAACGCAGGGCGATAATTACAGCCGCCTGCGTCACAGGTATTCATTTGTGTTCACGGGCTCTGCTTCGACGCCACCGGCGTGAAAGGCGCAGGGCGTCTGCTGGCATTCTGGTGATCAATCATCCAGCCCGGATAATAAGTCGGCAAAACACTTACAGCCTCAAGGCGCACTAGCTCCACGTCGGTAAGAACGACATCGGACGCACCCAGATTATCTTCGAGTTGTTCGATCCTTTTGGCACCGATGATGACGCTCGTGACATGTGGTTTGGCAAGTAACCAGGCGAGCGCCACTCTAGCGACGGAGATACCGCGCGCTTCGCCGATGGCGCGCATCTCCGCCACGCAGGGCCAAGCCTGGTTCAGATCAACTGGCGGAAAGTCGAAACTGCTACGCCGCGAACCTTCCTCGGTGGACGCTCCGGGGCCGAATTTCCCTGAGAGCAATCCTCCTGCAAGAGGCGACCAGACGAGTAGCCCCATCTCCTCCTCGATAACGAGTGGCACCAGTTCACGCTCCACGTCACGTCCGGCAATGGAGTAATAGGCTTGGAGCGTCTCAAAGCGTGTGGAATTCAGTGCTGCGCTCAGCCCTAGCGCTTTGCCGATTTTGCCCGCATGCCAATTTGAGACGCCGACATAACGGACTAGCCCTTGGCGCGTCAGGTCATCCAGGGCCCGCAATGTTTCTTCTATAGGGGTCACAGGATCGCTGGCGTGAATCTGGTAAAGGTCAATATGATCGACCTGAAGGCGTTCCAGACTCCTCTGCACAGAATCCATGATATGACCGCGCGATGCCCCTTGATCGTTGGGCTTCGAGCCCATCACGCCAGCTGTCTTGGTTGCCAGCACTACCTCGCTGCGCGGCACGCCAATGTCTCTCAATGCCTGGCCGAGGACGCGCTCAGACTGGCCGAAAGAATAAATGTCAGCGGTGTCGATGAAATTGATCCCTTGTGCCAGCGCGTGGGCGATCAAACGATTGGCATTGCCCTGATCAACCGCGCCGATTGCAGCCCACATACCCGCGTCAGCATTACCTCCCAGTGTCATCGTGCCGAGGCACAGCTCGGATACATACAGGCCCGTACGACCAAGTCGGTTGTATTTCATGGCGGCTCCTTCGAGATTCGCTGGATAAGATGTGGCACTGCACTGCCCTACATCGTTGGCACATATGGATTTCAGGTGTGCTGAGATTTCCCGGATTGAAACTGTCCGGCAATGAGTGCGACGCGAGCGCCATACAGACGTGCCGTCTCCAGATCCCCTTGCGACATCTCTTCAGGAGAAGCATCGGCAGGCGTCTGCGCCATGGGCGCGATGTAGGAGCCCATACGATTTGGGTCGTCGCGTTTCGAAGCCTTGACGTTCGCCGGTTTTATATCCAGGCCGACCCAGATCCCGGCGTGCTGCCCGGAAAGCAGGAAGAAATACTCAAGTGTGTTGAGCTTGTCGCCGTTGATGCTCGCGCTGTTGGTGAAGCCGCCAAATATCTTGTTTTGCCATGTGCCTTCGAACCAGGGCTTGGAGGAGGCATCCGCGAATTTCTTGAACTGCCAGCTAGGGCCGCCCATGTAAGTAGGTGAGCCGAAGACAATGGCATCTGCGTCAGTGAGGGTTTGCCAGGCATCGTCTGAGATATTGCCCTCGGGGTCGATTGCCACCAATACGGCACCAGTGCCTGCACCTTCGGCGACTGCGGCCGCCATGCGCGCTGTGTGGCCATAGCCGGAGTGGAAAACGATGACAGTTCGGACAGGCGTGGAAGTTGAGTTCATGCGTGCTTCCTTATGTGCAATGAGTTACGGGCGACATGGGAGCTACTTTACTGAGTACAAAATGCGCTATAAACCATGCAATTCTGAACGCTCTGTTATCTATCTGGTGAACAATGCCAAATCTCCAGGCACTTTTGATTTTTGCCCGCGTTGCGGAAATGATGAGTTTCACGCGTGCGGCTGAAAGCCTAGGAATCCAGAAGGGACGGGTGTCGACGGTGATTCGTGCGCTGGAACGAGACATGGGCGCGACCCTCCTGTACAGAACGACACGCAGCGTGCAGTTGACCGAAGATGGACGTATTTTCTATGCACGCGCACGTGACCTGCTGGCCGAAGCTCAGGACGTGCAGTCTATGTTCGCGAGCAACGGCGCCCCCCTGAGGGGGAGATTGCGCGTAGATATGCCAACTGAATTGGCAAAGACCGTCGTGATTCCCGCTCTGCCGCAGTTGCTCAAAGTGAACCCTGAGCTAGAGCTGGAGCTGTCCAGCACAGATCGTCGGGTCGATCTCGTCCAGGAAGGGTTCGATTGCGTAGTCCGTCTCGGGCCAATCGTTGACGACAGGCTGATCGCCCGCTCGCTGGGCAAGTTGCGCATGATGAACGCGGCGAGCCCAAGCTATCTGGCAAAGTACGGCATACCGCAAACACTCGACGACCTCCTGATCCAAGGTCATCAGATGGTTCATTACACGCCGACACTCGGCGCCCGACTCGCTGGATGGGAATATCCGGAGGGTGATAGCTACGCATCGCTTGCACTGCCAGGGGCGATGCAAGTGAATAACGTGCAGACCTATCATGCTGCGGGCCTGGCGGGGATTGGACTGATTCAGGCCGGTTATTTGGCCCTTGCGCACCACATCAAAACCGGCGACCTGGTGGAAATTCTGCCCGATCTACGACCCGAGCCGCTCTCGGCATCGCTCGTAGTCGCGCATCGGCGTAACCTTTCCCTACGCGTACGGGCCTTCATGATTTGGATTGAGAGTGTATTGGAACCCTATTTTGATTAGCCGCTTGAGTAGGAGAAACAGAGTTGGTCATCCCTGCGGGGAGCTCGGCAGTGGCGAAAACCGATGTACCTCACTCCTATTCCAACGCTGGCAGGTCCAGGTTGGTATTCACTATGTCCGTGACGGAGATGCATCAGTAGATGCCGGCAGACTGAAATAACCACCCGCCCGAGCGAGCCATTGCACATGAACTCGGGGAGGCATACCACCTCGCTATCACTGTCTGCCATCGATGGACGCGTTCCAACACCGACGCAAGGCTTGTCAAGCATGCTATTGCGCGATACCTCATAGCTGAAATACTGATTGGTTTGCCAGTCAGTTCCGGATATATATTTTATCGTTAAATAAAGCAACTCCCGAATATCGAGCACAATAAATACGCATTAGATATTCAAAAAAAAAAAAAAAATTAATTTAATTAGTCCGACAAACGCGAGAGCTCTCATGATTAAAATGCTAGCCGCCGTACGCCGAAAACCTGGCATGACTCATGCTGAGTTCTTGAAATATATAGAGCATCAGCACGGAAATATTGCTCGCGTCAAACCTTTGAGTGTCAAACGATACGTACAGAACCATGTCATGGACTGTGCTTTCGGAGTTGACTCCGATGTTACCTATACAAAAAACTTTCATCGAGATTCTATCACCGAATTATTTTTTGATGATATGTCAGGTTTGATTCACACCTTCAGCGACCCTTATACCCAACAAACAGTAGGGCCTGATGCGAAAAACTTCGCAGACCTGTCTAACCAGGCCGCTCAATTGATGGATGAAGTCGAAACCGTCCACGCAAGTGCTGCGCCACTCAAATACAAGGTGATGATTTTTTTGAAAAAAAATCCGACGGTGCATTTGGATGCTTTTTTCACCGCATGGGATTTGGCGCACGATGCAATCATCAGCCGACACCCAGATTTTCAAAGTGTATTACACCGGCATGTTCGTTCCAGGTACCTGCCCGAAGGTGACAGGGTAACCGCCTATTTCGGACCAGACATCACGGTATATGAAGGTGCTTGCAGCATGTGGTTTGAAAATGAAAGCGATCTTTCCAGTTTTCGTCAGTATCAGCACTCACTGTTCCAACAGCTTTCTAACGAAGAGATTGTAGTGTCATCGGAGTCTTTTTTCGTATACGTCAAAGAGGTAGTGATTATGGACCTGAGCCAGTAAACACTTAATTAACGGGACTGTGTTCAACCGCACGTCAATGCGGACTCAACCCGTTTGAGTCCGCATTCGGTGCCGCGCACCAATAGATATTAATGATAGACACCAGAACAGCGACTCATTTAATTCAGATGGGCTCGGCCAACGTCGCAGTGGATTCGCGCATGATCCGAGCATGCTCTTCCTTGTCACCACCACTTTTTTCTATCTCGCACAGCCGTGCGGAGTTTTCGACCACAAGTTGACAACGCTCCCAACGCCGCTTCTCGAACCGGCTCAGGGCAGTCTGTAGATCGCCCGCGGCGAGCAATTCTTCGGCAAGCACGATGGCGCTCTCAATACCAATGCCAGCCCCGGAAGCCAGATGCGGCGTGGTGGCATGCACCGTGTCGCCGATCAGCACGATACGGCCCTTGTGCCAGGGCAACGGCACCAACAGATTGGACAGCGGACGATAGTCGATATTGGCGCCCGCCTCGTACAGTTGCGGCACCAGCGTTTGCAGGATCGGGGCTGGAAACTCACTCAGCAAGCGCGCCATTTCACCCGGCCAGCTGGCCGGATCGATCCACTCGGAAAACTCGCGGTTTTCCATGAGGAACATGTACATGTGCGTTTCGGAAATCGGATTGACGCCAACCTTGGTGCGACCCAGCCAGTGACTGGGACGCACGATTTCCGGTGGACGCTTCAGCACCGCGCGCCAGACGCTCTGATGGATGGGTTTTGGCGAGGGTGCATCCGGGAAAAAGTCCTTTCGTGTGCGCGAATGCACACCGTCAGCGGCAATGACCAGGTCATAGCGTTCAGTGGTCCCGTCGCTGAAAGACACGTCAATGCCATCGTCATGCTCAATGACGCTATCGTAGGTGATGCCCAGGCGTACGCGGGTACCCACTTCCCGCGTCATGTCGGCAAATATTCGAGCCAGCACCGGGCGCAGGATGCCGCCACCACAGGGAATCGGCTTATCGCTGACCGGCGGTCGAAGCGCCAATTGCACGATCAGGTCACCCACCGGTGAAAACACATCGAAATTGGTCGACAGGTACCCTTCCCCGGCGACCCTTTCCAAAATCCCAACCGTATCAAGTGCTCGCAGCGTGGGCCCACTGAGCGTAATTCCCGCTCCCAAAGGACACCACAAAGGATCTATTTCGACGAGGTCCACTTCGATGCCCTGGCGGGCGAGCTGGATAGCCGCGGTCATACCGGAGAACCCTCCTCCGATCACCAGGACCTTGTTGACTGCTGCAATCATCACGCTCTCCTAATTATTCTTATTCACTCGGGCAGACATTGCATGGCGCACCGACGAGCGCTGCGGCGTCATCGCGTCAATGCCGCAGCAACATGGAATGCCGACGAAAAATGCCGGATCAGCCACGAGACTATCGAATCGGCTATCAGCGCTGAAATCGCTTTGCACAATCCGAGGTATCGCTGGCGGCGATGGGTCTCGCAGCTAAGCCGGACGCATTGCTCGGGGTGCCCGCCTTTGCGGCAGAACCAATAAAAAGGCCGGCGAACTGCGGCTCATGCGAACCGCCATCCACCGGCCTTTAACGACGGTTGTTCAAACGCTTTCCAAGCCATCCCAGCAGAGGTATTTCACTTCAAGGAATTCGTCGATCCCAAGGTGTGAACCCTCTCGCCCAAGCCCGCTCTGCTTCACGCCACCGAAAGGTACGACCTCATTCGAGATCAAGCCACAGTTGATCCCCACCATGCCCGATTCGATGCGCGCGGCGTTGCGCCAGATACGCGCCGCATCACGGCTGAACAGATACGCCGCCAGGCCAAACTCGCTGTCGTTGGCCATCGCAATGGCTTCGTCATCCGTGTCGAAACGCACCAGTGGCATGACCGGGCCGAAGATCTCTTCGCGAGCGACCCGCATCCCATGGGTCACATCAGCCAACAAGGTGGGCTCGAAGAAACACCCGCCCAGCGCATGGGGCTTGCCGCCAGACAGCAGTCGAGCGCCTTGGGTCAGCGCATCATCAACCAGCGCCTGGGATTTTCGTACCGCCGAGTCATCGATCAACGGCCCGACTTGTACACCCGGCTCCAGGCCATTGCCCAGTTTCAGGCGTGCCATGCGCTCGACGATGCGTTCGGCCAGTGCGTCATAAACCGCGGACTGCACCAGCACCCGATTCGCGCCGATACAGGACTGTCCACCATTGCGAAACTTGGCCAACATCACCCCGTCAGCCGCAGCATCCAGATCAGCATCATCGAAGACAATGAACGGGGCGTTGCCGCCCAACTCCATGGAGCATTTCTTGACCGTCTGCGCCGCTTGCGCCAGCAGCAGCCGGCCCACTTCCGTGGACCCCGTGAAGGTGAGCTTGCGCACCAGCGGGTTGGCCGTAAGCTCACCGGCAATGTCGCGGGTGTCGTTGCCAGTGATCACACTGAAAACGCCGGCGGGCACGCCAGCGCGCTGCGCCAGTTCGGCGAGTGCCAGCGCGGTCAGCGGTGTCTGGCTGGCCGGTTTCACCACCATCGTGCAACCGGCCGCGAGGGCCGGAGCGGCCTTGCGTGTAATCATCGCAGCGGGGAAATTCCAGGGCGTGATCGCCGCGCAGACGCCGATGGGTTCGCGCAGGACCACGATGCGCTGAGTGTCCTTTACGCCCGGAATCAGATCACCGCGCACCCGTGTGGCTTCCTCGCCAAACCAGCGCACAAAAGACGCCGCGTAATCGACTTCACCCCGCGCCTCCTCCAGTGGCTTGCCCTCCTCCAGGGTAATCAGCGTGGCAAGGTCCTCCCGATGTTCAACCATCAACTCATACCAGCGGCGCAACACCTCGCCACGGCGTTTGGCCGTCAGGCGACGCCATGGGCCAAAGGCCTCATTCGCCGCGTCGATGGCGTGCCGAACTTCAGTTTCACGACAACGCGGCAACTCGGCCAGCACCGTTTGGTCCACCGGATTACGCAGCGTGTAGTGACCGTGCGGCGTCTCGGTCAGCCACTCACCGGCGATATAGGCACCGTCACGCCACAGTGTGGGATCTTTAAGTAAATGCTTCACTGTGCAACCCTCCTGATCAGCACGGATGACGCCCGATCATGAAGGCGCTGTCAGGATCCGAAGTCACCGGCAACCCCGACGCAACCAACCCTTGACGCAGCGACTTCATGAAGCGATCCGGCACGCGCATCGCCGGGGCACGCAGTGGGCCGCCGTTGAAGCCGGCGAGCCAGTCCTGGTATTTCCACATCGTGCGATTGAGCACACCAGTGCCGCCGGCATAGCTTTGCGCGGCGGCGCCGTTGGCGCTGCGTGCCGGATTGACCTTCCAGTACAGTTCCATCGCCTCTTCAAAGCGGCCCGTGCGTGCCAGTTCGAAAGCTTTCGGGTAGTAGTCGCTCATCCAGGCGGTGTTGCTGGTGCCGGAAAACTGCAACTTCATCAGGCTCATCAAGGGGATTGCGTCGCCTTCGATCGGGCAACTGATCACCACCTGATCACGGAAGTGGTAATACATCTCGCAAATGCCCGCCGGCAGCGGGAACCCTTGCTCGGACTTGATGGCCGCGATATTCGGGCAATCGGCCAACAGCCGACTGACCAACTCCAAGGACATCCCTGCCGGATGCACGCGCTCAAAGCCCCAGAGCGGAATCGGGAAGAGCATGACGGCGAGGTCCGTCGCGTCACAGAACGACTTGGTGTAGTCGTAGATTTCCTGCTCGCTGGTCGGCCAGAACTGTGGTGGATAGGAGAGTAGGACGATGTCCGCACCGGCATTCTCGGCGAGCTTCACCGCCTCGATATTCTCGGCAAGCGTGCCAAAGGCCGCATGGAAAAACAGGATCAGGTCTTTCCCTGACTCACGGGCCCAGGCAGTGAACTGGGCATTCTCCTGGATAGAAATCGCCAGCTCGCTGCACAGCAACGTGGCGCTGTAGCCCAGGCCGACCGTATGTTCAATGTCGTGGCGAATGCCACGTTCGTTGAGTCGCTTCAGATCGGCGCTAAAACTTGGAATGGTGACCGCCGAGCAGCCCACCAGGTTTTCCCGCGCCCAGGCACGGGCATCTGCTTTCTTGTATGTGGCCATGATGATTTTCCTTCGAACAGTGGAGGGGTTATTTCGAGACAGGGACAATGCTGGCGGGCAACTCGATGCCGAGGCCTTCTTGCCGGGCGCGCTCGTACAGCGCTTGGGCGATGACGACGTCCTGCAGCGCCGAGCCAACAGACTTGTAGAGAACGATGTCGCTTGCGTGCTGGCGCGGTATGACACGGCCCGCGACGAGGTCCGACAGCGCGACCAATTTGTCGGCGACATAAACGCCGGCACTGATCGCCGCAATGGCGTCACCGGTATCGTGAAGCACCTCTTGCGGCATATCGGCGACGATGCAGACGGCTCGCTCCATCGTGACCGGGTCAACTTCCCGTTGCTCAGGCAAGGTGGAACCCAACGACACAACCGTGGCCCCCGGGCAAAGCCAGGCGCCTTGCAGGACCGGAGATTCGTCACGACTGCGGGCGGCACAAATCACCACGTCGCAATCCTGCACAGCTTCTTGCGCGCTGTTCACCGCTTGGATCTCCAGCCCTGGCCTGAAGCTCTCGGCAAAACGCTCGCGGCTAGCGGGCGTTGGACTGAATACCCGGACATGCGCCACATCGCGCACGGACTTGAGGCAGTCCAATGCGCCACGGGCCTCAAACCCCGAGCCAATCACCCCCACCCGCAGCGCGCGCTTGGGCGCCAGTAAATCGACTGCCAGCGCAGCGGTTGCCGCGGTGCGCAAACCCGTCACCCGGTTGCCGTCGATCAGGGCACTGAGCGCCATGGTTTTCTGATCGAACAACGCAATCAGGTAGCTGGCGCAGCGCGCCCGCATGGAGGCTGCGATCAACTTGCAGCCCATATGGCCGCCAGCCGGAGGTACGGCAGTCAAACTGCGCAGCCAGATGCCATCGCCCCGGGCCATGGAGCGAGGCGGCACCATGGCATCCGATGCAGGGCGTGCATACGCCTCGGCGAGCGCGGCGACGGCGGTGCTCCAGTCGGCGAGCGAGGCCACATCGGCGTCACTGAGAAAAAGCGTCGGGGCAATGACTTGGAGTTCTTGGGCGTGATGCATGGCGCAAACCTCGCAATCGGGGATCAGTCGTTGGTTGACTGACACCCTACGAGGCGCGCCCCCCACCGAATACTGCTGGGGATGCAAAGCAGCTATCGCTTAAATCGATGGCATGGACAGATTGCAAATCAGCCGTCGCACTTCACGGGAAGCACGGGTCAAGGGGCGCCGGGGCGATTCGACCAGCACGACAAAGCGCTCCAACACGGGCTCTATAATGCGCGATGAAATAAGTCGTTGATCCAGTGAGCCCGGCAACACCGAGGCAATCGCATAGCCTCCGCCTGCCGCGACGACTTCGTACTGGAGCTGGACCGAGTCGGCTTCCACGGCCACGCACAGTTCCACGCCTTGCTCCGCAGCCAAATGATCGAGCCTGGCCCTCAGCAGATGCGGCCGCCCAGGCACGACCAATGGCAACCCAGATAGATTTTCCAGCGCAATATCTCGATTTCCGAGCAGAGGATCGGCGACGGGTCCTACCAGGTGCAGCGGTAGCCTGGCCAACAGATGAGCTTGGCCGACGCTCGCCTCGCTCTCGCGCAGCACCAGCGCCATATCCAGACGACCATCGTGCAACTGCTCTTCGAGTTGAGCACTGGCGCCCTCGATCAGGTGCAATCTCACCCCGGGCATCTGCGCGCGCACCGCAGAAAAGAGCGTCCCCGCAAACCGGCGCACCGCGGAAGGCAACATGCCCACAACTACCTCCCCCACCGGCTTTCCACGCAGGTTGCGAATGTCATCGACAAGGCTTTCAGCGTTCGCCAGAAGATCCGATATACAGGGCAGCAACTGCTCGCCAAATTCGGTCAGAACCACCCCACGTCCGTTGCGATGGAACAGGCGTTCGCCACATTGCGATTCGAGCAGGGCAATATTGCGACTCACCATGGACTGCGGCATGTCCAGTAGTACGGCCGCTTTGCTGAGACTGCCAGCCGCCACGACCCGGACGAACAAAGTCCAGCGGGGATCGATGATGGTGAGCGCCGTGGCAGTAGGCTGCGTGGCCATGTCCGGCACCGGGTAGCTCTGGTTCTCCGTCATGTCATCAACTCTTGGCGGGCCTGGTGCAAGTATTCGCGACTGTCCTGGAGATGCAGGCGCATCGCGGCACGCGCACACTCAGTGTCCTGATGGAAGATCGCCTGGTAAATCTGCTCGTGCTCGCTTTGCATGCGCTGTTCGTAATGCAAAGGCTCATCGTGAAACAGACGCGCAGAATCCAGTCGGCTGCGGGGGATGATGACCTCGCCCAGGTTGAGCAGTGTGCTGGCGATGTAGGGGTTGCCGGTCGCCTGGGCAATGCCCAAATGGAATTGAAAATCCAACGCCGCCCGATCATTGACGCTGACATCCGGCTGCCCGAGCTGATCGAGAAGTGCCCGCAACCCCGTCAACTGATCCGTGTTGCGTCGCTGGGCCGCGAGCCCGGCGGCTTCGACCTCAAGACCGATCCGAAACTCCATGATCGCCAGCGAATCGGTGATGAGACCGATCGTCTCCGGGTCGATGAAGGCCCCCAACGACAGGGCGCTACCGCATACAAAGGTCCCTATGCCGTGGCGTGTCTCGACCATTCCCCCGGCCTGTAGACGCGACATGGCCTCGCGCACCACGGTCCTGCTGACGCCATGCTCCAGCATCAGGGCCGACTCGGTGGGCAACTGTTCACCGCCACGCAGCCGTCCCTCGATAATGTGCTCCGACAGCAGCGCCTCAAGCCCCTGGGACAGGCTAGCGCGCTTTTTCCCACCGGCAGCCGGCACGCTCATTCCTCGAAAATCGCTACGGCGCGGACGAAACCGGCCGAAGCGTGCCTGATCTTGTAGGGGAAGCAGGACACCTGGAAACCATGGGCCGGCAGGCATTCCAGGTTGGCCAGCTTCTCCATCTGGCCGTAACCGATGTCGCGTCCGGCCTTGTGCCCTTCCCAGATGATCGAGGCGTCGCCTGTGGCGGCGAAGCGTTCGCGTGTGTACTTGAACGGCGCGTCCCAGCTCCAGGCATCGGTGCCCACCACGCGCACGCCGCGTTCCAACAAGTACAACGTGGCCTCACGGCCGATGCCAACCCCGGCGTCCAGGTACCCAGGCTGGCCAAACAGCGCGCCGGCACGGGTATTGACCAGGACAATGTCCAGCGGCCGTAGAACATGGCCAATACGCTCCAGCTCTGCTTGCACTTGGGCAGCGCTGACCACATGGCCATCCGGCAAATGACGAAAGTCCAGTTTGACGCCGGGTTGCAGGCACCAGTCCAGCGGCAACTCGTCGATGCCAAACGCCGGCTTGCCACCGTCCGTGGTCGAGGCGTAGTGCCAAGGGGCGTCCATGTGCGTACCGCTGTGCGTGGTGATCTGCAGGCGCTCGGCCGCCCAGGATTCGTCGCCAGGCAGTTGCGCCTTGGACAGGCCGGGAAACATCGCGGCCATCTCCGGCCAGCCTTGCTGATGGTCCATGTAGTCGATTTTCGGCAGCAACGGCGGTGGATCGGTGTAGGGGTTGTTGTCCAGGGTGACGGACAGGTCCACCAGGCGGCGTTTAGCTGTTTGCATGATCAGTCACTCCAAGCGCCACCCGTCCACGCATACGACGCGCCGGGGCAGCAGCGTTCAAACTGTTTCGTATCAAGGCGCCGGCAGAGCCGTCATGGCGAAAGCCAAGGGCGCGGGCCAGAGGGGTTTTCATTGCAGGGAAGTTGCCGAACAACGCTTGCAGCCCGGCATCCGGCGCGAAGCTGATCAGCGCGCGGCGTTCCTGGCCGTAGGCTGCGGCCAGGGCATCGATGACCTGGGCAATGGACAGGTGCAACAGCGGCAGTTGCCAGACACGTGACGCGCCGAGCTCGGCCACCGGCAATTCGGCGGCCCGCAGCAGGTTATCCACGCAACACCGCACGGACATCCACCACACCTGCGCCTGCGGCGACACCGGGCAGCAATACGGTTCACCTTGAGCGAAGGCGTAAAGTAGATCGCTCATGAACGCCGAGCGCAGCCCATTGGGTTCACGTGGACGGGCTACGATGCCGGGCAGGCGCACGGCACGACCGTCCACCTCGCCCCGTCGGGCAAGGTCATTGATCGCCATTTCCACCATTGCCTTGTGCGCACCGTAACTCAAC
This sequence comes from Pseudomonas sp. LAMO17WK12:I1, assembly GCF_900177315.1. Classification (NCBI taxonomy): domain Bacteria; kingdom Pseudomonadati; phylum Pseudomonadota; class Gammaproteobacteria; order Pseudomonadales; family Pseudomonadaceae; genus Pseudomonas; species Pseudomonas sp. LAMO17WK12:I1. The sequence continues at coordinate 193,345 of NZ_FWZV01000002.1, read as the reverse complement.
TGCGGGTGCGGCACGGCACGCTCATCCATGCGAGCCGGCAGGTCGCCGCCGTACACCGCCACGCTGCTGGCATACACCAGCACCGGCGTACCAGGCTGCTCGCGCAACTGGTCAAGCAACTCCAGGCTTGCCAGCAGGTTGACCTGATAGCCCAGTGAATAGTGCTGCTCGGCCGCGCCACCCGGGATGCTGACCAAGTGAAAGACCACATCGATGCCATCGGCCAAGGCCCGGCGCAATAACGCGGCGTCGGTGACACTGCCGCAATGCCGGCGCAGGCGCTTATCCTCAGCAAACCCCACCAATTCCTTGTCCAGTAATATCAACGCGCTGATCGACCGGCCTCGCAACTCATTGGTTTGGAGCAATCGTTTCACCAACGCCCGGCCGACAAAACCATTGGCCCCGGTAATCATTACGCGCATGGGAGGCCTCCGCGCACGATGCACTGGTCTATCGCCCCGAACACCGACTGCCCTTGCAGATCGAAGACCTCCATGCGCACGCGGTCGCCAAAGCGCATGAAGGACGTCTGTGGCGCGCCGTGCTCAATCATCTCAACGGCACGACGCTCGGCGATGCAGGCCGCGCCCACCGTGGGATCGGCATTGGAAACGGTGCCGGAACCGATCACGCAGCCGGCCCTGAGTCGCCGGGTCAGCGCCGCATGGGCGATCAATTGATGAAAGCCGAAATGCATGGCGCCACCGTGGGCATGACCGAACCACTGGCCATTCCATTCGACCCTCAGCGGCAAGTGCACACGCCCGTCGCGCCAGGCCTCGCCCAACTCGTCGGGGGTGATCGCCACCGGGGCAAAACTTGACGAGGATTTGGCCTGGATAAAACCGAAGCCGGTCTTCATTTCCCGAGGGGCGAGCGCACGCAAGCTGACATCGTTGACTTGCACGATGAGCCGGATATGGTCGGCGGCCTCTTGCGCCGAGCAGCCCATGGGGACCTCATCGACCAACACCGCGAACTCACCTTCAAAATCGATACCGTGGCTTTCACTGGGCAGCACGATGTCGTCGTGGGCCCCCAGAAAGTCATCGCCACAGCCTTGATACATCAGCGGCGTGTGTTCAACACCTTCGATCGGGTCCAGCGCGAACGCCTTCTGCATGCGCTCGCCATGACTGAGGAAGGACGACGCATCCAGCCACTGCCAGGCACGAGGCAAGGGTGCGGCGGCTTGCTCCGGATCAAAGGCGAAGGCCCCGGTCAGCGTGCCTTCGTTCAAGGCGTCATACCGCATGCGCAAAGCCGTTTCGACGCACGGCCAATGCTCGATAGCCTCCTGCAGCGTCGCGGCGATATCGCTGGCCTCCACCGCCCAGGCCAAGTCGCGCGACACTACCAGCAGGCGACCGTCGCGGCTGTGATCTTTCAGGGTGCTGAGCTTCATGCCGGTTCTCCTTGCAGCTCGGCGGCGAAACGGCCATCGAGCAGCACGAAGAGCATGCGGGCCATCTGCTCGGTGCGATTGCTCCAGGCGTGGTTGGTGCCGCGCTGCACGACGATGTCACCACGCTTGAGATGCACTTCCTCGCCATCGAGCACCAGCCACACCTCGCCCTCCGTGACCACGCCGTAATCGAGCGTTTCGGTGCGGTGCATCAGCTTGTGTTTGGAATCCGCCTGCCCCGTGCCGGCATGGGCCTGGCCAATTTCGGCAAAGGCCGCCGCGGCATCCTCGGCGCTGATTTGGTTCTGCATGCTGTCGGGCGGGATATCCACCACGCGAATGACGCTGCCCAGGGGTGCCGGGCTCAATTGAAGCGGCTTGCGGGTGGGGTCGTCGCCGTTATCCAGCACAGCCGGGCTGGCGCCACTGCTCCAGATCTCATGGAAGACCGTGCCAGGCACGGCCTTGAGCGGGAAGCTATTAGGCGTCGGTCCGCTGAGCGCGACCACCGCCTGGCCCTGGGCATCGTGCCCGGTGACCACGCGTTTGAAACCAGGAAGTTGTTGCATGTTCGACTCCTCAATCAGTTGGCGAAACGCGCCAGCGGGTAACGATGAATTCATGAGAAAACCTTAAAGATCGAGCACCAGCCGCGCGCTTCTCGCACGGGAGCAGCAAGGCGTGAACTGGTCGTTGCGGGCCCGCTCGGCATCGGTCAAGAACATGTCACGATGCTCCGGCTCGCCGTCCAGCACGCGCGTGATGCAGGTGCCACAGATGCCCTGCTCGCAGGACAAAGGGATGTCGATGCCGGCCTCCAACAGCACCTGGGCAACGCTGAGCGCGGCCGGCACTTGGAAACACTGTCCGGTGCTAGCCAGTTGCACCTCGAACCCGCCCGCCTCACCCGCCGAGGCGGTGGCAGCGGTAAAGTACTCACGGTGCAGTTGCGCCTCGGCCCATCCCTGCGCGCGCGCCGCGCCAAGCACGTGCTCCATGAAACCGTTGGGGCCACAGACGTACAGGTGACGATCGGCGGCGGGCCCGGATAAAACCCGAACGGCGTCGAGACGCTGGGCCTCCTCGCCATCGTCCACATGAACCTGCACGCAATCGGCAAATGTCGAATGGCGGATGTACTCGATAAAAGCCATGCGCCCGGCCGAGCGACCGCAATAGTGCAGCTCGAAAGGCGCGCCGATCCGCGACAGACGCTCGGCCATGCAGAGGATCGGCGTGATACCGATACCCCCGGCGAACAGCACGCTGTACCCCGCCCCATGTTCCAGTGGGAACAGGTTGCGTGGCTCGCTGATGCGCAGTGGGCTGCCTTCGTGCACCTGCTCGTGCATGGCCTGCGAACCGCCGCGAGACGCCGGGTCGAGCAACACGCCCAGCCGGTAGCGGTGCCGTTCTTCCGGTTGATTGCACAGTGAGTACTGGCGCACCAGGCCGTTGGGCAGGTGCACGTCGATATGCGAGCCGGCGCTGAAAGCAGGCAGCATGGAACCCTCGTCCGTGGCCAGTTCAAAGCTGTATATGCCATCGGCTTCGAGGCGCTTGCGGGTCACAACGACATCGATCATCACCGGGTACCCGCTGGCTGCTCAGCGGCGATCAATCGACGCAGGACACGTCGGCAACGCACGGCCCCGGCATCGACTGCCAGCAACACAGGGTTAAGGCCCAGCAGCTCGAACTCGCCAATCTGACGCTGCTGAGCCTCGACCATGGGTTTGTCTTCACCGGCAAAAATACCGATCAACATATCTTGGACGAAGGCATTCAACTGCGCATTGTCCTGCTCGAAACTGCGCGTGTTAGCAAAGAAATAATGGGTATTGCTCGCGTCCTGCGGGGTCATCAGATGCAGGTTCCATGTCACCGGTCCCTCGTCCCTGGGGCGCCCTGGAGCCGTGGCGCCACTGCCGAGCAGCATCAGGCCAGGTGGGTGCCAGATGACTTCGGCCCAGACGTCAGCCCGGCTTGGATCTTCAAGGTGAGCACCGAAAACCGGCGGCGGTACATCGTCCGGCGCCCACCAACTGATGCGCACGCGATCATTGGGCAGCTCCTCGATGGTGGCGCGGGTGCGTGACAACGCCCCGCCACCGAGCGTATCGGGGTGCAGGAAATCAACGTGGCTCAGGTCCATGATGTTGTCGGACAGCAGCTCGTAGTGCGCGCGCGTAGGCAAATATCCATGCCCCTTGGCGTGGGTTGGCGCCTGGTCGAGGAAGGAAAAATCAGGAATCAGCCCATCGTTGGCCAGGCTCGAATCGCCAGGCCAGACCCAGATCGCGCCATGGCGCTCAGCGACCGCGAACGCGCGAACACAGGCGGCCTTGGGGATACTCCCATCGCCATGGGGATTGTGCGTGCATTGGCCACGGCCATCGAAACGCAGACCGTGGTACGGGCACTGGACGCTGTCGCCGACAATCTTGCCCATGTGCAGCGGGGCAAAACGGTGCGGGCACCGATCGGCGAGCGCCTGGATCACACCCTGGCTATTGCGAAAGAACACGATGGGTTGCTCGACGATGGTTCTGCCAAGCATGCCACCTTGCCCCAACTCGTCTGCCCACCCAGCGATGTACCAGGTGTTGAGCAAATAACTCATGATGTTCTCCTCATTTTTCTTATTTTGATGAACCGTCGAATGGTCAGTGCTCAGGGTCGGCGGCCACCGCAGTGGGAAAAGCAGACCCGCTACCCCGCAATCGAATGCAGGCCACGGCCACCAACAGTTGAACGCCCGCGACGATGCCCAGCGCGGCTGGCAAAGCGCTGATCGCCCCACCCGTGATCGCCAGTACCACCACCGGGCTGGCGAACTCACCGGCGAAAAACATCGACGTAAAGCCACCGGCAGCGCGGCCGCGCTGCTGGAAGTCGACCTGGGACATGATCCAGGTGAGCAGGGTCGGCATCATCAGACCGATACCCAGGCCGTTGATGAGCACGGCGATTACCACCAGCCCATGACTGTCGGCCACCGCCAGCAACCCGCCCCCGATGCCGGCCGCAACGAGGGCTAGGAGCATTTGCCGGTACGCTGGTACGCCACTGAACAGACGGAAACTCAGGGCGCCGACCAGCACGCCGAGCTGACTCGCGCCCATGGTCATGCCGATCTGCTGCGCCCCTTCGACGTGCAACAGGTTGAGCAGATAACCCACTTGGACCGGCACAATGAACAGGCTCAAGCCCGCCAGGAATGCCAGGGCATACAGCGGTGCCAGGGCGCGCCAGGGGAATGCCCTGTTCACCGTTGTCGCGGTGACGACCTGCGCACGCGGCTCCCACAGCAACCAGGCCATCAGCGGAAGGAACACCAGGCCCAGCCCATACAGGGCAAACGGGATGCGCCAGCCCTGCTCGCCGAGCACACCACCGACGGCAATGAAAATCGCCGCCGACAACGAGGTCGCGACCATTTGCAGGGCGAACATGCGTTCACGCCGCGCGCCGCTGTAGTAGTCGCCCATCATCGTGGTGCAGCAGGTCATGATCGCCGCCTCGGCCACGCCGATGCCGGCGCGGCTGATGACGATGACCTCTAGCGACTCCAGCCACAGCGGCAGCACGCCACAGACGGTGTAGAGCACCATCGCACCGATCAGCAGCGGCTTGCGCCCCAGCCGGTCGGCGATGATCCCGGCCACGGGTGCCAACAGTGCAATCATCAACGCCGGCAGCGTCAGGGCAATGGGCACCAGCACGGCCACACCCGGCGTGTCGGCGAAGTGCTCCTGCATGCGCGGCAGGATGGGGGCCAGCAGCACCGCGCCGAGTACCGGCAGGCAACTCCCGAGCAACAGCAACAAGGATTGCGGCAGCCGCGCCTGGCGTTCAACGTTCATTACGCACCTCCGGTGGTTGGGTCGCGCAGAACGCCATGCCGAAGGCGCTCAGGCCGGCGATCAGGTCAAGCCATAGGGACTGCTGGAACAGAGATATACGAGGCATGGGAAAGTCCTTTCTTGTTGTTATGACGCGACAATGTTAGCGGCCGCTGTTGTCGTTTGATCGTGTCTCGACGTCAGACGCAGTGAGTGCTTCACACAAGCCCCCTCCTCGGCTACGGCCGGTATCAGCGGCAAGCTCGTCGAATGGCTGGGTTTAGCCTCGGCTGGCCCCGTGCTCACACGCTTGCTCGGCAAAAGGAAGTGAGCCAGGGCTGGCAACAGCACCAGCGCGCCGACCATGTTCCAGACGAACATGAAGGCCAGCAGCACGCCCATGTCAGCCTGGAACTTGATCGGCGAAAACATCCAAGTGGCCACGCCGATCGCCAGGGTCACCCCGGTCAGCATCACCACCTTGCCGGTGGACAGCAGTGCCCGGTAATACGACTCAGACAGGCTTGTGCCCTGGCGCATATGACCGAGCAGGATGCTCATCACGTACAGCGCGTAGTCGACGCCGATGCCCACGCCGAGGGCGATCACCGGCAGGGTCGCGACCTTGACGCCGATGTTCAGCCAGACCATCAGCGCCTCACAGAGGATCGACGTGAGCATCAGCGGAATCACCGCGCAAATCGTGGCACGCCAGGAACGGAAGGTAATCAGGCACAGCAGGATCACCGCGCCGTAGACCCAGAACAGCATTTCGCGGTTGGCCTGCTTGACCACAATATTGGTCGCTGCCTCGATCCCGGCATTGCCAGCGGCCAGGAGGAACTGGACGTCGTCGGTATTGTTCGCCTCGGCGAATTGCTCGACGTGGTCCACCAGGCGGCTCAGGGTTTGCGCCTTGTGGTCGGAGAGGTAGACGTAAAGCGTCAGCAGGCTGCAGTCCTCGTTGTACAAACCGCGCGGAGCCCCCGCGGTGACCATGTTGAGCATCGCCTGGTTGTTCTGCAGCTCGTACCATTTCGGGCTGCCTTCGCTCAGACCCACCAACATGCGGCGATTGAGCAGCGCCAGGGAATTGGTCGAATCCACTCCTGGCAAGGTGCGTAACTGCCAGTCGAGGGCATCGACCTTGTTCAGGATGTCATAGCGCGAACAGGCGCTGGCGGGGGTCTTGATCATGACGGCGAACAGATCGCTGCTGGCGCCGTAATGCCGGTTCAGGAACGCGTCATCCTGGTTGTAGCGCGAGTCGGCCCGCAGCTCGGGCGCGCCCGCATCCAGATCCCCGACTTTCAATTGCAGACTGACGATGAAGCCGAGCGTCGCCAGCGCCAGGCTCAGGGCGATGCACAACGCCGCCCAGCGGCGCTGGGTGAACAGGTCGAGGAAACGCCAGAACCCGTGGCGATGCTGGCCCGCTTGTTCGGCGTGCTCGCTTTTGAGGCTCAGTCGCGCCGCGCGACCGCTGACCCCGACATAGGAAAGCAAGATGGGGAGCAAGATCAAATTGGTGAAGATCAGCACGGCCACGCCGATACTGGCGATCATCGCCAGGTCCTGGATCACCTGGATCTTGATGATCATCAGCACCGCGAAACCCACCGCATCACACAGCAGCGCGGTGAGACCGGCGAGGAACAGACGGCGGAAGGTGAAGCGCGCGGCGACCACCCGGTGCATACCGCGCCCAATGTCCTGCATGATGCCGTTCATCTTCTGCGCCCCATGGCTCATGCCAATGGCAAACACCAGGAACGGCACCAGCACCGAATAGGGATCCAGTTGATAGTTCAGCAGCGGCAGCAAGCCGAGCTGCCAGACCACCGCCACCAATGAGCAGAACACCACCAGCAAGGTGCTGCGAATGCAGCGGGTGTACCAATAGAGCACGACCGTGGTGATCAGGATCGCCACGGCGAAGAAGATCAGGATCTGCCGCAGGCCAGCGATCAGGTCACCGACTTTCTTGGCGAAACCGGTGATGCGGATGTCGATGCTGTCGCTCTGGTATTGGCTGCGCAGCGACTCCAGCTGTTGTGACAGCCGGGTGTAGTCCAATGGCTGACCATCGGGCGTGCGCTGTAGCAGCGGTACCTGGATGATGCTCGAAGCCTGGTCGAGCGCCACCAACTGGCCGATTTCGTTGGACAGTTGCACGTTGCGCCGCAATGCCTCGAGGCTCGCTGCGCCGCCATCGTAGTTGTCCGGAATCACCGGCCCACCCTCCAGGCCCGCCTCGGTCACCGCCACCCAGCGCGTAGCCGGCGTCCACAGCGACTTCATGTACGCACGGTCGACACCGGGCAGCAGGTAAATCTTGTCGTTCAACGCCTGCAGGGTCTTGAGGTAGGCGCTGTCGTAGATGTCGCCCTGCTTGTTGACCACCGCGATGCGCACCGCGTTACCCAGCCCGCTCAGCTCCTTCTGGTGCTCAAGGTAGTTAGCGATATAGGGCTGATGGGTGGGGATCATTTTTTCGAAGCTGGCATTGAGCTCGACACGACTGGATTGCCAACCCAGCACCAGCGTGGTCGCCAGGCACAGCAGCAACACCCACAGGCGATGGTTGAACAATGCTCGTTCGAGCAGCGAGCCGGAGCGCGGATCAAAGTCATCGACCGCATTTGCAGGGGACTGGGGAAAACTTCCAGGGGACTTCATAACCTCACTCCGAAGCGGCAGTGGCTGGCTGCGCAAGACGCTGCAGCCCGGTGAAACCGGCAACGACCAGGCTGCCATCGGCGGCCTCGATCACACTTGAAACAGGCTTGCCCAAGGGTTTGCCCAGCGGCAGTAGCGCCGCCCCGGTCTGCTCGCTGTTGCGAAACAACGTGCCGCCCTGGTTGACCAGCAGCAGTTGGCCGTCGGCCAAACGTGTGGCGTCGTTGAAGGAGATGGGTACGGGCACCGACAGACGCTGGAAACTTGCGCCAGCGTCGTGGGAAACAAAGGCATTGCCCTTTAGACCGGCGACCACCAACGCGCCATCGGCACGACTTTGCAGGGTGAAGAAGCTGCCTTCGTAAGGGCTATCCAACTGACTGAACGACACCGCGTCGTCGTCCGAGCGCGCCAGGTAGCCCTGCTCCCCAGTCAGGAACCATTGTGTGCCCTGGCGACTGATGGCGTACAAGTGCAAGCCGTTCGGGTTGGCGATACGCCCCATCAGCGACTGCCAGGTGGCGCCACCATCAGAGGTCAGCAGCGCCAAACCGTAGGCACCGACGATCAACCCGCGGCGTGCATCGACGAATTCCAGCGCCAGGAACGGTTTGTCTGGACCATCGGCGACAAGACGCTCGGCATTTTGTACCCGTACCAGGGCCGCATCCGGGTCGGTAGCCGTGGCCTGGCTCGCCTTGGCGGCATCCAGTTCCAGCTGTGCCACGCGCACGCCGTCGAGCTGCAGCGTCCAGTGCTCGCCACCATCCAGCGTCGCCAGCACCACACCGGCGTGGCCGACGGCCCAACCCTTTTGCGCATCCACGAAATGCACCGCCGTCAGGCTCACCGAAACCGGCACCGAGGCCTGACGCCAGCTTTGCCCGTTGTCGTCTGAGAGCAGCACCAGGCCGCGCTCGCCCACGGCCACCAGACGCGTGCCGGCACGTGCCAGGTCGATCAATACGCCGTTTTGCGCAGCCGGTACCCGCATGGCCGGGGTATTGAGCGGCACCCCCACCACAGCCGGCCCGGCCAGGCACTCGCTCGTGGCGAAGGGCAAATACAGGGCCAAGAGCAACGCGCTCGCCTGACTGATTCTGTTCATAACCTACCTCGGACAAACACTCGTACCCCAAGGACACGCCGACAGGCATGCCCTTGCCTCTCAGCTCAGTTAACGCACGCCGCGTCCAGCCATCGCCGCTGGCGAGAACTCCGAGGCCTTGTAGCGATCAACCGCGTGATACTGTTCCGGCAATCCGGCGTAGAGGTTCTGGATAAACCACGCGCCGGAGGTCAGGTCATAAAAACCGGCAGACAGTTGCACGAGGCCTGGCAGATCAGGCAATACGGAAGGCAACGACCAGAGGGTCTTGGCCAGTTGACCGCTGGCGTCCCAACGGTCGCCGAGCAGAGCCTGCCAAGTGTCCTCGTCGAGGTAGTAACGGCCCTTGGGCAACTGGTGGCGCTTGCCGGCGGCCAACGTCGACTCGACCACCCAGACGCGGTGCAACTCCCAGCGCACGTAATCCGGATTCAGATGGTGCTTGCCTATCAGGTCCTGCGGCTGGGCAGCGTTCTGCAACTTGTTGGTGTTGTAGGGGACGTACATTTCCTGCTTGCCCACCAGTTTCCAGTCGAACCGGTCCGTACGGCCCTGCCATACGAACAGTTCGTCGAAGGACATGACCCCGGCGGTGGACGGCGTCGGTGTATCGCAACAGGCGTTGGGTAGCGTGCGCACGCGGCGCTGACCGGCCAGATAGACATGGGCCTGGGATTTGTCGCCGTTGATGTTCTCACGCCCCAGGATCTGTTCGCCGGCACGAATCGCCGGGCCGGAATTGACAAAGTGCACCTGCCAGTAGTCACCCGAGTAGTTTTCAGGGCCGCCCTCTTGGAAGTAGTAGGGCATTTCCTGGGTCAACAGGCCGTCGCTCGTCATCACCTGGTTGCCGTCGGCCGTCATCAGATAGTGGCGAAAATGCCCCGCTACCGAAGTGCCCCGCCAGTTCAGCACATGGTTCCAGATGGCTTCGGTACCGTTCTGTGGAATCGGGAACGGGATCCCGCCATAGGCACCGTCGGGGATCAGTCCGGCGCTGCTGTCGACCAGTTTGGCGCGGGTCGCATTCTTGAACGTGTTGTCATAGACCCACTGCGGCGCGGCCGCCGTGCGCCGGGTCGGATAGACATCGATGCGATAGGTGTCCGGGAAACGCTTGAACAGCTCCTTGGTGCCGTCGCTGAGTTTGTCGGCGTACTTGGCCAGGTTCTGGGCGGTGATGCTGTACAAGGGTTTGTCCGCAGCAAATGGATCGCTGCGTTTGCCGCCCGGGACGTAGCCTGGATCAACCTTGGTGTAGCCACCGTCCCAGGCCGGAATACTGCCGTCGGCATTGCCGGCTTTCTCGGCACCGAAGGGCGTCAGGGTCTTGCCCAGCGCGGCCGCTTGTTCGGCGCTGGCGGCCAAGGCCATCGGCGCGGCAGCGGCCAGCAGGGTTAAGCACAAGGCCTTTAGAGTGAACTGAATGGTCATGCGCAAATCCTCTTAGAACGTGGTCTTGACGGAGAAAGCCAGGTAATCCCGATCCTTCAGCGACTGCTTGTAATTGAACTGGTTGGCGGCGTTGAGGCTGGTGTCCTCGGGACCGTAAAAGTGGGTGTAGGTCAGCCCCACCGTCACTTGGTCCAAATAGGTGGCGGAGACGCCGATGTTCATGTCCCCGCCTCTGTCGGGGCCGAACCCGCTGATCACAGCCGACTTGCCCATGGGGAAATAGCTGATGCCCAGCGGCACGCTGATATCCACGCCCGGAAAGAACTGGCGATAGGTGGGCGTGTAAACCAACTTCAAGCCCAGGCCATCATCAGTGGCGTTAGGGTCTAGGGCGGCGCGGTTCCTGGTTACGGCGAGCAGGCGGTTCCAGGCGATTTCCCCTACCAGGCTGGCTTCATTGGCGACGAAGGAAGGGCCCAGCGATGCCAGGACGTTGAGGTTGACGTGGGCCGTACGGCCGACGGCATAGAGGGCGTCGTCGTTGTTGTCCGCCTCGGCGCCCGGCAGGACGGTCTGGGCGTTGGACACCAGCGGCATGTTCCAGCGCATCGATGCCTCGCCGGCAAAGCTGTACTCGTTCACGGAGGTCGCGAAACTGGCGCCCAGGACCCGGATATCTTCCGGGTAGACCCAGGAATATTCGCCGACTTGCCCGGTACTGAAGTTCGGCCCGGTGGCATTCGGCTTCAAGTACAGCGTTGGGGTTTTCTCGTGATATTGGAGTGCGTACAGGCCGTAATCCGTCGTCCCGGTGTTGTACTTGAGCTGCAGGCCGCCCTGGCCGGAACTCCTGGCTTTCTTGTCCTTGCCATGGAAAAACGCAGCCGGGCTGTTGGCATTACCGCCGAGGAAATCCGGGAACGGCCCGCCGGTGATCAGCCGTTCATTGCCGTCGCCGATGGTATCGCTGGTGGAGAAATAGCTACCGGCGCCCGGCAAGCGGGTGGCTTCCCACTCCAACTGGTAGAAGGCGCCCAATGACACATCGTCGGTTAGTTGGTAGGCGGTCGAGAGCTGGTTGACCGGTCGGGTGATTTCCTTGAATTGGGTGTTGGGCACCGATTGCGCCTTGACCACGTCCACCGGCGCCATGGCTCCGGCAATGCCGTTGCCGCCGAAGAACAGGCTCTCGCCCCAGATCAGCCCGTGGCGCCCGGCGCGAACCGACAAGGTACGGTCGGCCAGCTCACCGTTCCAGTAGACGAACGCATCCAACAGTTCACCGTCACCGCCGTGCAGTTGACGGGTATCACTGGTGAACTCGTTGAAACCCACCGAACGCTGGTTGGCACTGGCCGCGTCGTTGTTGTCGTTGCGGTCCTGGTAGACAGTGTCGTACCAGGCCGCACCGCTCAGACGGGCACCAAAGTTGTGAAAACCGATATCCAGTTCGGAAAGAATATCCAGCCTATTGGAGATCAGCCCCTTGCCGAAATTGTGATCGCCGTCATTCTGGTTCAGCGCCGTCTGCCCCTCGCTGAGCTTGCTGCTGGGATCCTTCAGGCGCCAGGCCGCGCTGTACTTCAGCGTGTTGTCCCAGCGCAAGCTGAGATCGGGATTGCCGGTGTCGATCTGAAAGGCCTGGGCAGCCGAAGCGCCAAGCCCCAGGCTGGCCGCAAGGGTCAGGGTGAAGGGGACGCGCCGCGACGCAGCGAACTTGCGAGTAGCCATCGAAGTAACCCTCTTTATTGTTGTTGTATGCCAGCTCTTCTGGTGAAACGGCGCCCGCAGTCGAACCGGGCCAAGCCTGCACAGGCATGAAACTTCCGTGGGAAAGCGAATTTGGTTTTGTCGGCGCCTTAGATAGGCTCTGCCGTGACCTCGAGCGTCCGCCTGACCAGGCCGATCCGGTCGAAGCTGCTGTTGTCGTGGGCCATTTCCTTGTCACCGGCCAGCACCGAGCTGTCGCTGATGAGTTTGCAGCGCTCATAACGGCGCGCCATAAAACGTTGGAGCTGCTGCTCACCGAACAGCAAACCGCGCATTGTTGAGTACAGGCCATCGGCGCCCACGACCAGGTCGTAACGACCGCGACGGGTATCGGTGAACAGCACATCAACGCCCTCGCCCACCTGCTCAAGCGACTCGACGCTCAGGCCCAGGCGGACCGAGACACCAAGGGCAGCAACGGTTTCGCTGAGGACTTGATGCAGAGCCAGGCGCGAGATGCCGACGTTGGCTGGATACTCCGAGCCGGCCAGGCGCTGACCGGAGATTCGCGCCAGCTGTTCACCGGCGGTGGTATTGATGGTCACATCCTCGAACGCGTAGGCGGCGTCCAGGTAAGCATCCAACACACCCAACTTGGCCATCTCACGGACGACATTACTCTGCTGGATGATGCCAACGCCGTAGACTGTCCACTGCGTCTTGAGCTCGACAAGATCGACTTCGATGTCCTGGCGACGCAAAGCGATTGCGGCACATAGACCACCGATACCACCACCGACGATAAGCACCTTTTTCACTGCGTTCATGCTCGTCTCACTCTTATTCTTGTTATTCACGCTAGCGTTCTACCGAAGCGATCCCGGGCTTCACCACCGGCTGTGTTTGCACGCATTCGCTACCGCGTTGCGTTCACTTTCTCGGCAAAGCAGGCGTTTGACTAATCGCATGTAGGGATACGATGTATCAGCTACTGCGATACGTTGATCAGGATGCATACGCCTCCAACTGACCCGCTTCGAGCACCAGCCAATCGGCCTCTGCATGCCATTGCAGTGCGCTCAGGCTTTCTCCCAGGCACGGCCCGTAGACGCACAGGCCACTGTCCGGAAGGAACCGCGCACCATGGGCGTAACAGACGATCTGGCGGCCATCGACGCTGAGAAAACGATCCTTACGGTACTCCAGGCGCACCTCCAGGTGCGGACAGCTGTTGCGATAGACCCGCACCTCGCCGTCATGGCGCAGGGCGAACACACTGTCCTTCCCCGCGCCCAGGGGATCGAACCCGCGGGCCTGCCCTTCCACCAGTTCATCCAGGCGACAGAGCACCAGGGCCTCGTGACTCATGGACGACCTCCACACTCAGGCCTGCTTGGGCGGCGGGCCGCTCGGGAACCACTTTTCCCGGGAAGTGAACAGGAACAATTGCGAGTTATCCGCCGACAACGGCGCCTGGCGCGCTTGCCAGGCGTCATCGTGCTTGTCCATGTCGGCGTCGTATTCGATGTGGCAACCCAACGGGCTGTTGAAGTACCAGAACCAATTCGAGCCAAAGAGGTGACGGCCCGGCCCCCAGAAGCTGGTCCAACCTTGCTGCTCGAAGCGACGCCCGGCCAACAGCACTTCCGTGCCGCTGCCCATGTGAAAGGTGAAGTGCTCGCAACCCTTCATGTGTGGCGGCGTCTGGATCATGAACAGGCAGTGATGGTCATCGGAACCGGCCGGACGCATGAACGGGCCTGCGCCAACAAGGGTGTCGGTAGTCATGAAGCCCAGTCGCTTGTAAAAAGCCTCGGCCTTGGCCGCATCCGGCACGAAATACACCACGTGGGACAGAGTCCGCGGCAAGGCCTGCATATCCGGGCTTATGCCCGGCTGATTGACCGGACGCTGGGGAGCGTGGCCCGGTGAGTTGGTCAGATCGGCTGGCGCACTGTACGCACGCCGCACGCTGATCTGAAAACCAATGGCAAAGCCCATGTCGTCCACGCTGTGCACGGAGCCATCGGTACCGCGGGTCACTGGGCGGTCGCGCCCCAACTCATCGGCGATGGCCTCGAGGTCAGCCACGCTGGCCACGCCATAGACGGTTTCACGAATCGACGGGGCAGGCCCGATGGCCGCCGGCAGACGGGCATCGTCTGCAAGACGGATAATCACCGCCGTGCCGTCCAGGGCTTCAAAACGACCGCCCTCGCTGTCGACATCGACAGGGAGCAGGCCGTAGTCACGCAGGCAATGGGTACAGGCTTGAATGTCGTCGACGCCAAAAATCAAGGCATCAAGGCCAATGATGTTCATTGAGTTGCCACTCCATTGTAATTATTCAGCGCAGGCCAGCACCCCGCTTACGGGAACCGTGCCAGGCGCAGCGCTGCCGAGGCGGGTGTTGAAGTCGATGAAACGTTAGCCAACCGACTGTGGGCCGATACTGAAGGGGCAAAAACTCACTGACTAATCGCTTGTCGGGATGCGACCTATCGGCAAATGCGATACCTGGCTGCCCAGCGCAAGTGACATGGAAAATCGAACAGGCATCGTTCGATTCACCCACTCGCGGGGCTTGACGCCGCGATAGGAAGACCGGAAGGTATTTACAAAATAAATACAAGAATCGAGACCGCCATGCGCTTTAACCACCTGGATCTCAATCTCCTGGTGGCGCTGGATGTGTTACTGGAAGAGCAGAACATCACCCGCGCCGCCGAACGCCTGCACATGACCCAATCCGCCACCAGCGGCGTACTGGGCAGGCTGCGCCTCTACTTCGAAGATGAGCTACTGGCGCAGGTCGGACGCAAGATGCAGCCCACGCCTTATGCCCGCGAACTGGCGGCGCCGGTGCGCCAGGTGCTGCTGACGATCCAGTCCTCGATCACCGCCAAGCCGGTGTTCGACCCCGCCACCAGCAAGCGCCATTTTCGCTTGGTCACTTCGGACTATCTGATTAGCGTCCTGTTCGCACGGGTTATCCAGAAGATCTACCTGGAAGCCCCGCACATTACCTTCGAACTGCTGGGCCCCGGCGACACGTCCACCGAGATGTTGATGCGCGGAGAGGCTGACATGATGATCGTGCCTGAGCACTACCTCATCGAAGGCCACCCATCGCAGCTTCTATTCGAAGAGGAGCACGTTTGCGTGGTGTGGGACGGCAACACCCAAGTGGCCGACAGCATCACCCTCGATCAGTACATCGAGATGGGTCATGTCTCGGTGATTTTTGGCCGAAACCGGCAACTGGGCGTCGAAGAATGGCTGATGAGCCAGTACGGTTTCACGCGTCGCATGGAAGTGGTGACCCACGACTTCAACACCTTGCCGCAGTTGATCGTCGGCACCCAACGCGTCGCCACCATGCTCCAGCGCATGGCCAGGCTCTACGCCAACTACCTCCCGCTGCGCATCTTGCAGCCTCCGGTGAAAATCCCGGTAATGCGTGAGTTCATGCTCTGGCACCGGACCATGGAGGGGGATCCGATGCACCGCTGGCTCCGGGCAAAAATCAGTCAGATCATCAACGAGCTGGAGCAGTAATAGCGGCCATTACTCGCAGGCGAGGTCAGGTACGAAAGTGCCCGACAGCCGCCTTGAGCTCGCCGCCAACCTGTTGCAAGCCGGCCGTTGAGACTTGCAGTTGTAGACTTTCCCTGGCACTGCCTTCGGCCACTTCGCGCACCCGCGTCATGCTCTGGCTGACTTGCTCGGCCACCACACTCTGCTGCTCGGCCGCCGCGGCAATCTGCTGGTTCATTTGCTCGATGCGGGACACCGCCCGGGTAATCCGCGCCAGTGCCTGGGAGGCTTGCGCGGCAAGCACCACCGTTTCATCGCTCAGCACATGGCTGCCTTGCAAGCGCTCGGCGGCTTGTTGGGCAACACTGCTCAGACGAACGATCAACCCTTCGATTTCCGTGGTCGAACGCTGTGTGCGTCGTGCCAGGCCACGCACCTCATCGGCGACCACAGCGAAGCCACGACCATGCTCACCCGCCCGCGCGGCCTCGATGGCGGCGTTGAGCGCCAGCAGGTTGGTCTGCTCGGCCACCGCCTTGATGACATCGAGCACACCACCAATCGCCGCGCTCTCCACCAATAGCGACCGCATGGCTTCAGCGCAACCCATCATTTCCACAGCCAAATGGTCAATCTTGCCACTCGCCTGGCGCACCAGCTCATCACCTTCCCGCGCTTGTTGGTCGGCATGTGCCACCGCTTCGCTGGCTTCACCCGCGTTGCGCGCGACCTCCTGCGCCGTGGCGGCCATCTGTTGCATGGCGGTGGCGGCCAACTCGGTTTCCTGGCGTTGATGCTCGACACCACGGCTGTTGCTCAAGGTCACCTCGGCCAAGCTGCCGGCCATGCCGTTAAGCGAGCCGACACCACGGTCGATGCGCCCGACCAATGCCCGCAGGCTGCCCAGCATGTTGCCCACGGTGCCCAACAGTTGACCCAATTCATCACGACGACCACTGTCTGGCGGCGGATCACTCAGGTCCCCCGCCGCCACGCGCTGGACTAACTGCACAGCCTGGCGCAACGGTTGCACAATCAACTGACGGATCAGCAGGCTGGCGCCAATGCCCAAAGCGAGTGCCAGAACAGTGATCAAACTCAATTGGCGATCAGCATCGCGATTATCGTCCAGGACCGCCTGCCTTTGCTGCTCATCGGCCTGGGCCAACAGCTTGCTGACCTGCTCGGTCTGCGCGTTCATCGCCGCGCTGCTTTGCGCACTTTGCCCACGGCTGTCGACGAACTCACGGAAGGCCTTACGGTAGTCCCCCAGGGCAGTGCTCGCCTCCTGCAGCGACTCGCCTTGCTGCTCGCCAAGATCGAGCGCCTGCATGGCGGCCAGCAGGTCACTCATGCTCATTTCCCAGTCGCTGCGGTAACGCTCCTCGCCATCGAGCGAGTAGTACAATTCGCTGTCGCGCAACTTGGCGAGCTTGTCACGCAACGCGGCCGTCTGCTCAAGCAACACCATCTGATTGCTGTCCGGCGGGATCCCCTGCCCCAACCGGGTGTTGAGCGCATCCAGTTGATCGAGAAACAGCAGGGTAAAACTGTCGCCGGCCGTCTGCGCCAGTGCCTGCATGCGCAGTCGCGCTTCGCGAGCCCGACGCAACGAGTCGGCATAGTCGAGGAACTGCTCCAGGTAAGCGCTGACGGCTGTGCGAACGGTGGTGTGCGTTGCGCTGTTGGTCGGCTGATCATCGAGTTGCTGGTTCAGTTTTCCGAGCGTCTCGCGTACCTGCTCCAAGCGCTGCGAGGCCAGATCCAGGGCGAATGCTTTCTCGTCGATACGCGCACGCAGGATCAGTGCCTGGATCGATGATTCCTGACGCGATTGCTCTGCGCGCTGCTGCATCACACCCAGGGAACGAAAAGCCGTGAGCGCGACCCCCAGGGTTACCAGCAGCACCAGGCCAAAACCCAACAATAGCTTGCCCCCTACCGACAGATTTCCGAGCACGCGATTCAATACGAGCATGTCCAACTCCTCGCACGGTCATGGAAAAACAGCCTGCCGTTGGCGCACCTGATCGCTGCGCCGGTTTTGGACTCACTCATCTGTCGATACCTTGTTCTTGTTGTTGTGCGCGCCCGGACTCCAACCAACGGCGCGGTGCAGCGTCAACTCTAGTGAGTCGTACCTCAACGGCACCAATCGCATCCTGCGTTATGAACAATCGCAAAGTACGATGATAGGTATCCGGATTTGCGGCTTGAACGTAGAGCAGAAGACCCTTAGGCCAGAGGCGCCCTTACACTCCATCTGCGTTCGCAATACCTCCCATCCTGACTCGCGATTGGCCAAACAATGGGTCTCCCCTTAGCCTGCTTCGAACCGTCAGGTTTGGCGTTCCCGGCCCCGGTTTTGGCCGCCTGCCTTTGCTTGCACAAGGACAATAACAATCATGTTTCGCTACTTTCCGACCAACTACGTGTGGAATCTTTCCGTCGACCTGGCCATTGAAATGGGCGCTCGCATTGGCGAAATCGAAGAAATGTGCGCGCCGCTGCAAGAAGCCGCCCAACAGCCGGATGCCGCCGGCAGCAAGGCCTTCCGTGAAACCTGGGCGAACATGGCCGACAAACTGTGCGGCCTGGCGGAAGAAGACGAAGGCAAGGGTCGACTGTTGTCTGCCGGTGAAAAATACAACCGCGCCGCGACCTATTATCTGAGCTGCGAACGCCTGCAGGCCCACGGTGCACCTGGCCGCACGGAGCTGTACCAGCGTTTTCTAAACACCTTCCAACGCGGTATCGAACTGGCACGGGAAAATTGCGAGCGCGTTGAAATCCCTTACGAAGGCAAATACCTTTCCGGTCTGCTGGTCCGTGCCGAAGGTGTCAGCGGCCCAGCGCCAATCCTGGTGCAGGTCAATGGTCTGGATTCCACCAAAGAAATGAAATACCGCGTCGGCCTGCCCGCCTGGCTGGCCAAGCGTGGCGTGTCGTCATTGATCATCGACCAACCCGGCACCGGCGAAGCATTGCGCCTGCACAACCTGACCGCGCGCTTCGACAGCGAACATTGGGCCAGCCGCGTGGTGGACTGGCTGGAAACCCGCGACGATGTCGACGCCAAACGCATTGGCCTGGAGGGTGTGTCGCTTGGCGGCTACTACTGCCCGCGCGCGGTAGCCTTCGAGCCGCGCTTCGCCTGCGGCGTCGTGTGGGGTGCCAACCATGACTGGCGTGATGTGCAGAAGCGTCGCATGGAAAAGGAAGGCAGTTTTCCGGTACCTCATTACTGGTCGCACGTGTCTTGGGTATGGGGTGCCAAGGACACCGACGAGTTCATGGCCATCGCCGAGAATGTTCATCTGGACGGCATCCTCGACCGCATCAAGGTCCCCTTCCTGGTCACCCACGGTGAAAAAGATTCGCAGATTCCATTGAAGTGGGCCCACCGCACGTACGAACAGTTGGTCAATAGCCCAAAACGCGAACTGAAAATCTTCACCGAACGTGAGGGCGGCGTGCAGCATTCGAGCTTCGACAACAGTATCAATGCCGGTCAATACATTGCCGACTGGGTGGCTGAGGTACTCGGCGGTCGTACCGCATGATAGATAAGAGATCGGTGTTCCGGCATGCAGCAAGGGTTTTAGCTTTGAGGTGCGACTGCGCAATCGGGCGATAGACATCAAGGCCTGCCCACCGCATTGGGCGGGGCCCCCACCGTGCTTGAATAGTCGGTCAGACCCAGCCAAGGCTTCGCAGGTGTACAACCCGTTCACCTGCCCAATTTCAATGATCCACTGAGAAAATACTCAAGCGTCTAGCAAGTGCATCTAAACGTCATGAGCTGCAGCAAAAAACACCACTCAATACAGACTGCGCGAAAACGCAGTCTGCCGCGCTTCAAAACAAATGCTTCATCTTATCGGAGCATTTGCTTCACCAGTCGTAGCTTTCGCATGAAACCACTTTGGACCTCCGATTTTCGCTGCTTCTTCCTCCACCACTTCGCATGGATATGGGTGTTCGGATTTGCCATGGGCAGCAATTTGTTGCACAGGCTGACACGTTTGGTCAAAGCCATACTTAACGAACAGCTCCGAAGGGTGCCTGACCTGAATGACACTTACTTAACCTTCTTAGGGTGCCCATAACGACTTTATGAAGCGCGGCAGCTTCAACATCTCCGGCTGGCTGGCGACGGTGTCCCTGGCGGCTTTATGGCAAATCGCATTCGCACCTTACGTCTCAGACTACTCCCGCTACTTGCCGGCCGATGTGCCTGTAGTGTCCACCTTCTGAACCACCTACTTGGGCTGCAGCCTGGCTTTCAGCTTCGGCGCAGTCGCTGTGCTCGCAACTCCGGTGGGCATGGACACCATGGACGCCGTCAAACTTGCCGCCGGCATCATCGGCGCCACTTATGGTGGTGCTGTTCTTGAGCGTGATCAGCCCCAACGCCCTCAACCTATACAGCGCGGTGCTCTCGATCATCCCCCTTGTGCAGACCTTTGCGTATTGCTGGATTCTGACCGCCAAAAGCCGTGCATTGATCTCGATCCGGGTATTGGCGGCATGTGCAATTGCAGCGGTGTTTGCGTCGAAGGAGTTTATCGGCCACTTCGTGGACATGGTGCTAGTGTTACTCGTAGTGCTCGTACCCTGTACAGCAATTAACCTGATCGACTTCTATGCGATACACAACGGCAAACACGACATTGCCTCAATTTTTCGAGTGGATGGCGGCATTTACGGAAAATACAACCCGCATGCGCTGCTCGCCTATGCTGCGGGATCGCAGTGCAGATTCCCTTTATGAACACGCCGCTCTACGTGGCGGCTGATTTCGGAACACATCAACGGTACGGATTTGTCATGGGTCGTAGGATTGGTGGTGACGCCGCTGTTGTATTTCTGCCAGGCAAGCCAAGACCCCGCATACAAGCGCAGGATGAACTCTGGCAAGTTGGTGCATGGTGTCTACTGACGAAGTAGCAACATGTACCAGATTTGCCAAAGGAACGATATTGCGCCCACTATCGCGGGGGACGTAATGGGCAACGCATTTTATGAATAGCTCAACATACCCTTTCTCTGCCAATTAATAATTGGCCATCGCCACCACGAATCCCTCTTTGTTTGTTGTGGCCCGTGCCCCCTAGTTGCGTCCAAACGGCCAAACTCCTGTAGTAACTTATTCATTCACTCATCGAGTTTTTTGCGGTGTGAGGGTGGCCAAGCGCAAGGTTCAGGCTTCGTTCATTTGGGGATTGGTCTAGCCTCTTTCTCTAATTTTGCACTCTCTTCCTCCTTGATGTCCGAGCATCTAACATAATAGTCTAATATTTTCTAAACTTTCATACTGGCAAAGGTAATCTCGTTTCTAGCGATGCTTAGCGCCAAACCAGACTTGTATTTCCCAGCATTCAAAGCCCGCTCCTGAGCAATAGTAGACGCCGAAGCGCGCTCATCATGGAGCGTGACCCCAAAACACCCAAGATAGCTTTGCGCAAATTGCGAAATTGACACAAAGCCGCACAAATAACCTATCTCTATCATTGGCATTAACGTTGTTTTTAACAACTGATGCGCCCTCAACAAGCGCAGCCTGAGGTAATAGCGCGAGGGAGGACAATCTAAATACTTGTTAAACAGCCGTTCTAACTGACGTCGTGAAATACCTAACCTTAAAGGTAATTCGCTAAGTTCAAGAGGCACGGATAAATTTTGCTCCATCAATATAATAGCCGCTTGCAGCTTCGGCTGATTCGCTCCTGCCGTATGCTTGAGCGGTACCCGGTAATACTCATGACCACTTCGCATACGTTCGTGTACGAGTTCTTCCGAGATTGCCACTGCAAGATCACGCCCGTGCTTGATTCTTATCATGTGCAGCATCATGTCCAATGGTGCAAGACCACCCGACGAGGTCGAGTGTTTTTCATCGACAGAAAAAAGGCGCGCGGTGATTGCAGATTCAGGAAACTCCTTGCGCATCGCCTCCAGCCGTTCCCAATGAACACTGCACTTATGGCCATTCAACAATCCCGCCTTGGCCAAGGCCCAAGTACCATTACATACAGCCCCCAATGTGCATCCTTGTTGAGCCTGATATTGCAACCAGCGCACATGCTCCTTGCTAACATGGTTTTTAATATCCACTCCGCCACATACAATAACGATACTGAGGTCGGAAGCATCTCCCATTCTGGTATCGGGGGCAACTTGCAAACCTCCACTGGCACTTACAGAGACACCGTCTCTGCTGAGGGTTAACCATCGATATAATTTTTTGCCAGAGAGTTGATTTGCGATGCGCAGTGGTGCCAATGCTGACGCCATCGAAATTAAAGTGAAATTATCCAACAAAAGAAATCCAACGGTTTGGGGAGCAACCCCCTCTAAATCTTTCATCGCATTTTACCCCTCGCCAGGCACCTCAGCGCCTTTCAATGCGTCGAGGAGTCCGGATGACCTGTGTATGCATATGCAGTCAGCGCCCTTAATACTGCGCAAGGGCTCCGAACCTAAGATAAATACAGTAAAACAACAGCCATTACTGCGGGACCGTCGCGGGTGCTACTTCACTGCTAAACATGACATCAAAGCGTTTTTTATTCGCTGCGTAGTATTCTGCAACGGCTTTGCCTGCTGAGTTTTCACGTGCACTCGCCATCAACATTTCCCAGATCAGATTGGGGGATTTTGAACTTGTTGAAAAATTGCGCCACTTCAGGATACTCGTCGCCAAACCCCTTACGAGCAATTACATGGATTTGCTCTGCACCACCCAATATATGCCTGGGATCATCCAAGTAGCGCAACGACCACTTAAAACATCCAGTGTGGGCTCCACGCGTTGATCAAAGACCACTTGTCACGCTTCAGGTTCCGGTCCAATCGATACGGATGGGCGCTAACTCCTCAGCCTGAACACCCAGGCTGCAGTAGGCTAACACCGAACCTGCAAGCCAACCGGAAAGGGTGCTACGGGTAAACCTCATCATCCTGTATCTCCGCACTTTGTCTTCATAGTTATTATCAAGGCAGTAGAGAGGTATTTTTCTTCATTAGAGCAAGAAGACCTAAAAACAATCAGGCATTAAATATCATGCCACGATAACTTTTTGTTATGCGAAGTTTTCACATCTATATCCCAGTATTAGTCCTGTAGACGACCTCCAGCGATCACGCCTTCATACGTGCTAACAGTACCTGCAAAGGATGGAGTATCTGCACGCCCTCCTGACGCTTAACCTGGCTGCGACAGGAATAACCATCGGCAACCACTCGCCCCGTCTGGTTGAATTTCTCAATCAGCCGCTTCCAGGATTGCCCATAGATCGTTTTGGAGGTTTGGGCGTTTCGCGCCTCATGTCCGTAAGTACCCGACATCCCGCAACAACCGCTAGCCTGCACCTGAAGCGTGAGCCCCATGCGTTCAAAAACTTTCTGCCATTGGCTGATACTGCCAGGCTCATTGGTTTTTTCCGTGCAGTGGGGCAGGAAGTGGTAAGGCTCATTCGCTTGCGTGGCTTTATTTTCCGGCAACGCGTTCAGCAGCCATTCCTGCGCAAGCATTACCTGGGGCGCATTGCCTGGTTGAAGGGTCTTGGCGTATTCCTGCCGATAGACCAGGGTCATCGCAGGGTCGAGCCCCACCAGGGGAACTTGATAGTGCTGGAGGCTGAATAACGACTGCCCATTGAACTGGGCAGCCTTCTCAAACGCTTTCAGGAACCCCTGTACCTGAAGCGGTTTGCCGTTGGGCGCATAAGGTGCCAAGTACACATTGTAACCGAGCCTCGATATCAGCTCTATCCAATCAACCAACAGCGGCGTTTCGAAAAAACGGGTGAACGCGTCCTGAACGAGAATGACGCTTTTTCTACGCTGCTCATCTGAAAGCGCATCAAGCCGTTCAGGTGTTGCTATCGTCACATCCCATCGTCGGCAAACAGCCGCAAAATCCACTAGGCTGAGTAGCGGGCTGTCGATCATTCCGGCTGCTCGCTCGAGAACCCAGCGAACCGGTCGCGCACTCATCACAACATTGTAGAAGCGCGGCATCCTGGCGATATAGGGCACCGTGTATTCCAGCGAGCCGATCAGATAATCCTTGAGCGGACGCAAATAGCGGCTGTGATAGAGCTCAAGAAAGCGCGAGCGGAACTCCGGCACATTCACTTTAACCGGGCATTGGCCTGCGCATGACTTGCAGGCCAGACAACCGCTCATTGCCTCATAAACTTCGTGGGAAAAATCCTGCTGCCCCAACTTCTGCGCGAGGCTGTTCACCGCGCGGCGAGCCACATTCAGTTGCGCGGGTTCGTTGACCGCCAGCACATCGACGCCCTGCTCCCCCTGTAATCTCAGCCATTCACGGACCAGCGTTGCGCGCCCTTTTGGCGAGTGGACACGATTACGCGTTGCCTTCCAGGAGGGACACATAGTGTCATCAGGATCGAAGTTGTAGCACGCACCATTGCCATTGCAATGCAGAGCCGCGTCGTAGCTTCGCCAGACGCGCTCATCAATGGTGCGGTCCAGTTCGCCGCGCAATTGCACTTCGTCAACGCGCGTCAATCGAGCAGACGGGACGGTTTTCGGCGTGGCGATCTTGCCGGGATTGAGTTGGTTGCGTGGATCGAAGGCCGCCTTGAGCGCTTGCAACGCAGGGTACAAATCACCGAAATAATCAGGTACGTACTGGGACCTCAAGCCCTTGCCATGCTCGCCCCACAGCAGCCCTCCGTATTTTTGCGTCAAGGCCGCGACCGCATCGGAGATCGGCCGGACCAGAGCCGCCTGCGCAGGGTCTTTCATGTCGAGGATCGGACGCACGTGCAACACACCTGCATCGACATGGCCAAACATGCCGTATTGCAAGTCATAGCTGTCGAGCAACGCGCGAAACTCGTGGATGAAATCAGCCAGGTTTTCCGGCGGAACGGCTGTGTCTTCGACAAATGGCTGCGGCCTGGCCTCGCCTTTAACATTACCTAGCAACCCGACAGCGCGCTTGCGCATCGCGTACACACGCTTTAAGGCGTCAGCGCCGATGGCGAGCGTGTGCCCCAACCGAACCACTGAGGTATCGCGCTTGAGGTGCAATACGAAGTCGTGAACACGCTGCTGTACCGAGGCTTCATCGTCGCCACTGAATTCAATGAGGTTGATACCGAGGGTCGGCGTCTCCGGATCTTGCGGGAAATATTCAGCAACGCCATGCCATACGATGTCTTTCATCGCCAGCATCAGCACTTTGGAATCCACGGTCTCGATCGACAGGGGCTTCATTTCCATCAGCGCCTTGGCGTCGCGCAAGGCATCCATAAATCCGGCGTACCGAACGTTGACCAGAATGGAGTATTTGGGGATAGGCAGGACGTTTAATTTGGCTTCAACAATGAATCCGAGGGAGCCTTCAGAGCCGCACAGAACGCTGTTCAGATTGAACTGCCCGTCGGTTTCGCGCAGATGCGCCAAATCGTAGCCCGTCAGGCAGCGATTGAGTGCGGGGAACGTCTCCCGGATCAAGTCCGCCTGATTATCCGCGATGTCCACAGCACACCGGTAGACCTCCCCTATCCGATCACCACGTTTTGTCAGTGCCGATAAATGCTCCACACCGACGGAGGCGCTGGTGAGGCGATACCCCCCAAGCAAAACCGTCGAAAGCTCCAGCACGTGATCGCGGGTCTTGCCGTAGGTGCAACTCCCCTGGCCACTCGCATCGGTGTTGATCATGCCGCCAATGGTCGCGCGATTCGAGGTCGAGAGTTCGGGCGCGAAAAACAATCCATGAGGCTTGAGCGCCGCGTTCAGCTGATCCTTGACGACACCGCTCTGTACCCTGACCCAGTGCTCTTCGACGTTTATTTCGAGAATGTTGTTCAGGTGACGGGACAGATCTACCACTACACCCTCGGTGAGTGACTGCCCGTTGGTGCCCGTACCGCCGCCCCTTGGCGTGAGCACCACCGCACTATGTGCCGGCTCGGCCACCAACCGTGACAAAATCGCTACGTCCTGCTCGTCGAGTGGAAACACTGCGGCTTGAGGCAGACGTTGATAAATGGAGTTGTCAGTGGCCAATACCGTCCGGTCGCCGTAACGGCGAGCGATCTCACCTTGAAAGCCGGCTGCATGGAGCGCGCCCAAAAACGCTTCATAGTTCGTATTATGGGTTTCCGGGGGCGACAACCGAGCAATCATGAGTGAGTTCCTGCAGGCGAAAAGCTGATCTATACATTCAAACTACGTATGCTGAGCACAGAGCGCTCTGGGCAGTGGTAGACGGTTTTATCAAGTTTTGCTGCCAGTGGCTTTAATGGCAAACGTAAATCCCGTTGGTTTTGCATGAGTTTTATGAATGAACCCCAGAAGACTGACCCCCTCCATGTCGTTATTGGTTGCCTTTGAAGCTGCCGCACGGCATTGCAGTTTTACCAAGGCCGCCGAAGAGCTGGCCTTGACCCAAAGCGCGGTCAGCCGCCAGGTGCAAACCCTGGAAGCTCAACTTGAAATCGAGTTATTCAGGCGCGAAGGCAGAAGAATTGAATTGACCGCTGCCGGTGCGCTTTACCAGCACGAGTTGGCCGCCGCGTTGGGCCGTATTCGAAGCGCAACCCTGCAGACCATTTCATTCAAGAATGACGGCGGGCCGTTGAACCTGGCAGTGTTACCAACGCTGGGCTCGAAATGGCTGCTGCCGCGGATGCACGAGTTCTACGCCAAACACCCGGAGATTCTGGTCCACATCCATTCCAGGATCATTCGCGAAGACGTTCAGTCTTCCGCCCACGACATGACCGCCATCATCTGTGTGGGCTCTGGAGACTGGCCGGGCTTCATTTCGCATCCATTGCTGACTGAAAAACTGCTGGTCATTGCCAGCCCGGTGGCACTGCCCGACTACCGTTCAATGGCGCCTCGGGACGTCGCCGAGCAGTCATTGTTAAATGTGGTATCAAGGCCCAACGCCTGGTCTGACTGGATTGACAGCCAGGGCATTGACCACAAGGCCATGCGTGCCGGCCCGAGTTTCGAGCTCACGGCGCACCTGATTCAAGCGGTATCAGCCGGGATCGGCATCGGCCTGGTCCCTGAAATCCTGGTGCAGGATGAGCTGAAAAGTGGCGAGCTCGTGGCCTTGTTCGAACCGGTGGAAAGCGGCCGCAGCTACTACCTCATCTACGCAAATCGCTACCAGAACCTCCTGTCTTTGCGCGCCTTCAGTGCCTGGCTCCTATCGCTACCGTTTCCAGAATATTGAGGCTCAGGCCAGAAACTTGATCAGGGTCTCGTAGTAGATTTCCGTCAGCACATCCAGCAGTACGCCGGGTCCTGTCAGAAACGGCAGGCCCAATAACGCCCAGTCGATATGCCGGTCCAGCGCATGCTTATCAAGGATCTCTGCGACACGGCGCTTCAAATCCTCGACGCTTGCTTCGGTCAAAAAGCGAAAATTGAATACCGCGACCAGATCACCCGAAATCACGTTGGTCGCGCCCGTGCCTGCGTTCAGGTTCGACACCTGAAAGCTCGTCGGAGGGAAAACGCGTTGCCACTGTCCCAATGCTCGTTGGCCTGTTCCGACAACGCCGGCGCCGCCAGATGAATCGGATTCTTGGCGAGATGCGGGTATGCAACATGCCCCTCAACACCGCGCACAGTGAGGGGCGCGCCCAGCGAACCGCGCCACCCATTCTTCACGATATCGTCTACCAGTGCGGTGCTGGACGGCTCGCCCACAATGCACCAATCCAGCCGTTGCTGCCGCGCCATCAAGCACTCGACAACCGTCTTGGTCCGTAATGGGCAGGCCCCTCTTCATCGCTGGGGATCAGAAATGCCGCCGCCCCTCGGTGATTAGGGTAATCCACCACGAAACGCTCAGCGGCTACCAACACAGCCGCCAAGCTACCATTCATGTCGGCGGCACCTCTGCGATGCAACATCCCCTGCTCATCGATCAGGGCATCGAATGCCGGAATGTTCCACGCCCGCAACGGCCCGGTGGGCACCACGTCGGTATGCCCCGGCAAAAGACAGCACTGGACCGTTATGGCGACCATGGGACGCCCAGAAATTGTCAAAGCTCTCAATCCTCATCGGCTCCAGTAAAAGCCGACTTGAGCCAGGCGCGCCATCATCAATATCTGGCATCACGCTGTCTATCGAGGAGCCCAAGCACCCCTTCACCGGCCTCCGTCAAAGCGGCACTGGCAGCCAATCTCGACAAGATGGCGATATACCCTGCGATACTGGGGATACCCGAGTTGCGCACGGCCATCGCCGATTAGTGCCAGCAGCGCTTTGCGTAGCGCAGGTCCCGCTGGGCCCTGCGCGCCACATCCTGCCTGCCAACGGCACGCGCGAAGCGCTGTTCGCGGTTCGTCGCGGGCGACGCGGACATCCTCAAAGCCTTTCCTCTGTAACGGACCTACCACGGTTGCGCCATGCCGATGCATAGTCAACTGGCCAGCATGTACGCCTGGAAAGTTGAAGATCACGTGCAAGAAAACCGCGATCTGTACCGGGAAAAATTCGGCGCCGTGCTCGCGATTCTCGCGCCGGTGATGGACGTCAAAAGCCCGATGGCAGCTTCTACCTGTGGGCAAAAGTGCCGATGGATCGATGGCCACCGACACTTTATAACCCCTACCTCCCATAAGTTGTCCCGATCGTTATAGGGCTCAACCTGCAGCCAGTGCGATAGTGCCAAAAAAGAAAGGACTGGTACCAATGTACAGAAATACATCCACCCCGGCCGACGACAATGGCTGCGGCTGGTTCCACCTCAGCCCGTCACGCCACCCGCGCCCTGCCCACAGCGGCCGCACCAAGGCGCGCTGGGTGGTATTGGGCGCAGGCTTCACCGGGCTCGCCGCCGCGCGCCAGCTGGCACTGAAATTCCCCCAGGACGAGATCGTGCTGATCGAAGGGCAACAGGTCGGTTATGGGGCCTCGGGACGTAATTCGGGCTTCGCTATCGACTTGCCCCATGACATCGGCGCCCCCGACTACATCGGCGATCCGGCCACGGCGCGGATGAACCTGAAGCTCAATTACTTCGCTCAATCAATGATACGCACGTGGGTCGCAGACTATTCCATAGACTGCCAACTGCGCTCGGACGGCAAATACCAGGCCGCCGTAGAAGACAAGGGTCTGGCGGTGCTGCAAGCCTACCGCAGCGGCCTGGACAAACTCGGCCAGCCCTATGAAATGATCGATGCCCACGACTTGCCGGAACACCTTGGCACGTCGTTCTATCGCCAGGCGCTTTACACCCCCGGCACGATGCTGTTGCAGCCAGCCGCATTGGTCAGAGGGCTCGCCGACAACCTGCCGTCGAACGTCAGCCTTTACGAAAACACCGTCATCACCCGTATCGAACAGGGCGACAAGATCACGATGCTCCACGCCAACGGCGAATTTGTTGCGGACGAGCTGCTGCTCTGCAACAACGCCTTTGCCTCACATTTCGGGTTCTTACCCGGCCGCCTGCTGCCGGTCTTCACGTATGCGAGCATGACCCGGCCGCTGACCGAAGAAGAGCAGACACGCCTGGGTGGCAAGCAGACCTGGGGCATCATCCCTGCAGATCCTTTCGGCACCACATTGCGGCGCACACCCGACCAGCGTCTGCTGGTGCGTAACAGTTTCAGCTTTAACGCCAGCGGGCAGGCCCAGCAGCGCTTTCTGGACCGCGCCGCCCGCCAGCACCGCACGTCGTTTGATCGGCGCTTTCCGATGCTAGCGAACATGCCGTTCGACTACACCTGGGGCGGCTCCATGTGCATGTCGCGCAACCACTTGTCCTACTTCGGCAGCTTGGCACCGAACGTCTATGCGGCACTGTGCTGCAACGGTCTGGGTATTACGCGTGGCACCGCCACGGGCACACTATTGGCCAACTGGTTGGCAGGTGAACAGGACGAGTTGACGGCCTTCCTGCTAGGCTCGCCCGGCCCCAACCGCAACCCGCCAGAGCCATTGCTGAGCCTGGGGGTGAATCTGAACCTTAACTGGGGCCAGCGCCGCGCTGGCCTGGAAGCCTGAAGGAGACATCATGCAGAGTCTGGGCGTTCTGGGGGTTGGCGAACTCACCGAAAAAGTCGTGCGCGGCCTGCGCCGCAGCGGCTTCGACGGCATCATCCTGCTGTCACCGCGCAACACAGAACGCGCCAAAGCACTCGCCCATGAATGCAATTGTGAGGTCATGCCGAGCAATCAAGCCTTGGTGGACAAGGCCGGCATACTGCTGCTCGGGGTACGGCCGGACAGCGTTGCGGAGCTGGCCGCCGAGATCACCGTCAAACCCGGCCAGCACCTGCTTTCCCTGGTCGCCGGGCTGCACTTGCACACGCTCCAGGCGACCTTTCCCATAACTGTCTGCGTGCGGGTAATGCTCTCCTACACCGCCCAGTTCAACCAATCGACCGTGGTCGTCTACCCGCCCGACGACACGGCCCAGCAATGCCTTGGCCCTCTGGGTTCGCTGGTGGTCGTAGACAACGAACCGGCTTTCGAGCTGGCCACCGTGGCAGCCTGCATGAATGGCTGGTTCTATTTCCTGCTCCATGACCTGCAACACTGGCTGGTGGACAAGGGCATGCCTGCCGGACAGGCGCGAACGCTGGTACTGGGAAATCTGGAAGATTGTCTGTTCAACGCCCGCGCCCATCCGGAGCGCAGCCTCAAGGCGCTGGGCCGGGCGATAGCCACACCGGGCACATTCACGGCGACCGGTCTGGATGTGCTCAATCACCAGCCAGGCAGCGCGACGTGGGGCGCGGCCTGCGAAGTCGTATTCGATGCCCTGCTCAATCGCTCACGGCCCCCATCGCCCTAAAACTCCGGGTCCACCCTGAGACTCTCGCCGAGTCGGCCAGTGTTGAAACGTTCCACTTCATGCCGGCGCTTGCGGAAGCTGTAGGGTGTCTCACCATACTGCTTGCGAAACCACAGAATGAAGTGCGAGGCGTCGGAGAAACCGCTGGCCAAGGCGATGGTGGTGACGTTTTGGCTGGTGTTGACGAGTAGGCGACGGGCGTGATCCAAACGCAGCTTGCGCCAGTAGTTGGCCGGTGGTTCCTGAGTATTGGCCACGAATTCGCGGTGCAGTTGCCGCGGGTGTGTGCCGACCGCTTCCGCAACCGCCTTGAGAGACAGTGACACATCCAGGTTGTCACGCATGAAGGCGATGGCCCGCTCCACCCTATCGTTCTGGTAGACACGATTGGTCTGCTGCTCATCTTCGGCCCGGTCCTCCACCAACAGGTATTCCAGGCCTTTCTGCGCCCGCACCTCACCGCAATGACGGCGGATCAGGCTGGCGGCCAGGTCGATGGCGGTGCCGCCAGGACAGGTGATGATGCCGCTGTCTTCCACGTAACTCTTGTCGATAACCGAGTTTGCCAGGGGAAACAACGTTTCGAACTCCTCGCGAATGGTGAAATGCACCGCGCACCGCCGGCCATCGAGCAGCTTGGCTTTACCCAGTACGAAGGAGGCCGAACACAGCGCGATAATCGGGATGTCGGCCGCATGCACGTCTCGCAGTGCATCGAGCAGCCAGTCGGGCGGGTTACGTGTCTCTCCCAGCAAACCTCCAGCGATCACGATGTAGTCGTACTGGGCGAAAAGATTCAATGGCCGGGTGGGCGAAATCGGCATGCCACAGCTGGCGTAGATCGGCTGGTCATTACAGGTCATCCAATCCCACTGACAGTACACTTGCTGACTGCGGAACGACTTATCGGCGGCAAACCGCAGGGAGTCCACCAGGCCTGCCACGGGTACCAGCGTGAACTGATTCATCAGCACGAAACCGACACGCAAGTCCGGTTTAACCTTGGCGGGCTGAATGTTCATGTTTCGCTCTCCAGTGCAGCTGGGGGATGTTCGGCAAGCTCATTATAAGACGGGCAAGGAGTCCGAAATATCATACAAAGACAGCTATATCATAGATTCAGGACAAGCCAGGCGCTGACCGACCCCGGTGTCCTATCAATTGTCATGCCCGTAATAGCGGACACCGGCTTACGCTGAGCATCATGCGGGAAAACCCAAGAATAAAGGATTCGGTCCGCATGAACCCCGTCACTAAAAGCAGCTACGTCAACGGCGCCTTCGTTCCCCTCGACAACAGCAGCGACCTGCTGGAAAACCGCAACCCGTCCAACCCGCAGGAAGTGATCGAGCGTTTTGTGCGCGCCGACCAGGCCCTGACCGAACAGGCCATCGCCGCCGCCCGCCGTGCTCAGCCACAGTGGGCGCGGAGCAACCCGCAGCTGCGCGCCGACGCGCTGGATTTTATCGGCAGCGAAATCCTCGCCCGCCGCGAAGAGCTGGCCACGCTGCTCGCCCGCGAGGAGGGCAAGGTCGTGCGCGAGGCGCTGGGGGAAGTGGACCGCGCCGGTCGCTCGTTCAAGTTCTACGCCCAGGAAGCGCTGCGAGCCTCGGGCGAGAAATACGAGTCTGTGCGCCAGGATGTGGGCATTGACGTCATCACCCAGCCGTTGGGCGTGATCGGCATCATCGCACCGTGGAACTTTCCGATTGCAATCCCTGCCTGGAAGATCGCCCCGGCGCTCTGCTTCGGTAACTGCGTGGTGTTCAAGCCCGCGGAGTTGGTGCCGTCCTCAGCTTGGGCGTTGTCCGAAATCATCTCCCGGGCCGGCCTGCCAGCGGGTGTGTTCAACCTGCTGGTCGGTCCGGGTCGCAGCGTCGGCGATACGCTGATTCGCTCGCCACAGATCGATGGCATCAGCTTCACCGGCTCCGAGCACACCGGCCGGCAGATCGCCTTGCTCGCGGCGCAAGGCATGAAGAAGGTGCAACTGGAAATGGGCGGCAAAAACCCGCTGATCGTCCTCGATGATGCCGACCTGGAACAGGCAGTTGAGGTGACGCTCAACGGTTCGTTCTACAGCACTGGCCAGCGCTGCACCGCCAGTTCACGGGTGATCGTCACCGCGGGTATTCATGATGCTTTCGTGACTCGGCTGGCCGAGCGGACTCGCGCCCTGACGGTCGGAGATGCACTGCAAGTCGCCACCGATATCGGCCCAGTGGTGGATGCGCGGCAATTGGAGCAGAACCTAGCATACGTAGCCAGCGGCCTTGAGCAAGGCGCAACGCTGGTGTGCGGTGGCGAGCGCGTGGAAAACCCGGCGGGCGCGCATTTGTTTACACCCGCACTGTTTATCGACGTACGCCCGGACATGCGCATTTACCGCGAGGAGATCTTCGGACCGGTGTTGAGTGTGCTGAAGGTACGCGATTACGAAGAGGCGTTCGCCGCTGCCGAGGACACCGTATTCGGTTTGTCTGCGGGCATCGTCACCACATCGCTGCGTCATGCCGAACACTTCAAGCGCAACAGTTCGGCGGGGATGGTGATGGTCAACCTGCCGACCGCCGGGGTCGACTACCATGTGCCGTTTGGTGGCAATGGTGCATCGAGCTTGGGGTCGCGTGAGCAAGGCACCCATGCGCGGCAGTTCTTTACCCGTGTCAAGACGACTTATCAGTTAGCTTGAGCGGCCTGACGCTGACGAGCCCGCCCGCAGAATTAAGCAGCGACGCGTACACTGTGTGGAGCGAGCTCGTGGCGTGACCGACTCGCCTACCTATGAGTAAGAAAAACATTGAAAGCTCAAGAAGCCAGCACCCGACACAAAGGTTACCGGCGGATCATTCCGTCGATGACTGCCCTCCTCCAGTTTGAATCCGTCGCCCGCCTGAAAAGCTTCACCCAAGCAGCCAAGGAGCTTGGGGTTACCCAGGCGGCCGTCAGCAAGCAGGTCAAGGTGCTCGAAGAAAACGTCGGGGCACAACTGTTTCACCGCTTGCACCGCAGCATCGAACTGACCAATGAGGGTCTGGCCCTGTTCGCGACCATTTCCGAGTCGCTGCAAAAAATCGCTACGGTATTCGACCAAATCAACCAGGAAGGTGGGCGGAGGGAAATCATCCTTGGCGTCACCTCTTCCTTCTCGCAGTTTCAACTGCTTCCTCGCCTGTCGCGTCTGCGCGATACGCTGCCGGACATCCAGCTTCGCCTTGTCACGCAGATGTTCACCGGTGACTTGCGCACCCAGGAAGCCGATCTTTACGTACGCTATGGCAACGGTCAGTGGGATGACGGCGAAGCGATCCTGTTATTCGACGAAGAAATCTTTCCCGTCTGCTCGCCTGGGTGGTTGGCCCGAAACCCCAGGCCCGAAACCCTCGAGGCATTGGCTGGTACGGGCCTGCTGGACTCCGACTCTACCACCGAAGGCTGGATGACCTGGAAAGGCTGGTTCAAGCAGTTGGGGCTGATGACACACAAGTTGCACTACACCCTGCGCTGTAACCTGCACGCCGATGTCGTCCATGCCGCACTCCACGGCCACGGCATCGGCCTTGGCTGGGGGCGTGCGGTGGAACACCTGATAGCCAGTGGCGAACTGGTTCGACTCGAGCCTTTTTTTGTTCGCCCCACCGATGCTTACTACGCGGTTATCCCGGATGGACGCAGCGCGACACCTGAAGCCTGGGCAGTGATCCGCTGGCTTCAGGACCGTGAACCCCTGTCAAAATAATCGAAAGCACACTCATAACTTGATGTAATGCGAGCCGTAAAAATAGGCGCATTGACGGTATTTTTAGCCACTCAGATAATCCTTGTACACGCATTGGTAATACTTAAAATAAAAATGCCTGAGGATTAATAATGAGCATTGCGCCGATTAAAACGCACCGTGAAGTGATCGAGTCTCGGGAACTTAGTTGTGGTCTTCCAGGCGAAGTTTTCAGTCGACAGGATATATTCGAAACTGACGTCGACATATTCTTCACCCAGCATTGGATATTGGTTGCTGTGACCGCAGACATTGCCGAGCCCGGCGATGTCTTCACCACCGATATCGGCCAATCGTCGATCATGGTGCTGCGCGATGATGATGAACAGATTCGCGCCTACCGCAACGTCTGCCGCCACCGCGGTGCGCGTCTCAAAGCACCTGGCAAGTCGACCGTAGGCATGCTGGTTTGCCCCTACCACCAGTGGACCTACGACCTGGACGGTAGCCTCAAACACGCGGCGCATATGGGCAAGGGCTTCGATCCAAAATGCCGCAGCCTGATCCCGGTGCACTGCAAAGTGATCGGTGCGCATGTATTTGTGTGCCTGAGCGAGAACGCGCCAGCAGATATTGCCATCCAGGAAGAGGTCATGGGCGCACGTTTTGCACCGTATGAGTTGACCAAAACGCGCATCGCCTACGAGCTTGACTATATCGAGAACGGTAATTGGAAACTGGTGATGGAAAACAACCGCGAGTGTTATCACTGTGCGGGTACCCACCCGGAGTTGATCGTGTCTTATCAGGCCGAAGACCTCGGCGTCAGTTTCGAAGAAATGAGCGAAGAGGCGCGCGCCTCCTATGATGCCTATCAGATCCGCAAAGCCGGGATTGAAGCCAGCTGGGAAAGTGAAGGCCACCTCTATACCCCCGTGGAGTACCTGGACGGCGATAGCGCTACCCAGTTCCGTACCCAGCGCATGATCATCGCCGGCAGCGGCGAATCCCAGACCCTCGACACCAAGGTCGCTTGCACTAAGCTGCTGGGCAACCTCACCCGTCGCGATCTCGGCGACACGCACCTGTGGGGCAACAATGGCTGGGCCCACGTGATGAGCGACCACGCGATGATCAGTTGGATCATCCCGCTGGCGCCGGATCGAACCTTGGTGCGCACCAAGTGGCTGGTGCACCAAGATGCGGTGGAAGGTGTCGATTACGACCTCCAACGCCTCACCGAAGTTTGGGTTGCCACCACCCAGCAGGATGCCAACCTGGTTGCAATTACCCATAGCGGCACTCAAGATCCAGCTTATATCCCCGGCCCCTATTCCGAGTTTACCGAGCCGTACGTTGACCAATTCGTCCGCTGGTACGACGCCCGCCTTGCAGTGCATGGAATTTAACGGTGATGAGCATACTCGAGAACATCGCCAGCCTGCGCGCTGACCAGCGCTTCGTCGATGCCGATCACTGGGCCGCCCACGGCGCCCAGTGGGCCAGCGGCGAGAGTAAACGCATTGAATGCCTGAGCGTGGTGGCCGAGACCCACGACGTGAAGACGTTCGTGTTCCATTCCCCAGATTACCCTGCTCTAGCCTACGAACCCGGCCAGTTCCTGACCGTGTCCCCCGTCATTGAGGGCCAGAGCATATCGCGCTGCTACACGCTGTCCTCCACACCGACCCGCCCGTTCACCTTCTCGATCACCGTCAAGCGAGTACCGGGTGGCGCGGTTTCCAATTGGTTACACGATAATCTCAAGGCGGGTGATGCACTGGCGGCCTCCGGCCCAGCGGGAATATTTACCCCGGTGGCGGGGCCGGCGCGCAAGCTGCTGTACCTTTCCGCCGGTTCGGGCATCACCCCGCTGATGGCGATGACCCGTGCCGCGGCCGACCTGCATGCAGACCTGGACATTGTCTTCGTGCACAGCGCGCGCACACCCAAAGACATCATCTTCCGAGATGAGCTGGCCCGCCTCGAACGCTCCATGCCGCGCCTGCGCACCCTGTTCTTCTGTGAGGGCCTGGGCGACGAACCGGACTGGGCCGGCCCGATCGGGCGCTTGTCGATCAACGAACTTCAGCAGCGAATCCCCGACTTCATGGAGCGCGCCGTCTTCACCTGCGGCCCCAAAGGCTACATGGATGCGGCCAAGGCATTGCTGGGCAGTGCCGGTTTCAACATGGCGAGTTATCACCAGGAGAGCTTCGATATAAACGCCGACGTCGTCGTTGAACCGACGCCGATCACTGCACCCGGTCAGGCGCTGGATACCTTCACCGTGCGCCTGGCCCGCTCGGGCAAGGAATTCACCATGACCGCCGACCAGACCGTGCTATCGGCGGCGAAAAAGGCTGGTGCGGTGGTGCCCTCTTCCTGCAGCCAGGGCGTATGTGGCACGTGCAAGACCGCCGTGCTCGAAGGCAGCGTGGAGATGAAACACAACGGCGGCATCCGCCAGCGCGAGATAGACAAGGGTCTGCGCTTGCTGTGCTGCAGTCGCCCGACTTCAAATCTGGTTATCGATCTATGAGAGGGCGCCTTCGGGCGCCTTTTTTCGATACCTACCTTCCGGCATCCCAAGAATAAAAAGGTAATAGCCGATGCGTGCAAAAATTGGCCCGTTGAAGGGCCTGAATCCGGTGGTGACCATCGGATCGCTGTTTATCGTCACCGCTTTTGTGGTGCTTTGTGCTTCCTACGGCGACCAGGCCGCCGGGGTGTTCAAAACCGCCTCCGACGCCATTCTGAACAACTTGAAATGGTTCTACATTGCCCTGGTCAGCGGCGTGCTCGGATTACTGATGTTCATCGCTTTCAGCCAACACGGCACCTTGAAACTCGGGCGCCCCGACGAAAAGCCCGAGTTCAGCTTCGCAGCGTGGATCTCTATGCTGTTCAGCGCTGGCATGGGCGTGGGCCTAATTTTCTGGTCAGTAGCCGAACCCGTACTGCACTACGCCAACAATCCATTTTCCCCGGGCCTGAGCGATCAGGCAGCCTCGATGGCGATGCGCATTACCCTGTTCCACTGGGGTCTGCATCCTTGGGCGATCTTTACCATCATCGGTTTGGGACTGGCGTATTTTGCCTACCGCGAAGGCCTGCCACTGGCGCTGCGTTCGGTGCTCTACCCGCTGATCGGCAAGCGTATCTACGGGCCTATCGGCCACACCGTCGACATCATCGGCGCCGCCGTGACCGCCTTTGGTGTATCGCAGTCGCTGGGGATGGGCGTGGAGCAGATCAATACCGGCCTAAACCACGTGTTTGGCGTGCCGATCAGTCTGTCATTCAAGCTGGGGATCATCGCCGTGGTCACAGTAATTGCCTCGATTTCATTGGTGGCCGGTGTATCCCGTGGCATGAAGCGCTTATCGACGCTCAACATGTTCATTTCCCTGGGGCTGATGCTGGTGGTGCTGGCCCTGGGCCCGACCCACTACATCATGAACCTGCTGTTCGAATCGACAGGCGACTACCTGCAAAATATCATTGGCCTGAGCCTTTGGACCGACACCCAGGGCGACAGCGGCTGGCAAAATTCCTGGACGGCCTTTTACCTGCCTTGGTGGATGACCTGGGGGCCGTTTGTAGGCCTGTTCATTGCACGTATTTCCCGTGGCCGGACCATCCGCGAATTGGTGGTCGGCGCACTGCTGGTACCGACGCTGGTCACCATTTTGTGGATGGCGGTATTTGGAGGCACCGCACTGAAGGATGAACAAACGAACCGTCACGCGTACAACAGCCTGCCGGTAGCTGAGCAGGCTGTTGCCGGTCCGTTTGCGGGCGGCCCGATTCTGGAAGCCACCCGCAAAGAAACCACAACGGCGATGTTCACTCTGCTGGAACGCTTGAATGGCCAGGTTCTGGGAGGCATTCTCAGCGTAATCGTCTGCCTGCTGCTGGCGGTGCATTTTGTGACCGCCGCCGATGCCGGCACCCAAGTGCTGTGCATGCTCAACTCGATGGGCAGCATTCACCCGCCAAACTGGCTGAGGGTGCTGTGGTGTGTGCTGGAGGGTGCGATTGCCGCCAGCCTGATCATCGCCGGCGGCCTGGTGGCGATTCAGATGGCCAGTATCGTGATCGGCTTGCCTATTGCCATCTACATGGTGCTGGCGAGCTGGGGTCTGCTGCGCGCTTTGCGGACGAATGCAGAGCTTGCAACCATTACGGTTCCCGCCGAGCTGTCAACGCAGCAATCACAGCTCACCGAAATTAGCTGACGCACGCCAATCGCAGCGCCCCCTTAACAGGATTTTGAGGGCTCAAGCGCTACCAGAATGACATTTGCTTTCGCTGCGTTAGTACATTTTCACTCGCGGGCATTCGGAGTTAACTGTGTTTTTCTAGAGAACGTCAACACAGTTAACACCCATGCTGCCCCCTGCGTCGCCACCCGCAGCGTTCCAAACATCCCAGGTAAGCATCGGATCTACGACTCGAATAACTAGGATTTCGACCACATGATCCGTTCACAGAAGGCCTCACCATCGACGAACAACCAAGGGCCGGCGTAAAAATACATCGCCCTTCTCATTGGCAACGCCGTAGCGAATAGGAGCCCCCCAAGCACCACCAGCAACGCGCCTACCACCAAGGTGGTCTCCAGCGCTTCACCAAACCACACCACGCCCAGCACTGAAGCGAACACCAGCAGGGAATAGTTGAACGTAAATCGCATGCGTCTCGGCCAATCCTAAATAGCGTAGCGCCAATCCGGAAGACAACGATCTCGAAAATACCTAATAGCGAGCGGAACAGCTGCTGCCAGGGATGGGCGGTTTTCAACGCACTGCCAACGCCGCCTCGTATCCGCACAAAACATAACGCGAACAGCAGGAACACCCAGTATCGCACCATCACTAACTGCAACACTGGCAGATCTTTGACGAGTGTTTTGATGATGCCGTCCTGGGCCGCGAAGATAAACATCGATAGCAAGCAAAGTATGATGCCAAAACGCGTTCCCTTCACTCGTCTTGGTTCGATCATTGGCTCTACCACTGTACTCGTGTTGATCACCACCAGATGGCAACATTAATACCACACGTTCCTGAACATCCGTACCCTGCTCTCCTCCATGAGTTTTTATACTCACCGCTCGAGATGCCCGCCCCTGAGCAGTATCTTGATCAGATTGAGAATTATCGGCAGTACGGATGCCCGATGCATCGAAGCGCGTTAGATACCATGCACAACCTTTGTTGTGGGCCGGGCACTTAAAGAAGGCCTGAACGTGTGCTCAGTGAGGTAGGTGCCAAAAGCATTTCCCTCGACGATGTTCATGATGTATTCGATGGCCTCAGCAAAATCCTCGATAGTCTCATCCACGCCTTTGTCCAGGAACAGAGTAAACATGGTCAAACCGAAAAAAACACATTGATCGGCGATGAACTTCAACTCAGCGTCGGACTTGTTGCGTGGATGTTACTTGAGACCTATGGGCAGGCATTGTGAGTCGGTCACCGGTTGTCTCAAAATCCGACTGCCTGCTCTTCCTCCATAACTAGAAGTCTATCCTACCGAGCGGCCCACATGATAAACCGCTCCTCCAAATCTTCACCGTGATCAACCCAAAAGCCCATATCCATAGGTAGTGCCTGAGCCAAGTTCTGCGGCGCCGTATTGAGCTGGGAAACCAAGCCTGGTGAGAGCAAGGTGTTAGTTTTTAGGTTGGTCGAGCCGTAACCTAATTGTTCTGTATGGATTTTTTGTTGCTCGGGTCGAAGCGAGAAGGCCATGAATTCTTCGGCTAGACGCTTATTGGGGCTCCCCTTAGGAATAGCCCAAGAGTCGATCGCGTACAGACTGCCATTCCATACCAACTTCATCGCCGCGCCTTCCTGTTGAGCAGCGAATACTCTACCGTTGTATGCAGTGCTCATGACCACGTCGCCGCTCGCCAGAAACTGCATGGGCTGGGCTCCGGACTCCCACCACTGGATTGAAGACTTGATCTGATCCAGTTTGCGGAATGCCCGCTCCACTCCCTCTGGAGTTCTCAGCACTTTGTAAAGCTGGTCAGGAGCTACACCATCGGCGAGGAGAGCTATTTCCATAGTGTACTTGGCTCCCTTACGCAGGGCGCGTTTGCCGGGATATTTCTGAGTGTCCCAGAAATCTGCCCAACCACTGGGGGCGACTGTAAGACGATTGCTGTCGTAAGTCATAACCATCGACCAAGCTAACACCCCGGCACCACACTCGGTAAGGGTGCCAGGCACATAGTTGACGGCATCGCTAAACACCGCTGGGTCGATTTTCTCGAACATGCCTTCTTCACAGCCGCGCATCAGCTCTGAACCTTCGATCTGCACCACGTCCCAAGCCACGCTGTGGGTGTCAACCATGGCCTTGATCATGCCCATTTCACCATTCCACTCGCCGATAACCAGCTGTTTTTTTGCGGACTGCTCGAACGGTTTGAAGAATGCCTTGCTCTGGACAGCCTTGCTCGCGCCGCCGAAGGAGACAACAGTGAGATCAGCGGCCACTGAGTTGAAGGCCAGGCCCATAAGCAGGGTGGCGAATACTAAACGCTTCATGTTCACCTCTTGGTGTTGTTATCAGTGATGTATGAAAGGGTTGGGAGTCAGTCAGATGCGATAGCCATCATCGGTATTCATGATTGGACACGAAGCGGCTGGCTAAGCAGCTAGTTGACTAGCTTCCAATGCCGGGCATCGTATTGCGTACTGACAAATCGTCAGATCCAGATGCGCCCCGCCAGCATTCTTGAGCTGGATGTCATCCAGCCGATGCGTTAGCGCGTTCGATTGGAAGATCTTTAAAAGGCCGGGCAGGATGAAGTGTTCCAAACTTCATCTCAGTCCAATACACCGTTTGAATTGAGTGTTATTGAAAGCATTGCGGGCGGCCGATGATACGCCTGCCGGCTTGGGTGGAGTTGCCAAAACCGGAGAGGCTGGAGCTGATACCGTTGTTTCTTGAGATAATGGGATAATCGCAAATGTTGCGTTTATTCTGGATGCTTCGCTACAACAAGGCCGCCAGATAAGACGGCCAAGGCAGTTTTCAGGAGAATGTCTTGTGTGGGTCTATGACAAATTTCTTCGGCACGCCGGCATCGAACTCGCCGTAACCCTTCGGTGCGTCATCCAGACTGATGACCTGCACACCGACTATTTCAGCAATGTTAATGCGGTCCCACATGATCGCCTGCATCAGTGCGCGGTTGTACTTCATCACCGGCGTCTGGCCCGTATGAAAGCTGTGGGATTTGGCCCAACCCAGACCAAAACGGATGCTGAGTGCACCGACTTTCGCCGCTGCGTCGACCGCACCCGGGTCTTCAGTGACGTAAAGACCGGGAATACCGATCTTGCCGGCAACCCGTACCACGCCCATCAAAGAATTGAGCACGGTAGCCGGGGCTTCGTGCTTGGCGCCTTCATGGCCATGCCCACGGGCTTCGAAGCCAACGGCATCGACCGCGCAGTCCACTTCCGGTTCGCCAAGCAGGCTGACGATCTGCTCGTGCAGCGGCGTGTCCAGGGAAAGGTCCGCGATCTCGAAACCCTGGGCCTTGGCGTGGGCCAGACGTGCAGGGTTCAAGTCACCCACAATCACCACTGCCGCACCGAGCAGGCGCGCAGAGGCCGCGGCAGCCAGACCGACCGGACCAGCACCCGCGATATAAACGGTACTGCCTGGACCCACACCGGCCGTCACGGCACCGTGATAACCGGTCGGTAAAATATCCGAGAGGCACGTCAGGTCACGGATTTTCTCCATGGCTTTGTCTCGGTCCGGCAGCTTCAGAAGGTTGAAGTCGGCATACGGCACCAGCACGTATTCAGCCTGGCCGCCGGTCCAGTCACCCATATCGACGTAACCGTAGGCACCGCCGGCGCGCGCCGGATTGACGGTCAGGCACACACCGGTGTGCATTTCCTTGCAGGAACGGCAACGGCCGCAGGCGACGTTGAACGGCACCGAGACCAGATCGCCGGTCTGCAGGTGCTCGACGTCTTTGCCCCTCTCGATGACAACACCGGTAATCTCATGCCCCAGCACCAGGCCAACCTGGGCGGTGGTACGGCCGCGGACCATGTGCTGGTCGGAGCCACAAATATTGGTAGCGACCACCTTCAAGATCACCCCGTGCTCGATCTTTCTGCCACGCGGGTCCTGCATCTTGGGATAGTCGATGTTCTGCACCTCAACCTTGCCGGCGCCCTGATAAACCACACCTCTGTTATATGCACTCATGTTTGTCTACTCCTGTGACAGCTACGTGTTTAATCCTGCAGAAAACTGCTCTCGAACGGATAGCGGGTCAGCACCTCACAGCCGCTCTCAGTCACCAGCAACTGATTCTCCAGCTTGATGCCATCGCGACCGCCCACTTCGCCTATGTAGGCCTCGACGCAGAGCGCCATACCCGGTTGCAGCACGCCCTCATAGCCATACGAATCGACATCTTCCGGGTAGCGGATGCACGGATACTCGTCGCACAGCCCCACACCGTGGAACATCACGCCGTATCGCTGGGCGCGACAGGACTCAGGCAGCCGGTGGCCGAGGGCCGTCAGCTCGGTGAAGCCAATGCCAGGGCGAACCAGACCGGCGTTGAAGCTGATGTGCTCGTGGGCAATGCGGTACAGGCGCTTCTGTTCAGCGCTGGGTTCTCGACCCCCACAAATCCAGCTACGCGACATATCCACGCACATGCCGTAAACGCCGATCAGGTCGGTGTCGAACGACAACAGGTCGCCGTCGCTGAGCACCCGCGGGCCGGACTCTTGATACCAGGGATTGGTGCGTGGGCCGGAGCTCAAAATGCGCGTTTCGATCCACTCGCCTCCGCGACGAATATTGCCAGTATGAAGTGCCGCCCAGACATCGTTCTCGGTAGCGCCGCTGCGCATCGCCAGGCGCATTTCGGCGATTGACGCCTCACAGGAAGCCACCGCGCAGCGCATGGACTTGATCTCGTCCGGGCCTTTGATCACTCGCGCAAGCTCGGTGATTTCCTGGCCGCTCTGGACCTCCACACCCAGGGCGTCCAGCGCGCGCAGGCCGGCGATTTCGATACGGTCCACGGCCAACCTGCGGTTGCCGCCGCCATGGGTTCGCAGCAAATCATCTATTTGTGCGGCGAAGCGTGCAGCGTGTTGCCCAGTGCGGTCTCCGGTTTCAAAGTAAAAGAACGAAGCGCCGCTTCTCAGCTCGCTGACCAAAGGCAGGTGCGCCGAAAGATGGTCGCAACCATGGAAGTCCCACAGCACCACATACCCACTGGCCGCTACAAAACAGGCACGGGCCGGGTTATGAGTAGTCCATACCTGCATGTTGGTGGTGTCGGTGGCGTAGCGAATGTTCAGGGGATCAAACAGCAGGATGCCAGCGACGTCACGGGCAACCAACTGCGCCTTGATACGCTGCAGACGGTATTCGCGCATCGTAGATAGCTGGGGGGCTTCGAGACCAAGCCGGGACCATTCTGCGAAGGCCAGTGGTGTCGGGCCGATTTCGGTGCGGTCGTTGTCATCCAGTGAGCCGTCGGCCTTGAGCGCGCGGCGGCGGGCAGGGTCGATTCGGCGGGTGTCGGCGGCGATGGAGAGTGGAGAACTCTTCATGATAGTCCGGTCATCCTGACGTCTTTTAGGATAGGTGTGGAACAGGCTCCTGCCGGGAAATCAGTAGCAGCCCGTTCTGTAAGCGGTGAGGATCAGTTACTCGCCTGGGTAGCTGCTGCACGCGCAGCCTTGACCCACCCATCAAACTGTTCCTGATGCGCAGCGATCCACTCTTTTGCATGCCGTTGGATATCCGCCATGGATTTCTCGCCTTGCTGCATTTTCAGGTTCTGCGCACTTTCATCTGCCGCAGGAATACTGACCAGCGACAGATACTTCACCGCTGCCGGGTTCTTCTCGGCAAATTTACGGTTGATGAGCGCCTGGACCTTGTCCACCGCAAAGCCCAGATTTTTGCCTTGGTATATGGTGTTAACCGTGTTGTCGCCGCCCGGCAAATCGGTCTTGGGCACCTCCAGCCAAACAACGTCACGCCCGTCAACCAGTACACCCGCAACCCATTGCGGCGACCAGGTGTAATAGAACACCGGCTTGCCTTCCTTGAACCGGGTAATCGTGTCGGCCATCAATGCGAAGTACGAACCCTGATTAACGTGAATCGACTTCTGCAAGTCGTAGGCTTTCATCTGGTACTCAATCACCAGCTCACAGCCCCAGCCAGGATTACAGCCGGTCATGTCGGCCTTGCCGTCGCCGTCGGTGTCAAACAGCTTGGCGATCTCCGGCTTTTTCAGGTCGGTGATGTACTTGATGTTGTATTTATCGGCGGTCTTCTTGTCTATCACGTAGCCCTGCAAAACACCCGGCAAAATGTCGCCGACCTTCAGCATATTTTCGTCGCCACCGGCCTTTTTGTAGAAACTGGCGTGCAGCTTGTCCCA
Source organism: Pseudomonas sp. LAMO17WK12:I1 (assembly GCF_900177315.1). Classification (NCBI taxonomy): domain Bacteria; kingdom Pseudomonadati; phylum Pseudomonadota; class Gammaproteobacteria; order Pseudomonadales; family Pseudomonadaceae; genus Pseudomonas; species Pseudomonas sp. LAMO17WK12:I1. The sequence goes on along the minus strand of NZ_FWZV01000002.1, from coordinate 148,665 downwards.
GAAATTCACAGTGAAATCGGCATCGCCGAAACCGACCGCCAGGACCATCGTGGCGTACTCGGTTTCCTTCGGTGTTTGCACCTTGTAACCCAGCTCACGCAAACCAGCCAAAGCGATTTCGCCACGGAAGCGCTCTTCATCGACAGAAGGAAACGCCGGGGTGATCTTCACACCCTCCCCTGGCTTGTCCGCCGAAGCGCTTGCGCTAAGGCAGACAACACTGAGCGCAAGTGCCGAGGCGCACTGCAGGAATCGACGAGTGAATTTTGAGTCGTGCATCTTCGCGTACCTTTTATGGTTTTTGTCTGGATTGCGGTAGATAGAATGGAGAGTCTTACGCAGTCTCGCGCCGCACTTTAGGTTGGCCGATACCCATCAAGCGCATCAGTACGCCCACGGGGCCGGTGTTAAACCAGCGCCGACTCGGGTCGGAGGCCCTCGCGCCCATGGCCTGGGTCAGGCGATCCAGAAAGATCGCGAGCAATACCAGCCCGACACCGCCAACGGTGGCGAGCCCCATGTCGAGTCGGCCAATGCCGCGCAAGACCATTTGACCCAGCCCACCGACGGAAATCATCGAGGCGATCACCACCATCGACAGTGACAGCATCAGGGTCTGGTTGAGCCCGGCCATGATGGTCGAGCTGGCCAGCGGCAACTGGACGCGGGTCAGCATTTGCCGTGGCGTGCAGCCGAAGGCGCGGGCCGCTTCGATTTTGTCTTCAGGCACCTGGCGGATGCCCAGGTTGGTCAAGCGTACCAGCGGCGGCAGAGCAAATACGATGGTCACCAACACACCCGGCACGTTGCCGATACCGAACAACATCACCACCGGTACCAGATATACGAACGCGGGCAATGTTTGCATCGCGTCTAGCAGCGGCCTGATGACCCTCTCCAGACCGTCGCTACGCGCACAGGCGATGCCCAGCGGGATGCCGATCAGGGCGCAGAAAAACACCGAAGTGAGGACCAAAGCCAGGGTAGTCATGGATTCCGACCAGACACCGATCAAGCCCAACAGCGTCAGCGTCACAAAGCACAGCAATGCCATGCGCTTACCCGCGAGTTGCCAGCCCAACAGTGACGACAGAAGGATGCCAATGGTCGGAGGGATGCTCTGCAAGGTGAACTCGATGCCATTCAGCACCTGGTCAATCGGCCAGCGGATGGCCCGGAAAACATCACGGAAATTATGAACCATGTAGTTCAGAACACTTTCCACCCAGACGCCCAAAGGGATCGTGGCGGACTGGAAGGGATCGAGAAAACTGAAATCAGACATCGTGGCTTGCCTCTCTTGTCAGGTCGCTCAGTGGTGGCTCTGCACGTGGCTCAGCGTTTTTTGGCAGACACCGCAGACCGCAGCCGGATCCACCGCAGGAACGTCATCGCTGTTGAGCAACCGCGAAACATCGAAGCCTTTGAAAAACGCACGCACGTAGTCGTTGGCGGGGTGGTTGATCAACTCCAGCGGCGTGCCGATCTGGACGATGCGCCCGCCCTCCATGATCGCGATGCGATGGCCGATACGGGCGGCTTCTTCGATGTCATGGGAGATGAAAATGATGGTGCGTTGCTGCTCGGCCTGCAGGCGGATCAGCTCACCCTGCATTTCGTGACGGATCAATGGGTCGAGGGCGGAGAACGCTTCATCCATCAGCAGGATCGTTGGGTCGTTCGCCAGCGCACGGGCCAGGCCAACACGCTGCTGCATGCCACCTGAAAGCTGATGGGGGTAGCTGTATTCCTGGCCGGCGAGGCCAACCTGGGCCAGGGCTTCGCGGGCCCGTACATGCCGTTCGTCTTCACTGACACCGGAAACTTCCAGGCCAAACGCAGTGTTTTCAAGCACGCTCATGTGCGGCATCAGCGCAAAGGACTGGAAGACCATGCTCATCTCTTTGCGGCGTACATCGAGCAGTGCCTTGTCGCTCAACCCGGTGATTTCCCGGCCGTTGAGAAAAATGCTGCCAGAGGTGGGCTCGATCAAGCGATTGAACAATCGAACCATGGTCGATTTGCCGGAACCCGAGAGGCCCATGATCACGAAGATCTCGCCACGCTTTACGGAAAAACTGGCATCGAACACACCGACCACATGGCCGGTCTTTTTGAAAATCTCGTCCTTATCAGCGCCGTTGTTCAACATCTTCATGGCCATGTCCGAGTTGGGACCAAAAACCTTGTAGATGCTCTTCACGCAGAGAATGTCATCGGTATGGTTCATACGACCCTCTTTTTTATATTTTTAACCGAACGAGCTGAACTCTATCCCGGTCGATTCGCGCTGAATTGTATGAGAGGGTCAATTTGTATTATCCCGGCACCGAAATAATCCGCCTCGTGGCGCTGCACCCAATGACCGGTCCTTTCTGTTATATGCACCTCGCCGACGCCAGTGCAAAAGTAACGACAGTCCCACCGCCGTAATCCTTGAACCTAACAAGCTTCTGAAGGAAACACTTATGAGCCAAGTCTTGACTGTCGTTCGCAACGCCGCTGCTTCGCCTCTGGGCGAAACCGCGCCGGCGCGCCTCCCGATCGGCGAGCCGATTGCCCTCGCCGCCACCGGCCAGGCCCAGAATGATGACGCCGTTGGCGCGAGTATTGGTGTGTGGGAAAGCAGCCCAGGGGTGTTCCGCCGGCACCTCAAGAACCGCGAGTTCAGCCACATCGTCAGCGGCTGGTGCACTTTCACCCCAGACGGCGGCGAACCGGTTGAACTGCGCGCTGGAGATGCGGTGCTGTTCCCCGAGAACTGTGAAGGCGTGTGGGACATCCGCGAAGCGCTGCGCAAGACTTACGTGCTGTTCTAAGGAGCGGGTGATGATTGAACGTATCAACATCGGCCCACGCGCCAGCCAACTGGTGCTGGTGGACGGCCGAATCGAAACCAGCGGCATCGTTGCCCTGGCGCCTCAGCAAGCGATTGCCGAGCAGACCCGCTGTGTACTGCAACAGTTGGAGCAGTGGCTGGCCCAGGTCGGCGCGGGCAAGGCAAACCTGACCCGCATGCAGATCTGGCTGGCCGACATGAGCGAGTTCGACGCGATGAACGAAGTGTATGACGCCTGGGTGGGCGACCAGCCGCCGGTACGCGCCTGTGTCGGGGCCGCGCTCGCTACGCCGCAGTACCGCATCGAGATCCAGGCGTTCGGCCAGCTCTGACGGCCCCTGTGCAGTCCTCAAGCTGTCGCGGGCCCATCTGCCCCGGCAGCTTTTTTAATTATGTGATCGCACGTCAGCGTCCTTCTATCAATTGTCCCCTGTGTCATAGCGACCGATTAGCGCCGCTGCGCACCATACGCTCACAAAACAACAAGCTCGAAGGCACCCCTTATGTACCGTGGACTCTGGTATGCCCAGGCGCTGGACCTGGACAGCGATCTGGCCCCTGCCCTGCAGGAATCGATTCAAGCCGATGTGTGCATTGTCGGCGGTGGCTACCTGGGTTTGTGGTCAGCCATTCGCTTGAAACAGGCCAACCCGGAAAAGAATATCGTCATCGTCGAACGCGATCGCTGTGGGGCCGGCGCCAGCGGCCGCAACGGCGGTATCGCGACGAACTGGTGGGGCAAGTACCTTTCGTTGCGGACCATTTGCGGTGATGTCGAGGCGCGGCGTATTTGCGAAGCGGCGGAGTCGGCGATCAACGAGATCGGCAGTTTCTGTGAGGAGCACGGCATCGACGCGCAGTACCGCAAGGACGGCTGGCTGTGGACGGCCACCAACCAACGCCAGATGAATTCCTGGCGGGTGCTGACTGAAGGCTTGCAGAACCTGGGCGTCAACCCGTTCCAGGACCTGGACCGGCAGACCATTCAAAGTCGAGTTGGCTCGCCCCTGGTGCTGGGCGGTATCTACGACCCCAACGCCGCCACCGTACAGCCGGCGATGCTCGCCCGAGGCCTTCGCCGTGTCGCGCTGAAACTGGGTGTAAAGATTTACGAGAAAACCCCGCTCACCCGCCTGGAACAAGGCGCCAACCCAGTGGTACACACCGAGCGTGGCACCGTGCGGGCCGACCGCGTGGTACTGGCGATGAACGCCTGGGGCGCGCGCTTCCCTGAGCTGCGCCGGATGATCGCAATCATGTCCAGCGACATGGTGGCCACCGCGCCGATAAAGGCCAAGCTGGATGCCATTGGCTTCAGCGGCGGCGAATGCATGACGGATTCACGCACCGTGCTCAACTACTGGCGCAACACCCCGGACGGCCGCGTCGTCTTTGGCAAGCCGTTGGGTCAGTTCGCCTACGCCGGGCGCATCGGCAAACTCTACGAGAAACCTTCGCCAGCGGCCGACAAGGTAGCCGCCGAGCTGCGTCGCCTGTACCCACAACTGTCCGACGTGCCGATCGTCAGCAGTTGGACTGGCCCGATTGACCGGGCGATGAAAGGTTTACCGAACTTCGGCTACCTCGACCACCACCAGAATATCGCCTACGGCATCGGTTTCTCCGGCAATGGCGTGGCCACCACCGTATTCGCCAGCCGCATCATCAAGTCGCTGGTCGAACACGCCAATGACGAATGGGCCAACTGCGGCCTGGTCAACCAGAGCATGAAGCTCTTGCCACCCGAGCCGTTTCGCTTCTTTGGCGCACATATGGTGCGTGATGCGCTAGTGCGCAAGGAATCTCTGGAGGATCACGACCAGGACGCCGGCTTCGTCACTCGCCAACTGGTCGCCATGGCCCCAGCCGGCTACGTGCCAGCACAGAAGAAATAAGGATGTGATCATGACTGAACATATCGTCTTCCTCGACGACGAGGGCCTGGCGGCCTCCACGCACCTGAAGCGCCCGGATTGCGAGCACAGTTGGCAGCAATTTGCTTACACCCGCCCAGAACAGGTCATTGAGCATCTCAAGGACGCAACCGTTGCGCTGACTTGCAGCGTACCGCTGCGCGAAGAACACCTGCGGCATTTGCCGAAGCTGAAGATGATTTCGCTGGCCCTTACTGGGCGAGACATTGTAGATGTCGATTACTGCGACGCACATGGTATCGAGGTATCCAGCGTACCTGGGTACGCAGCCAACACCGTGGCTGAACACAGCTTGGCGATGATTCTAGAGTTGTTCCGCCGCCCAGCCGCGTTCACCCGGCTGATGCGCCAGGTGAGCGCCGGCGAGGCGCCCTACCAGAATATTTACTTCAACCATCGCATCCGCGATGTGCGCGACAAACAACTGGCGATCATTGGCAGCGGGCCGATCGCCATGCGCCTGGCGCACGTGGCGCGAGCCTTTGGTATGCAGGTGCTGTTCGAGGACCGGGGTGGCAAGCGCCCTGGCCCAGACTGTCGCCCGCTGACTGAATTGCTGAAGAGCTGTGATGTGTTGTCCATCAACTGCCCATTGACGCCAGAGACCCATAACCTCATTGCGGCCAAAGAATTGGCATTGATGAAGACAGACGCAGTGGTGGTGAATACCGGCCGGGGTGGAGTCATCAACGAAGCTGCGTTGATCGATGCATTGCATAACGGCAGATTGGGCGGCGTGGCACTGGACGTGGTCGAGCATGAGCCGTTGCACCCCAGCAATCCTCTTTTCACGTTAATTGATCGAGATGATTTTCTGTTAAATCCGCACATTGCCTGGAGCAGTGAAGACGCCATGCAGGAACTGATGGACAGTGCGGTGGACAACATCAGTGATTTTATCTCTCGGCAGGGGGCAGCTAAAAGAGCCTCAAGGGCTTGAATCCAACAGTGACGCTGTTGCGCTCAGCGTCAGCAAGCTCGAAGAAATCTAGCGCTTATTGATTTGAGGTTGTTATGGATGACCTCAAATCAATCGTCGTCCGAAAGGACCGACCGTCTCGCACCGTTCGATCTGGGCAAAGAAGGCGGCTGTCTGCTCCTACGGCTGATTCGATGGAAAGGTCTCTTCCTACAGCCGCTGTTGCGCAGCAAGCCGGACGTTTGCGCTTCCAATCTCTACACCTTTGCGACGATGAATAGGAATCCATTGGTTGCACAATGGCGATGTGCTTCCGCAAGTACCCCAACAGCTCGACTTGGCTCAGTAAAAACGCGTGAAGCTCCGGATGATTGTTGGCAACTGCCAACTCCGCCGTTGGAGATGAAGCCCTGGAACTCCCAGCGCCGCGCTTCACTATCAAAACTCCAACCGCTTCCAATTCGACTACCGCTCCGCCTCGCTGGAGGTGATAGCTATCGCCAAACGCCGTGACCGCCTGTCGAAGACCAAGTGCGCCATGAACGATGGCTTCGACGATGGGTGTTCAGCGACGCGAATAACAAGCATAGGCAAGAAGTTGTGATGGACGCTGCGCCTGCCCGTTAGCTGCAAGCTTGCTGGCGCTCTCCGAGCCTAACATCATACTGATATCAACAGAACAGAACACTTGCATGAGTTTTTCAAAGGGAAGCTCGAGTCGCTGAGCGGCAAGACCTCAGAGGCAGTCTCGAGGGTACCAGGGACAAAACGGTTGATGACTCCAAACGCCTAGTTGGAGGTGTAAGCGATGCATATTCAGCCACCCGGGAAAAAGTGGGTGACCTCGCCCGCTAGCAGCAACATTGTCGCGGCCAGCAAAGAGCAGTTCTCTTGACTTTCGGATGAAGCCAAGGAGAAATAAGTAGGAACGGCGTGTTGGCTGCGTGAATTACCCGTTTAAAAGGCTAGAACTGGTGCGCACTTAAATTTAAGTGCACACCACGTCTTAGCTTTGCGGGGTTGGGTAGATGACTTGGCCGGACGTATACATTAAGGGTTCGGTTCTGCGAACTTACAAATCAGTTAATTTCCGCCGCATGATTTTTCCGCTACTTGTCTTTGGAAGATCATCCACGAACTGAACTGCACGTGGTATTTTATACGCAGCAAGACGAGATCGGCAAAACTCAACAAGCTCCTCCGCGCTGAGTTCAGCTCCCTTACGCCTTACAACGTAAGCTTTTGCTAATTCTCCTTTTAGATCATCATTAATGCCCCCGACAGCTACCATAGATACATCTGGATGCTCGGCGATTACTCGCTCAAGTTCGGCCGGGTAAATATTGAATCCAGCCGTGATGATCATGTCTTTCAGACGATCTAAGATGTAGACAAAGTTATCTTCATCCATCCGAGCCAGATCGCCAGTGCGCAACCACCCATCATCCCACAGCGTCTCTAAGGTAGCTTCTTGCTTACCCAAGTATCCTTTCATAACAATCGCGCCCTTGACTTGTAACTCACCAATTTCTCCTACTGGCAGGACGCAGCTTGGATCATCAGTGCTGGTTATCCGAATGCTTAAATGTGGCAAAGAGGTGCCGATGGAACCCAAACGACTGGCGCCATACAGCGAATGCGTACAACCCAATCCACCGATCTCAGTCATACCCCAAACCTCAAGCAATTGGCAGTCAAATATTTCTTCAACTTTTCGCATCTTTGCTACTGGCATGACCTGCCCACCGACGGTGCAGCGAGTCAGTGATGAGAGGTCAAAATTGCGGATGTCAGGATGGTCAAGTAAATATGCGTACATTGTTGGAACACCGTCAAAAATTGTTGCCCGGTTAACCTCGATACTGGAGAGCACTTGCGTAGCATCGAAGCTTTTATGGAGCACTAATGTCATGCCATATGCAATGGCTGTGTTCATAACAATGTTTCCATAAACATGAGATAGCGGTAGTGCACTAACAACGACATCAGACGCCGTGCGCATATGCATTGTTGCCGTCATCGCAGTGTTCAACAGAATGGCCTCATGACTCAACACAGCACCTTTTGGATGGCCAGTTGTACCTGAAGTGTAAGCAATAGTGGAAATGCTCAGCCCGCTCACCTCAGCGTCTATAGAGAAATTACTAACGTCGACAGCCGACTCGAGCAGTTCTGAAAATCTGACGATCTCACTGTCGGTGGATATACCAAAAGACACTCTGAACAGAAGTTCAGTTTGAGGTAGGAAATCCATTAAGTTTTCCAATCTATCCGACGCGCCTATCACACCTATAGCGTTGCAATCGCTGATGGCGAACGCAGCTTCAGAAGCGGTCAGCATTAGGTTAAGTGGGTTCACTATTGCTCCAGCTTTCATGATACCGTAGTAGCTGATGATCCACTCAGGACAGTTAGGAGAGTAGAGAGAGACGACGTCTCCAAATCGCACACCCATGTACTTTAGCTGTAAGGCTAGCCGAGTTGACATGCGATCAATATCATTGAAAGACCAAGTCTTTGAATCAAAAACTAAGGCGGTTTTATCCCCAAATATCTTGGCCGAATTTGTAACCATCGCACCGACAGAGGTTTGCATATTATCACCTCGTCTCAAGCGTGTGATTTTCGAAGTACGGTTTGCATGTTGCTATACTCAGCCAAACCATGCAGTGAGTTTTCGATGCCCAGCCCCGAACTCTTATGACCACCAAATGCGATAGCAGGAGAAAACTGATGCGCGTGATTGATCCACACCGTACCGGCTTCAATTCGGCGAGCGACATGCTCCGCCAGGACCAAATCCTTACCCCAAATGGATGCGGCCAAACCAAACTCAGTATCGTTGGCACGTGCGATGACTTCATCGATGTCTTTATATTTAAGAAGTGGAAGCACAGGCCCGAACGCCTCTTCCACTACGCAACGAGAGTCATCAGGCGGATTGTCGATGATGGTAACGGGAATGAAGTATCCCGGAGCGTTATCCACGTCCCCACCCAGTAGAAAATTAAGCCCACGATCTCTGCACTCTTGGAGAAGGTCGTTGACCTTGTCGAACTGCATCTTATTCTGCAAAGGTCCCAGTTCGATGGAAGGGTCCTCACCGTTACCCATCTTCACTGTTTTGGCATAAGCTACAAGCTCCCGGGCGACGTCGTCGTAGATATCCTCATGAATGTAAAGGCGCTTGCAAGCTACGCAAAACTGAGCACTGTTCGAGAAACATGCCCAAAATAGATCTTTAACAATTACCTTGGGATTAACATCGCGCAAAACAATGGCAGGGTCATTCCCACCAAGCTCCAAAGTAAGCCGCTTCAGATTCACGGAAGCGCCTTGCATGACACGCTTGCCGGTGGAGGTCGAACCTGTAAAGGAAATTTTGCCAATGCCCGGATGCACCGTCATCCATTGCCCCAGCTCATTGCAACCAGATAGGATGTTCAATACGCCTGGTGGGAGAATCTTGTTGGCGAGTTCCCCAATTCTAAGTGTACATAGAGGGGTAAATGGTGATGGTTTAAGCACCATGGTATTTCCGGCCAAGAGAGCCGGAGCAATTTTCCATATGGCCAAAAGTACTGGGAAATTCCAAGGTGTGATGCCGCCAACTACCCCAATTGGGGTGTAACGGGTGACGACTTGAGATCGGCGACTAACCACACTCCTTTGGCATAGAGATCGGTTGCGTTTCCCCCAGCCATTGCTGCACCCTTCGCGTTAAGATCACCAAGCTCTTTAATCTGTTTCTCCATATTGTCAGAACGCTACCACGGATGCGCTTTTTGACTCGGACATGAAGGCGATGCCAATCATCTGAGATGGCTCGAGTGTATGCAACAGCATATGGCATGGAGAATATTACGCATCAGGCTACCTGTCGATAGAGCTGACGACAGACAACCTTCCTCCTTTCGCACATCCTGTGCGCGGAACTAAACGAGGCAACACCGACATCGTTGGTGATGCCTCGTTTGCGGGTCGAACATGTTCCCTGACGAAGTAAATCTCAGTTCAGTCAAGCTCAGCCAAAGGACGTCGAATTAGCTGACTAAGTTCAGGTATTTCATCAGCCTGCGCGCCTTCGGCAGAGGCCGGTGCCGATTATGTACGGAGCAACGCAAAAACTGGCCACACTGAACAATTTTGTGCACGCCCGGGTATCGCTGACAGACGGGTCTCCATTGACGAAAATCAAGTGCAACATCGCTGCATGAACAATGTTTTAGACAACCTTTATATACACCAGTTAACACGTCCCTTCGCTCGATGCGTTGCGTGATCAGTCTGCCACCGACCAGTAATCAAACAGTTAGCAGAACAATACTTACAACGTAGGAACCGAATTATGGAAGCCAAAAAAAAAGTCCCACTCATCCTGATTTCGGGAATGCTTTGCGATAACTTTGTATGGCACCGAATAGTAGACGGCCTCAGTAAGTACGCCTTGTGCGTTACTGCGGATATCGAGACCACTGATTCGGTGTCAAGTATGGCCGAGCGCATCCTCGCAAGTGCCCCCCGTGAATTCGCCATCGCAGGTCACTCACTTGGTGGCCGGGTTGTCTTTGAGGTGGTTCGCCAAGCGCCGCATCGCGTCCGACTCTTGGGTCTCTTTGGTACCGCCTACAAAGGACGGCCAACCGGGCCTGCTGGAGACGCGGAGATCATCGCTCGCCAAGCGATGATTGAAGATGCAGAAGCAAACGGTATGGAAATGTTAGCCCAAAAATGGGTTCAGCGCATGGTACATCCAGACCAACTCGACAATCGTCCGCTGGTGGAAGAATTAATAGCAATGGCCGTCCGTCAAGGATGCAACGGCCTGAAAGCTCATGTCCGGATGGGCTTATCTAGACCGGATGCATCCGATCTTCTTTCGAAAATTAACGTGCCAACCCTGATTCTGAGCGCACGCCAAGATGTTGCAATGCCGGTCGGCCCGCACCAGGAGATGCATGAATCGATAGCAGGAAGCGTTTTACAAATTATCGAAAACAGTGGGCACATGTTGATGCTAGAGCAACCAGAAGTTGTAGTCACTGCATTGATGAAATGGCTTAAACAATATACCGAAACGCCCCCGCACATCAGCCCCATCTAGATCCGAGCATGTAACAAATTAAGGAGTTAGCGATGCCACATATTATTATTGAAACGACACCCTCAATAACACAGATCATTTCCCCCGCCGATTTGGTTAAGCGCGTGCATGCATCCGCCATCAGCATTGACTGGTTCCCGACCATAGGTGTACGCACGAGACTATACCTCGCCGACCACTTTGAAATTGCTGATGGAGACCCTAGAAACATCATGGTCCACGTCAATATCAGAATTGGTAACGGTTTTACCGAAGAAGCAAAACGCTCGGCTGTGGCGCGTATTGATGGCGAACTTGCCTCCTGCTTTGCTCAACACATTAAAACCACCCCAATTTCACTATCTGTGGAGATAAGTGAATTAGACTCCAAGACGCGCACTAATCACAGTAATTTGAGAGATCTGGCTGCCGTCGCGTCACAACATGCCGTCTGAGGTAAAAAATGAGCCTCTACCAAGTCCAAAAGCTGATGTTCGATCTAAACAGGGACCGTACGCTCCGAGCCCGTTTTATAGAAAGCAAGATGGACATTACACTTCAGTACAAACTGACCTTAGAGGAACGAGAAGCTCTTCTTACACCAGATATCGGAAAACTTTATATCATGGGTGTCAGCAAAGCTTTGTTACTTTATTACACCGCCATTCTCGGCTTGCCAAGGGCCAAGTTTGTGGAGGGTGTGACTGAAGGAGTCACACGTTATGGACCCATTCGGGTCAACAACGCTTTAGAGCTGAAGGAGTAATTATGCCGATGGTTTTTGCTGGTGCCTGCAGTCATAGCCCATCTATCACCGCTCAAGCTGAGCATGTGTCACTTGAAACACGCTCAAATCTTGCTCAAGCCTTCGAAGGTCTTCGTAAAGCCATGCTGCAGACACGACCGGACGCGATAGTGATAATAGCAGCAGAACACTTTGCCAATTTTTTCATGAACAATATGCCTGCATTCGCCATAGGAACAGCTGCGGATTACAACGGCCCAGTGGAAGATGAGGGTTGGCTCAAGATCAAACCTACTACTGTACCGGGACATAAAAGCCTTGCAGAACTCCTAGTTCCAGAACTGCTGCAAGATGTAGATATAGCGTATTGCGAAGAGTGGCAATTGGATCACGGAATAATGGTACCTCTTCACTTTCTGACACCCAGCTATGACATACCCATCATTCCAGTCAATATAAATTGCCAGCATCCACCATTTACGCCTCTACATCGTTGCTGGGCGCTGGGTGAGTCTTTGAGGCGCGCGTTGGACAAGGTTCCCGAACGAGTAGCAGTGCTCGCAACTGGAGGCATATCTCATTGGCCCGCATCACCTGAAACGGGACGCATCAATGTCGAGTGGGACAAAGAATTTCTAGGACACTGGTCCAGGAACGATAGAAAATCCCTAACACGGTATACAGACAATGAAATATTGCGAGATGCAGGACATGGAGGTATCGAAATTCGAACTTTCATCACTCTCGCCGCAGCCACGAAAGGAGGCCTTGGCAAAGTCCATTATTATGATCCGGTGCCTATGTTCGCGATCGCTGCAACTGTGGCGACGATGGATATCCATTAAAGCAATACTGTAGTGGTCTCGAAATGAGTGTTTTTCCGGTACGTCGGCTGGATAGATTGGGTGATAAACCGGGATATGGAAACAAGCCGTCGTTTGCCTGCGGTCACGGTTCGCCTTGACTGGAACTGGTTATGCATCCCCCATCTCATTTCTGATCCGGTAGAAGAGCTGTCCGCATGCCCACATCTCACCCATCGCTTACCCTAACCCTGCTTCAAGCGCGCGAAGCAGCTATGTCATTCTTCCGGCCTTCACTGAATCAGCACGGGCTGACTGAGCAGCAGTGGCGGATTATTCGTATTCTGCAGCAGTCCCATGAGATGGAAATCCATCAATTAGCTCGCCAGGCTTGCATTCTCAAACCGAGCATGAGCGGGGTACTTTCGCGCATGGAGCGGGATGGTATGGTGCGTCGATGGAAGGTGCCGCAGGATCAGCGTCGTGTCTATGTGAGTTTGACGGATCAAGGTCAGCAGAGCTACGTCTCTATGAACCAGGATGTAGAGCGCAACTACAATCTAATTCTCGAGCAGTTTGGCGAGAAAAAACTGCAGATGTTGCTGAGCTTGCTCAACGAATTCAGACAGCTCAAGCCTTGAGCGACAACAACTTGAGCGTAGGCACACCAAGAATCGTTGGATAGCATGAGCGTGTCCGGCAGGCGGGCTCCAACATGAGCTTCGAGAGTCCCTAACTGATTAAATACCTCAGCTTCATGCCCCTATAGTCAGGCGATATGATAGGCACCGGCACATAGCAAGATCTGGCCGACTTGGAGCCAGACGATGAAGCTTGCAATTCATATACAGGCTGTAATTAGCCTCATGAAGGCGTTACTCGCTCCGCATCCGACCACCGTCACGTTGTCGATAAACCTGACGACAGACGCCGGACGTCTCTTTCGCGCATTCTATTAGCAGAACTGCCCCATTTCCGCTAAGGCAACAATCGGCTAGGACGGAAAATTAAAATGGGCTCAGAAAAACCCCATTCAATTTAAAAACTGCACCTTCTGCCACTGGTAATAGATACGTGTGCACCACCACTGGACACTAAGAATGATGAAGGACCCAAACATCGTTGCAACGCCGGAACATTTTAACTTTAGTGCTTCGAAATCCCCTTACGCAACTATCGAAGTAGAAAATTGGCACAGCCATTTCTCGGTAACTAAAAGGATTACGCCATGACCACAATCTCTTTGCTGCCTGAAGTCCAGGCATTTCTTGCGCGCCAACATGGCCACTACATTGATGGACGCGTGATCGAGGGGCAAGGTTCTCGAATCGCCATTATCAACCCTGCCAGCGGACAGCAGATTGCGAGTATTGCCGATGCGACCAACGAAGATGTAGACGCCGCAGTTGCATCTAGTCGGGCTGCTTTCCGCGGAGCCTGGGCCCGCACGACACCTGCGGAACGCGGAAACATCCTGCTGCGCCTTGCAGAACTGTTTCAAAAACACCGCGAGGAACTATCCCAGATCGAGACCTTGCAGTCAGGCAAAACCATCCAGCTTTCGCGAGGCTTCGAGGTAGACCAAGCTATCGTTTTCTTACGGTTCTATGCAGGCGCCGCGACGCGCATCAATGGTGAGACCATCAGCCCCTCGCTGCCTTCGCTCAACGGTGAGTGCTACAGCGCATTCACTCGGCGCGAACCCGTTGGAGTGGTAGCGGGTATTGTGCCGTGGAACTTTTCCATCGTAATCGCTGTGTGGAAATTTGCGTCGGCCCTCGTAACCGGTTGCACCAGCATCATCAAGCCCAGCGAATTTACACCACTAACAATGCTACGAGTCGCCGAGCTCGCGACTGAGGCCGGCGCACCCGCTGGGGCGCTTAATGTGCTAAACGGCACTGGCAGTGCCGGCCGTCTGTTGATCGCACACCCAGATACTTCCAAGGTAAGTTTCACCGGATCGATCCCTACGGGTCTGGCAGTAGCCCATAGTGCAATCGAATCCAAACTCACCCGTAGCACACTGGAGCTAGGAGGCAAGAACTCTGTCGGTTTTCTCAAGGACGTGAGTGTAGACAAGACAGTATCCGGCATTCTTGAGGCAGGTTTCATACACCAAGGCCAGATCTGCGCGGCCGGGGAGCGCTTTTTCCTGCACCGTTCGCGTATCGATGAGGTTCTGGAGAAGGTGGCCAGCGCGCTGGCCGAATTAAAAATCGGCGACCCGCTCGACGAGACCACGCAGTTCGGGCCGCTCTCTAACAAGGTACATTTCGACAAGATCAATGGATTCTTCAAACAAGCACGTAGCGAAGGCAACGCAATCATCTACGGCGGCGAAGCGATTGATCGTCCCGGCTACTTCGTCAAGCCAACCGTCATCCGGGTGGACACAGCAAGGGCCAGTTTGCTCAACGAGGAAACCTTCGGACCAATTGGTACTTTCCTGGCCTATGACGACGAGGAGGAGCTTCTTAACCTTTTCAATGATACGCCCTATGGACTCTCGGCCAGCTTGTGGACCAATGACCTGGGTATAACGCTGAACTATGTGCCACGCATTGAAGCCGGAATCGTATGGGTGAACATGCACACTTTCCTTGACCCCGCCGTCCCATTCGGCGGGATCAAATCGTCAGGCATCGGTCGTGAGTTTGGCTCGGCCTTTATCAATGATTACACTGAACTGAAATCCATTATCATTAGACATTAATACATACAGACCGGAGAGCTACGTCGTCGAGCAATAGATCTGGGTCTAACTGCAAACAAACGGCCATCATGTTGCGAAATACTTAGTGGTTTACCTACGACATGCAGGTGGGCAATCCCAGTTCAGCCCACTTTTTGACCTATTGGGAGACCTCAACTCCGAGGTTGAAGCGATTCAGGAGTATCTGCTCAACAATCTGGAGTTGAACCATAGCCTGACTTCATTGGCAGCTCGGGTACACATGAGCCCACGCAATCTGTCGAGACTGTTCACCAAAGAGGCGGGGATGCCGCCGATGACATTTCTCACAGATGCGCGTATTGATGCGGCTCGCCGTTATCTTGAAACGACAGAACAATCAATTAAAGAAATCTCCCACCGTTGCGGCTTCGAGAATCCCAATGGCTTGCGCCGAGTTTTTATCAAGCGGCTGGCTATCAGCCCCGGTGAATACCGCTCTCGATTTCGGTCGGAAACCGTCAGTCCTATCCCAGAAGATGAGAAGCAGCCCGCCGGCTAGTAGGGGCTAGGTTCGAAATCCATCCACCAGCTGCTTGAGTCGCTTGGCTTGTCTTTCAAGATCGTCACAAGCTTGCAGGATAGCCTGAAGGTTTTCCACCCCTTCCTGGTTGAGGGTTTTGATTTCGGTGATATCCACGTTCAATGAATCAATAACCGAAGTCTGCTCTTCAGTGGCAGTCGCCACCGACTGATTGATACCGTCAATTTCACCAATGCGCTGAGTGACACTGCCTAGTCGCTCACCGGCCTGGTTGGCGATAATCACGCCGTCCTTACTGTAGCGCTCACTTTCGTTCATGGTGAGTACCGCCTCGCGCGCGCCCAACTGCAGTTCGTCAATCATCGCATGGATTTCCTGAGCTGACCTTTGGGTGCGGTAAGCCAGGCTGCGAACTTCATCTGCCACCACCGCAAAACCACGACCGGCCTCCCCCGCCCGTGCAGCTTCGATGGCGGCATTGAGTGCCAGCAGATTGGTCTGTTCAGAAATGCCCTTGATCACTTCAAGAATCCGACCGATATTCTCCGTCTTGCCATTCAGTGCCTCTATGTTGTTGCATGACATGCGGATCTTTTTTGATAGCTCGTCCATCGCGTTTATTGTTTGCGTCACTACCTGGCGGCCACCTTCCGCCTGAAGTCGGGCATCTGACGCCTGCTGGGAAGCATCACCTGCGTTACGCGCAATTTCCTGAGCCGCCGCTCCCAGCTCATTAATCGCTGCTGCGATACTGTTGGTGCGAATGACCTGCTCGTCCGAGTTTGCCATAGAAGAGCTGGAGGTCTGCACCACGCGCCTAGCCACTTCATTGACATGCTCGGTAGCAGAGGAAACCTCACGTATTGAACGCTGGATACGCTCCACGAAAAGGTTAAAGTCGCCGGCGAGCTCTCCGAACTCATCCTTTGAATGCACACTCAAGCGGCGGGTAAGGTCGCCCTCACCCTGAGCGATATCACGCATGGCTTTACCCATCAGCCTCAGAGGCTGCATCAATACGCGAATCAGTATGCCCAGCAGAAGCAGCGTGATCACCACGGCAATAACCATCGCCAAAATGGCAGATGCACGAAAATCACCAAGTGCCTCGTAAGCTTTGCTTTTGTCGATAGACAAACCGACATACCAGTTCACCGAAGGCAGTCCTTTGATCGGCGAGAACATCAGAATTTGAGGTTTTCCTTCCTCCTCAGTCTCACTGATATGGGTGCTGAGTGACGGTGTTTTTTGCGGGTAAATATCGCTCAATTGCTTCATCACCCGATCTTTGTCTGGATGAACCAGCACCCTGCCCTCAGCGTTAACCAAAAAGGCGTAGCCGATGCCTCCCAGATCAAGCGAGCTGACGATTTTCGCCAGCGTCTCTAATGTAAGATCCCCGCCCACCACGCCAAGCGATTGGCCGTCGTGACTGATCGGAGTTGCAATGGTCATCATCAACTGCCCCGTCGTCACATCCAGGTACGGCTCGGTCAGCGTGGTTCCTCCAGCAGTCATGGCGTCCGTATACCAAGGCCGGGTGCGAGGATCGTAATCAGCGGGCAAATCGTCCTTCGGCCGGATGACGAAACTACCGTCACGACTGCCTAGATAAGTGAAGGTAAACGTCGACAGCAACGACCTCTGCTCCAGCAACCGCGTGATGTTTTGCGGAGCTGGATCATTGGCAACCGTCTGGGCAACGTGATCAACCAGAAGTATCCGTCCGAAGAGCCAGGACTGAACGCTTGCAGCCGTGATCTTGCTCATTTCCTCAAGGTGGTTTTCAAGGTTCGTGCGGATGGTTTTGCGCTGAATCAAGTCGTTGTAAAGCGTAAATAGCGAAAACGCTGCGACAACAACGAATGATGCCGCAAGCAATACCTTATGACTGAACTTCAGGTTCGCAATCATCATGGTTTATCCATAAGCTTGGGGTGTTGTAGTTGTTATTCGATACCAAGGTGCGTCGATAAAGGCTTGATAACGGCCAACTGCGGATAGGCCGACAGTTTCTCGATGTGCAGTTCAGTGCTTTCCAGCCAGCATTCAGTGACTGATCGGTAATGCTCCATATCCCGGCAACGCATTCGCAGGCAGTAATCCAGCGCACCACTCACCAAGAGATACTCAATGACTTGCGGGCAAGTACTGACAACGGCTTCAAATACCTTTTGCGTGTTGCACCCGCGGCCCTCAGCCAGCGTCACCAGAACCACCAGAAACAAACCGGGTGATAGTTTGCGCTCGTCAATGAACGCACCGTAACCACGGATGACTCCCAGCCTTTCCAGCTTGCGAACGCGTTGCTGACAAGGGCTCTCGCTCAAGTGCACCAGTGAGGCGAGTTTTTTGTAGGTGATGCGCCCGTTGCAGCGCAGGACGTTGACGATGGCCTCGTCGATACGTCCCAAAAACTCAGAGGCCGTGTGGTTTTTCCTTTCGGTCGTCATAGCCAACGCGTTTTCACTTCAGTCCGTTGGAAAGAAACTGCTGCAAGCGCTCGCTTCGTGGGTTATCCAGAATCTCAGGCCCGCCCTGCTCTTCAACCAGTCCTTGATGAAGAAACAGCACTTGGTTCGATACCTTGCGTGCAAACCCCATTTCATGGGTCACCATGATCATGGTGCGCCCCTCTTCAGCGAGCCCCTGTATGACTTTCAACACCTCGCCCACTACCTCTGGGTCAAGTGCGGAGGTGGGCTCATCGAACAGCATGACCTCAGGCTCCATTGCCAGCGCACGGGCAATTGCCACCCGCTGCTGTTGCCCGCCGGAAAGAAATGCAGGGAACTGATCGGCAACACGGGCAGGCAAGCCAACTTTATCCAAGTACCGCCGGGCACGATCTTCTGCATCTTTTTTGCTGACGGCCAGCACTCGTCTTGGGGCGATGGTGATGTTATCCAGCACCGTCATATGCCCCCACAGGTTGAAATGCTGGAAGACCATGGCCAAGCGGGTACGCAGTCGTTGCAGTTCGCGATCATCCGCTACGCGCAATCCCGCATGATTCTTAACCATGCGGATCAGTTTGCCATCCAGGCTCATGGCACCGTCATTAGGTGTTTCCAGGAAATTGATACAACGCAAGAAAGTGCTCTTTCCCGAGCCACTGGCGCCGATAAGACTGATGACATCGCCCGTTTTGGCTTGCAGGGAAACGCCCTTGAGCACTTCATGGGTACCGTAACTTTTGCGTAGCCCGTCAACCGTCAATTTGTACATGTTCGCAATCATCCTCTAAGCGGATTGGGAGCAGCCCTGCCAGATACAGGACTCAGTGGGTCGGCCCTAAAAATGCCAGCCAATGACGTTCGGCAATTCGGAACAAACCGACCAGCGCAAAGGTCACCGCCAGATAAATCAGTGCCGCAATCCCAAACGATTGAAAGGTTAAGAAGGTCGCAGAGTTAGCGTCACGGGCGACTTTGAGAATGTCCGGTACCGTGGCGGTGAATGCCACCGTGGTCGAGTGCAGCATCAAGATCACTTCGTTGCTGTAATACGGCAGCGAGCGACGCAAGGCTGACGGCATAATCACAAACGCGTAGAGCTTCCATCCAGAGAGGCCATACGCCTTTGCAGCCTCGACCTCGCCATGGGCGATGTTGCGAATGGCCCCGGCAAATATCTCGGTCGTGTAGGCGCAGGTGTTCAGCGCGAAGGCAAGAATGGTGCAGTTCATTGCGTCGCGAAAGAATGCATCCAGCACAGGTTGAGCACGTATTGCGGCCAGGCTATAGATTCCGGTGTAGCAAATCAGCAGTTGGATGTAGAGCGGTGTCCCCCTGAACAGGTAGGTATAAAACTGCACCGGCCAGCGCACGTAAAACCTCGGCGAGACCCGTGCAATGGACAATGGGATTGACACGATAAAGCCGATGAAAAGCGATGCACTGAGCAGCCACAATGTCATGGCCAGACCAGTGATTTGCTGGCCATCGCTGTAGACAAATGACCGCCAGTACTCCTGCAGTAGTTCGATCATCGCACTGCCTCCCGTGAACCTGCGGCGTAATGCTTTTCGAGGCAGCGCAGGACGAAATTGGAGACGCTGGTGATGATCAGGTAGGTCAGCGCAGCCAGCACCAGGAAAAAGAACAATTGATAGGTACTTTTCCCCGCGTCCTGGGCAGCCTTTACCAAGTCGGCCAGGCCGATGATTGACACCAATGCGGTGGCTTTGAGAATCACCATCCAGTTATTGCCCAGCCCCGGGAGGGCAAACCGCATCATTTGCGGGAACACAACAAAACGAAAACGCTGAGTGCGACTTAACCCATAGGCGGTAGCAGCTTCGACCTGGCCACGAGGTACTGCCAGCATGGCCCCGCGGAAAGTTTCAGTGAAATAGGCACCGTAGATAAACCCAAGGGTGATGATCCCAGCGACGAAGGGATTGATTTCGATGTACTCCCAGCCCAACGCTACCGTGACGACCGTCAACCAGGTTTGCAGGCTGTAGAAAATCAACAGCATCAGTACCAGGTCGGGCACCCCACGAATCAGCGTGGTGTAAAGCTGCGCCGGCACACGCAGCAGCTTAAGGCTGGAAAGCTTGGCGCTGGCCCCTGTCAGCCCGAGCAATACGCTAAGCATCAGGGAGCACAAGGAAAGCTTGACGGTCATCCAAGCGCCTTCGAGCAGCAGGGGGCCAAAACCTTGCAGGCTGAATGCAGAGAGCCCTAATGCGCCTAATAGTGTTTCGAACATGATCAACAACCTATAGCGATAAACGCCCACCCAGCGGATGAGCGTCAGGTGGTTATTTGCCGCTGTAAAGATTCAGATCGCCAAAGTGCTGCTTCTGGGTCGAATCATAGGTGCCATCATCGTGCAGAGCCTGGATCGCTTTATCCAACAAGACCTTAAGCTCTGTATTGCCCTTGGCGATGCCGATGGCTGTTTTGGAGGGAAGATAGGGGCTCTCTACAGGCGGACTCATTTCATAATCAGCGCCCTGGGAGGAATTGATAAAACCCATTTGCGCTTGAAGCGTGTCCTGCAGGGATGCATCCAACCGCCCCGCTACCAAGTCGTAATACACTTGATCCTGGTTCTGATAGGACTGAATTTTTACACCGGCTTTGTCCAGCACGGCCTTGGCGTAGGCTTCCTGGATGCTGCCCTGGAAGTAGCCAACGGTTTTGCCTTTGAGTGATGCCACATCTGCGCTCAGGCCCGAACCTTTCTTGAACACATAGGACGTGAACCCGGAAAACAGTTCGTTTGAAAAGTCGATGGCTTTTTCGCGGGTGGCCGTCACAGTCATGGATGACAGAATGCCGTCGAACTTGCCGGCTCTGAGCCCCGGAATCAGACCATCAAAATCGCTTTCTACCCATATGCATTTGACCGAAAGTTTGGCGCAAATCGCGTTGCCCAAATCAATGTCGAATCCCTTGAGGCTACCATCGGCTGCCTTAGACTCAAACGGCACGTAGTTGGCATCAACGCCGAAACGCAAGGTAGAGTATTCTTTGGCCGACACTGCATTTGTGCACAACGCCAAGCACGCAATCAAGTACAGCTTTTTTAGCGAAATCATAAGTACATCCCTAGATATTGTAATTGGATTAAGGGCAGTAAACATCTGACAGCGTTAAAACGTGACGCTTGTTATTATTTACCAAGGTCAGCGCCTTGAATTGAACGTTACCTGAGTGCAGCGACTTTACGAATATGGCAAATTGAACGTTATCACGAGCAAAATGCTCGCCTTTCAAGCAGATACTAGTTTCATCATTAGTAAACCGCTGACAATCAAAACAGCAGCCACGATCCGCAACAGCGTAGCGGGCTCCCCCATGAAGAAAATACCTGCTGCAAACGCGCCTACCGCACCAATGCCGGTCCAGATGGTATAAGCCGTGCCCAGCGGAAGGCTCCTCATCGAGAACGACAACAACGCAAAACTGGCAATCACCGTGATAAATGTAACAACCGTCGGTACTAATCGTGTAAACCCTTCAGATTGTTTCATCGAAAAAGCCCAGACGACCTCAAGTATTCCTGCAACGATCAAACTTATCCAAGCCACGAGGTACTCCTGTAATACGAACGAGTGAACGATTAGCAGTTGGCAGACTATTTGTGAACACTTGTAAAAAGACCCACGCGAGGACGGGGGGAAAAACGGGTTGACCAAACCCTGATACATGACACCTTTATTTAAATCACTTGAATGTCGCGTCCAGCGCGAACGTAATATCCTTGATCAAGTCCTCTGGATCCTCCAGCCCAACGGAAAAACGCAGATGCCCGTACTGACGAAACTCTTCAGGATACTTGTCAAAGCCGCCCCGCCCTTCTGCCCCCACATGCACAATCAGTGACTCGTCATGTCCTAATGAAACAGCCGATGTGATGATGCGCAGATTCGAAACAAAACGGTTCTGGGTATCAGGATCACCCTCTACTGCAAAGGCCATCACCGCCCCGTATCCCTTGCCCGCAAATTGCCGACGCGCCAACTCGTGCTGCGGGTGGGAAGGCAAACCTGGGTAGTAGACGTAGGCAATCCGATTATCGCCTTCCAGAAACCGAGCCAACTTTTCGGCTGAGCTCAATAATTGCTTCAAGCGCAGTGGCAACGTGACTGAACCACGCATGATCATCCACGCATTGAACGGAGAAATGGTCGCACCGAGGTCAACCAATGCATCATTCTTGATCTTGTTGATCAGCTGATTGGAGCCGATCACCACCCCGCCCATGGCATCACCATGACCATTGATGTACTTGGTCAGTGAGTGAATGACGAAATCGACACCGTGCTCACTGGCACGGAAAAATGGAGGAGGAGTGAATGTCGCGTCCACAGAGATAAGCGCGCCATGCGCATGGGCAATCTCAGCCAGTGCGGCAATGTCCGCGACTTTGGTGGTGGGGTTAGCGATCGTTTCGGTATGGATCAGCTTGGTAGTGGGCCGAATGGCATTCCGCACCGACTCCAGGTCACCGACGTCTACGAACGTTGCTTCAATACCGTAACGTTCAGGCAGGAGTTCTGCGAAAAGCCGCCATACCGCCTGATAGGTGATGTCGCTGACAATGACGTGGTCACCACTTTTCAAGAACGAAAAAAACACCGAGTGCAAAGCAGCAACACCCGTTGCGAATACCACCGCGTCTTCACATCCCTCAAGGGCCGCGAGTTTCTTCTCCAGACAGACTTGGTTGTGACCTTGATTTCGCGTGTACACAAGGCCGTCCGGGCTGGACCAGTCCATGGTCGCCGGATCTTCTGGTAGGAGATAGGAGTTAGCCATAACCAATGGCGTACGGACGGCGCCACTGGTGACATCCGCGACATTCCCGCCGTGAACAGCCAGCGTCGCTGCAGATAATGTCGAAAGATTGTGCTTATCGGGGCGCATGTCGAGTCCTCGTTATTGTTGTAGGTTTCATTCTTGAGTCGAGTCAGCTGCTTAGCTTCCACTCGCACCGTTAATGCAAATGACCTTGGGCTGCGTCATATCTTCGTAAGCGAAACGTACGCCCTCACGGCCCATGCTCCCGTACTTGAAACCGCCGAAGGGCATCGCATCAAAGCGATAATCGGAAGAGTCGTTGATCATCACCCCGCCCGCCTCCAGCCGCTTAGCAGCTTCCATTGCGACATTCAGGTTGCTGGTGAAAATGCCGGCATGCAGGCTGTATTCAGGCTCATTAGCCAGGGTCAATGCTTCATCCAGAGATGCGACGCTCTGTAGGATGACCACCGGACTGAACACTTCTTCGCACCACAACTTGCAATGGCGGTCGACACCTTCCAGCACGGTTGGTGAATAGAGCGATCCGTTGCGTGTATTGCCAAACAACAAGGTGGCGCCTTTGGCGATGGCGTCATTGACGACCTCTTCGGCACGCTTGGCTGACGCCTCGGTAATCATCGGCCCCACGTCCGTCTGCTCATCAGTAGGGTTGCCCACGATCAACCGCCGGGTCTGTTCGACAAAGCGCGTCTTAAAGACTTCGTAGAGTGGGGCCTCGATGAGGATCCGCTGAGTACCGATGCAGTTTTGTCCGGCCGCCCAGAAAGCTCCCGACACGCATGAATCGACTGTTTCATCCAAATCGCAATCAGCCATCACGATGACCGGTGCATTACCGCCAAGGTCCATTGCCAGTTTCTTGAGGCCGGCTGTGCGAGCGATCTGCTCACCGGTGACAAAGCCGCCAGTGAACGACACCATGCGCACAGCACGGTGGGCCACAAGAGCCTTGCCCAGCGCGGCGCCGCCTGTGGCAACGGTGACGACAACCGGAGGCAGGCCCGCGTCGACCAAGCACTCCACCAGCTTGATCGCGGATAGCGGTGTGAGCTCAGACGGTTTGAGAACAACCGCATTTCCCCCGGCAATAGCAGGTCCCAGTTTATGGGCAACCAGATTAAGCGGGTCGTTGTAGGGTGTGATGGCGACGATTACGCCTAACGGCTCACGCGTGAACCACCCCTGACGAAATTCAGAGCCGACATAAGCATCGAAAGGGATGACTTCACCGGCATTACGCTTGGCTTCTTCGGCAGACAACTTCAAGGTGTTGACGCAGCGCAGCACCTCCTTTCGCGCCTGCTTCAAGGTTTTGCCAGACTCGGCAACGATCAGCCTGGCAAAGGCATCCTTATCACGATCAACCGAGTGTGCAGCTGTCTCCAGGATGCGTGCGCGCTCATACCTTGCGAGATCCTTGGCAATCGAGGCACCCAGGATGGCGGTGTCGACGATCGTCGTAGCTGATGACGCAGGTATGTCTGCCACCTCACCTACCTTGCTACCGTCAAACGGGCTGAGCACCGTAATGGCCTTATAATCAGCAGCGAGCGAGAGACTCAAGCTATTCATGATTACTTACCTAACGTGGTTTTGCGGTTGTGAATGCTCACAATATCGGCGAGCAATGCGAAGGCGGTTTCAAAACGACCTGCGCCCGCCCCCACTACAGTGACCGGACCGAGAATGGCGGTGTTGAACGTGATTGCATTGGTAGCTCCGCTCACGGCTGAGAGCGCGTCGCTCGACAGCAATAGCTGTGGGCTGACCGAGGCCGAAATAGAGCCATCGCCTAGTTTTTCTGCACTGCCAATCAGCTTCCAACGGGCATTGGCTTTCGTCGCCTCGGCAATATCCTTGGCCGTAATGCCAGAGATCCCTTTACACAAGACATCGCTTGGTTTGAGTTTTGCACCCAGCAGTTCATTAGCGAGGATGACGACCTTCAAGCGCACGTCGTGTCCTTCCACATCCGCTGTTGGATCGGCTTCGGCATAACCCAACTCCTGGGCTTTTGCGATAGCACTTGAGAAGTCCAGCCCTGTCTCCATGCTGGAAAGAACAAAGTTCGACGTTCCGTTGAGAATTCCCTTGAAACCGGTGATTTCCGAGCCTGCCAATGACTCCTTGGCCAAACGGATAACCGGGGTTCCGCTCATGACAGAACCTTCGAACTCAAACTGAGCACCGGTGCTTTCAGCAAGCGCCTTCAAGCTTTCCGCATGTAGCGCCACAGGTCCTTTGTTGGTAGTCACGACGCTGACGCCCTTCTCAAGAGCCCAGCGGCAGAACGTAGTGGCTGGCTCACCGTCCACAGGGTTGGTAAAAGTTGCTTCAGCAACGATATCTGCACCAGCAAATCGGATGACGGATTCATTCGCAGGTTCTGCGCTGCCGCCACGCAAAGCTTTGAGGCTGCCTCTGACAGCAGGCACCGCAGCCAGCTCACAAGCGTCCAGACCGTCTTTGTTTATGACTGAGCCCAGGAATAGATCACTGACGCCAACGATCTTCAATTCGAAACCCAGCTCATCTGCCCAGCGCGAATTCTTATCAGCGATAAGTTGAGCAAGCGCGCGGTTGACGCCACCGAAGCCAAGCAGAGCGATTTTATATTCAGTCACGGCACAGATCTCATTGTTATGTTTTGGTGCTGAAATAGTAAATCGTCAACGCACTTTCACGAATATGGCAAACAGAACGTTATTGCGAGCAAAATGCTCGTTCGGTAGCTCACTTTGCTCTATCCACACTATTTGGTGCAGGATAAAACAAAGGACGTCATCGTATTTAAAACTCCAGGCAGTGCTGAGATTTCACTCCAGACCCTATGGATACGATCTGAGTTCATAGCTTCGACTGTCAATACAATATCCAGATCGCCGCTCATCACATTGCATGTGATAACTTCAGGCATCGCCACAACAGAACGGACAACTTCGGCATCATGCATTCTATCTTTACGATAAACGAAAATTAATGCGTTAATGGGCCCCGCATCGGCGGCAGGCATCCCCTTAATAATTGTATAACCTCTGACATACCCATCACGCTCCAATCTTTCAATACGCAGCCTGACCGCATTTCTAGACAGATTAACTTTCATTGCAATATCATTATGAGCAAGCCGCGCGTTACGCGTGAGCTCTTCCAAAATTTTCTCATCAACTTTATCTAAAACACGTTTCATCGCTGACTCCGGATTTATAACAAGCGAGACTCCGTGTCTATGGACAAACTCTCAATAACCTGCACCAATGCGCCAATATCATTGGGAATTGAAATACAGCGGTCATCAGATAAACATTGGAGCCCTGCACCGCTAATCGACGGATGCGTCGTCCCCAGGCAAATCATGGGGATCAGCAAGCTGCGCCTGCTGACACGTGCCGCTCGCAACCCGATGGCAGTAGTCGCACTGACCCGGTAGCCGCTCTGAACGAATACCTCATGGATACAGTTGAATGCTTGCGCGTCATTCACGGCAAGGGAATCGAATAGCTTGCGCGCCTGCAGCCATTCGTTTTGCTCTAGTTGGATCCGCCCATCCTCCTCCAACAGCTCCATATTCCTGGCGACCTTGGTCCCACATCCATTGAGCACACTCCACTGCAGCCGCTCAAAATTCGAGGCCACGGACACATTCATGCATGGCGTTTGGGTGGCGCGGATTTCACCGCTGCAGTACAGGTTGTTCTGCAGAAAGTCATGCAGGCCCGCATTGGCGTTCGTCGCTACGATCAATTGCCTGATAGGCAAGCCCATCTCCCTGGCCACATACCCGGCATAGAGTGCACCGAAATTGCCCGTGGGTACGCTGAAAGCGACCTCCCTCTTTGGAGCCCCCAGTTGAAGCGCCGAATAGAAAAAGAACGACAGGTGCGCCAGTACCCGCACCCAATTCACCGAATTGAAAGAAATGAGCGGTTTGCTCGTCCGGTGCCCCCCCTTGAGAAACCGTTCGCATAACCGATGACAATCGGCGTAATCCCCATCGACTTCGATGTTTATAACGTTGGCCTGCCCCGTGCTCAACAAACGACGCCGATGCGCTTGCGTCATGCCCCGGGAGGGATGCAGCACAATCACTGTCACGCCTCGCATGCCATTGAAAGCCTTAATGGCTGCTGCCCCAGTGTCGCCGCCGGTGCAACCCACAATCAGGGCTTCCGCCCCTTCCTTCGACAAAGCGTAATCGACCAGGCGGGACATCAACTGAAGACCGAAATCCTGATAGACACCGGCAGGCCCGTGAAACAACTCCAATACCCACTCATTGGTGGCTGTTTGGTAAAGCGGCGCGACCGCCCTGCTCTTGAAACCGCAAAATGTCTGCTCGACTATCCGGGCTAAGTGATCCCGAGGCATCCAGTCTCCCAGGAAGGGCCCGATCACGTGACAAGCGAGCTCGTGGAAAGGCAGCCATTCCAGTCTGGAGAGCTCCTGGGCCGTAAAATGGGGCACCTTGGCAGGAACGAACAATCCGCCGTCCGGTGCGTATGCCCCCATGAGGACGTTGCTGAACGAGAATGTTTTGCCGGGTGTCCGCGTACTGACGTATTTCATAACCTGAGACACCCTCTAGCAATCCTGAGCCAGCCGCCTCTCTGGCGGAGCCCTCTGAAATCCAACATCATGCTTTACGCTTGTCATCCAGACTCTACCTATTGACTATAAAAGTCAATATAGTGACCATTGCATTTGTCCACTGCCTTGATTCCAGCTATACGCAACGAAGCCTTGGCACCACCTCGCCAAACAGCGCAGGGCACCTGTCGATTTAGAAGACCGGGAGAACACCATGTGTGCCAAGAACCTTTTGCACTCGCTTTACCAGTACAAGGCATGGGCTGAGGAAGAGCTGTTCCGGTGCTTGAAAGCGCCCATTGCAAAGTCCTTCCCTGCGGAAATGGAAAAGGCCTGTTATTGGCTCAGCCACATCAACATTGTTGACCAACTGTTCATCGCCAGACTGAAAGGAGAGCCAGACGAATTTGACTTCGTCGTGACTGACCAACCGCAGGATCTGATTCACCTTGAAGAGCAGTTTTCCAAGACGAATCAATGGTTTGTCGAATACACAGAAGCCGTCACGCCAGCGGATTTGGCTGATCACGTGACATTTACTTTCAAGGACGGAAAACCAGGCAACATGACGAAGGAGCAAATCCTGGCGCATGTGCTTTCCCATGGTCTGCAACATCGGGGGAGTGTCGCAACGATC
This sequence comes from Pseudomonas sp. LAMO17WK12:I1, assembly GCF_900177315.1. Taxonomy (NCBI): domain Bacteria; kingdom Pseudomonadati; phylum Pseudomonadota; class Gammaproteobacteria; order Pseudomonadales; family Pseudomonadaceae; genus Pseudomonas; species Pseudomonas sp. LAMO17WK12:I1. The sequence continues at coordinate 120,620 of NZ_FWZV01000002.1, read as the reverse complement.
TTGTCAGGCGAGATCCTGCAGGGGCACAAGGACCATTTCACGACGTTTTTGAAACTGAAACTGTAGGCATAATTCCTTCTGCCGCACCCAGCCTGAAAGGTGCAGCAGAATACTGCTCGCGCTGCTCAGCTGAGCTCAGCTCTAGCTCCTCGATCACAGCGGCAATTTGCTTACGCCCTTCGCCATTTATCGTGCTGAGCTGCAGGGGCAGGCTTGGTGCTGGGTAAACCCACAAAGCTCTGCGGCAGTCGCCACGACACGAAAGCTACCGCAAAATTGCCTGAATAAAGCCCAGAGTGGCTTTAAGCGCTCAGAAAGGCGTGTAGGCTCGTGGGCATCACCTGACAATGCCGCTCGCGAATACGCCCGTGCAGCTCGTCAGTAAACTCAAAATGAGTGGTGCCGGGATTGTCATAGACTCATAGTGGAACGGAAACGTTAGCCGAGACCGCTTCATACAACGAAAATACATCTTCCGCACATAGCCTCTGATAGGAAACCGGTGGTAGCAACAGAGCTTTGGCTCCCACCTTTTGCGCGTCCTCGGCGAGCAATAGCACGTCACGCGTGCGTAGCGATCCAATGCTGACCATAACAGGCACATCACCCGCAGCCTCTACCGCCAACTGCGCAACGCGAGTGCGCTCAGCCCGAGAAAGATACGCATAGCTTCCAGTAGAACCGAGTGCACCGATGGAGTCGACATTGGCGGCTGCCAGTTGCTCAACAAGACGAGTAAAGGCGTTTTCATCCACACCCTGCTCATTCATAGGCGTCAAGGGAAATGCGCCAAGGCCGGTAAATATCATTCATGACTCCAGGGTGTCGTCTTTGGATCAATTAGATCCAGGACCAATCAGTGCGCTTTCAATTTGAACACCTGGCATCATCAGTTGCAGGCCTTCGATAAGCTTGTCGCCTGCTTCTGTCAGCGCTTCAAGAGGCATCGCTGGCAAACTTTCCAGAATGAACCACATGTGTTTTGCATCAGCACCCAGTCGGGTTCTGACACCTTGCCGCCAATTCCAACGGCGACATGTCACGCCTTTATCGTCCCGCCATACCACTTCGCCGGCGTCTGGATACTCGTGAGCTGGAACGCCTTCTTTCATGGTGTCAAAAGGCTCGGTACCGTCTGCGACGACGAGCCGCGGCGTGCCCACATAGGCGTCTATATTTTCCCCGCCTACAGGGATCGCATACTCAATACTGATGGCATTGTAGAGGTCAACGATGGGATCCAGGCTCGGTACGCTGCCGTCTCGTAGAACACGCTTGCGCAATGCCTCAGCTGAGCAAGGCGTGCGTTGTGGCTTGGCCCCAAACTTTCGGAAGGTCTCTGCCCATGCTGCCAGATGCGCGTCTCCCCATGTGGGTCCGCTTGACAACGCTGCCTGGCAAGCGCGGTCCAGGGCTGCTTGAGCGACACCAAGGTTGGTGAGGGGGGCGGCCTTCACAACGATACTCAGCGCCCGGAAGCCCGGTGCCAAATCTGCAACAGATTGGTCAATTAACGGCAATACGGACAGCATCAAAAATCTCCAGTGATCTACATGTCGTTTCATGCTAGTCATCGGCGCTCAAAAAAGTCAATATATCGACCCTGCCAGTCAGATCCAGCTATCGAGCTATCGAGCAGATTGACGACACCAGCAGCAAGCGTCGAGAATCCTTTCAACTTTCTCTCATGACCATCAATAATGACCCTAAACAACAGTATATCGACCATGCCCGGCGCCGATGCTCAGACTGTGAGCCTAGCCGTTGCGCGTACACTCAAACAGGCACGAAAGAATCAAAAAATCACGTTGGATGAGCTATCTCGTCGCTCAGGGGTGAGTAAAGGCATGGTCGTCGAAATTGAGAAATGTACGGCTAACCCGAGCATTGGCATCCTGTGCAAAATCGCTGCAGCGTTGGGGCTTTCTGTTGCAGACATCGTCAATGTCACAGACGCCCCTGCCGCCCACATTATCGACAGTCAGGAGATCCCTACGCTCTGGACCGGCGATCTGGGTGGGACCGCTCGGCTGCTTGCAGGAACGACTGGACCCAATATGATTGAACTATGGCGCTGGGAAATGTTTCCGGGTGAGTCCTTCTCATCCCAAGGACATCCTCAGGGCACGCTTGAATTGTTTCATGTGGAGAAAGGGACGCTGAAATGTGTGGTCGGGGAAACAGAATTAGTCATCCCGGCAGGCTGCTCTGCTGTGGCAAAAACAGATGTTGCGCACTCCTACGCCAATGCGGGTAGGTCCAAGCTGATCTTCACCATGTCGGTCACTGAAATACACCAGTAAACGAGCTCAAACTCGTCAGCACTGGTGAGTATTCTATTGATGGGCGCTCTGGCAAAGTGCGAGGAAAGCTCGCACCTCAGCCTCCATGGAGGCTCGCCCGGCTCAACAAGGCCAGGTGCATAACGTTTCCAGCTCGCGGCTAGGCGCACTGTAAAGTTCACGGAAATGCCCTAGCGATAGAATCTCCAGCAACAGTTCCTGCATTAGCAGAACGCCACCTGGGCGATGTCAATGCAACAGGATAGATCGAGGCGCAAGCCCTTGCGTCTGATCTGCGGGACCGACGCAGGTTGACGAGATTGGCATCGGCGACAGCGCCGTATCCATCAGCCACATACCGTCCCGTCATGGACTATTAGAAGCATCCGGCTAACGTAGCCACACCGACCAACGCAAACTCTCGCTGATATTCCTGAGCTTCAGAATCAGCCCGCAGCTCAAAAACCTACAGGTTAATGGCACACCCTCTGTCATCGGAGCTGATGACAGAGGGTTACATCATTCGACCTGTACGCTGTTCCTGGCCAGCCTACAAAATAAAATAAACCATTGCAGGAATAGCTGACATGAGCCACGGTTTCCCAAAGAACTCGCCTGTCTTCTCCGGAGTCATGAGCCCTTCGCGTGTTGAGGCCGACATCCTCGATCTAGAGATAGAAGGCGAATTACCTCCGCAGTTGAACGGTGCCCTGTACCGTGCTGGGCCAGACAATCGATTTCCACCGATGCTTGGCGATGACACAATCGTGCATGGTGACGGAATGATCACCATGCTACGTATCCAAAACGGGCGTGCCAGTTTCCGCAGCCGATACGTACGCACTGACCGCTTCCTAGCTGAGGAAAAAGCCGGTCGATCATTGTTCGGCGCCTATCGTAACCCTTACACCGATGACCCCAGCGTTGCGGGTGTGGATCGCGGCACAGCCAATACCAATGTCGTGTTCCACGCTAACCGTCTATTGGCACTCAAGGAAGACGCGCTTCCAATTGAAATTGATCCACTGACGCTAAAGACCATCGGAAAGTGGAATGCCGAAGGTACAATTACCAGCCCAGTGGTCACCGCTCACCCACATCCCGACGCACGAACGGGCGAGTTGCTGATGTTCGGGTATCAAGCCAAGGGAATAGGAAGCAACGACGTGGTTTTCCTGCCAGTGAATGCCGATGGCCAAGTACCACGGGAAACCTGGTTCAAAGCCCCCTACCCTTGTCTGATGCATGATTGGTTTGCAACCGAGCATTATGCACTCTTCCCGGTTTCGCCCGCCGTGACATTTCCGGAAAGGGTAAAAAAGGGTGCACCGTATTATATGTGGGACAGCACCAAACCTAGCTACATAGGCGTATTACCGCGCGACGGAAGCGGCGAAGCGCGTTGGTTCAAAGGGCCTGCGCGCTTTGCGATGCATTTCGTCAATGCCTGGGAGGAAAACGGGCGAATCATATTGCAAGCAGCCATGGCCTCCCCGGAATCGCCACCGATGTTCCCTCCAGCCGATGCTGCAGAGCCGCCCAAAGAGTGGAAAAACGGCACCATTAAGATCGTCAACTGGTCGATGGACATGAGCGATACTGACGACCGGATCGAGGAAACGAATCTGATCGATGACGATCTGTTCATTGAATTTCCGCGCATTGACGCTCGTTTCGAAACGGTTCGGCACCGCTATGTTTGGTGGCTGCGCAAGGATTTCCGTCGCCCTTCGGTTCCACACCTGTTGTCGGTTGTGAGCTTCAATGGCATCGAACGACGCGATGAACTGACGGGCGAGTTGGATACCTATTGGACGGACGATCGCTGGGCATTGGGTGAGCCGCTGTTCGTACCGCGCCAGCCGGGGTGCGCCGAGGGGGATGGTTTTATCATCGCCCCAGTTTTCCGGATCGAGGGACAAGGTAATGCCTACATGGTATTCGAAGCGATGAACATCGCTCAGGGACCAATTGCGACGGTTCACGTACCGTTCCACTTCCGGCCCGCATTTCACGGAAACTGGGTGACGTCCGAAGAAATCGACGTTGCAGTTGCCAAGCGCACGGCACACGCTTGACCAATTTTTAGCCATGGCCGCTGGGGCGCGACTCCCTCTCTCATGACCACCTCGATACCCGGGGTGGTCATTTTGTCAGTGACACTAGCTTAGAAATCCAGTCATTACAGCCCAAGATAAGGCTAGACTCAGCAAGAAAGCCAAATAAGTATAATTAAATGGCGCCGGGAGACGATGATGGTATGGGTCACAGTTCCTGACATAGCCAGTGTGGAGATGGGATGGCTTGCGCATCTCATCGACAGCATCGGCACACCGAACATGGATTTTGCGATGTTGAGCGCAGTGAATGTGCTTGTTCCGGTGGAAGAAATTTCCGGCTACTTAGTCGATACATCGCTCAATCCGTTTGGCTCTTATGGCCGAAGGGCGGATAGCTTACAGCGCGCCAAAAGCTATGCTCTGCATCACCATAAACAAGATCCGCTGATTCAGGAGCTACGCACCCAACACTCACCCGGATTGATGCTCGTCAGGGTTGATCAGGCCTCACGAATCCAAGACACCTGGCTGCGTTGGCACCATTTTGATGAGCCCGGATTTCGTTCACGAGTGTCATTCGTGCGCACCAACCCGAATGGGTGGTCGATGATCAATTTCTTTCTTACCTGTGAGACGCCTGACGATCGCACGCTCTCCGAGCTGATGCGATTCTCCGTCGCAGCTTTTCCTGTTGCACGACGCCACTTTCAGCTACCTGATTGGGAACTACAAAATCCAGGACTGAACTCTGCCGCACGCTTGGAGACAAAACTGGCCGAACATTTCCCAACCCTGACGCCCCGCGAGCGCAGCGTGTGTGCATTCACAATGCTCGGAAGGAATTCGCGGGAGATCGCCATGCACTTCAACATCACTCCAGCAACCGTTCTGACCTATCGTCGGCGCGCCTACGAGCGGCTCGGCATCAATAGCGCTGCGCAACTGCTTGGTCATCTCATCTAGTGACAATGGATACCCTCCACACAGCCGACTTTGCGGGCTTGACAGGTAGGATCTAGGTGATCGACGCATTGCGCAGTCGAACTACTCAACTCAAATAGTCAGGCAATATATACACAGCGCTCGCTGAATGATCCATGCCATCTGAGCTGATTACATAAATGATCGTCCGTTCTCCTTACTCTTTGAAGGCACCTCCCTTGCCTATCACTTTCAGAGAGTCTCAATTATGAACGACACGATAGCTGTACATTTGCCTGATCTAGAAGGCCGACTGTGTACAGATTTAGAAACCCGACAGCAGATGGCCACAGACCTTGGCAATATCCTCTCAGAAATCCCCTGTGCGGTACTGCGGCCGCAGTCTGGACAAGACATCGCAACTGTACTGACAGCGGCTGGACAGCTGGGACTATCGGTCACGATCAGGGGGTTGGGACGATCAGTCTACGGACAAGCCGTCGTGGGCCCTGGCGGTGTGCTAATTGACATGTCGGGATTCAATAAAGTCCATACGGTCGAACAAGACCGGTGCGTTGTCGATGCGGGCGCGACTTGGACCTCTGTACTTGAAGCGACAATTGCGCATGGGCTGACCCCTCCCGTGCTAACGGACTTCGTAGACCTGAGCGTTGGAGGAACGCTTTCTTGGGGCGGCATGGGCGCAACATCCTTCCGGCAGGGCCTCCAGGTCGACAACGTGCTAGAACTTGAGGTCATAACTACAGATGGCGCCCTCCACCATTGCTCCCCAGAAAAAGAAGCTGACCTTTTCTATTCTGTCTTGGGTGGCATGGGACTTGTCGGCGTTATGACGCGTGTCACTCTTCGCTTAATCGCAGCGCCCAAGCGGGTTCGTCGCCTTCAAATCCCCTACTCCGAACTTGCAGTCATGCAAGAGGACCTGCTCAAACTGGTGAAAGAACGACGTGTTGATGCTGCAGAGGGGCTGATCGTTGCACCGCGAGGCAAATGGGAAAACCTGATGGAGATTTCGATTTTCTATGACACGGATGAGCCTGACGAAGCGTTTGTGCTGTGCGGCTTACATGGTGCGGTGGACGCAATCACCCGGATTGACTCGACCTACGCTGAATTCACCACCCGCTTGGGCGACCTTAAGACGCTTCCATGCCAACCAACCGAAAAGCCGCATGCTCATCCTTGGTGGTCAACTATGACTTCTCAAAACTTGAGTACCGCTCTCATTGGCCAACTGGTCAACAGTATGGATGCGTCAAAGTCCGGCCCATTCGATCTGATCTTGACCTATCCTGTGCCGACTGCGGTCTCGCGTACGCCATTGCCGAGGGTACCGGCTACAGAGTGGCTATTCCTCGTGGCCAATTTTCTATGTGTCGACGCTGCGGATCATGTGCAGATTGCTGAAACACTCGAGCAGAACCGCGAGTTGTTTGAGCAATCAGCCGCCGCTCACCCTCACGGAGCTGTAGATCCGGTTTGTGCCGTTGATTACTCCAAGAGCGAATGGGTAGCGCATTTCGGAGATGTTTGGCCGGCTTTTGAGGCTGCAAAACACAAATATGACCCACTAGGCACTCTGGACAAGGCGCGTAGAGTCTTCTGAAAGATGACGCACGAGAGGAGTTGCATACTGTTATCAAATAGGCACCTGCAGCTCTTCCGGATTTCCACAGCTGAAATCTGCATTGTTCCTGGCTTACAAAATAAATCGGGGTCACCTGCCCCCTTGTGTGATGACATGTCATCAGAGCTGATGACAGATGCAATCCCGTCACATGCCTATTCTGATCTCCGTTGGTAATTGTAAACAGCCCAACATTCAACGAATAAGCGAGAACTGTCAATCCTAACCACCGATAGTTGGGGCTGACATACCGCGCGCACCTTCTAATAATAAGAGAACAATAATAATGAGTAGAATAAAAAATAAAGTTTGCTTCCTATTGGCTCTTACTGCAATAGCAATGTGTCCAATAATGGTCCAAGCGAAGGAAGGCGCGGATTGGTATCCTTACGGTTCAGAAACGTGGATGGCAGGTGTAATGCCGCCTCCAGGAGTTTATTTTATCGATTATCTGGGGTACTACTCCGCCGATTTGCGTGATGGTGACGGAAGAAAGGCTCCAAGCTCCATCCACGCCTGGTTCAATGCCTTCCGAATAGCGCATGTTACAAATGTGGAAATTCTCGGTGGAAAGTTCGCGTGGCATATTATTCAACCTACGGTGCACATGGCGTCTGAATCTCCTGAAGGAAAAGTGTCTGGAACCCGCTTCGCTGATTTGACCCTGGGACTGGCTAATAGCTGGCACCACAACAACTCAAGTTGGACAGCCGGGCTGGGTATAAACCTCCCTACGGGTTATTACAGAGCAGGCCGCCCACAAGAAAGCGCAGGAACTGGATACTGGAGCGTAGAGCCGTCTCTCGCTTATACCTACCTGAGTGATACCGGGTGGGAGTTTTCCACCAGATTTGCTTACTTTTTGAATGCCACGAATCACGATTACAAGCCCGCTCCCGAAACTCAGTCAGTCGACTACCGATCAGGTGACGAGATTCATATCGACTACCTGATTGGAAAGCGCTTCGGTCCCATGGGGGTCGGTATTTCAGGCTATTGGGTGAAGCAAATTAACAACGACGAGATCGATGGATCAGCAATGCCCGCCACCCCATTCACTTCCGAAGGACGCAGGGGACAAGTATTCGCTATAGGCCCGAGCGTGACTTACCAGGCAAAGTCGGGAGTTTCCGTAAGCCTGCAGTGGAACCATGAGTACCAAGTTAGAAATCGTTTCGGGGGCGACAAGACGTTGATGAAATTCAGCGTGCCATTCTGAACCCTATGACCAGCTTGTTTGAAACTTGAAAATTATCCACTGCACTCACGCAAGGAAAGTACCATGCCCCAAGCATACTCAGAATTCCATCTGCAACCCATTGCAGGTAAATGGCGCGAAGGCTCGGCCAAAAACATCCTGAGTGTCACTGATCCGTTCGACCAGCAACTGCTGTGTGAAATCACCATGGCGAACGAGAAGGATGTGGACCAAGCCTATGATGCTGCCCGCCAGGCGCAAAGGAATTGGGCAGCACAGGGGCCAAGTGCGCGCTCGGCAGTATTGTTGCGTGCGGTTCAAATACTTGATGAACGTCATGAGGAGCTGGTTGGCTGGATCATTCGCGAATCAGGTAGCACCCGGATCAAAGCCGAAATTGAGCTGCATTCCGCTCGAGCCATCACCTTGGAAGCTGCAAGCTTTCCCAATCGCGCGCATGGACAAATAGTGGCATCGGACACTCCCCACAAAGAGAGCTTGATTTACCGCAAACCACTTGGAGTGGTTGGCCTGATCAGCCCGTGGAACTTCCCCTTCCACCTTACCCAACGATCTCTGGCGCCGGCCTTGGCTCTTGGCAACGCAGTAGTCATCAAGCCGGCCAGTGATACACCGATATCAGGAGGTCTACTCCTGGCCAAAGTGTTTGAGGAAGCCGGTTTACCGCCAGGAGTGCTGAGTGTCCTAGTAGGCGCCGGGAGCGAAATCGGCGGGCCCTTCGTCCGCCATGCGGTACCAGGGCTGATCTCATTTACTGGCTCGACCCCTGTAGGACAGAATATTGCTCAGCAGGTCGGAGCTTGTGCACATCTGAAGCATGTCGTCCTTGAGTTGGGTGGTAACAACCCATTCGTAGTGCTTGCCGACGCTGATTTGGAGCAGGCAGTTAAAGCCGCGGTGTTTGGCAAGTTTCTGCATCAAGGGCAGATTTGCATGGCCATCAATCGCATCATTGTCGAGGCTCCCCTCTACGACGCGTTCATCACAGGCTTCGTCGAACAAGTCCGGAACCTCAAGGTCGGCGACCCCAAGGATCATGACACAGCCGTCGGCCCAGTGATAAACGTCAAACAGCTACAAAGCCACCTGCACAAGGTCGAGCAAGCCAAGGCCGAAGGCGCCAAACTGTTGCTGGGCTGCGAACCAAAAGGCCAGTTATTTCACCCACACGTGTTCGTAGATGTCACTCCTGAAATGGCCTTGGCGCGGGAAGAGATTTTCGGACCGATTGTTGGCATCCTGCGCGCTGACAACGAGGAGCACGCATTGTGGTTAGCCAATGATACAGAGTTTGGTCTATCAGCCGCAGTGTTTACCGCTGACTTAGCTCGGGGTATGCGTTTCGCTCGACGTATTGAATCAGGCATGGCACACGTCAACGACATTCCTGTAGCTGATGCGCCCAACGTACCTTTTGGTGGTGAAAAAAATTCCGGTATCGGCCGCTTCAACGGTGAATGGGCGATCAACGAATTCACGACCACCCAGTGGGTGACGGTTCAAGGAGAACCTCGCACCTATCCGTTCTGATCGCTCACCTCGCCCAAGTCCAAAAGCCAGGCCATGCTGTGCGAACCATTGCGGCCATTTGAGCAGGGTGGCTTCTGAAAGCACCAGGGTCACGATCCAACAGATCTGGCGCCCGGAGGATCGGGCATTGCGCGAGCAATTTCGGCGAAGCGAGCACCGCGAAGGTTTCGTTCTGGACGGTGCGGACTTCGTAACTTGGCCAGTTCGCAGTGCCGTGGCGGATATCCACGTCAATCATGTCCCGACTGAAATACAGCGACTCGTAGGAACATGACGAATTGATCTGGACATCCAAGCTTTAAGAGCAGAAATTTATGAAAGTTTCCTATTAGCCTTCCCGCGAACTACGTTCATCCATAATTTTTTGTAGATTAGCTTCGATCCAATCTGCGAGAACTTCAACATGGTTCGCTACCTCAAGCCCCATAGGAGTAAGGCTATACTCAACATGAGGTGGCACTACCGGATATGATTTACGTACAACAAATCCATCGACCTCCAAAAGCTGAAGTGTTTGTGCAAGCATTTTTTCGCTCACGCCTCCAATTTTTCTACGCAAATCGCTAAAGCGGTGCGTACCTGAAATTAATGCGATTAATATCAAGACGCCCCAACGGCTCGTGACATGTTGAAGGACGATCCTTAAAGGGCAACCTGCGTCAAATAGCTGACCCTTCCGTAATTGGTTAGCCACGGTAGTGGATCGCTTAAAGACTTCATATGGTATGGAATCAGACATACATACTTACCTTCAGGTGCGTACTTACAAAAATATTGCTAGGCAAATATTCTGCCTACACACACATTTTTTGTACAAGGAGCTTCTTCATGATTGCCATCACCGGTGCGACTGGCCAACTCGGCCGACTCGTTGTTGAAAAACTCATACAGAAAACACCCGTGTCCGATATCGTCGCCCTCGTTCGCAGCCCAGAAAAGGCGAGCAACCTAGGCATAACGGCTCGTGCAGCCGACTACGCTGAGCCTGAAACTCTTGTCGCAGCCCTCGCTGGAGTTGACACGCTACTATTGATTTCATCAAGCGAAATCGGCAAACGCGTGGAACAGCATCAAAACGTCATCAATGCAGCAAAGCAGGCAAAAGTGAAGCGCATCGTTTACACCAGTCTTCTGCGTGCAGATACCTCACCATTAAGCCTCGCCGAAGAGCACCGCCAAACAGAGGCTGAACTTAGAGCCTCGGGTATTGAGTTCACCATTTTGCGCCATGGATGGTACGCCGAGAACCACACTGGTTTTATCCCCGGGGCGCTTGCTGCCAGTGCTTTTATTGGCAGCGCAGGGGCTGGCGAGATTGCGGCGGCAACCCGCGAAGACTACGCGCAAGCTGCAGCATTTGTGCTCACGAGTGAAGGTCATGAGGGTAAAACTTACGAACTGGCTGGCGATACTGCATGGACACTGTCTCAGCTTGCTGCAGAAATCTCTCGTCAAACCGGAAAGGCTATCCCTTACCAAAATTTGCCTGAGGCGGATTATGCCCATGCATTGACGGGTTTTGGTCTACCAGAACCACTGGCCCGCGCCGTCGCCGGATACGATGTCAGCGCATCCGAGGGTGCACTTTTCGACGACAGCCACCAGCTCTCGAGGCTGTTAGGCAGAGCCACTACCTCACTTTCAATAGCGGTCTCTGCCGCCCTTAAAAACAGTGGGACTGGCCCTCTGTAATTCGTAACGGGGCTAAAAATCTCCAATAATCAACAGCGGCCCTAAGGCAGGCATCTAACCTCACACCAGCCCACGCGACCAGCCCTACGAATGTAGTGCCGGGCCATGAGCTTTCCATGGTGCCTTCCCGCGATGGCACGCCGAGCGAAAACGGCTTTATTGGGCGACAATACATTGCTGGGTCGCAGCAGCCGCATTCTGAGCCGATTGGACTTCCCTGTGCGCACCATGGAAATGCACCATGATGGGTTGTCGGTCGCCCACGCAGAAGGCTGGTCATTGATCGATTGGCAAGGCGCGGAGCATCCCACGCAGGATCTCCTGTGCTCCCGCCGGAGAACTGCACCATGGCTGGAGCTTGAGCGAACAAGTCAGTAGCTTTCGATGGGATGCTACCGGCACAGCATTATACGCCATCGCATCAGGGACAGGCGACATCCTCAGGATGCAGCCTGGCAGCAACAGCGTGCGCCGACTGGCTACCTTGCCACGCGGAGGGGGAAGCCTAAGCGGCTTGACTTTGGATGCACAGGGCGGTGTGTGGACAACACAGCTGATGGCTGGAGTCTTGCGCGCTTCGATGCAGAGGGCAATCTGGACCGAATGATACGCCTTCCAGTACCCAGCCCCACCGACCTATGCTTCGCAGGCAACGAGGGCACCACTCTGTACATCACCAGTTCCCGCCAAGAGCTCATGCTGGAAGTGCTCGGAGGCGCACCTGACTCAGGTTGTTTACTGCAACTGGAAGCAGAAGTTGCAGGATAGATAGTGACAGTGAGTTGCTGGCGCCTGGACAGCTAACGCGTTGGGGGCACATTATCGACACTCAGAATGCTGGCCAGTATGTGACGCTATCAAGGGGTTATTCATGTCATTTGATCTTCATCACTTGCTCCTCGTCTTCACGGCCTACATCGTTGGAGCTGCGAGCCCCGGCCCCAGCAACATGCGGATTATGGGCGTGGCAATGCATCAAGGCCGTAAGCCTGCACTTGTGCTGGCGGCAGGCGTGATCAGCGGTTCGTTTTTCTGGGGATCCATGGCAGCTACAGGCGTCTCAGCCATCCTGGCGCAATATGCTCAGGCACTTGTTGTGTTAAAAATAGCGGGAGGAATGTACCTATTTTACCTCGCTATTAAAGCCGGCCGTTCCGCCATTACCTCCAATGCCCAACTTGAAAACGAAATGGCAGCAGCCCCGCTGCTTCTAGCTTCAGCCTCTACCGGCGCGGCCTGCTTATGCACCTCACAAACCCTAAAGCATTATTAGGCTGGATCGCGACAATGACACTCGGGCTGGGACCTCAAGCGACACCTGTTACCGTCGCAATCATCCTGGTCGGCTGCGCCGTGCTGAGCGTCACGATCTTCTGCAGCTACGCAATTGTCTTCTCCACCGCTCCGATGATTCGAGGATATCGTAGGGCTCGTCGATGGATTGAAGGTACGCTCGCAATAGTTTTTGGAGCCGCTGGAATGAAATTGCTCTTCTCCCGCACTTGAATTCCGTCAAAGATCGCTTAAAGCATCACACCGGCCGGAATCATGCGATGCAAGCTTCGCGCTGATGAGCAAGCAAAAAAGAAGCACTCACAATCTCTTTTTTACTGGCCATTAACGACCAATAAAGTCAATATATCGACCACAGTTTTTTTTCGGTCTTATCGGAATCATTGGTAGGTGGAACGACCTCACCAAGCGAGGAATCCAAAAGAACAGCAGCTTCCGTCTGCTTGTTGATAAAGAGATGCTTCGCGGGAGGCCCTCTCCACGGGAATGGAGGTCCGTCCTATATGCCTGAGCATACGTTTGATCGTAATACTAAAATCTTCTATAGACCTATTGACGCAGCATTACGGTGGTGCAACCTCATTCATCATGAAGCAGAGATAGTTCGAGCCGATGAGTTCTGCCCGGAGAAACTTGGAAAACTCTTTCCACAATGGCCGTGTTTACGTGTGACTACCGAAGCAATTTACGACGCAGTGCGTAATGGAGAGTTGCCTTACGGATGTCTTGGCATTTCCGTTCCTATAGGAACTTACGTGGAGCCCTACCAATTAACCATACGCCACTCTGACTTGCGTCGCTGGATGCAGACTCACTATCCCGACCAAAAGCCTAGCTTTCTGTTTGAGTCCAGCAAAGATCATGATGAAAAAGTTAGCCTAGGGGCGTTCCTTGCACTTAAAGCCGATCGAGACACTGTTCTGCGGGAGCTGTATACACTACAGCAACACCATCAAACCCTCTTGAGAGATCTTCAAGCGATCGGGTTAGAGCGGGATGAGCTCAATGCATTGGTCAAAACACACGACCACGTCAGTGAGCGTAGCGAAATTACGTATCAGAATATCATTGGCGTTTTAGTCAGCCTGCTCTTGGGCCACTCACCCGCAGGTAAGCCTCTCTCCGTGTTCAAAAACCAAGCCGCAATCGTCGATGCAATTCTCGCGCGCTACAGAGACGTGCCCGGCCTTAGCAAACGAACGCTGGACGAAAAATTTGCCGCGGCCAACCGTAGCCTAAAAAAACACACGTAATCGATGCGTTGCGCTGCAATCCCTCAGATTGCAACGCAATGACTCCCAGCCACTTCTGCTATTCAATTCAGGTCACTTCCCATCACGCGCCAATTAGCGCCAGGAGTGACCAGCATGTCCAGTCAAGCCTTCCCCATCGCTGAAATGCCTCAACCGCTGATCGAGCATCACATCATGCGGCGTGAGGAGGTGGAGCGTAAAACCGGCTTCAAGCGTGCACACATCTATAGCTTGATGAAGGAAGGAAAATTCCCCCAAGCCAGACGCATTGGACTACGCGCAGTCGGCTGGGACTCGCTGGAGATCGAACAATGGATCAATGAGCGTTTGGCGCAGCAGGCCTGATGCCATGCGTGTGGTATCAGTGGTGTCTACCAAAGGTGGAGTGGGCAAAACAACAGTGGCTGCCAATCTCGGCGGTCTGCTGGCGGATGCGGGTCTACGCGTGCTACTGCTCGATCTGGATAGCCAACCCACCCTCTCCAGCTATTACGCCTTGAGCCAGAAAGCTGTCGCTGGCGCGTACGAGCTTATTGCACTCAACTTAACAACGCCTGCACAGATTGTTTCCAAGACCGTGATTGCAGGGCTCGACCTCATCATCTCCAACGACGCTCAAGGCCAGTTGAGTACATTACTGCTACACGCCCCTGACGGGCGATTACGGCTACGCAATTTGCTAGACGATTTTCGCCCCCGTTATGACCTGCTTGTGATCGACACCCAAGGCGCACGTAGCGTGCTGTTGGAGGTGGCCATCCTCGCCTGCGATATCGCCCTCTCTCCCATCACACCGGAAATGCTAGCTGCCCGCGAACTACGCCGCGGCACTTTGAGGCTATTCAGTGAACTCGAACCATTTCGTCACCTGGGTATTACGCTGCCACCGTTGCGACTGCTGCTGAACCAGGTAAATAGCATCCGAGTAGACACACGAATGATCATCCGTGGCCTGCACGAGGCCTTCGCTGGGGCTCCCAACATCTCAGTTCTAGACACCGCAGTTCCAGACCGAGTGGCTTACCTCAATGCCGCCTCCCTTGGTCTACCAGCCCACCGAATCGAGACTCGCCAGCCACGTGAACGACGCTCGCAATCAGCACTGGAAACCATGCAAGCGCTGGCCATCGAGTTGTTTCCGGAATGGCACGAGGCGATTTCTAAGGTGAGTAGATACCCAGAGGTCCGATAAGGCGAACTTCGAAGACTGAATTTCGCGCCAAATCATTTTGTTTGTTCAACCCTGAGGAATAGCGTTTGGCGAGGAGTCTTTTTGATGTTGGATCAGTTTCCCATCGTCGTTCAGCCATCCATTCGACAAGATCATCCACCTAGCGAGGAATACTGCACTGTGGTCTTTCGCCTGCAGCATGGGCGTTCGGCCATGGGTTGGTTTCTCACGGAATTGTGTCGGTATTTCGAAGGTTCGGGAAGAGCCGAGATCGTTAAGCTCGAGGTCGGTGACCATTTGCGTAACCGGAGTTAACTGAGGCTGTTCAAATGAAAAAGCTCAGTCAGGAGGAGATCGCCGACAAACTGCACCAGGACCATTTTCCTCGGGGTCCAGAACTGGAGCGACTATCCGATCCAGTCATCGACACCCCCATGCTGGTCACGCTGGAACAGTTGCGTCCCTACGAGCACAACCCACGCTTCATCCGCAATCCACTTTATGACGATATAAAAGCCTCGATCCGTGAACGCGGACTGGATCAACCGCCGCCGATTACCCGCCGCCCGGGTGAAACCTACTTCATTATCCGCAACGGCGGCAATACGCGATTGGCGATTCTCGGTGAGCTATGGCAGGAAACCCGCGACGAGCGTTTCTTCCGCATTCATTGCCTGTTCCGCCCCTGGAGCAATGAAATCACCGCCCTACTCGGCCATCTGGCCGAAAGCGATCTGCACGGCCAACTCACTTTCATCGAACGGGCTCTGGCGGTAGCCAAACTAAAAACCATGCTCGAAGCAGATGGACCTGTGCTCTCACAACGTGAGCTGGCGCGACGTCTTGCAGCTGGAGGCTATCCGATTTCGCAGTCGCACATCAGCCGGATGCTCGACACCCTTGAACATTTACTGCCCGCCATTCCACAAACCCTATATGCCGGATTGGGGAAACCAAAAATTGAACGCCTGATTGGTCTGCGTAGCCAGGCTGAACGAACCTGGAATTGTTATCCAACCGACGCCATCGCTTTTCCCGAGTTTTGGCTCGACACCTTAGGGCAATTTGATGCCGACCCAGAGTCCTTCGACCTTGAGCAAATCCAGGATGAACTGCTCGAACGCATGAGTCGATTACTCGGGCAGTCCTACCGCATGTTGGCCTTGGAATTGGGCGATACCCAACGGGTCGTCCGGACGCCCGGCGTAGTCGTCACGCACCCGCAGAACAACCTTCTGCCGAGCGTCGATGAGCCCGCAGCCGAGCCTCCCTCTTCCGAGTCACATTCCAAATCAGCTGAAACCAGGATGCAGACCGAAACAGAACAAGAGCAGCAGCTCACGCTGCCCGTAACGAATGTCATATCAGCAATCAGTCCTCCGTCACGTGTCCAGCAGATCCGCGAACAGATTGATCGCGCCACTGCCACCGAACCAACAAAAACCGTCGCAACCTGTCCGATCGACGACATCTGGATCATAGCACCCACACTGGATACCCCCGAACAACTGCGCTTAGCCATTGCCGGCCTGGCTCGGGAAATGGCGGCCTATGCCGGACGCCCCGAGAGCATCATCGACCAGAAGCATGGCCTGGGCTTCACCCTCAGCATTGAGCAACTTGATCTTGCAGCGCCTCGTGCGGCCGGCGTTCACCTAATGCTCTTGGCGCTGCTGCGTGCCCAAGACGAAGTGAACTGGGAGGATCGCAAGCAATTACCCTCAGCCCTGTTCGGGCAACTGCTATTGGGGGTCTATCAACTCCCGCTGGCCGATCGTCCCGCCGTGGACGTAGGACTGGAGCGACTGCCTGATTATCTGTTAATCAAACTGTATCGCCTCATTCGCTTAGCCCGGCGCCTGACCGACTTAACGCTTACCGATGAAGACGATTCACCAAGGGAGCTGCCATGAACCTGTCCTTCAATGTGCTCAACCAGGCCATGCTGACCCAGGTCCTTCACGAGGTACGCCTGGGTAATCTGCAACGTTGCAAAGCACTCGGACTGGGTGAAGAGGACATCTACCTGTTGCAATCATTACCGCCGACCACACTGTCACGCCTGGCCCATGCCACTGTCCCCTGGGTTGAGGTCAAGATTGATTCGCCGGTGTTGCATCGGTTGATCGACCAGGCCGAACGTGACGAACAGAACGAGCGCCTGATCAACCGAGCGCTCAAGCTCGGTGCCAGCAGTACCATAATGTACCAGTACTTCGGTTTGGCGCATTCGGAAACCGCCCTGCGTCGACGTCTGCTCAAGATAGAAACCCGTAGGGGCCGCCCACAGAACCTGAGCGAAGAGCAGGAACATGCGCTCTGGCAGCGTTGGTGCCAACTACGCGATCAGGAAGGTGTTGAGAATCAGCTCGACGCCATGATGATGTTGGCGGAGGAGCAACAGATCAGCTTGGCCATCGTTTGGCAGCAGATCGACCATTACAGCAACGGAACATGAACACTACCCCTTCCAGTCGCTGGCAGCGTGTTTTGCAGCAATGCACCCAACAACTAAGTGAACGTTGGCCCGCACGCCCCACCACTGAACCTCCTTCCAACCAGGCTCTGCAGGCGGGTTTTTTGTTCAGTGGCCAATCTCACGAAGTCGTGCCGCGTCGCTTGCTGCTGGATAGTCGGCTAACGCCATTGGAACGGAATGCCTGGCAGGTGTTTCGACTCATGCTACACGGTCAGGGCGTCGTCACACCGCGCTATGAAGATCTGCAGCCTTATCTGTCGAGCGTGCCCTACGGTGCGTCAGCCTCCCGTGAGACCATCGCTCGCGTCTTGACGATGCTCAGGTTGACACGCTGGCTTAGCTTGGTGAGTCGTGGCCGCGATCAGCTCAGCGGGCGCCTGCAAGGTTCTCTGTACGTCCTGCACGATGAACCGTTAACTCCCGCCGAAGCCATGGAGCTGGATCAGGATTATCTGGAGCTGGTCGGACATGCCCTCTCTCATGCGACCAAGGCCGTGCGAATCGTCGCTCAGCATGTTTTGGAAGAAATTCGCCAAGACACGAATATCGATCTAGGTCGACTCCCCTCTCGGCTCGACAGTTGGAGCGACCATTGGACACAACAAGGATTGGATCAGACGACCGATGAAGCGTTACACGATTCCGAACTGGGTGGCGATCACCGCGTTCGGAATCGTGCGGGACCTTGTTCGGATTCCGAACCGGGTCTGAACGCCCATGTTTTCGGCAGCGTTCGGAATCCGAATGCCGCCTGTACTGTATTAAAAGAAAGTATATGTACTGTTCCGCGCGCGACCCCAGCAGTGGATAAACTGCACTGGCCTGATCCGTTGCACCTGAGTCTGAGCGAGCGGCAGGCCGTCACCGTGACGCTGAACAAGCTAAAACCAGCAGATCGGCAGGCGGTGCTCAACGAAGCGGGCGCGCGATGTGCGGCAGGAAACGTCCGCAAACCCGCGGCGTATCTGATGGGCCTGATCCGGCGGGCGCTGAAAGGCGATTTCCGCCCTTGGGCAGGTCAGGCTGAATCGTTACCCTTTGCAGAACCGTCACCCGCTCCCCCGCGCCAACTTAGGAAAAAGGGCGAACCCGCCTCTGCCCTCGCCCAAGCGTGCTTGGATGAACTGCGCCAGCTACGTGGTAAGCGCCCTGGACGTCAGTAGATTTGATGCCACTGGCATCACTGTCAAGCGTGTCGAAAATCAACCGTCTCGAACCAAATCGAACAGACCGCATTCAGCTTTTCGGCTGTCCTTGACCTTCATCTGTCGCAACGTTCCCGTCCAAGCCTATGTGAGGACGACACCGTGGCCGATCACTATCAGCTCAACCTTGGCTCATTGCGCAGCAGCATCACCCTGACACTGCATACCCACCACGCCGCCCGGATCTGGCAAGGCCGGACCGCACGCGAAGGCGTCCACTCGATCATGGGCATGGCGGGCTACATCAGCGTCACTAACCTGATCAAACAGGCCGCAGCGCAGGACGATCCTTATGCCGACTGGGCGATCGTGCAGCTCGAAGAAAAATTGATGCAGGCCAAGGCGGGGATGCTGGAACTGACCCAGCAGTTGGACCGGATCAGACAGGACCTGCCGACGCAGATCGACATGAGCGATAACCTCAATATCCACCCCGTCACCTTACCCTTGTACATCGGCAGCCAACTGGGGTTTCTCGCCGTTTACCTGCTGACTGACTACGACACGCTGGTGCGGCATACCCTGTTGGCCCATCACACCGCATTGATCGGTCGCAGGGACATGGAAGCTTGGATCGACGACGGCGCCCACCTGCTGCGCAGCCTGTTTGGCCAGGCGCAGCGATATCGGCATGCTGGCGTCACCCGTGATGACATGGCGGCGAACAACGCTCGTGCTCTAGCGGCCATGGAGAAGTTTGGATTACCCCCTATGGACATCCTTGAGGGGCATCGCCGCTCCCAGTTCGCGCCACCCATCATTCGTCGTGGTGCTGTGGCAGTGAATGGCGCTGGCGCGTTGGCAGAGGAAGCAGTCGAGCCATCTGCAACAGTCGATGAGCCGGAGGACGAAGTATGAGGCCCCTAATCCCGACTCAACCAATGCCCCTCGAAACACTAACACCGGATGCCTATCGACAGCTCGAACACGCTGCCTCCCTAAAAGGCCTTTTAAAACCTTTTAAGGGTAAGGGGGAGCTGGCATACCTGGCGCAGGTGGCGAGGGAAACCGAGGCGCAGTTACGTCGTCTGATGGACGCTGTGGCGCAGCAGGCCGGACAACCGCCTTACTCGCTGCTGGATATTCGCTTGGTGCTGCAGAACACCAGTGCGGGCAGCACCTTTTTGCGATGGCGCACCCGTGACTTCGCCCGTATGGGCGTTGCGGTCTGGGAACGCCAAGCCTCCAACAAGGCCTTGCCGCTAGCCGTACGTGAGGAATTGCACCGTTTCGAATGCGCGCGCATTGCACTGAACTTGCAGATGAGCGTGGTGCATTCGCTCTACCGTCAGGCTTCAACCTGCGCGATCAAAATGGCCAGCGCCGAACGGCTGCTGCGCCAGTTCACACCAGCAGCGGAGATATCACGATGAGTACTTTTTTCGTCGGCGAAGGCAACATCGGCAGTTCGCCAGAATTCCAGGAATTTCCATCAGGCAATGACGAGCCACGGCGTTTGCTGCGCCTGAATGTGTACTTCGACAACCCCGTGCCACGCGATGGCAGCTATGAGGATCGAGGCGGCTATTGGGCGCCGGTCGAGCTCTGGCACCGCGAGGCTGAACACTGGAGCACGCTGTACCAGAAAGGCACGCGCGTGTTGGTAGAGGGCCGCACCGTGCGCGATGAGTGGGAGGACAGTGAAGACAATGCCCGGGTCACCTTCAAGATCGAAGCGCGTCGTGTCGGCATCCTGCCTCATCGTGTGCAGAACGTGGTCATGCGGGAGCGCTCAAGTGAATCAGTCTCGTCTGCGACTCCCGTCGGGCAGGCTACAGATCAGGCCAGCTCGCCTGCGTCGAAGTCCAAAAAGCGCAGAGGGCAGCCACCATCGGCATGACGGGCTTGAGGCATAAAAATTGCGCCTTTGCGCGAAGTTCCTGGCCTGTCATTACTCGCTGCTCGTGAAGCACTGTCGTCCACCTGACTGCAACCTAGCAGCCTCGCCCCCATTCAAGACTGCCCTCACCGACTAATATGAGAGGCCTGCCATTCAGGTTTCTCATAGCTCGCCATTGCTGTTTCCAACAACGCTGCTCCGAACTCAACCCGGAGCAGTTCTATGCGTCTCTTTCTCTGCGAGAAACCCTCCCAAGGTCGTGACATCGCCAAGGTTCTCGGAGCCAGCCGACGTGGCGATGGTTGCTTGATCGGTCCCGAGACAACCGTCACCTGGTGTATCGGTCACCTGCTGGAAACGGCCCCACCTGAAGCCTATGGCGATCAGTACAAAACCTGGTCGTTGGATCATCTACCGATCATTCCCGCGCAGTGGAAGATTGAGGTCAAACCCAAGACTGTCGCGCAGTTCAAAATCATCAAACACCTGCTCAACGAAGCTACCACCGTCGTCATCGCCACCGACGCCGATCGCGAAGGTGAAATGATTGCCCGCGAGTTACTGGAACGCTGCAACTACCGAGGCCCTGTTGAGCGCCTCTGGTTGTCCGCACTCAACGAGGCATCAATTCACAAGGCACTGTCCTCACTGAAGTCTAGTCAGGAGACCCTCCCGCTCTATCACTCAGCCCTCGCCCGCAGCCGCGCCGATTGGCTGATTGGTATGAACCTCAGCCGTTTGTTTACCCTCCTAGGCCGGCGGGCGGGCTATGACGGCGTACTGTCGGTTGGACGCGTCCAAACGCCCACTTTGCGCTTGGTGGTTGATCGAGATCGCGCGATTGCCAGCTTCGTCTCTATGCCGTACTGGGTGGTGGATGTGCACCTGTCCTCAATGGGGCCCCCCTTCATCGCATCTTGGATACCACCAAGTTCAGGACGTGACGAAGCCGGTCGCTGCCTGCAGCAGGCGCTTGCCAGTCAAACCCTCCAAGCGATTTCTAGCAGCAAGACCGCCACCGTAGTCTCGCTGCAGACTGAGCATTTGCGCGAAGCGCCACCCCTGCCTTTCGACCTGAGCACTCTGCAAGAAGTCTGTTCACGCAAGTTTGGACTCGGCGCTCAGGAAACGCTGAACATCGCCCAAGCCTTATATGAAACCCACAAAGCCACCAGCTATCCGCGCAGCGATTGCCGCTATTTGCCAGAGAGCATGTTTAACGAGGTAGCCGCGGTATTCGATGCCCTGCTCAGAATGGATCCCGCGTTACGCCCAGCGCTCGGAAGCATCGATCGATCACTGCGCTCACGAGCATGGAACGATGGCAAGGTCACTGCGCACCACGCCATTATCCCCACCACCGAGCCGGCGAATCTCACGCGGATGTCCGATCAAGAGCGCCAAGTCTACGAGTTGATTCGTAGCCACTACCTCGCGCAATTTCTGCCACATCACGAATTTGATCGAACCGAGGTCGAACTGGAGTGTGGCGAAGAACGGCTAACCGCTGTTGGCAAGCAGATCCTGGTTCAAGGCTGGAAAGGCTTACTCTTCGACAACGCCGAAGACGATGAACCCAGTCAAAAGTCCCAGGTATTGCCCGTCCTACAACAGGGTACACAGTGCGCAGTGGACGACGTCGAACTCAAGTCCATGCGCACCACTGCTCCCAAACCGCTCACCGAGGGCGATCTAATCAAGGCGATGAAAAACGTCGCCAAGCTGGTCAACGATCCGCGCCTCAAACAGAAACTTCGGGACACCACCGGTATCGGCACCGAAGCCACACGAGCTGGCATCATCAAAGGGTTGATTGATCGCGGTTACTTGCTGAAGAAAAAACGTGCATTAACGGCCTCCGCAGCGGCCCATACCTTGATCGAAGCGGTACCCGCTGCAGTCGCCGACCCGGGTATGACAGCGATCTGGGAGCAAGCTCTGGATGAAATCGAAGCAGGACGTCTGACCTTGGATGCATTCGTTGCCAAGCAGGCGTACTGGATAACGCAGTTGATCGCAAACTGCGGAGCGCTCACCTTGTCGGTACCGGCCGAAGCTGGGCCAGTCTGCCCCATTTGCAACGCCTCAATGCATAGGCGAAAGGGAAAATCAGGACCGTTCTGGTCATGCTCCCACTACCCGGACTGCAAAGGCACCATGCCGATCAGCAAAGGGACGCGTCGTCCATGAGTATCCGTCCGGCCAAGGCATTTACTCAGCCCCGCCTAACCAAGGTAGCAACCGCCCCATACAACTCGAGACAGGTATTGGGAGCGGTAGCTCCCACCAATTGGATGACTAACACACTTGGGTTGTATATCTGTGATTGACTTAAGACCCCGTTAGCTTATCTCAACATCTTGTTTTGCGCCTTTCCAAGCAGAGCCAGCTTCACAGGCACCAACGCGATGAATGCATCCGATGCCCTCCACCAAGGGCACCGGACGACAACACAACTATTGGACAGCAACAGCCACTACTGGGCCGGTGTCGCCGAAGCGGTCTGGCTGCCAAACATCGCTTCGAAGCGGGGCTTGTTGGCGGCGTAGTACTCGGCAACCACCTTATCCGCCGAACTGTCACGGGCGCTCGACATCAATTTCTCAAGATCGGCCTTGGGGATCTTGAAGTTAGCGAAGAACCGGGCTACATCGGGATGTTCCGCACTGAAGCCTTTGCGGGCAATCGCGTGAATTTGTTCGGCGCCCCCGAAAACCTGCTTCGGATCATCCAGGTAGCGCAGCGGCCACTTGGCGAACATCCAGTGTGGGCTCCAGGCGTTGATCAATGCCCATTTGTCACGCTTGATGTTGCGATCCAGCTCGCTCAACATGCCAGACTCTGAAGAGGCGACCATCTTGTAGCCATCGAGCTTGTATTCCTTGATGGCCTTTTCCGTGAGTTTGTATTGGCCATTACCCACTTCCGAGGTCAGGATCTTGCCGCCGAGTTTTTCCCGTACTTCAGGCTTGTTGAGGTCTTCGACACTGGCGAGTTCGCTGGTGGGAATAGAGGTTGGCACGGCCATGCCGATCCGACCTTCATACAGCACGCCGAGGTCTTCAAGCTTGTCCTGATATTTGTCGTAGAACGCCTTGTGCGTGCTCGGCAGCCAGACCATCGGGATCAGGTCGATATTGCCGTTGGCCAAGGCCTGGAACTGAATGCCAATATCGGCGAGCACCAATTTGACCGGTTGCTTCAAGTGGTCGCGCAGTGCTGTATCCGCCAGCTTTACAGCGATTTCCGTATCCGACCAATTCACCCATCCGATGCGGATAGGCGTGGGCTCCTCGGCGTGGGCCACAAGGCTGCCGGCGGCCATCGCCAGGCCGGCAAGCCAGCCGATACAAGTTTTACTGGATAACGTCATCATGGTGCATCTCCGCGTACTGTATTAATAGTTATTGGCAGGGCAGCAGAAGAATTAACGTTCCCTCATCAGAGCAGAGTGCCACTACACCCTGGGATTTTATGTTAAGCGTGGATAAGTCCTAGTTATGGATAAAACCTTTCTGTATCCAGGTCGTTCGGACCTCCTCCGCCCTCTGGCGGAACTTAAGGATGTAAGCACTCATAACGCCTTTTCGAGCGCAGGCAGTGCTTCGAACAGGTCCGCCACCAGCATGTAATCCGCCACTTGCGCAATCGGCGCCTCAGCGTCCTGGTTGATCGCGACGATGACTTTTGAACCACTCATGCCCGCCAGATGCTGAATGGCCCCGCTTATACCTGCGGCGATATAAAGTTCTGGCGCGACGATTTTCCCGGTCTGTCCGACCTGCAAATCGTTGGGCGCAAACCCCGAATCCACAGCAGCGCGGGAGGCCCCTACGGCACCGCCGAGCTTGTCGGCCACGCGTTCGATCAGGTCGAAATTCTCTTTGCTCTGCATGCCGCGGCCACCGGACACGACGACGCGGGCGCTCGCCAGGTCGGGCCTTTCGCTGGCCGTAAGTTGTTCGCTGACGAAGCGAACGTTGCTTACGCTCTGTCCGCCCGCCACCGCCACCACTTCGCAGCGATGCTCATGGGCCAAGGCTTGGACGAATGCCGAGGCGCGGACGGTGAGCAACTTGATCGGGTCGAGGGACTGCACCGTGGCGATGGCATTGCCGGCATAAATAGGCCGCTGGAACGTGTCCGTCGAGACGATCCGGGTGACGTCGGACAGCATACCGACATCCAGGCTGGCCGCTACTCGCGGCAGCACATTGCGACCCATGCTGCTGGCGTCGGCAACGACGTGCGTATACCCCTCGGCCACCAGTGAAGTGATCAGCGGTTGGATATTTTCCGCCAGGGCGTTTTCGAACATCGTCCCTTGTGCGAGCAGCACCCGATCCAGGCCCTGGATCAGCGCCGCCTGCTGCGCCGCCGTCGACGCATCCGTCCCGCCCATCACCAGCAAATCCGTCTCGGTACCCAACGCCATTGCGGCGGTCACAGCACTCCACGTACCTGCCGTCATCTGACCGGCGTTGTGCTCGGCGATCACCAATGTGCGCATCAAATCACCCCCGCAACGTTCTTCAATTTATCCACCAGTTCGGCTACCGAACCGACTTTTATGCCCGCCTTGCGAACGGGAGGGGCAACAACCGCTAATAATCGAGCGTGTTCCTTCACACTCACGCCCAAGGTGTCAGCGGCAATGATTTCGAGTGGCTTTTTCTTGGCTTTCATGATGTTTGGCAACGAAGCGTAGCGCGGCTGATTCAGGCGCAGATCGCAGGTCACCACTGCCGGCATGGCGAGGGCGACCACTTGGCTGCCACCGTCGACCTCACGCTCGACGACCCATTGCCCGTCGACCTGATTGACGGCTGAAGCGTAAGTGGCCTGACCGCTGCCGATCAACTGCGCGACCATTTGCCCGACCTGGTTGTTTTCCTGGTCAATCGCCTGTTTGCCGAACAGGATCAATTGCGGCTTTTCCTGATGGATCACTTCGCTCAGGTACTTGGCGACGTTGAGCGGCTCTAGTACCGCACTCGTCTCGACCAGCAGCGCCCGGTCCGCACCGAGTGCCAATGCCGTGCGCAGTTGTTCCTGGGCGACCGAAGTGCCCACCGAGACCACCACCACTTCGGATGCCAGCCCTTTCTCCTTAAGGCGAATCGCCTCTTCCACCGCGATTTCGCAGAACGGATTCAACGCCATCTTCACGCCATTGAGCTCGACGTCTGAACCGTCGGCTTTCACCCGGACTTTCACATTCGGGTCGATGGCGCGCTTTACCGCAACGAGCACTTTCATAGTTCTTCGCACAGCCCCCTTGCACTCTGGATCGATGCGGGATGGCCGGCCGCACGAGCCGGGCTACCCCTGTTTTGACTGGATGGTAATCCTGGTTTTTCCGCCACGCAAGAAAAAATGTACACACGTGTTCCATATCGTTGACATGGATGAACATTCGACATACCGTCATGTCAAAACCAAGCCTGATGTTCTGTTCCCGGAGCGCAACACCATGTCCAGCGATCCTCTGCTGCAGCCCTATAAGATCAAACACCTGACCCTCAAAAACCGGATCATGACCACCTCCCATGAACCCGCTTATCCTGTCGACGGCATGCCGAAGGACCTGTACCGCGCCTATCACGTGGAACGCGCCAAGGCCGGTGTGGCGCTGACCATGACGGCGGGCTCCGCCGCCGTTTCCCGGGACAGCCCGCCGGTGTTCAACAACGTGCTGGCGTATAAGGACGAAGTGGTCAAATGGATGAAGGACCTGACTGACGAGTGCCACGAACACGGCGCGGCGGTGATGATCCAACTGACCCACCTGGGACGGCGCACGCGCTGGGACAAGGCCGACTGGCTGCCGGTCGTCTCGCCGTCCCACCGCCGCGAAGCGTCCCACCGAGCCTTCCCGAAGAAACTGGAAGACTGGGACATCGACCGGATTATCAAGGACTACGTGGATGCCGCTGAACGCATGAAGGCCGCCGGCCTTGATGGCCTGGAACTGCAGGCCTACGGGCACCTCATGGATCAGTTTTGGTCGCCATTGACCAACGATCTCGACGGCCCCTACGGGGGTTCGCTGGAAAACCGGATGCGCTTCACCTTCGACGTCCTGCGCGGCATCCGCCAGCGTTGTGGCGAAGACTTCCTGCTCGGCGTGCGCTACACCGGCGATGAAGACCTGCCCGGCGGCTTCGGTGCCAGCGACGGCCTCCGGATTTCCCACATGCTCAAGGACAGCGGGCTGGTAGACTTCCTCAACGTCGTGCGCGGGCACATCGATACCGATGCCGGCCTCACCGACGTGATTCCGATCCAGGGCATGCGCAACTCGCCGCACCTGGATTTTGCCGGCGAGATCCGCTCGGCCACCGGTTTCCCGACGTTCCACGCGGCCAAGATCCCGGACGTCGCCACGGCACGACACGCCATCGCCTCGGGCAAGGTGGACATGATCGGCATGACCCGGGCGCACATGACCGACCCGCACATCGTGCGCAAGATCATCGAAAAGCGTGAAGAGGAAATCCGCCCCTGTGTCGGCGCCAACTATTGCCTGGACCGCATCTATCAGGGCGGCGCCGCGTACTGCATCCACAACGCCGCTACCGGCCGCGAAACCACCATGCCCCACGAAATTCCCAAGGCGTCGGTCAAGCGCAAGGTGGTGGTGATCGGCACCGGCCCGGCGGGCCTGGAAGCGGCACGGGTGGCCGGCGAACGCGGCCACGACGTCACGGTGTTCGAAGTGGCGGATCAGCCCGGTGGGCAGATCCGCTTGACTGCCCAGAGCGAGCGGCGGCGCGAGATGATCAGCATCGTCGATTGGCGCATGGCGCAATGCGAACGGCTGGGGGTGAAATTCCATTTCAACACCTGGGCCGAAGCCGAGACCGTGATGGCCGAGGCGCCGGACGTGGTGATCGTCGCCACGGGCGGCTTGCCCCATACCGAAGTGCTCAAGCACGGCAATGACCTGGTGGTGTCGACCTGGGACATCATTTCCGGCGAAATCAAGCCCGGCCAGAACGTGCTGATCTTCGACGACGCGGGCGACCACGCGGCGCTACAAGCGGCCGAGGTCATCGCCAACAGCGGTGCGAAGCTAGAGATCGTCACGCCGGACCGGTCGTTTGCGCCGGAGGTGATGGCGATGAACCTGGTGCCGTACATGCGCAGCCTGCAAGACCTGAACGTCACCTTCACGGTCACCTACCGGGTCGACTCCGTGGAGCAGCGCGACGGTCAGTTGGTGGCTAACTTCGGCAGCGACTACGGCCAGGTGCACAAACAACGCGTAGTCGATCAGGTGGTGGTCAACCACGGCACGCTGCCCCTGGACGACCTGTACTTCGACCTGCGCCCGCATTCGAGCAACAACGGCGCGGTGGAACAGCACAACCTGATCGCCGGGAAAACCCAGAACATCGTGACCAACCCCGAAGGCCAATTCCAACTGTTCAGGATCGGCGATGCGGTGTCGGCGCGTAATACCCACGCGGCCATCTACGATGCGTTGCGACTGGTCAAGGACATCTGAAGTCATGCCCCTGATCCTGGATCAGGGGCATTTTTCCTATTCGACACGAGGCTCTTCCATGTCAGCACAGACCTTGAAATCAAGGGCTGCGGTCGCATTCGCGCCCAATGAACCCTTGCGGTTGGTCACCATCGATGTGGCGCCGCCCAAGGCCGGTGAAGTCCGGGTGCGCATCGTCGCCACCGGCGTTTGCCACACCGACGCCTTCACCCTGTCGGGCAGCGATCCTGAAGGCATTTTCCCCACGGTGCTGGGGCATGAAGGCGGTGGTGTCGTCGAGTCCATCGGCGAAGGCGTGACCTCGCTGCAAGTCGGCGACCACGTGATCCCGCTCTATACGGCGGAATGCCGGCAATGCAAATTCTGCCTCTCGGGCAAGACCAACCTCTGCCAGGCCGTCAGGGCCACCCAGGGCAAAGGCCTGATGCCCGACGGCACCTCGCGCTTCTCCTACGAAGGCCAGCCGCTGTTCCACTACATGGGCTGTTCGACTTTTTCCGAGTACACGGTGCTGCCGGAAATTTCCCTGGCGAAGATTTCCAAGGACGCGCCACTGGACCAGGTTTGCCTGCTCGGCTGTGGGGTGACCACGGGGATTGGTGCGGTACTCAACACGGCAAAAGTCGAAGCCGGCGCCAGCGTGGCGATCTTTGGCCTGGGCGGTATTGGCCTGGCCGCGATCATCGGCGCCAAGATGGCCAATGCCGGTCGCATCCTGACCATCGATATCAACCCAGCCAAGCGCGACGTCGCCCTGGCGCTGGGCGCGACGGACTTCATCAATCCCAAGGACGATGACCGGCCCATCCAGGACGTCATCGTCGAACTCACCGACGGTGGCGTGGACTACTCCTTCGAGTGTGTCGGCAATGTGCAACTGATGCGCGCAGCACTGGAGTGCTGCCACAAGGGGTGGGGCGAGTCGATCATCATCGGTGTGGCCGGTGCAGGCCAGGAAATCAGCACCCGCCCCTTCCAACTCGTCACCGGTCGCGTGTGGCGCGGCAGTGCCTTCGGCGGCGTGAAGGGCCGCACCGAGCTACCCAGTTATGTGGAAAAGGCCAGTCGTGGGGAAATCCCGCTGGAAACCTTCATCACTCACAACATGCCCTTGGACAAGATCAACGACGCCTTCGAGTTGATGCACACCGGGCAAAGCATTCGCACCGTCATTCATTTCTGAGTTTCGGTCGATCATCCAAGTACTCCCATAGAAAAGGAAACCAAGATGTCCGTTTTTACCCATGTCACCGTCGGCACCAACAACCTGGCAAAAGCACGTGCGTTTTATGACGCCACCTTGAAAGAGATCGGCCTCAAGCGTGTTGCCGATCTCGCCGATACCGGCTCCATCTGGGGCGTCGACAAAGCGTCGTTCTTTGTCCTCAACCCGGCCAACGGCAGTGCGGCCACCATCGGCAACGGTGTCACCGTCAGTTTCGAAGCACCGAACCGCGCGGCGGTCCATGCCTTCCATACAACCGCATTGGCAAACGGTGGCGTTTGCGAAGGCCTGCCAGGCCCGCGAGGCTGGGCTGACAATGCTTATGCAGCTTATGCTCGTGACTTGGATGGGAACAAGTTGGCGGTGTACTGCTTCAAAGCGGAATAAATACGACGCCTAACGAAGCCCCCTTAAAAGGGCTTCGTTTTATCAAGCTTGAAGCCCTTGCGAGCAACCGCAGCGCCTTCCTGCAACGCCCTTCCAATCTGTTCTTCGAAATGCCCCTCACTCATCGCCTGCAAGGCAGCGGCTGTCACACCACCGTAGACGGCCAACGCATCGATAATTTGCTGGGCATCGCGGCTCGCCAGCAATTGGCTGCTGTTGACTACGACATTTTTCGCCGCAAGCTGCGCGATGTCGCCAGGGATGCCGGCGAGCATCGCTTGATTGGCCTGCGCCGTCATCAACAAGCCGGAAAGGCCGGACCGGTGCCCGAGAGCGCCGAGAGATAATCAATGAAGTCCTCTTCCAGAACCTCAGCTGCCGTGCCCACGCATTCGAACGCGCGTTGCATGAGGTTTCTCGTTTTCGCCTCTACCTCTCCAGCACAATACCAAGGCGTGAATGACTGCCCGATTTCCACCACCGCGTTGGGCATCGCGCGCACGACCATCGCAGCCGAGGTCTGCTCGATGATCGCCTGTGCCTTGATCCCGGCCATCAGGGAAACAACGGTCTTGCCAGCCGCATTGATATTCAGGCTGGTGAAATGCTCGGGGCGAACCGCAATGATGATTACATCGCTGCGATCGACGAGATCCTGGTTGTTCGTGACCAGGCAAGGGCCTTGTTGTGCCCACGGGTGGCTGCCCGAGCGATTGGAAATGATCAGGTTGCCCGCGGGCACCAATCCCTTCGTCAGGACTGCCTTGGCAATCGCGCCGCCCAACCAGCCAGTGCCGCCAATGATCCCCACGGCCTCATTGATCATCGCCGTTACATTCGAACGTCTCGGTCAAAGGAACAAAGATCCCAGGCTCTTTTTCGGCATAACCGAACTGCCCGTAGAAACGATCCAGCTCACGCGGCTTGGGGATTTTACCGGTGAAGATGCTTACGTAATGTGGGATGCGCTGAAAGCGTATGGTGATCAACTCAGTGGCGTTCATGGTAATGTAACCGATCTGCGTCAGATAGATTGTTCGAGCCCTCGCATCAGCCCCTTGGGTGTCGTAACCAAAGCGCTTGAACATACTCGCCAGGGCATTCATCCGTTGCTCGTCCACCACAGCCACCTCTTGGGCCACTTCAGCGGACTGAAGCGCCCAGCTGCGCACCGCGAACTCGAACTGCGAGTCGAACAATTGCGGGTTGAGCCAGCACTCGAACACATTTAGAATCGCCTCGGAAATGCTTTCGGCATAGCTTTCACTTTGCCGTATCAGCGCCCCCGTGTTGGTCTCTCGCCAACGCGAAAGCAACGCATCCAGCATCTGCTCGCGGTCTTTGAAAAACCAGTAGAAGCTGGTGCGTGACAAGCCCAGGCGCTTGGCCAGCGGCAAGACCCGAACCGCATCGATTCCCGACTCCTTGAGGGCCTCGTAGGCCGCTTCCAGCCACCCCTCCGGTGAGCCCCGCCAACCTGCATCCTGAGCCTTTCCATGCGCCTTTCTTACCCGGGGCATCCTGCTTACCTTTTCAATAATGCGTGACGCAAATGTACGCTGATGGCGTCTAAATGTACACCAAAGTACATTTAATTGACTTTTTCAGCTGCTGAAAGGCGAATCATTGATGATAAAAAATCATGACGTACTGACATAAAATGATTTGTCAGCGAAAGGCACCTGGACGACTATCTTTAACAGGCAAAGGACTCCAAACCAAAACAACAACGAGCCGCCATTATGAATCTTGCAGTGCACACCTCTGTAAATCCCTTCACATTCGGCCAAAGAATACCGGAACGACTGGCCTTGTCACACGTTTCTGCTGTTACTCATCCCCTGCCCAAACATCGATAACTGCTCGCGCGACGCCTCGCGCAGTCGCTTTGTCTTGCCTGCAAACCTGGCACGCGAAATTGCGTCCGGACGATCGCTGGCTTTCGATTTCTTTCCATCAGCCGGATCAGTGATATGTGGATTACCCAAGAAAAACTTCCCCTGGGCGAAATGATTGCCCGGTATGTCGAATGGTTGACGCAGCACGGCGCAGACGTATTTGACGCGATATCGCTGGCGCTGTCCGGGACCATCACTGCGCTGACTCACGTCCTTTTTTGGTTCAACCCCCTGGCTTTGATCGCGATATTTGCGTTCCTCGCTTATTACATCCAACGCAGGGTCAGCCTGACACTTTTCGTCACCTTCTCATTCTTGCTGATATTGAACCTTGGCTATTGGCAGGAAACCATGGAGACCCTAGCGCAAGTGACGTTCGCCACACTCATGTGCGTGATCGCCGGCGTACCGTTGGGCATTGTGGCCGCGCACAAGCCGATGTTCTACACCCTGATGCGTCCGGTACTTGATCTGATGCAGACCGTACCGACCTTCGTCTACCTGATCCCTACCCTGACCCTTTTCGGTTTGGGTGTGGTCCCAGGCCTGATCTCCACGGTGGTGTTCGCGATTGCTGCGCCCATCCGCCTGACGTACCTTGGCATTCGCGACGTTCCGGACGAACTGATGGACGCTGGCAAGGCCTTCGGCTGCTCCCGTCGCCAGCTGCTGGCGCGCATTGAACTGCCCCATGCGATGCCGAGCATCGCGGCCGGCATCACCCAATGCATCATGCTGTCGTTGTCGATGGTGGTGATCGCCGCACTGGTGGGTGCCGATGGCTTGGGTAAACCCGTGGTCAACGCGCTGAACACCGCCGATATCGCCATGGGTTTTGAAGCCGGCCTGGCGATCGTGCTGCTGGCGATCATCCTCGACCGAATCTGCAAACAACGCGAAGCCGTAAAAAGAGGTGACGTATGAGCATCATCCGTTTTGAAGACGTCGACGTCATCTTCTCTGCCCGTCCGAAGCCCGCCCTGGATCTGCTCGACCAAGGCATTTCGCGGACGGAGATTCTTCAGAAAACCGGTTTGATCGTCGGCGTGGAGAAAGCCAACCTGGAGATCAACAAAGGTGAGATCTGCGTGCTCATGGGCCTGTCCGGCTCCGGTAAATCCAGCTTGTTGCGTTGCATCAACGGGCTGAACACCGTCAGCCGCGGCAAGCTGTTCGTCGAACACGAAGGCCGACAGATCGACATCGCCTCCTGCCCCCCCGCCGAACTGAAGATGATGCGCACCCAGCGCATCGCCATGGTGTTCCAGAGGTTCGCCCTGATGCCGTGGCTGACGGTGCGCGAGAACATCAGCTTCGGCCTGGAAATGCAGGGCCGGTCGGAAAAGGAATGCCGCACGCTGGTGGATGGAAAGTTGGAGCTGGTGGGCCTGACCCAATGGCGCAACAAGAAGCCCGACGAACTGTCCGGCGGCATGCAGCAGCGCGTCGGCCTGGCTCGCGCCCTGGCGATGGACGCCGACATCCTGCTGATGGATGAACCCTTCTCTGCCCTCGACCCGCTGATCCGCCAAGGCCTGCAAGATGAGTTGCTCGATCTGCAACGCAAGCTGAACAAGACCATCGTCTTCGTCAGCCATGACCTGGACGAAGCCCTGAAGCTGGGCACACGCATCGCCATCATGAAAGACGGCAAGATCATCCAGTACAGCAAGCCCGAAGAGATCGTACTCAACCCGGCCGACGACTACGTGCGCAACTTCGTCGCCCACACCAACCCGTTGAATGTGCTGTGCGCGAAAAGCTTGATGACCCCACTGGACCAGTGCGTTTTCGTCCGCGACGAATATTGCCTGGATACGGCTCAAAACCTGTGGATGATGGTGAACCCGCAGCGTCATTTGACCAGCGTTCGAAAAGGCGCCAGCGCCGCACACGTCCAATCATGGAGTCCAACCGAGCGAATCGACACCTTGGCGCGACAACCCACTTGCGTGCCGCCGATCACCACCATGCGCGACGCCCTGCAGATTCGCTATGAAACGGGCCATCCCTTGATCGTGCGGGATGAGACCGGTACCGTCCTGGGCATCCTGGGCGACGGTGAACTGTATCGGGCACTGCTGGGGCATAACCTGTCGCAGCCTGTGCTTGCTGAACCCGCAATGGAATCTTCGGTGGCTTGATTGATCCCGGTAACGGCGTTGGAACACACCTATGCAACCCAGCGATATCGATAAAAAGGTCAAGGGCTATCGGCGGCTGATACCGTCGATGACGGTCTTGCTGGAATTCGAAGCCGTGGCGCGGCCGGCCAGTTTCACCCTTGCCGCCAAGAGCTGGGCGTGACCCAGGCGGCCGTCAGCAAACAAATCCGGTTGTTGGAAGATACCTGGAGACCAAGCTGTTCCATCGGCTTCACCGGGCAATCAAGGGCCCGCGTCGTCCATGAGGCGCCATTGGTGTCCACATGAATCTTGAGGTGATGGGTCAGTGCATCATCAACGGCACCTGACCCTTCTCCAAGTCGCTTAGCGGTTGTCCGATTTCACGGGCCAAGGCGATGCCTGTCGCGATCCATATCTGCCCCAGTTCGTTGAACGCTTTCAGGTGCGCAGGATCTTCGTTGAGCCAATGAACAAGGCTGTCGAGGTGTTCGGGGTTATCAGGACAGTCATGGATCTTGATGAACAGCTCCAGTGTTCGATCCCAGATCACGTCCATGACATTCTCGCGCTGCTCATCCATGCTCAACCTTTCCTCCGTTTGGCCCTATCAGACCGCTTACTCTCGCTGGTCACTTCGGCCTCTGATTCCTGAAGGAACAGATGTCACGTCGCGACAAACAGCTATTTCAGTCACTATAACAACCTTTTAAGTCGATACTCAACCTTTAGGGATGTTCATGTCAATGGGTCTTTGCTCAACCATTCGGGTTGAATTGGAGAACTCATCACTTGGCACATAAACATCCGACCCAAGCCCAAATCGGGCGCATGATCGCGAAACACCGCACTCAGCGTAATCTGACCCAGGAAGAGGTGGCTGAACGCCTGGGGATCGGCAGCGAAGCCATTTCGCGCCTTGAGCGGGGTGTGGTGGAGCTTTCCGTGGTCAAGCTGATGCAACTGGCGGACATCTTCGACTGCCGGATGGATGAACTGCTGACGGAGTCGAGCAGTCGCCCCAACGACCAGGGCCAGATGATCGCGGGCCTGCTGAGCGGCCTTCAAGAAAGCGACCGTGCCTTTATCCTGACGACCGTCGAACAGCTGGCCGCTCATTTCAGTAGCAAATAACCTCTTAGCACACTGGCTTGACGTCCTCCCACCCCTCTGTTGTAGTGTCTCAGGATCATCGCTTACGGCGACCCAAGACCGATTCGCTCCGGGTAGCTCGGTCGGACTGTTAGAGTTCGGAGCCTGCTCTTCTGCGGAATTTCATTCTCGCTTTGTGCTCGACCGGATCAATGTGGCGGATGACCACTGTTGCCTCTGCCAGGCATCAGCGGTCATCCGCTACGGCAATCGCATTCAGTCCCGGAGCTCGCCGGGGAAACACTGGGCACCCTTTGTGCGCGGATGTGTGCCAGCGTATTCCGACCCAGGCCACGATAAGGGTCGGTTGGCGAATCATGGCGCAGTTAAATCAAGTTTTGCGAGGAGTTTGTCGACTGCGTCAGACCGTCAAAGGTGGCTTTTTTATTCCTCGCCTGGCACCCGCCAGGCCTGCTCTTCATTTTTTTCAGTCCAATAATGTCCACTGTATTCCGGCTATAAAAAATCAGCTTTCGGCGTCTTGACGCTCTCCTGTGACAGACTTATACAAAGGGCGTGGTTCGCTGTCGTTGACAGCCCAGCCCAGGTAGCTTGAACCTTCAAGGCTACGCCACGCTTGTGGTGGTTTACCCAAGTGCGATCAGCATTCGGAGGCTCGCACGATTACCGCTTCAGCGGTGATGAATGCCTACTACTCTAGATCCGCAGATCTGCCGCGGATTTCTCCTCTGCTACCCCCTATTCTCCAGGCGCATCGATCTGATGGTCATCGGCTTGCCGGTGACGAGTCGTTCATCGCTCGCCTTCATTTTACCCACCCTGACGGGGCTCACTTCCCCGTCAGGGGCTGTGCGTCGCCGTTTTCCCTTGAAACAGGAGAACCACCATGGCCCACGCCAACCAATCCCAAGAAGCGACTACTTATTTCAATCTGCACACCGTCGGTATCGGCTACCTCAACCGTGTTCGTGAAGTACAAGTCCGTCGCGGCCAGCCGTTCATGGCCTGCGATATCGCCGCCCTGCACGGTGCCGCCGATGCAGTCGAGTACACCCGCTTCGACTGCAAGGTCGCTGGAGGCGAAGCTGAACGCTTGATTCGCCTCTATATGGACGCCGTCAAAGCCGAGAAAAAGGTCTTGCTGTCGTTCCGTATCGGCGACCTGTGGATTGACCCATTTCTTTATGAGAAAGGCGATAAACAAGGCCAACCGGGCGCCAGCCTGAAAGGTCGTTTGCTCTTCATCGACTGGATCAAAGTCAACGGCGTATTCGAGTACAAAGCGCCTGCCAGGCAGGAGGCAACAGCACCTGCTGAGCAAGCGCCAAACAGTCAGCCATCCCCAACGTCGGCTGATATCGAAGCTGAGGATACCGACAACCCTACAAAGTCCAGGACTGAGCCTGAATCTGCAACCACTCCCCGCACGGCCCGCCGTGTCGCTACACGTACTGTTCAGTCCGCCTGAACAATCCACGATGTTTACATCAAGGCGCTCAATCGAGCGCCTTTTCTTCAATCAGCACAGGAGAACCCATATGGAATCCTTCTGGCTTTGCGACGATTGCCTGTTCGCTGCGGCTTACGAGGACTACAGCACGTTATCGCTCTACTACACGACAGATGAGATCGCGAAACGCATTGCTGGCCTCCATCTTGGGCTGGCTCGGCTAATGCCCATCAGTGCCGACTTCGATCTCGAAACTGGCCGTGGAATAAGACCCTTCTCCCCATTGCCCTGCGACGGTTGTGATTCACACCTGCACGGACAAACAGCGCGTCATCGGGCAATGCCCGTGACTCTATATCCACCTCGGGGACGCCACTCCCCTCGGGGGTGTACCCCCGGATTGTTCCCTTCGGAGGTACCCCATGAGCACCCCACTCACCCTGATTGAAACCTCGGATGTCGAGGCTGATCGTATCGCCCAGGAAAACCAACTGATCGACGAAGCGCTGCACATTCTGGATCGTCGGCTGTTCACCCGCGGCCCCGGCCTGACTTCACCTTACACCGTGGCCTCGTACCTAAAACTGCATATTGCGCCACAAGTGCATGAGGTTTTCGGTGTGATTTTTCTCGATGCCCGCCATCGCGTTCTGGCATTCGAGATCCTCTTTCACGGGAGCATCGATGGCGCCAGCGTTTACCCCCGCCAAGTCGTTAAGCGTTCCTTAGCGCATAACGCAGCTGCTGCCATTTTTGTTCATAACCACCCCTCGGGATGTAAGGAACCCAGCCAGGCAGATCGCGTCTTGACCGCACGGTTGAAGGAGGCCTTGGCGTTGATCGAGGTTCACGTACTGGATCACTTCATCGTGGGTGAAGGTCGCCCACTTTCTCTTGCCGAATACGGTTGGCTTTAACCCTTACAGGCGCCTCCGGGCGCCTTGTTCATTTCCTTCTGGAGAAACCTCATGAACCCTTCACCCCAACCCCCAGCTCTGCTGGAAACCTCAAACCCATTTGCTCGTGGCTACGACAACTTGCATATCGAGCGGCGGCTACTGATCACCTACGCAAACGACTTCCCTCCCTGCTTTCGCTCCATAGACGAGTCACAAGCTCATCTACTCGACGATGCGTTAGAACTGTTTCCCTGCGTGTTCAATGACGACGCCGCCTTGATCAGCGAAGGCCAATCCATTCCGGATGAATTGGAAGAATGCTTTCCGTCCACCGGGCTGGTGCGGCAAGTAGTCTATGCCGTGACTGGCGAAATGCTCGATGAGCGACATCACGTCGGTGACCTGTACTCCCTGGAAGAAGCCCAAGCCATGGTCCATCGTTTGAGCTTCGACACAGGACACTACAGTCGAGGCTGGGAGATCAGTACCGCACACCTCACTGACGAAGCACTGCGCCACTTGGAAAGCCGAGTTGGCAATGTCGACTCCAAGCCAACCGGACTGCTGTTTGAACCCTTTGCCCTGACAGACTGCAATGGCGTCGGGTGTAAGCTGATCGGCACGCCCTGGACCGACGATAACCTGATGAAGATCGAGGGCCGTCCTTACGCATCGCTGAGGCAGGAGCAGCTCGACGCTGGCACACCGGAAGCCCTGGTCAACCTGCTGTATCTGGCTGCACTGGCCGATGTGCGATTGTTGATCTTCGACCCCGACGCCGCCGTCTTGGATGGACTCGCGATTTTTGAATAGCAACGCGTTCAGCGTTAAGACGATCCACCTTGAATCAACTTACTCACTGAATCGCTCCTTCACCTCATGTCAGGTTCTGCACTGAATCTGACATGAGGTTTTTCCATGGAGCGTTTTTTCACGCCTGTCTGCCTGCTGGGCTTGTTGAGTGCCTGCACGGCGCAAATCCCAACCCCATTGCCGACTAAGCCGGAGATTGACAGTAGCTCCAATCGGCCCCAGTTGTCGCGGAGCCGGGCCGACGAAAGCCATCCGTCAGAGCTCCGCTATGGCCGCTATACGCTGGTCAGCACCGAGCCCACCACTGAGCAACGTGATCTTCTCGCTCAAATCATTGACGTGAGCATTCCGTCCAACCTGAATCCTTCGGTACAGGAAGCGATGCACTACGTGCTGCAGCGCTCAGGTTATTCGCTCTGCCCTGCTGCCGAACCAGTAAAAATACTGTTTACCCGGCCTCTGCCCGCCGCCCATTACCGGCTCGGCCCGATCTCACTTCGCAACGCGCTACAAGTACTGGCTGGCCCCGCCTGGCAACTCACGGTCGATGAGGTCAGCCGTTCGGTCTGCTTCGAACGGCTAAAAAATGATGCTGCCGTCGTGCGGCTCGCACCCAGCGCGGCCCATCAGCCGGAGGCACGCCCATGAAAGCCTCGACGTTTCAAACCCTCATTGTCGGCTCACTTTGCCTGGCGGTCTCCGGGCTGAGTGGTGGTTTGTATAACCATTATCAACGTGTGACCGAGCTGGAAAATGCGAACACCCAACGCCTACAGGCCCTGGACACCCTGCAACGTGACTCAAACACGCTCATGGATGCACAGGAAAAGCTGCAGTACGCACTGAAAGACCTGAAGCAGATGGTCGATACCGGTGAACAACAGGCCAATACCCTCGATCCGATGTTGGATCAATGGGCGCAAGAGATACAGGAGCTACGCGACGGTCTGGCAGACCGTGCCACCGAAGCCGACATGATCGCGCTACGCGCACGACTTGAGAACGTTGAGCAGCGACTCCTGGACGTCAAGAGCCAGCCACCACTCCCACCACCGACGCCTTCCTCGGCCAAGCCGAAAAAAACCGCTCAGCCCAAGCCTGCCCCGCTACACCCGCCATTTTCAGTGTTGAGCGTCGAGTACCGCGGTGGCGAGCGCTTTCTGGCGGTCGCACCTCCTGACAGTCGCTCGCTCAATGATATTCAGTTGCTGCACAACGGCGAGCAGTTCGGCACATGGCAACTGAAGGTGCTGGAGCCGAACGCGGCTATCTTCGCGGTGACCGCTCACCCAGACCAGACCGTGCATCTCCCTTGAGAAGCGATCATGAACAGAGCGCTGCTAAGCCCCATCGTCTGTTTCGTTTCATTGCTGAGCACGGGCGCTGCGCTAGGCAGCCCCGTCACGACACCGTCACGGACCCAGGACACGCAGTCTGCTCCGCTGGAGCGTTCGCACTCTGAACAGGCGGCAAGCTGGGGTCTGACGGAGCAGGAGTGGACACGCTTCGAACAGATCCAAGCCGGTCCGCGTGGTTACTGGAGCCCGAATCTCGATCCGCTGACTGCACTCGGCGTCGAAGCAGAGAACGACCAAGCGCGTCAGCGCTATGCCGAATTGCAGGTAGCGCTGGAAGCCAAACGTGCCGAGCGCGAGTTGGCTTACCAAAACGCCTACACCGCAGCTTGGGCCAAGCTGTTTCCTGGACTGTTGCCGATTCAGGGTATGGCATCCCCGCATCCTGCCAGCTCATCGCTAGAGCCGCGCCAAGCGCTGTTTGTCGAGGACCATTGCCCAGCATGCACCGCCGAAGCACAGCGTCTGCAAAGCAGTAATACGGCCTTCGATATCTACCTGGTGGGTAGCCAAGGTGAGGATGAACATGTCCGTGGCTGGGCCCGGCAAGCAGGCATTGATCCGAGCAAGGTTCAACGCCGGCAAATCACCCTGAACCATGATCGTGGTCGCTGGTTCAGCCTAGGTGCCCCGAGACCGCTACCCGTCAAATTTCAGCAAGTGAGTGAACAATGGCAACGCCTAGACTGAGTGGACTTGCGCTCATGCTGACGATGCTCGCAGCCCAGGCTGACGAGCTTCCGCCGCCTGCCTATCAACTAGCGGCGCATGACGCTGGCATCCCTTCAACGGTGTTGTTCGCGATTGCGCTGCAGGAGAGTGGTATCCGCGTCCGTGATCAACTGCTGCCCTGGCCCTGGACCCTGAACATCGCCGGAATACCTTACCGATTCACCACCCGAGCGGCCGCCTGTCACGCCTTGCTTCAAGCACTCATTCGACATGCCGCCAAGCGGGTTGATATCGGTCTTGGACAAACCAATCTGGGTTACCACGGACAACGTTTTTCCAGCCCTTGCGAAGCCCTTGATCCTTACCGAAACCTCGCCGTGACTGCCGCACTGTTGCAGGAGCATCACGCCGCTACTGGTGATTGGGTGTTAGCTGCTGGCCGGTATCACCGCCCGGCAGGAGGAACGCCGGCCGCGCGTTACCGCGCCGGCTTTACCCGCCAACTCGACAAGCTTTCCTTCAAACAGGGCACACCACCATGAAGCGACTTACCAGTGCGTATTACTTCGCCGTGCTCTTGGCTGCGCTCGCCCAGCCGGGACTGTCGTTTGCAGAAGTTCAGCCAGGCGGTTCCACCCGCCCCCAGTTTGAAGCTTCCAGGCCGCCAATAAACAACCAGATTCAGCCTGCTCGGGCCATACATGCAGATCTATCTGCATTTGCCGATGAAACCTGGATACTGCCCGTGCGCAGCTCTCACTTGAGCCCAGGCCAAATCACAACTCGCCCCCTGGACATGCCGGGCTTGCGGCCATTTTTCCTGGTCGGGGAGGATCCCCAATCATTGGTTTGGCTGCATCAGCGTGCGACGGAACTGCAAGAAATGGGCGCGGCCGGCCTCGCCGTCGAAGTGGCCGATACTGAAGCCCTGGCCCGGATTCGAGCAGCCGCCCCGGGCATCACCATCCTGCCGGTCAACGGCAACGACATCGCCACCCGCCTGCAGATTGAGCACTACCCCGTCTTGATCACCGCCACCTCGCTGGAACAGTGAGTCCAGGTCATGGCCGAGCATGCGATGGAGTCCAAGCTCCGGCCAGCGGTGGAGCTGTACACCGTAGCAGTCTGCATCGCCGCCGGGGTGTTGTGCGTGTACTCGCCCTGGGCGGTGGCCCTATCACCCGAGATCGGGTTGGTTGCGGCGCTGGCCTACGCCCTGTTCGGCCTGATCCGGCTGCGACAAGCCTGGGAGGTTCTGCGCTATCGGCGCAATATCCGTCGGCTGCCCCGCTACGAACTGACCAGCCGGCAGATTCCGGTGAGCCGCAAACGTCTGTTCATGGGCCGAGGCTTTCGCTGGACCCGCCTGCACACCCAGCGCTTAGTCGAGGCCCAGGATCCGGCCGTCGCTCACTACGTCGACCAACCGACCCATTACCGGCTGGCACGCGGACTCGAACGTCGCCTGGAACATGCACCGTTTCCGTTCTCGACACTGGCCCGTGTCACGGCCTGGGACAGCGCCTTCAATCCGTTGCGCCCTTTGCCCCCGGTCGGTGGCTCGCCGCTGTTGCATGGGGTCGAGCCCGACGAAACGGAAGTCAGCCTGCCGCTGGGCGAACGGGTCGGACACACACTGGTGCTGGGCACTACCCGTGTCGGCAAGACGCGACTCGCCGAGGTGTACATCACTCAGGACATTCATCGCATCGACCATGAGGTGGTCATCGTCTTCGATCCGAAGGGCGATGCCGACTTGCTCAAACGCATGTACGTTGAAGCCAAACGCGCCGGTCGGGAAAAGGAGTTCTATGTTTTCCATCTGGGCTGGCCGGAGATCTCCGCGCGCTACAATGCCGTGGGGCGTTTCGGACGTATTTCCGAGGTGGCATCACGCATCGCCGGGCAGCTCAGTGGAGAAGGTAACTCGGCGGCCTTCCGTGAGTTCGCCTGGCGCTTCGTCAACATCATCGCCCGCGCCCTGATCGAGTTGGGCCGACGTCCGGACTACCTGCAGATCCAACGGCATGTGGTCAACATCGATGCATTGTTCATCGAGTACGCCCAGCAGTTTTTCGCCAGAACCGATCCGAAAGCGTGGGAAGTGATCGTACAGCTTGAAGGCAAGCTCACCGAGAAAAATATTCCCCGGCATATGGTGGGACGCGAAAAGCGCGTGGTGGCCATCGAGCAGTACCTGGCAGTGAAACGGGTATTTGATCCGGTTCTGGACGGGCTGCGTTCGGCGGTACGCTACGACCGTACTTACTTCGACAAAATCGTGGCCTCGCTACTGCCGCTGCTGGAGAAACTCACCACAGGCAAGACCGCCCAGTTACTGGCTCCCAACTACACAGACCTGGATGACCCGCGGCCGATCTTCGACTGGATGCAAGTCATCCGAAAACGCGGCATTGTTTATGTCGGCCTCGATGCGCTGACCGATGCTGAGGTCGCTGCTGCCGTGGGCAACTCCATGTTCGCTGATTTAGTCTCGGTCGCCGGACACATCTACAAACACGGCATTGACCATGGCCTGCCCCAATCGGGCAACAACAGCAGCGCCAAGCTACCCATCAACCTGCACGCTGACGAGTTCAACGAGTTGATGGGCGATGAGTTCATCCCGCTGATCAACAAGGGTGGCGGTGCCGGCATCCAGGTGACGGCCTACACCCAGACCCTCAGCGATATCGAAGCGCGCATAGGTAACCGCGCCAAGGCCGGCCAAGTCATTGGTAATTTCAACACCCTGCAAATGTTCCGCGTGCGCGAAACCGACACAGCTGAACTGCTCACCCAGCAATTGCCCAAGGTTAACGTGCTGACCAAAACCCTCGTGTCGGGCGCCACCGACACCTCCGATCCTGAGGCCAATACGGACTTCACCT
Source organism: Pseudomonas sp. LAMO17WK12:I1 (assembly GCF_900177315.1). Taxonomy (NCBI): domain Bacteria; kingdom Pseudomonadati; phylum Pseudomonadota; class Gammaproteobacteria; order Pseudomonadales; family Pseudomonadaceae; genus Pseudomonas; species Pseudomonas sp. LAMO17WK12:I1. The sequence goes on along the minus strand of NZ_FWZV01000002.1, from coordinate 77,691 downwards.
CGTCCTCACAGGACCGTGTCAGCAGCACCAGCGTGCCGCTGATCGAGTCTGCGCACATCGTTAGTTTGCCCAAGGGACAAATGTTTTCCTTCCAGGCCGGTGGCCAGCTCTGGAAAGTCCGCATGCCGTTGCCAAAACCCTCCAACGACGACGCCATGCCTAAAGACCTGCAGGAACTCACTCAACGGATGAGGGCAGCCTACAACGCGCAAGCGGGGCAGTGGTGGAGCGCCAGTGGTGGCGGTCCAACTACCAACTTCAATTTGGATCAGGTGGGGTAGCCCGGCCCCGCCACAGGTTTCAGCGGAAAACTATCCATCAGACGTCGTGACGATATCAACACCGCAGAGCACAACGGAGTGAATGATGGCGACTTCCGTCCAGAACACACCTCCACAACCGATCCAGCGTCCGGGGTTGATCATCTCCGTGATCGGCCTGGTCCTGCGCCTCATCGGAATGCTCATTGCCTCATTGTTGTTCTCAATCCTGATCGAGTGGACTGGTCTACTCTTGTTCTGGAGTGATCAAGGCTGGCGACATAGTCAGGCCATGCTGAATAGCGAATTGAGCTGGCTCAGCGAGCACTTCAAATATTCACTTCTCATCCAGCGACCCGGACAGGCGATTGCCCAGTGGCTGGATTTTCTAAATCAGTGGCTGCTGGTCAAGACTGGATTTGTGGATTTTGCCCGGCAGGCGCGAGTGTCGAGCCAAGGCAACGGCTTCTGGAGCTGGACCAACCTGCTCTACGTGAGCATCGAAAATTTCGTACTGGCCGCAGTCTACGTTACCTTCACCTTTGTGGTGCGGCTGATAATTCTGGTCCTAGCCTTGCCGCTGTTCGTGCTGAGTATGTTCACTGGTTTTGTCGATGGTTTGATGCGCCGCGACCTACGCAAATTTGGAGCTGGCCGAGAAAGTAGCTTCGTTTATCACCGCGCCAAACGTACTCTGATACCGATATTGGTTATGCCTTGGATCGTTTACCTATCTTTGCCCTTTTCGATCAACCCGATTGCCTTTTTTCTACCTTGCGCTGCGATGCTTTGCGTAATAACGACAATCACGGCGGCGACCTTCAAAAAACACCTATAGCGCCACCTTAAGTGGCGCGTTCCACACGTAACGCCCCCCTGTTACGGAGTTACTCTGAGCGTAGCCAAAGGACCATCTTTGAGTTCATTACGCACTTTGTACGTAACAGAATTCAACTCATCCCAGTCTCGCTGAATTTCAATTTCAGTCCCTGAAAAACGCGAAAGAGAAGAGCGCCTCAGGGCATCCAATAAAGGTGCTTGCACATCACGCACAATCCGCTCCCAATACTTATCGCTCTCACCATCGTCACTAAACTCTGGAGCATGTCCATTTTTTGTCATCGAAAACACACCACCAGACATAAAGCTTGCGACCCTAACACTTGGATAATGATAATTTTCAGACTCCCGAGAAACCGCCTTAAAAATAACACCCAAAACAAATGCTGCACGAATTAATCGCTCAACCAACTCTCTGGAGCTAGACGGCCTTCTAATTGCACTAGGCAAGCCCATAACCCAAGATCCGAAAATAGATCCCGCATTAAAGTCCGCATCAAATTCAAGCGCACGCACTTCCTTGGAATTTCTAGGGCAATAGTCACAATGCCCAAAAACCATGTGCGACACTTCATGGAAGTATAGCAACAAGCATACATCCAAAGCTAAATTGGTAGCAGCCCCGCCGACTTCAGAAACGGAAGTCACACCCGGGAAAAAATTTTCTACAGAGCAACTCGAACCATCATATTGACATCCAAGATTACTTGATTGACTGTCAACCTGTAGAGATATTAATTCTATAGCCACGGACAGAACAGTCGCTGGCACCCCTAAAGATATTCGGATTTCATAATTCTTGGGGACATACGCAGACTTACCGACTTCCGCGTAGAAATTATCCTGACTCAAGAACCTGTAAACCAATGACCAACCAGCGGGGTCTAGCCGATGAATTGCAAGCTGCTCATTCAGATACGACAATTCCTTCTCAAAATCAATACATACCTGCCTAACGAGTTCAAGCCTAGCGCCGGTCAAATTATGGGCATAGAAAACCTCATTTATGCGCTCGGCAGAAGGCACCGCTTTTAAAAACCGGTCTTCTTTATATTTTTTGTCGCCATCCCTCATATAACCCGACTTTAGAGTCATTTACCCGCTCCCCTTAGAGCATGAGTTGAACCCATGCAAAGTATGAGAAAACCTCATACCCAGGACACCTTTACGGCTATTTTTTTATCCCCACTACTGCCGCACAGCCGCATTAAACATTACCACGAACAACTTAAATATCTCAGCAGCCGTATTTACATATAAGAAACCCACCAAAATCACCGTTATCTCAAACCATGCAAACAACGCAAAACAGTCCGCTTTAAAAACCTTGTAAACCAGCAGTTTTTTCAGCTGCCGACGTGGCAAGTGATAAATCAGCTCCCAAAATCCTAGCTCTTTAAAAACCCTAACCATTGCGACGATTCCGCAAACGGCAAATATCAACACCAGTGCCAGAGGCGAAATCTTATCAACTGCTGCTTGAGAAGAACCAACCATTGAAATAAAAACATTCACAGTTGAAATTAGCCCCACCTGTATAAAGAAGGCCATCCCAAGAACCACTAAGCACCAAGTTCCTAGCGTTATAAAAATTCGAATTATCTGCTTTCGCAGCCGAGAGCTAAATCGCCTATAACTGCGTTGACTTTCAATCAAGAGCATTGGCAGCAATGCCGCGACAGCAGCCAAAACCCAGTCCGCATAGTTTAAGCCGGTTTTTGTTACGATCAACGCCCCAGCAAAGGTAATAGCACGATTAAAAAGCTTCCATTTAAAACGATGATCCTCATTAAGAGCGCCCCAGTACTCTTCGGTGACACCGGCTATTCGATTCACTACCGCCCTCCCAATTAGGCTAAACCCCACCGATCAAAAAATCACAAACACAATATCACCAAATACAGAAAAACCGATTGGTAGCATTCCATATTTTCGACTGAATCCGGGCTTGTTTGGTGAGACTTTTTAGATACGTATTACTAGAGCCAATATCATGCCAACGACACCGATCCGCTGTTCGCTGCTGTTTGTGCTAGCGACTATCCATTTAAACAGTGATGCCGCACCAGCTGATGAACAGGCACATCTCAGTCTAGTCCGGCAGCAGCTCGACGTTATCGAACGCCTGACCGCTCAAGCCGAGAGATCTAGCAACGCTCAACCGAATGAGCGCTACCGCTTCGACTACCCCCAAATGATCCTAGACATCCAGCGCATCCGCCAAGGTGTGCAGGGCTATCTCTCCCCTTCCCGTGCTCAACCCCGCGATCCCGCTGAATTGGTCGGCGATTACCGCCTCGATACCCCGTCCGTGGAGTCCTCGCCATGAGCATGACTGACGCCCAAATCGCAGCGTTCAAAAACGCCTCCGGTTTCTCACCGCAGAGCAGTTCCACGCTCTGGCTGTCCCTGGTTCTCGTTCTGGCTTTGCTGTGGTGTGCCTGGGTGATGTGGACGGCTTACCGAGGTTGGGCGTCCGGCAGTGTGCGCTTCGGCGCGTTTGGCGGCAGTGCCGCGCGCGTACTTCTCACCTTGCTAGTTTTGATGTTCTTCACCTTGTCCTAATGCAGGAGTTCGCCGTCATGCTCAAGTGCCTTGTCTCCCTGAAAAAAAACCTACGCGATCGTGCGAGCCAGCGCTTGATCGGTCTGCTGCTGGTGCTTGGTCCGAGCCTAGCTTTCGCCGAGCTCCCCACTATGGAAGCCCCCTCTCGCGGCGAAGGGTCCGGATTGATCGAGACGATCAAAAACTATGCCTACGACGGCGGCATCCTGCTGGGTCTGCTGATCGCCTTACTCGCTTTCCTGGGGGTGGCCTGGCACTCATTGACCGTCTACGCCGACGTGCAAAACCAGCGCAAGACCTGGAAGGACTTGGGTGCAGTGGTCGGCATCGGTGCCTTGCTGGTGGTAATCATCATCTGGTTCCTGACCAAAGCAGCCGCGATTCTGTGAGATCGACATGAACGACACCATCGAATGCCTTCCAGACGGCACCTTGGTCTTTCTGCCTGAGCGACTCAATCGTGATCCCGCCGTGTTGCGCGGGTTGACCAATGATGAGATGTGGGTGGCGCTCGGTGCTGGCGCATTTACCGGCCTAGTGCTGGGCGTTCCTCTAGCGATCGCTACCGCCTCCATTGCCGTGGCGCCGACCAGCATGATCGCAGGCATGGCCGTGGTGTTATTGGCCGGTGGCACGCTTTTGCGTCGAGCCAAACGGGCCCGTCCCGAGACCTGGTTGTACCGCAAGCTCGAATGGATACTCGCCAGCCGTTGGCGCCTGGGTCGCGGAAGTTTGATCCTTCACTCCGGCGCCTGGACGGTTCGCCGTTCGCGTCGGCTGCGTCCTGCCCTGTCCCGGTGGCAGCCATGAGTCGTTTTCGAAACAAGGTCGATGCCCAACAGGCCCATATCTTCAGCCTGCGTCTGGCGGTGATGATCCTGGCCCTGGTCTGTGCCGGGCTCTGGTACGGCTGGCGCTCGGCACCGACCGATCTGACCGTTCATGTCCCCCCGGATCTGCGTTCAGGCAGTACTCGCAAATGGTGGGATATCCCCTCGGAGAATGTCTATGCCTTTGCCCTGTACATCTTCGGTCAGCTCAACCGCTGGCCCTCGGATGGCGAGCAGGATTATCGCCGCGCTATCTATGGTTTGCAGTCCTACCTGACACCCTCCTGCAAGGCGTTTCTTGATGGCGACTACGAGTACCGCAAGGCCGCCGGCGAACTGCGCCAGCGGGTGCGTGGCGTCTACGAAATTCTGGGTCGAGGCTACAGCGAGGATCCGGAACTCAGGGTCAAGCAACTCGATCGCGACAGCTGGCTGGTCAAGCTCGACCTCAACGCCGATGAGTATTACGCCGCCGAACCGGTGAAACGGGTGGTGGTGCGTTATCCATTACGCGTGGTGCGTTTCGACCTGGATCCCGAACGCAACAAGTGGGGGCTGGCACTGGATTGTTATCAGGGCACGCCGCAAAAAATCGCCCTGCCTGGAGTTGAGCCATGAAGCGGATTTCGACCCTGGGACTCACTGTCGCACTGATGCTATGGGGAGTTGCGGCGCAGGCCGTCGAACTGATGCACTGGGAACGCCTCCCGCTCGCGGTCCCACTGGTGATCAATCAAGAGCGGGTGGTCTTTATCGATGAGGATGTTCGAGTCGGTGTGCCCTCAACCCTGACGGGCAAGCTGCGCGTGCAATCAACCGGCGGCACGCTGTACCTGCGCGCGTCGGAAGCCATTGCACCGACCCGCCTGCAACTGCAATCGGTCGCGACGGGTGAGGTCATCCTGCTGGATATCGCGGCCACGCCTGGTGATCAACCGCTGGAGCCCCTGCGTATCCTCAAGAATGTTCCGGTGCAAGCTACCGAGGCTGAGTCCAGCACCGTCCCTGTTCCAGAACGTACACCGATCCCGGTCGCTTTGACGCGCTACGCCGCGCAAAGCCTGTACGCGCCGCTGCGCACCGTGGAGTCCCTGCCCGGTGTACGCCGCGTCCCGCTCAAGCTACGCACCGAACTACCGACCCTGCTGCCGACGGAAAACGTGTCCAGCACGCCCATCGCCGCCTGGCGACTCGGTGATTGCTGGGTGACGGCAGTGAAGTTGCGCAATCTTGGTCCAGAGACGGTGCAACTCGATCCGCGTCGGCTTCAGGCCAAACTGTTTGCCGCGGCCTTCCAGCATGCTTTCCTCGGACCTGTCGGCAGCGCCGAAGACACTACGGTTGCCTACCTCGTCACCCGCGGCGCCGGTCTTGAACACGCCGTGCTGCTCCTGCCTGTTTCAGAAGGTGCCGACGATGAAAGCTAACGCCTTACTTAAATGGCTAGTACCAGCTGTGCTGCTGGGCGTGGCTTTCATCATCCTGAAAACCTGGATAGCGGGTAGTACCTCCCCTCCAGAGCACCCAGTTGACCAGGACAATATTCAGTTATCCGCCGAGCAAGCCAAGTCGCTCGGTGTTGCGGGCGACACTCCACGCGATACGGTCGCCACCTTGATCGGCCAAGTGAAGGCCATGCGTAGCGACATGCTCGGTTTGAAGAAACACAACGATTCGCTGCAGGCGGAAAACAATCGTCTGCGGGACAGGGAAAACAGTGTTGACTCGCGAATCCAAACGGCGCTTGGCAGTGTGACCCAACAGGTCGACGAAGGCCGCCGACAAGCTAACGAAGCCCGACTCAAAGCAGAACAAGACAGTCGTCAGGCTCGCGGTCTGCTGACGCAATTGCAGGAACAGTTGTCGGGGCTGACCGGCAAAGACAAGGATATGCCGATCGGACTGGGGCTTGAGCCGGGCGACAGTGCTCAGTTCGAAGGGCAGCATCCTGCTAATGATGCACTGCACTGGATTGAGCCCTCGGATTCTCCGCCCACCGACGCCCGGAGCAAAACCAAGACCGCGTCCGCCCTGAGTCTGCCTACTGCCTTCAACTCACTGGAGGGTTTGAAGGACAATGCCATCGACCGCAGCCAGAAGCAGTTACGCGAGGTTACCAAGGGTGAACGTGACCTGACACGCTCCGCTGAGCGTACCGAAGGTGCGAAGCCGATCTACACCATTCCCGAAAACGCCACGCTGATGGGATCGGTCGCCATGACTGCGCTGATCGGCCGAGTCCCGGTGGACGGCACAGTGAATGATCCCTATCCCTTCAAGGTTCTGGTCGGCCCGGAGAACCTGACTGCCAACGGCATCGACCTGCCAGACGTCGCGGGCGCCGTGATGAGCGGCACGGCGTCCGGTGACTGGACCCTGTCTTGCGTACGCGGACAGGTCGAGTCAATCACCTTTGTGTTTACCGATGGCACCATCCGCACGGTACCTCAGCCAAAGGCGGTAGCCAGCCGTAATGCCTCCACCACCCAGAGTTCGGGTACCGACAAGATCCGTGGCGGACTCGGTTACCTGTCCGATCCGTATGGCATTCCTTGCATCGCCGGCGAACGCCGCTCGAACGCCCAGCAATACCTCGGCAGCCAGAGTCTGATCACTGCGGCCGGTGCCGGTGTTGCCGCCTTGCTCGGGGATGAGCGCAACAACAGCAGCGTGATCAGTTCGGGCGGCAGTACGCTCGGGGTCACCAGCAGCAGTGGCAATAGCGCGCTGAATTCAATTCTCAGTGGTGGCGTCAGCGACATTCGCGAGTGGATCAACAAATTGTATGGCGAGACCTTTGCCGCCGTGTACGTGCCGCCGGCGGCACAGGTCGCCCTGCACCTCGACCATGAGATCACCATCGACTACGAGCCGAAGGGCCGGAGCGTTCGCCATGAAAAAGACCAAGCCTCTCTGCCTGCCCTGGATTAGTTTGCTCTGCTGGGTCATGGCGGGGTGTTCCACCGACAAGGAGACGCTGCTGCCCCATGGCGAGCAAACCATGCTGGACATCTGGAACGGTGCTGGTTCGCAAGGCACTCAGCAGCAACTGCTGGATGCTCGGCACCAGTTACGCCGTCCGCTGGACCAGGCGGACTTCTCCGCGCCTCTCCAGGAACCGTATACGCGCACCGCAGCGAACGAGATCCACAGTCTGTTCCCCCGCCTGCCCAATCCCGATCTGGTGCTGTACGTGTATCCGCATTTGAGTGGTACTGAGCAGGCACCGGTCCCGGGTTACTCGACCGTCTTTCCGTTTTACCAACGCGTGCAGTACGCATTGCCGGGTGAACGTCAGGAAGACTTGTAGTGCGTACCGGCAATGCGGGCAACCGCACTTCTGGTTGGAAAGCCTGGCGCCACCCATTGCGCCCGCGCGCCACCTTGGCCGATGAAGCTGCACTCTATGCGCACAACCCGAGCTTCACCGACTACTTGCCTTGGGTCGAATATCTCGACACCGAACAGTGTTTTCTGCTGGATGACAATCGCTCGGTGGGTGCGGTGTTCGAGTTGTTGCCCATCGGCACCGAAGGGCGCGAACCCGATTGGCTGATGGCGGCCCGCGATGCCCTCGAGGATGCCCTGCAGGATAGCTTTGACGAGTTGGATCAAGCGCCTTGGGTTGCGCAGTTTTTCTGCCAGGACGACAACGACTTCACCCCCTACCTGACCCGGTTCACCGACTATATCCAAGATAGAGCACGAGGCACGGCCTTCACCGAGGCCTATTTGGAGCTCAGCCGCCATCATCTGAAGGCCATCGCCAAGCCTGGCGGTCTGTTTGAGGATAAAGTGGTGACGCGCCTGCCCTGGCGTGGCAATAACCGACGGGTGCGCCTGGTGGTCTATCGCTGGCTTGAGTCTGACGCTGAGGAGACAGGGCTCACCCCGGTGCAATCCCTTCATCAGGCTTGCGAACGTATCGCGGCTTCGTTGCAGGCGTGCGGGGTGCAATCGACACGAGTCGATGGCCGAGGTCTTTATGCCTGGTTAGTGCCCTGGTTCAATCCTGCGCCCACGCTCACCAATGAAGCACCCGAGGAGTTCTACCGCCGCGTGGCCTATCCGGACTCTGGCGACGGCGAGTCGCTGGAACTGCCCTTCGATCATGACTTTGCCGAGCGGCTGTTCTTCAACGAACCGCGTTCGGATGTGCAGTACGGACTCTGGTTTTTTGACGATCAGCCCCACCGGGTCATGGTGGTGGACAAGCTTCGCCGGGCGCCCTTGATTGGTCAACTCACCGGAGAAACCCGCAAGGGCGACGCGGTGAATGCCCTGTTCGACCAGTTACCTGAAGGCACGGTGATGAGTCTGACCTTGGTGGTCAAACCGCAGGATGTACTTGAGGATCAGTTGAACCGCCTGGCGCGCAAAGCCATCGGTGAAAACCTGGCATCGACCCAGACCCGTCAGGATGTCGAAGAGGCTCGCGCGATCATCGGCCGCCAGCACAAGCTGTACCGAGGAACCCTGGCGTTCTACGTACGCGGTCACGATGAACAACAATTGCACCAGCGCTCCGTCAGCCTGGCTAACGCTCTACTGGGTGCGGGCCTGCAACCCGTACGCGAAGGCGATGAAGTCGCCGCCTGCAACAGCTACCTGCGTTGGTTGCCGATGGCTTACAACCCGGCCCGCGACACGCGCGACTGGTACACGCGCCTGATGTTCGCCCAACACCTGGCAAACCTGGTTCCGGTGTGGGGCCGCAGCACCGGCACCGGCCACCCGGGCATCACCCTGTTCAACCGCGGCGGTTCGCCGCTGAGCTTTGATCCATTGTCACGCCTGGATCGGGCCATGAATGGTCATCTGCTGTTGTTCGGCCCCACCGGTGCCGGCAAGTCGGCGACCCTGGTCACCCTGCTGATGCAGGTCATGGCGGTGTACCGCCCTCGCCTGTTCATCGTCGAGGCCGGTAATTCATTCGGCTTGCAGGGCGACTACTTCGCAACACAAGGCCTGTCGGTCAACAAAGTCCAATTGAAACCTGGCGCCTCGGTCAGTCTCGCCCCGTTCGCCGATGCCTGGCGCCTGGTCGAGCAGCCGGATCAGGTGGCGAGTCTGTCGATCGATGAGCTGGACGATGAGGCGGTAGCCAGTCGCGAAGACCAGCGCGATGTTCTCGGCGAATTGGAAATCACCGCTCGCCTGATGATCACCGGCGGCGAGGCCAAGGAAGAGGCGCGCCTGAGTCGAGCCGATCGCAGCCTGATTCGCGAGTGCATTCTCGATGCGGCGCAGACCTGTGTCGCAGCGAACCGCCAGGTGCTGACCCGCGACGTGCGCGACGCGTTGCTGCGTGTTGCCGCCGACCCGCACCTGCCAGAGAAACGTCGCGAGCGTGCCCAGGAAATGGGCGAGTCCATCGACCTGTTCTGCCAGGGCTTCGAGGGTGAACTGTTCGATCGCGAGGGCACGCCTTGGCCCGAGAGCGATGTGACCATTGTCGATCTGGCCACCTACGCTCGCGAAGGCTACGAGGCACAGATGTCCATCAGCTACATCAGCCTGATGAACACCGTGAATAACCTTGCCGAACGAGACCAGTACCTGGGCCGACCGATCATCATGGTCACCGACGAGGGCCATATCATCACCAAGAACCCGCTCCTGGCACCCTTCGTGGTCAAGGGCACGAAGATGTGGCGCAAGCTCGGCGCGTGGTTCTGGCTGGCGACGCAAAACCTTGCCGACTTCCCCACCGCCGCGCAGACCATGCTCAACATGATCGAATGGTGGATTTGCTTGAACATGCCGCCCGCGGAAATCGAAGAAATCGCACGGTTCAAGAAACTCACGCCGGCACAGAAAGCCTTGCTGCTCTCCGCCAGCAAGGAGCCGGGTAAGTACACCGAAGGAGTGGTGTTGTCGAAGAAGCTGGAAACGCTGTTTCGGGCCGTGCCGCCCAGTCTTTATCTCGCCCTGGCCATGACGGAGCCCGAGGAAAAAGCCGAACGCTGGACACTGATGCAGAGCACCGGCTGCTCGGAACTGGAGGCGGCTTACCGGGTAGCTGAACGGATCGATAGGATGCGAGGAATTAAGTGAAACGGAGCTGATCCTAGGTTTCGATCAACCCGGCAGCAAATCCTTGAAAACCTTCTCCACGTAGGCTTGCATGAACCAGTCAGGGATCTCATCAGCCCTGAATTCAAGGTCAGTCCCGTCTGTTACTTCAGCGAGCAGCACCAGATCAGCGCCGGAGTTATCAAAGATATAAGCCCGGTTCGAGGCTGCGATGGCTGCTGGCAATAGGTTCAGGCAACGACCGTAGCGCTGCACAATTTTTTCCGTGGGGACTGGGTGCCCACCTGCCGCGACACGGTTCTTGACCCTGTTGATATTGATGTCAGGATCTTCAGTGGCGACAAAGTAGAGGTAGGTTCGATATCCCGACGCTTTTGCCTTAAGCATAAAAGCGACTTTGTCCTCGCTAGACATCACCGTTTCAAAGGTGAAAGACAACTGGGCTTCAAGGAGCTTGTGCCGCATGAAATCAGAGAGCACGGAAGCAAAATAGGAGTTCATTGCCACGGTCTGAAAATTCAGGCCGTTGCTGCTGAAGTCTATTTTGGCCGCCTCTTCATCAAGCTGGGCCGACCGGATCAGGCGATGCGCCTTGATAAAACCGAGAACCTCATCACCTTTGGTTTCCAGCTGAAAATCGCTGAATTCCAGGCGCCCGCCCCCTTTGGCAGCCTTTTCGATTTCATCCGGGTTGATATAGATACCGATCAGGTGGGAAGGGACGGCACTCTTCATCGTGCTTTTGCCGGAACCGTTAGGACCGGCAAACATCCTCAGCCGAGGGACGGTCATGAGCAGCGGTGCACCTTGATAATCCCGCCCAAGGTCACTTTATGCTTGGGCTTGGCCACTCGAATAACCTTGTGCTTACCATCAGCAGTCGTCTCAACGAGCATGCCGTCCATGACTTCCATCACGCTGCGTCCGGCCGCCAGCGCGTTGATATAGGCCGTATTGATCGCACCTTCAGCCATGGCTGGGATTTTACCCTCCAGTCGGCTCACCAGATCGTCACTCAACACTTGGTCGGCTTTCATATCGCGCTCCACGTTCTCAGAGCGTGCAGAATCTGCACTTATCAGAATCCTAGCTACGTAAATCTGTTTATCACAGACCAACGCCACTTCTGTCAGATCTCCATTCTAGAGGAATGGAGCCTGGAACCATACCTTCCAGTAAATTTTCCCGTGTAGGCCATATCGTCAGGGTTGGAGCCGCACGGCTACGGTGAAACGCCTTGAAGCCGTTGCTGAATTCTCAATAAAAATCCTGCTTCGAAAGCATCCTGAGATTCTCCTGCCGGACAAGTCTTCCGTGCCTGCGCCAGTTCCCACCACAGCGGTACGTTACCGGGTGTATTAAGCCAGGCCTGGGCGCATTGCACGCCACGTTCGATCATAGGCGCAAATTCGCTGCCCCACGGCGTCAGAAGGCTCGGGCAACCATCCGCCGCCGGAATTGAAACGTAATTTTCGTCCATAGACACCTTAGCTTTCGATTATTTATTAATGCTCGGTCTGTTCTAAGCAGCATAGAAACAAAACTGACATTCGGCTTAAGCATCAAAAAAGCCTGAATCAGAGCCAATGTAGACTATATCCCGTGGATTGAGAGTCCCTCAAGGCGCAGTTTGCGCGCATGACTCAAGACTTCGAACAGCTCCGTCTGCAACTCGCGGAAAATATCCGCTCGATGCGACGCGTGAAGAACCTTACCCAGGAGCAATTGGCGCTCATGGCCGAGGTGGATCGTACCTACGTGAGTCAAATCGAACGAGGGGTAGGCAACCCATCGTTATTGGTCCTCTGCAAACTCGCCAACATTTTCGAAATCAAAACGGATCAGTTGCTCATCGAGTCTGACGCGCTTGCTCGTACGCTGAGCGCTGAATGACTATCTGCTGATCTAGAAGGTCGCTGTAAACCGACTATCCTGCGTTCGGCTTTCTCACTGACACCCCTCTCTCGATTATTGAACCTGTCCAGGCCATACGCCCAGAGCCTGGATCATGTCTGCTGCCTGCCCGCATATTTCGCCCCAGAAGTTACATCCTTTGGTGCTGAGCATTCTGCTGGCATCCGGGTCGAGCGTGGCGCTGGATACCGGCAGCATTACCGCCTCCGTACTTTCTCCAGACTGCCTCGAGTACAAAGTCGTCGGCCTCTGCTTCTGGTTACTCTGTACCCCCTTCGGCTGCACGGTTAAAACCTCGACCAAGGTTCGTCATTTCATTCCTGAACTGGTGGTCTCGAGCTATGCCACCACCGGTGCCAATCCTTGGACCGAGATGGCCGCACTCTCCTCTCCCATCAGCGGTGCGGAAGGTGGTGGTAACCTGATCACGCCGAACACGCAACGCGACAACCTGCCTCGTTTCAAAAACGTTGATGGCATCGGCCATCCCGGTGGCTGGGCCGCCACGCAACTTGCCTCGCAATCCGGCTACGCCTGCGCCAGCGGCGCCACTGCGTTCATGCCCTATTACCTGAGCACTTTGGACTCACTGGCCTGGCGTCATGGCATCCCGGAAAGCCTCTACCCCGAGTCGCTTGTGCCTGGGATCCGTGAAATCGGTCGTCAGCTCGCGGGAAACATGTGGGGCAACGTCTATCCCCGGCAAGGATTTTTGGTGCAACCCGACGATTTCAAAGCCGCTGCGGTGATGGCGCAGCGGGCGGGTGATGTCATTACCCGCAACTGGCAACCGCACGTGTATGTCCCGCTCACACCCGTACCACGCGAGGGTTATTGGCCGCCTGGCCCAATCGTTGAAAACGACGCTTCGACCCACAAATGGCAATTGCTCTCTCCCGTGGTTCAACCCACATGTACCATCTTCCCCAGCGATTCGGTGCAGAGCGCGGATGGCGGCTACGCCTGGTCGCTGTGGCGTCCCTATAGCTGCTGCAAGCGTGAAGGACAGACCTTTTTGTTCAGCATCGACTTCGAAGGCGGTGCTTCATGAGCCTGCTTCTCACACGATCCTCGTTCGACGCGATGAGTCTGTTGCTCTGTGGACTGCTCGCAGTGGCCACTTATGCTCATGCAGTCGAGGACGATTACCGCCTAGGCACTCAAGGTGAAGTGCTCGACGATCGGGTGATGTACACCATTGGTGGCGGCTCGGCAGCGGGCTCGCCGAGCTCGCTCTATCGCCCCAACGGACTCGGTGTCGGCGGGTCCTGGCAGGCGAACATGATGTGCGGAAACATGAGCCTCACCAACACCTTGCAAAACCAGTTGAACGGCGTCACCGAAGGGTTCCAGCAGATCATGGGCAGCATTATGCAGAACGCGACCCAAGCGGTGATGTCGCTGCCTGCGTTGATCATCCAGCGCGCCAACCCCGGGCTTTATGAGTTGTTGAGTAACGGGGTGATGCAAGGGCGCATCGACTTCGACCGTTCCAAACTGACCTGCCAGGCCATGGCCGAGAAGATGGCTGACAAGGTCGGCCAAGCCGGCTGGGGCGCATTGGCCAAGAACCAGGAGATGCAGGGCAACCTCGAACAAACCGGCGGTGATGCGGTGGCCGCGGTGAAAAACACCGAGGCCCATAACGGCAATAATGGGGTGTCATGGGTCGGCGGGCAGAAGGCTGGAGGTAGCGGACAAACACCCATCCGGGCAACCTCCGATGTGGTGCGCACGGGCTACAACCTGCTGCATAACCGGTCCGTGGGTGACAGCGCCTCGATCAGTAGCAGTGATTGCCTGGGCGGCGCTATTTGCCAGGCATGGACCTCACCCCAAGAGGAATCCGAATGGGCTATTCGAGTGTTGGGCGAGACCGAAGTCGCAACCTGCGACACCTGCGAGACTCTGCGGGCTACCGCTGGCAGCGGACTGACGCCGCTGATCCAAGAGGCCTACAGCGAACACCTCAAAACCCTGCAAGGATTACTGTCCGGATCTCTACCGCCGAACCCTGACAATCTGGGCAAAGCCTCCAGCCCGATGCTGCCGGTGACCCGTGGTGTGATCGAAGCCCTGCGCGACGATCCTGATCAGGAACTCTTGGCGCGGCGCCTGGCCAGTGAGACGGCCCTGTCCAGCGTGCTCGACAAAGCGCTCCTGCTATTGCGCACGCTGCTGGCAGGCAGCCACGAACCTAACATCGCTTCCGCCGAACCGGCCCAAACGGCCTTGACGAAAAACATCGACACACTGGAGCGCGAGATACGCCTGCTACAAACCGAGTTGCAGGTCCGGCAGATGCTCACAACCAATACCGCCAGCCTCGTGCTCGATCGGCATGCCGGAGGTGCCGATGCGTCGCGCACCGTCGAGCAAGGCGACCCCGAACCTGGCCGACTCAACGACGCTGACGCCAGGCGCAAGTGAGCCATGAAACGCTCACTGCTATTCACTTTGCTTTCAAGTCTAGGGATCGCCGCAGGGATGATCCTGACCGCCGCACTGATCGCCTGGATCGGCCGCACTGCGCTGGGCAGTTTCGAGGTCTGGCAGCAAGCCTTGGAATCGATACGGCCTTACCTGCGGTGGTGGCGAGCCTTGCTCTACGGCGTCCTATTAGCACTCTGGTGGGACCTGCTGAGGCGCTATCGACATCGACCTCAGGACCGACTGCGCGTGAAGCGCGCCGGGACATTAGGGCTCTTGCTCTTTACCTGCGTCGAGCTCAATCGGTTGTGAGGTCACTACCATGCTCATGAGCACCAACAGCTACCTGGAGTTTTACCTCTCGCTGCTGGCCTGGATCATCAACAACGGTATCTGGAACGTCCTGTCCGATACTGGCCTGTTCGCCGCCCCCTTTGGTGCAATCATCTTGCAAGAATGGTTGTCGGCCCGTCAGCAAGGCGCGGATGAAGGCAACAAAGGATTGCTCTCGGTACCTCGAATCGAGAACCGGCTTTGGCTGGCCTACATTGTCGTATTGTTCGGCTGTGCGCCGGTCTTTCCGCTAAACCTCGCTTCAATGGCGTTCGACGATGCAGCGAGCCAACGCTGCGGTGTCAGCGTGGCCAAGCCAGCGGAAACCGCTTGGGGCACCACGTTCAACACCATCGGTGAACGCTCTGCCAACGTGCCAATCTGGTGGTTTCTGGTGCACGCCTTGAGTAAAGGAGTGACCGCAGCGGCCACCGCCTCCATTCCCTGCGCACCGGACATCCGACAGATGCGCATGGAGATCGACAGTTCTCGCATTGATAACCAAGTGTTGCTACAGGAAGTCGCCGATTTTACTCGCGACTGCTACGGCTATTCCCGCTCTCGGCTGTTCACCAATCGCCCGCAGTTGGACAAGGAACAAAGTCATGATGCGTCCTGGGTCGGCTCAAGCTATTTTCTCGACACTCCGGGCTACTACGACACCGATCGCTCACGGACACCGCGTGTCAGCTGGCCCTATGATGAAACCCGCGATGTTTCATTGCCACGGCTGGAGAGTGGTGCAGGCTATCCCACCTGCAAACAGTGGTGGAGCGACAGTGGTGTCGGGTTGCGTGAGCGCTTGATCGAGCAAGTCGATCCTTCGCTGCTGACTCAGCTAAAAGGTTGGTTGACTGGCCGTTCGAGTAACGAGATTGAGGATGCCACGCTTCGCGAACTGGTCAGCCCGCGCCAGCAATCGATGTCCATGTCGCCAGGACAGGTGTATCAGGACTACGGCTCCAGTGCTCGCGGCGGCTCGATCAATCAGGGACTCAACAACTTAGCCACCAACACTGGGCTGGCCCTCGGCTCTTTCAGCAACTTTCCGGCAATGAATGCACTACGCGCTGCCCTGCCCATGGTGCAGGCTTTCCTGATCATGGGCGTCATCATCAGTTTGCCGCTGATCCTGCTGGTCAGTACCTACCAATTGAAAACCGTCATGACGGTGACGTTCGCGCTGTTCGCGCTGCACATGCTGACCTTCTGGTGGGAGTTAGCCCGCTGGGTCGACTCCAGCATGCTCGATACCTTGTACAACCAAGTGTCTGCGTCCAATCAGGTGCTCTTGTCGCTGCCCACATCTGGCTTCATGGATGGGACCGTCACGGCACAGGTGATTGAGTATGTGATGGGGGCAATGTTCGTCGTGCTTCCGATGTTGTTTTTGGCTGCAATGAGCTGGGCAGGATATAGCGTTGGCTCAATCGCCGACGGCATGCTTAGCAAAGGAGCAGCTCAAGCGCAGGACGCTGGTGCAAGGGGCACTGGAGCTCTGATGTCTGCTGGAAAGGCCTTAAAGTAGTGAGCGAAGAGCTCGACTAAAGGTCTTTTAAATCAGGCTGACCGGGTGCGCGACCATACTCATACTCACCATATGGATCGCCATATGCTTTGTAACGGAGAGCATCCTTAGGTTTGATAGGTGTTCCATTCGCGATGGCCCAACACAAGGCGATAAGGATTATCACCGACACTGTGAGCCATAAGCTAACTAGAAGCAGTCCTGCAGCAACTGCCAACTTGAAGATTAAAAAACTCCCGCGAACAAGCAGCTTGCCTGCGGGCATACCTGCCGTCACCGCACGTTTAGCTACGCGGGACTCAAACCCTTTCAACTTGCGATACCCGCGTTTTATCGACATGCCACAGGTATATGCCCAGTGGTGGACGCGGGAAACCTCAACACGGTTTTGAGTCGGCATGGTCTCGCCCTCTTCTGAGCGTTTTCATGGTTGAGAGAGGAGTAATAGCCTACTACCGAAAACCGCCCATGCCTGACCGTTTATCAGTTTACCTAGCCGAAAAACCTTCACTGGAAGACAGCAGACGCAGCTCGTGCACCAGCGCCTCTATGGCCGTTGACCCATCCATATCATCCAGCTACATAGAGGGTACGGATCGCTGTTATCGACAGCACCTTCCCAGGTAGCCAGAGCCTTCAAAGCTACGTCACTCCGGTGATGGTTCCTCCCAAGTGCGATTAGCGTTCGGTGGCTCGCACGGTCACGTTTCACGGTGATGAACGCCTCCTGCTCTCCCGAGCGTCTTTCGAGCTCGGCTCGTCCCAACCCTCTTGCTTTTCTTCAACCCGCCGCGGGGAAATTCTTTCCCCTATGGGACAGGTTTCTTCGCGCTTTCAACGGAGGCACACCATGTCCGACTCACTCACAAGCGAAGCACTGAACACTCTGCCCTTGCCCGTTGTGTTCACTCCAGACGCGTGGCAACACGCGGTATTGCTCGACGGTTCAAATCATCCTGAAAAACTGCAGCTCGATAGGCTGAGCAACGTCGTACGCGCAGCCTTCAAAGCTCACCTGGCCGATCCAAACGCACCCTACGTGGTGTTCGAGATAGCCAAGTTCGGCTCAGTGAGTAATGCAGAACATGAACCATTGCTGCGACTGAGCCTCAGCCTACTTCAGGCATCAGGCCAACCTAACGCCTTACTGATAGCGCTTGCGGAAGAGCAGCAACGCTAAACGCAAACGGCCATCCCTGGCCACTGATCCAACTCAGGCTATACGCAGTCCTGCACCAATCCAACCAACACCCACCGGGGAACCCTCCCCGACGGGAAAGGCGTTCCTCCGGTTTTTCGAGGGAAATGCCATGCGCAATATCTACCAAGACGTGACAGACAAGATCGTTACCGCGTTAGACCAAGGCGTAGCGCCCTGGATCAAACCCTGGTCCTCAAATGGCTCAACTGACGTAGCTCATCACCAGCCCTATCCCATCAACGCCATCACGCAGCGTCCCTATTCGGGCATCAATTTACCGTTGCTCTGGGCCGAGGCCAGGTTGCAGGGGTTCACTCAAGACCGTTGGCTGACCTTCAACCAAGCCAAAAAAGCCGGCGGGCACATCCGTAAGGGTGAGCACAGCACTCTGGCAGTGCTCTACAAGCCGATGGAGCGCGAGGAACAGACCGAGTCAGGCCAACCCGTACTCGATGAAAACGGTCAGCCCAAGGTGGCTCACTTTGGCATTCTCAGGACGCATTTTCTGTTCAACATCGAGCAAACGGAGGGGCTCGAAACGCTCAACGAAACCTTGCTCGAGACGGAACCGAGCGATCCCTTCTTCCCCAACGGCGCCGCGGAAAATCTGTTGTTAAGTTCAGGTGCAAACATCATTCATCGATTAGTCGACGAAGCCTTTTACCACCCGATCAGGGATCTCATCCAACTGCCAACAAAAACGCAATTCCACGATCAAGGTGGATACTACGCCACGGCGCTTCACGAGCTGACGCACTGGACCGGCCACCACTCTCGACTGCAGCGCGAAGGCGTGACCTCTCCGTGTCCATTTGGCTCGCCAGGCTATGCATTTGAAGAGTTGATCGCCGAAATGGGCGCCGCTTTTTTATGTGCCTACGGCGGTATACGGGGAGAGCTTCGGCACGAGGGCTATATCGACTCCTGGCTCGACCTGCTCAAGTCTGACAACCGCGCGATTTTCCGCGCCAGTGGCCAGGCCCGATGCGCCTCGGAGTATGTGCTCGACCTGGAGCAGCAACAGAAGCAGACGGTAATGGATAATTCGCTGTGCATGAACGATGGAGCTTGATCGTTACCTCACTGCTGCAATCGCTTCACAGGGTCCAACACGAGTTGGACCCTTTTTCTATGCCCAGAAAAATCCCCACACTGCGGAGCTCTGACGCAAAGAACATGAGGTAATCCCGTAACCGCAGTACACCGTTACGTATCCAGATTCTCAGCCAGGTAATCCACCAGCTCGAGTGGACTTCGGCTGTCGATCACCTTGTAGATCAGATCGCGTTTGCTGCGCGGCAGCTTCTTGACCACGCTCTTCGCCGAGGCCCTGACAGCTTCGTCTGTCCCATGGATACGTGCCGCGAGCAGCAGCACGAGCGTGGCGTCAGTGAGATTCATGACAAGACCCAATAAAATTCGCACCGCAGTGTACCGACACTTTCCTTTTTCGTACCAGCATGCGCATCCAACAAAACGGCACCAGGACAAATCGATATTCCGATTGCCGCACAAAGGGAAACGCGTCAAAAGGACCGGTAAGGGTTGGAAGGGAATGGGGGAGGCAAGGGTAAGAGCCCTATCCGAAAAGGCTAAAAGGCCACTGACTCTGCCAGTTCCCAGGAGGACCATGATGCTCAGTCTGTTTCGGCACAAAAGGCAAAAGCCTCCTCCGCCACCCACCGTAAACGTCGCCGATGGGTACCTGTCCATCGAATCGTCCCAGAGCTTGTTAGCAGCCGAGCATCGCCGCCAGTTGCTTGATCGCATTTGGCAGTACACCGCCCTCTCCCATCCGCAATTCAGCCAGCTCTATTTAAATCCGATCCATCGATACGCCGAGCTGGTCCAGCAGCTTCCAGCCAGCGAGACGCACCATCATGCTTATCTCGGCGGCATGCTCGACCATGGTCTGGAGCTGGTCGCCTGTAGTTTGAAACTGCGTCAGTCGTATCTGCTTCCCACGGGCGCTGCGCCCGAAGACCAAGCAGCCCAAACCGACGCTTGGTCCGCTGGCATCGCCTATGGCGCGTTGCTGCATGACATCGGCAAGATCGCCGTGGACTTGCTGGTCGAACGCCAAGACGGTAGCGTCTGGCATCCTTGGCAGGGATCCCTGGATCAGCCCTACCGTTTTCGCTACCTCAAGGGTCGCGACTACCACCTGCACGGCGCGGCCGCGGGCTTGCTCTACACCCAGATTCTCGACCGGCCAATCCTTGATTGGCTCAGTGGATTTCCGCCATTGTGGGCCAATCTGCTGTATGTCCTGGCGGGTCAGTACGAACGTGCCGGCGTGCTGGGGGAGCTGGTGATGCAGGCAGACCGTGTTTCCACCGCACAGAACATCGGTGGTAATCCGAGCAAGGCACTGCAAGCGCCAACTCATTCGCTGCAACACCATTTGATTAGCGGGCTGCGTCATCTGGTTCAACACGAACTGAAACTCAACCAGCCAGGCGCCGCGGGATGGCTGACCCACGATTCACTGTGGCTCGTCAGCAAGACGGTCACAGACAAGCTGCGAGCCTATCTGCTGTCGCAATCGATTGAGGGTATTCCCTCGTCCAATCTCGCGGTGTTTGATGAACTGCAATCGCATGGGCTGGTCGAGTCGACTCCAGAAGGTAAAGCGATCTGGACTGCATTAGTCGCCCAGGGAGACTGGCAGCACAGCTTTACCTTTCTGCGCCTTCAACCGGCGTTGATCTGGGGGAACGAAGACCGGCCTGAGGCTTTCAGCGGAACGGTGAGTATTGCGGCTCATGAACACTCAGCTGACACCCCGGTACCGACACCAGCGCCCGACGCAGTCAGCGCAGAATCATGTCAAAGCCAACCGCAGCCGGATCCGATGGAGCTAGAGGATGCCGATCACCTCGGCACGCTACTGGACATGTTCGAGTTGGAAGAGCCTGAGGCCAGCGACGCACTGTCAGAAAGTGCTGACGATACTTCAACGCTTCAATCGGATAACCCAGGCCAGGCATTCCTGAATTGGGTCAAGGAAGGCATTCTGAGCCACAAGCTGATCATCAATGACAGCAAGGCCAAAATCCACACGGTCAACGGCAACTTATTTCTGGTAAGCCCTAGTCTATTCCAATGCTACGTCCAAGAGTTCCCAGATGCCCCAGGCATCCGAGGTGCAAGCGCTGGTTGGCGGCAAGTCCAGAAACAGTTTGAAAGGTTACAACTCCATAGAAAGACTGAAAGCGGGTTGAACATCTGGACCTGTCAGGTAGCAGGTAATCGTAAAAAATCGACACTCAAAGGTTACATCCTTGAGCGATCCGACCTCTTACCAAATATGCCATATCCTGACAATCCGTTTCTTACTCTTCATCAAGCCTCTGACTAATGACGACGCAAACATCTGTTTAGTTACTTACGATCTGAACAACAACGCATACTCTCTAACACCCTTAGATTTATGCTTACCTTGGCCTTTGTATACATGATTTACAGCAAAGAACTCAACCTCTTGGGTTAAATGAGAAACCAAGTCAATGACCACCTCTATCGAGGCAACTCCAGTACTTGAATAGCTCCAAAGACAACTCCACCCCCTACCCAAGCACTCAGAAATTATCTGAGCTATTAAAACCTCTATCTGTGAAGTATTTCTTGTCGCGAATGCAGATGCAAATCGCCCAGGATCACCTCTTTTGGGCATTGAGGCCTTATCTCTAACCTCTGGATAATCATAACGAACCAAAGTCTCTAGTATATGATAATATCTACTATATTCGTCACGAGTATATGGAGGATCCAGATATACGCAAACTTGCTCCCCTCGGAAAAGCTCATCTGCGGTAGCAACAGCCTCCTGCCAAGGCCCCTTAATTGGAATAACTGGATACTTTATATTAGAGCTCTCAGCCCCAAGACTCGTGAGTCGAATGAAAAATTCGTGTGCGACCGACAAGCCTCGACAAACGACAAGGTCAGGCGCTAGAGCCTCAAGCCTATCGGAGGCACTACCATCAAATTTAGGTTGAGCAAAATGCCCCCCATAAGAATAAGCGCAAGAGCTGACAGCACAAATAAGAGCACCTAGCGCCCAAGATCTTTGCGAATCATCTTGAATTTGATCGATAGCGTATCGCAAACTATCAATTTCCGCTGCTTGACGCACGCCAAAGAAAAGGTTTGCATAATACATACTAAATAACATATATGGATGTGTGGCTGGCGCTATTTTACGAGCTTCGATTAAAGCCTCCAAATACTCATCAGGCTTAGCTTCAGCGTTATTTATGCGAGGATAGCCGACTATCCATCGACCGAAATCAGCCAGCATTTCCGAGGAAAGCTCAGACGATAAGAAATCACTCTCCAAATCAATCTGATTTTTTATATATTCAGGAACCAACTCGTAGTGCTCTCTAGCTACACTTAAAACAGTTTCCGCAATACCGGTTGCTTCGTCCGCTCCAAGACCGCCACCTTGCACCATCGCTAGATGAGTTGAAAACTTCTGAGCATCAGAAGCGTATGTGCGCCACTCTCTACTAAAAATCCCAGAAGTAGCACCGGAACCACACATCAAATCCAAAACTATAGTTTCTGGAGAAAAAAAGGTGTGCATAATTTCAGAAAGATATGGTCCCAAAAATGCTTTTGACCCCATGTAGTGTGCTGATCGTGAAAACTGAGTGACACGCGAGCTAAGAGATAAGGATACACGTGACTTGGCCAGACGAATCCTTTTTATTAATTCTTTCGACTTGGTTGTCACCTCAATAGCACCCAGTAACTCTTGCTGCCAACTATCGGACTCAAAATCACTGCTGTTTTTTTCAGCTTGCTCAATCCAATGAGGGAGAAGTTGAAGAAAAACTTCATCCCCTTCTACTTCAACATCCTCTCCAGCTAGTCCAGCGCTTATAACTGTGCCCGTTCCTAACGGTAAGTCTTCAGTAGACGGAAACAGGCTTGTGGGGTGGGGATTCTTATAGTTCAACGTCCTCGCATAATTAGTAAGAGCAGATAAAATCTTAACCTGAGCCACAGGGTACAATGCTCGATCAGTACCTAAAATGGTGCATAGTATCTTTTTCGAAAGCCAAATACTCTCATCCTCAGTGAGAGGATGCTCAAGTGATTTGACGTTGACGGGTGAAATATGATGGCACTCACTCATCTCTATTACCTATTTTAGTCGCAAACACCAACAATCCAAAAGGTGACATGCAAGTTTCGATTTCATACAAGCCTGCCTTATTAAGCGTTTTTTTAAAAGACGTAAACCCTTTTGATTTATGAAAATTCGCCGCCCACAGGCCACCTGCTCGAATCAACTCGGAAAGCTTTATTATTTCCGCAGCGGCAATTGTCTCATAGTGCATGACATAACAACTCAATATTAGGTCGAACGTTCCAATAGATAGATTCTCAAGTTCTGCTACCTCAAAGACATCAAGACCGTTCGTTCTGGCCAACTCTCTGTTCTCAGCAACAAAATCGTAACCTCGCAGCAAAACTCCTTCGCGAGCAAGAGAGCTAGCCATCACTGTCCCAGGCCCACATCCAAAATCTAAAATAGATTTCAGAGGTCGCGCACTTCTACTCTGCGCACCATCGAATAGCTCGTTGTAGCAAGAGACATTTCTTTTCGCATCTATCAGATCGTTGTAGACATCACCTGCTACTATAGAGAACAACAAATGAACGACCTCCTGTTGCAGATCAGTTTCATCCATGCAGTCTATATAGCAGGATTCAAATATTCTAACAAACCCACTTTCTGCTACTTGTACAAGACACTCCAGAGGCAAACCGCTCTTACTGACGGGAATCTGATAAAGATAAAAATTTTGACTTTGACCTGCTTTCTGAAGATCGAACAAAGGAATCCATTTTAGCAATGGAACTCTGCTTTTGCGCACACCAAAAAAAGCAAGCATCAGTCGCTCGCGGAGTCGACAATCTGTTTAGCTACTCGGGTGTGGAACTCATCGCTACCGATGTGCAGGCTTAAAGCAACATAATTAAGTTCACCCAACTGGAGTCCGTCTGAAGATACCGCTATTCCGGCAGTACTCGCTATTCTGTTAATCAAGTCTTCGGCCAATTTAATCGACCCATAGAGGCTGTAAGGGAAACCGATAAACGCCTCAACTGTTCGCCAAACAAAAACAAAATCTAAGAAAGTTGCGGATGGAGAGGCAAATCGTGGCGTGGCCCAAACGGATATCAAACCAAGAGGCCTAGGCTCACCATGCTCATCTGGGACATGAGGAACGACTATGCAAGCACGTCGAGTAGATCTGGATTTTTTGTGATGACCAACATAGCGAGCTAAATACGATACGAAAGCATCGATCTGTCCAGAGCTTTCAAGCCCTTTACGGATAATTCCATCATCAGACAGTAGTACCGTGCTCGCATATTGCTCCAAATTTGGCAATTGATCGGCTAGATAGTCCGGAACACGATCAATAAGAGGAAACATCAACTTAAGCTTAAAGGCGATCAGTTCTCTTTGTTCTTGCCCTGAATCATCTATTGCAAACCGAATTTTCTCGGTCTTTCTAAGCGTATCAATAATAATCGGGTAGCCTTCGCGCGAAGTTTTGCAAACAATACCCTCACTCTGATCAAGCGGCGCGGCAGAAATCATTGGCCTCTTGAGAGAGTAATCGTCTCGATGCGCAACCTTAGCATCTAAACGCTCCTCACCAGAAAAGGACAAGTAGCAGTTATATAAGGCATCAAGCAGCGCACTATTATTGACAATTAAGACGTTGCCGTTCAGCCGCTCCTTTATTTTGGCAACCTGGCTAGTGGCAAGACCGGTTAGACTGGCAATCTCGTCATTCGACCAAGCTCCAAGATCATTGAGGCGCTTGAAAATTTCGGTGCTTTCAGGCGTATCTCCCCACACCAAGACAGGCGCAGGATTTTTAGCTTTATTTAACGCTGATACTACCTGAGCGAGGGCTGCCTGCCAAAAATCTGGCAGTCCTCCACCCGTCCGAGGCCTAATATCAACCCTGACATGGTCAATAAAAAAATCGGGTGGTAGCTTAGCACCACCGGGCGTCCTCGGCTTTTGATCAAAGCCGATTTGCACTCCTACAGCTACACCCTCCTTTTCATTGTCGGAGCCCTTTCCTACTAGACTCCCGAATAAAATACTGTCGTGGCCGCACTCATTCAGATCACCCCAAACCTTTATCTCATCGATATGCACGGCACAACGTACTGAGGACTCATCAAACATCACTGATAGGGTTTCGCCCGCACTTGCTGGCCACTTATGATTTATCGCTGCTCTAGATAAGGCATGCATCACCGCTAGGGTAATGGAGCTTTGAGAAATACAAAGTCCGTCCCCCGATCGATTCAACAAATATCTTTCGTCACACTCACTGGTAATAGTTACACCAAACCACGAGATCACATCAGCGACTGCTGCCTCGACTTCCTTAGGCTGCGGCGGAAAACTCGTCAGCAAAGACACCTGATGCACTATGAGATTAAGTCGCTCGTCAACAAAGCAATTCTCAAAGAACTGCCGACTTTTTGACAAACACAAACCGAGCTTGAAAAAATCAGATAGTGAGACTGGATACTTTACGGAATCAAACTGCTCTTCTGAACGCTCAAAACTAATAGTTCCTCGCTTTTTTTCTTTATGGTCACCTCCTGATTTCGTCAGGGCCTCACATGTTTTTTTAATACCATGAATATCCTTAGACACCTCATCGATACTCTTGCTGATCACTCCAGCCGTCATTCCAATTTTGAGTTTTTGCTCCCCAAAAGACAGGCTATGTATTTTTGTCCTTAACTCCCAAAGCCGTGCGCTAATATCCATAGGCCTATCGCACGGCAACACTAAAATAAACTCATCACCTCCATCAATGAACGCTAAACCGCCCAACGCTCGACACACTTTGTGCATTTCAGCGTATACTTGACGTATTGCTCTATCACCCTCGTCATGGCCGCATTGGTCGTTAACAGACTTAAATTTATCCAAATCAATATAGACTACAGACAGCCGAGGGACATTACTTAGACTGGACATAGGCACAATGGAATTTTTAAACATCTCCTCTGCACCGGCAGCTTTCAAATAAAGGCCACCATGATTATTCCTGTATTCACTCCCCCAAACTTCAACTAGAGAACCAAAAAGCTGATGCAGTTTCTGCTGTACATTGAGGTCGGCCGATTGAGACTTATCAGTGATGTACAACTCAATAGTGACGCCAGCACTGTTTATGCGATCTATAACAAAAGGGCTACCACTGCACTCTCCCCACTCGTGAGCTACGTCTTGTATCGTAACCTTGAGCCCTAGTTTAGATAAACCTAACGCTTGTTCAACCTCATTTAAACGCTGCTCAAGCTCGGCGGGAGAAATAAAATAATTTACTGCGTCGCTTTTCAGCTTCGCGATTGGGTCTCTCGATCCACGACTTTTCAGAATCATGCTTTCCTTGCCTTCCCAAATAAGCGCTGAGCGCGACGGACAATTTCAAGTACATCAATTGCGGCCTTACCTGCGCCATGCACAGAGTAAAACTTACTCGACGCCCTGGCCGCATCAGAGGAATTTTTTACACATACACTGAGTCCTGCCCAGGTCAGCAATTCAACGTCATTATCATTATCGCCAACAGCTAATACATGTTGAGGTGATATTCCGTATCTATCACAAAGCACCTTCAGACCCAGCGCTTTAGAAGATCTTATAGGTCGCAATTCAATATAGACGGACCCGCTAGCCGTGACTGAAACGCCAGGTAGTAAATTCAATCGAGATACTATGATTTTTTTCTCTTCGGGCAATGTGACCGCTATCAACATAGCTACCACTTTATCAGAAGAGAAATCTATTTCTGAGAAATCCCTCACTGACATTCCGTTAAAATCCAGCTCAGGCTTTGGGGCTTTACCTTTAAAGAAGACGCTTTCTGTAGATGAATAATCGCTTATAAGCTTCGCTTCTGGATCAACCGTATAAATAAATAGCGCAGCACTATGAAACTCGCAAATCAATTGGAGAATATTAGCTACAACGTCTTGGGCTATTACCTCATGAGCAACAAGCGCTTGTTTTTCAGGTTGCATCACGACACTCCCGTTATATAAAACAAGAGGAACCTTACTAAAGCCACCCAATTGTTTTACGGTCGCAGATACTCCAGTGAGAGTGCGCCCAGTCGCCAATGTCAAATGTAAGTTTCGGCCGGGCCCGCTTAGCAACGAGAATAATTTTATTAAGCGATTTCCTAGTGGATCCTGAGGTCGCAATATCAACGTTCCATCCAAATCAAACGCGATTAGTTTCACCTTTGCAAATGGCAACAACTCGCTTGGATCGCATAGGGCGTCCGGAAGAGGTTTTGGACTATTTGTCAATAACGAATACATGATGGACCTGCTGCCTTGTTCCGTTAGTTGACTGATAACCAAGAGCTGAAACTTGATGAATTCTCAGACTTCCAAGCTGCGATAGTGCTTTCTCTAAATCGCAAATTGATATATAGGCACCATCAGCATACTGCAACACAAGACGAGACCAACAAACTGAGTTTATCAATTCAAGGAGATACGGCAGCTTCATAGCATCTCTTATTTCTTTCCCCTCAGAAGGTCGGACCAAAGGTAGCCCCGACTTACTTGCTCCATCAATTTTGACGGGCTTCAATTTGGCAAGTGTTTCTGGCAGATGGTAGTATCTCGAATAGTCCCTATTGTTGTACGGAGGATCAAGATATAACACATCAAAACTTTTCCCTGATAAATAGCTCAGAGCATCCGCTTGTACAGCGGTACCAGGAATCCCATCCGTAACACCATCAAACCATTGAAAAGAAAAATTCCTGAGAGACTTTCGATCCCACTCTTTCAAGTAGGCATAGTAAGTCCCTGCCGTATTTGCAACAGAATCCATGCTATTAAGAAGAGACGCAACCAAATATTTCTCCTCATTGAGATTGATCCATTGCATCTTCTTCCAAATGCCAATCTGTCGCCATGCCCCCCCAATTTTTGCGGCATTCCCAGCAGTAAAGAACGCCCTCTTTGACGAATACTCTCGTACAAACCAAGGCGAGGTAGAAACGGTATTATTCAGCTGCATCAATAGTTCATTATTGTGTGACACACCCAATTTTCGCTTCAGATAGCTGAAGTCAGGCTCAGACATGCATGAAATTCGCACATGCTGAAATGCATTAGGAAAGCTTAATACGTCGCACGTTGTTACCGCACAACCTCGCTTTTTGAATTCGGCTCCTATATTACCAAGCCCGCCAAAAGCGTCTGCCGCTGTTGCTAGCCCCATACCATCTAAAGCCAAGTCGGCTACTAGCGAAGCTGTCGATGCTTTGGAACCAAAATATCTAAACATTATCAAACTCGATCATCAAAGGCCCTTAGGCGGCAGCGCGACCCAAAAATCAGCTATCCTACCATAGTGCACAACCGCCATCTCTCTGTCTCCGAAGGGTAAAGCACCAAACGGAGGTCCACCCAGATGAAACCAACCGTCAGCGAGATCGCCTGTCTAGGTTGGGGTTCACTTGCCTAGGATCCATGAAAGCTGCCTTCCTGCGGCGGCTGGCGCAACGATGATCCTAGGCTCCAATTGAATTTGACGCGAGCCCGGAGCAGTGAAGAGCCAGCAAGGAAAAAAATAATGTTGGTCATACGCATTTACTCAAACTCGCATCTAGGGCCCTGCAAACAATCCGTGCAGTAATTTCGAAATTATCCATAGTGAGCCCATTGATTGGCGAATGACCTTTCAGTCGCTGGTGAGGCTCACAGAGCGTCCGATAAAGCCTCCATGCATCCACCTCGGGACATCGCATTAAGATTTCAAGAACCAACTTGTGCCGCAACGGATCAAGCTGCCAGTCGGGGATACGTTGGCCACGATTACCCAGGCTCAGGGACAGCAAGCGCCGAGCCTTGATATCGCGGTTGATTTGATCTCTGGATTTGCCTGCTAATCTGGCGAAAACCAGCAGGGGCAAGTTACTCTGCGTCTCAAACGCGGCCAGCATTTCGGCACGCTCACGCTGAATATCGGACACGTAAGAGTTCTGAGATTTCCCGGCCTGAACCGGTTCCGGCTCGACTGGCGAATACTTGGACCCAATGTGGACATGCGCGCTATTGACCACCATCGTCGCCGAAGTGGCCGACGATGGAAGGCCTTCGTTGTATAGAACGGCGTTTGCGTTCGCGCTTTCCAACGAAGGTAACGAAGCTGCACCCTCTAAACGGATAGTCAACGGAGAGCTTGCCGCCTTCAGCTGGCCCTGTCCCCACAGATCCAGACGATTCGCCCAGTCCTGCATCATGGTCCGGCGCTGTTCAACGTACTCCGCGTGGTTGTAAGCCGCACTCACCTTATCCGGATCAGCATGAGAAAGCTGGGCATCCACCCACACCTTCGGATATCCGATCTCGTTCAACGCCGTCGAGATCGTCGCTCTCATGCCATGACCGGTGAGTTGATCGGCATACCCCATCCGACGTAACGCGCCATTCAGCGTGTTCTCGCTGATGCGCTTGCTTAGGTCGCTTCGATGCGTAAACAAGTAACGTTGAGCGGGGACAACTTGATCCAACAAGCGACGCACTATCTCCAGCGCCTGAACCGACAACGGGACAATGTAGGGTGGTACATTTTGAATCTGCTTACCTGGCTTCCGCATAGCTAGCTGGAGTTGTTTCACCACTTCCGCCGGTATGACCCACAAGCGCTTCTCCAGATCGAACTGGTCGGGTGTCGCCAATCGCAATTCGCCCGTACGGACACCGGTCAGCAACAACAACCGAAGGCCAAGCCGAGTTTGGTCGGCACCGCCGTAGTTTCGAAGCGCAGCCATTAACCCCGGGAGTTCGTCCATTCGGAGAAACGGATTGTGCGTCACGGGAGGCTTGGGAAGTGCGACCACATCGAGGTCTGAAGCCGGGTTGTGTTCCAACCCCTCGATCTTCACCAGCGCATAGCGGAACAATTGGTTGAACCAGGTCCGACATTTCTCGGCTGTCGTTAAGGCCTTGCGCTGTTCGATCCTGCTTAACAAATCCAGCAAATCGTGACGATTGATATCGTAGATAGAACGCCCACCCAGGATGGGCAGGACGTCTTTATTGAAGATTCGCAAGATCTGCGAGAGCGTGCTCTGGCGCCCTTCCTTCAGGCTTAGCCTGCGGAACTCTACCCACTGATTGAACACGGCCTCGAAGGTGTGTTCCTTCGCAGCATGAACAGCAAGTCGCTGTTGTTTACGATGCTCGTAGGGGTTGATGCCCTGGGCAACCAAGGTACGGGCTTCATCACGACGGGTGCGGGCCTCTTTAAGCCCAATTTGGGGGTAACTACCGAGGGACATGCGCTTCTGCTTGCCTGCCCAGTAGTAACGGAAGAGCCAGACTTTGCCGCCTCTGGCCGTCACATTGAGTGTGAGACCATCACTGTCGCCGAGGGTGTAGTCGTTACCAGTGATTCGGGCATGCCGAACTGTCATTTCTGAGAGTGCCATCGCGAGCTCCTGAACAGAGTCAGGGCCAGATGCTCATCTCGCTACACAATCTGCTCCAGCATTAAACCGATTCGGTACTCATCAGAATCCTGGACTCAATTCTGGACTTAAACGCACCGGATAGTACTGGATTTCTGTGGTTTCCGCTGGAACGAAAAAAGGGCCTAAAGGCCCTAATTTCAATCACTTACAGAATTCAATGGAACTCTGTAGCGCAATATTTGGAGCGGGAAACGAGACTCGAACTCGCGACCCCGACCTTGGCAAGGTCGTGCTCTACCAACTGAGCTATTCCCGCTTGGTGATGCGCATTCTATAGAATCCTCAGCACCCGTCAACCCCTTGATTCAAAAAAGTTTTATTTCTTTTCAACGGTGGTGCGCAGATGCGGCCAGGCGGCGCGCAGATATTGGAGCATCGACCACAGGGTGAGGCCCGCGGCGATCAGCAGCAAGGCATAACCCGTGAGGACCCAGAACGAGAAGTCCGACGGGTTGGCCAGCAGGATAACCAGCGCGAGCATTTGCGCGGCGGTTTTCCATTTGCCCATGTTGGACACGGCCACGTGGGCGCGGGCGCCGATTTCGGCCATCCATTCGCGCAGGGCCGAGACGACGATCTCGCGGCCGATGATGACCGCTGCCGGCAGGGTCAGCCACAGGTTGCCGTGTTCCTGCACCAGCAGGACCAAAGCGACGGCCACCATGAGCTTGTCGGCCACCGGGTCGAGGAACGCGCCGAAGGGCGTGCTCTGTTCCAGGCGGCGCGCCAGGTAGCCGTCGAGCCAGTCGGTGGCGGCGGCAAAGGCAAACACTGAACTGGACGCCAGATAACTCCATTCGTACGGCAAATAGAACAACAAAATGAAAATAGGGATGAGCAGGACGCGTAGAACGGTGATCAGATTAGGGATATTCATCGGCACAACTGGCTACGAGGTGGAAAGGCATTCTATTCGCTATGCAGATTCGCATAAATCAACTCAGCGAGCTTTTTACTGATACCGGGTGCTTTGGCTATCTCGTCAATGCTGGCACGGGACAGCTCCTGCAAGCCACCAAAATGTTTAAGCAAGTCGCGACGTCGCGTCGGGCCAACCCCTGCCACCCCTTCCAGGGTTGAGGTTCGTCGGGTTTTGCCACGGCGGGCGCGGTGGCCGGTAATGGCGAAACGGTGGGCTTCGTCACGAATCTGCTGGATCAAATGCAACGCGGGTGAGTCGCCCTTCAAAGTGAACTCATGGGCGGCATCATTCAAGTACAACGTCTCGAAACCCGCCTTGCGCGTCGTGCCCTTGGCCACGCCCAGCAGGATCAGGTCAGGCACCGCCAGCTCATTGAGCACGTCACGGGCCATGGACAGCTGGCCCTTGCCGCCGTCGACCAGGAGGATATCCGGCAACTTGCCCTCGCCGTCCTTCAACTTACTGAAGCGGCGCGTGAGGGCCTGGTGCATGGCGGCGTAGTCATCGCCGGCAGTGACGCCTTCGATGTTGTAGCGCCGGTAATCGGACTTGATCGGCCCTTCCGGCCCGAACACCACGCAGGATGCCACCGTGGCCTCGCCACTGGAGTGGCTGATGTCGTAGCACTCCAGGCGCTGGGGCGGCTCCTCCAGGTTAAGGACTTCAGCCAGGGCGTCAAAGCGGGCGGCGACGTGCTGTCGGTTGGCCAGGCGCGCGCTCAGGGCTTGCTCGGCGTTGGTCACCGCCAGTTGCTGCCAGCGTGCGCGGGTGCCACGCACGCGGTGGCTGATGTCCAGCTCGCGACCGCGCAGTTCGTGGATGGCTTCGATCAACGCGGGGAAGTCTTCGTGCACCACATTGACGATCAACTCCGACGGCAGGTCGCGCTCGGGGCTGCTCACGTAGTATTGGCCCAGGAAAGCGGCCATGACTTCGGCGACCTCCTCGTCAATACCGGTCTGCGGAAAGAAGTTCTTGCTGCCCAGCACTCGCCCACCGCGCACGCTGATCAGGTGCACACAGGCACCGCCCGGATTGACGAAGGCCGCGATCACGTCGACGTCGCCGGTGCCGCCTTCCATGCTTTGCTGGTCCTGGACACGGCGCAGCAGCGAAATCTGGTCGCGCAGCTCTGCGGCCCGCTCAAAATCCAGGGTGCTGGCCGCCTGCTCCATGGCGGTGGAAAGCTCATCGGTGAGGGCATTGCTGCGCCCTTCGAGGAACATCACCGAATGGCGCACATCCTCGGCGTATTCGGCCGGCTCAACCAACCCCACACAGGGCGCCTTGCAGCGCTTGATCTGGTACTGGAGACAGGGCCGGGTGCGGTTCTTATAGAAGCTGTCTTCGCACTGGCGTACAAAAAAGGTTTTTTGCAGCAGGCTCAGGCTTTCCCGAATGGCCCCGGCGCTGGGATAAGGCCCGAAGTACTTGCCCTTCGCCTTCTTCGCCCCACGGTGAATGCTCAGGCGCGGGAAGTTGCCGTCGGATAAAAACACATAGGGATAGGATTTATCGTCACGCAGCAGAATGTTGTAGGGCGGTCGCCATTCCTTGATCAGCGTCTGCTCAAGCAGCAGCGCTTCGGTTTCGTTGGCAGTGATGGTGGTTTCGACCTGGGCGATACGCGCCACCAGGGCGGCGGTTTTCGGCGCGAGACCGGTCTTGCGAAAGTAGCTCGCCAGACGACTCTTGAGGTTTTTGGCCTTACCGACATACAGCAGGCGTGCCTCGCTGTCGAACATGCGGTACACGCCAGGGCGGCCACTGCAGGTTGAGAGAAAGGCACTCGGATCAAACGGTGTGGTCATGTCAGGCGCTGGCGTCCACCATGCCGTGGCGCACCGCGAGCAGGGTCAATTCAACATCACTGCTGATGGCGAGCTTCTCGAAGATGCGATAGCGGTAGGTGTTGACGGTCTTGGGCGACAGGCACAGCTTGTCGGAGATCGTCTGTACCTTCTGGCAACCGACGATCATCAGGGCAATCTGGATTTCCCGCTCCGACAGCGCATCAAACGGCGAGTCGCTGGTGGGCTGGAAGGACTTGATAGCCAATTGCTGGGCGATCTGCGGGCTGATATAGCGCTGGCCGGCAAACACCAGCCGAATGGCCTGGACCATTTCCGCCAGGCCCGCACCTTTGGTGAGGTAACCGGCAGCGCCAGCCTGCAGCAGGCGTGTCGGAAACGGGTCTTCCTCGCACACAGTCACCACCACGACCTTGATGTCCGGATGGCTGCGCAGCAATTTGGTCGTCGCGCCAAGACCGCCGATACCAGGCATCTTGACGTCCATCAACACCACATCGGGTTTCAACTCCCGGGCCTTGATCAGGGATTCCTCGCCTGACTCGGCCTGACCGACTACTTGCAGGCCATCGATGTCAGCCAGCATTCGTGTAATGCCTGTACGAACGAGATCATGGTCATCGACTACTAGCACCCTAATCAAGCAGACACCTCGCGAAATGGTCTTATAGGTTGCTGAACACCTTAGCAAAAAACCAAGGCACAGACCTAATAGCACGCGTCATATAGAGAGAGATTGATTGAGCGACAGCCATCCGCCGGGCGGCAGATGGCTCAATTTGCTGGGCGAAGGGTCAGGAATCCTGGGGCTGTGGCTTGGGTTTTCCATTCATCGCAATCGAGTGCTCGGCCAACGTCGAGGTCAGGCGACGGATCGCAGCCTGGTCTTCCTTGAACATTGCGCGATAATCCCCGAGGACTTTTTCTTCAATCTGGCTCAGATTCTCCAATTGAATCGGCGTGGCTGCGCCGGTCAACACGTAAAGTACATCCACGCCTCTTTCGGCGACACGAGACAGGTAATCCGCTTTAGGCGCACGCCCTCCACTTTCATATTTACCTTGTGCGTTGGCTTCAACGCCTCCGATTTCACCAAACACTTTTTGCGACAGGCCAAGTCGCTCCCTTTCTTGCCGTAAACGCGAACCGATTCCACTCATTTGGATGTATGATCCTATTTGGCACACCCCAAGAGGTGACACATTCATCTCTTATTAAACAAACTTGAACGGTTTTGAACTATGCCCGGAATCCGTACCGCTGCACAAGCCAAGGCCTGGCTGGAACATCAAGGAAAGTCAGTTCAAGCGTTCGCCCGTGAACATGGCGTAGATCCGGCAACCACCTATCAAGTGCTCGCTGGGCGCAAAAAGGGACGGCGTGGGGAAGCCCATAAGGTAGCGGTCCTTTTGGGCATGAAAGAAGGGATCATCCTTGCTGAGACGGGAGACCTGAACAACGATCAGGAAGTCGGCGCCTGAGGCCAGTATGCGCTTATAAGGAGTGGGTGCACGTTTTAGCTTGAGCGACAAACACGCTCCATACGCCAGAAGCAGTCTTCTTCACCTACGATGCTGAGCCCCATGCGCTGATAGAGCCTCCTGGCCGGGTTGGTCTTGAATACGGTCAAACGCAACAGTCCCAACGTTTGCGCCCTGAGCGCCATCTGCTCCAACACCCAGCCACCCGCACCCAACCCGCGATACGCCTCGAGCAGATGCAACTCGCGAATATAGAGGGCCCGGCTGTCGCGGCTCAGGCTGATAAAGCCCAAGACACTGTCGTCCCGGCAAATCAGCCAGTTTTCCCGATCGGCCCAGGCCGTATCAAAGCCGTCGTTGGACCACCACAACCCGTACTGCACGTAGTAGCGGGCCATGGCCTCGTGGGTCAACTTCCGCGCAAAGGGCAGGTCCTGGTCCGTTGCAGCGCGCAGGTGAAAAGCCATTAGACAGCCATCACGTGGCTGACCCAACCCCCGCCATCGCGACGGGCAATCAGCAACGCATCCCCCACGCCAGGTACAGCAGCAAGCAAACGGCCATTGGCGGCCCAGATCGCACTGCGACCGGCGCAGGCCCAGCCACCCGACGGGCCGCCATGATTGGCCATCAACACCAGCAGGCCATGTTCAGCGGCATAGGCTTGGAGCAGCGCACTGTCCGTGGCGTAGCCGCCTTCACTGATCAACACCCCGGCGGCATACACCGTGGCGCCCGCTCGCGCCGCGGCACGGGGATGGCTGGCCTGGGAAAAATCTGCGCACACCGCCAGCGCAATCCGTTCATCCCCACGCTCAAGGACCGCACCGCCCTGCCCTGGGACAAACACAGCCTCTTCGCCGGCATGCAGATGCTGCTTGGTGTAGACCGCCAGGGAGCCATCCGCTCCCAGCACCAACGCACCGATCAGCACGCCCGCCTCTGGCGTCAGTCGGATCGGCATTCCCACCACCGCCGTCAGTCGCAACTCACGCGCCATCTCGCGCAGGGGTGCCAGCACCTTGTCCCACGGCGCAATCGCCAATTCAGCGGCCAGCGACGGCTCATACCCTGTCAACGACAACTCGGGGAACACCAGTAATTGCACACCCTGTTCCGCCGCCGTGCGCATAAATACGAGGTGCCGTTCAATATTGGCTGGGACATCGCCCGCGATGGAAATGGATTGAGCAGCAGCAAGGGTGAAGGCAGTCATGGTCGCGTCCAAGCAATCAGTATCAAAGTGCAAACAGCATATCGGCACTCCCCCCATAGCCGTAAGTCCCCCACCGCAATAGAAATTACTGATTGAATCTGCCTGCGTGCCTCGAGTAAGCTCCCCCATACATTTGGAGACACACCATGTTGCAACTCACCCACACTCAGGTTTGCCCTGCTGCCAGCGCCCAGCGCTCGGTGTCGGCTACCCGTGTGAACGGTTCGAGCGCACTGGTCAGCTTTTATTTTGGGTATTGGTTTAGCCACTGGCGCGCCTGATACCTGAAATCAGCGCCCACTTACCAAGGGGTCGCCTACCAGAGAAATCTAACCCCCGGTCGGCTCCCCGACCGGGGGTTTTGTTTTTCAGGTCTCCATAAACTTTTCAACTTGATCAAGAACACTTAGAGGAATCACGACATGAACTACGCCACCTATTACCGCTACGACATGTGCACTGCATGGCGATTTAGCCAGCTCCGCTCGGGACAGCCTGCCGCCTCCGATCGGTCACCTATCGGTGGCAAACCAACACACGTCGCCGATACGGCGAATTGTCGAACACCCCAGTAGGCCGAGCGCGCGGGAATAGCCCGCCGCTTGCCCAGGAAACCTTGAATATGAACTCCTCCGTCGCCGCTCTGCCCCTCTCTGCCTTGAACAGTGCCAATGAAGCCCTGACCCAGCGCCTGCCCAGCTCGCTTGAGCTCAAGCACCAGTTGCCCCTCAGCCCGTTCCTCAACGAACAGATCCACGCCCACCGCCAAGCCGTGCGCGCCATCCTCAATGGCGAAGATTCACGCTTGCTGGTCATTGTCGGTCCGTGCTCGATCCATGACCCGGAATCGGCCATGGAATACGCCCGTAACCTGAAGAAGCTGGCCCTCGACGTCGGCGACCAGATGCTGCTGGTGATCCGCGCCTATGTCGAAAAACCCCGCACGACGATCGGCTGGAAAGGCCTGGCCTACGACCCTCGCCTGGATGGCAGCGATGACATGGCCGCCGGCCTGACCCTGTCCCGCGAGCTGATGCGCGAAATGCTGCGCCTGGGCCTGCCGGTCGCCACCGAGTTGCTGCAACCCATGGCCGCCGGCTACTTCGATGACCTGCTCAGTTGGGTGGCGATTGGCGCGCGTACCACCGAGTCGCAGATCCACCGCGAGATGGCCAGCGGCCTGGGCATGCCCGTGGGCTTCAAGAACGGCACCGATGGCGGCGTCGCGATTGCCTGTGACGCCATGCGCTCGGCGTCTCACCCGCACCGCCACTTCGGCGTCGATAGCCAAGGCCATCCGGCGATCATCCAGACCCCGGGCAACCCCGACACCCACCTGGTGCTGCGCGGCGGGCATCACGGGCCGAACTACGATGTGCAGAGCGTGGCGCGGGTAAGACACGACCTGGCCAAGTCCAAGGTCACCCCGCGGATCATGGTCGACTGCAGCCATGCCAACAGCAACAAGGACCCGTTGCGCCAACCGGCCGTGTTCAACGATGTGCTGGAGCAGCGCTTGCAGGGTGATACCTCGCTGATCGGCATGATGCTCGAAAGCCATTTGTTCGAAGGCTGCCAGCCATTGAGCCCGTCGATGAAATACGGGGTGTCGGTGACCGATGGCTGCCTGGGCTGGACCGCCACCGAGCAGTTGCTGCGTGCGGCTGCCGAGCGCCTGCGCGCTTAAGGCTGATGGATCGAGGCGCTGCTGCCGCAGGTACAGCGCCTCATGAGAACCTGCGGCACACAGGCCATTCGTGACGTGCAGGCAAGAGTCCTTTTCGGCGTCGACGGTGTTTCCGAAGCAACGACGAGGGGATACTCAACGCCATTGCCTACGGCCCTATTGGAGTTACCGATGTCTACCCTCACGCCAAAAGTCCCTGCCTTCGGCCTCGGCACCTTTCGCCTGCAAGGCCAGGTGGTGATCGATTCCGTCAGCACCGGCCTGGAACTGGGCTACCGTGTCATCGACACCGCGCAGATCTACGAGAATGAAGCAGACGTTGGCCGGGCCATCGCCGCCAGCGGCATCCCGCGGGACGAGCTGTTTGTCACCAGCAAGATCTGGATCGCCAACCTTGCTGAAGGCCGGCTGATCCCAAGCCTCAAGGAAAGCCTGCGCAAGCTCGAGACCGATTACCTGGACCTGACCCTGATCCACTGGCCATCGCCGGAAGACCAGGTGCCCGTCACCGAATTCATGGGGCAGTTGCTGGAAGCCAAACGCCTGGGCCTGACACGCCAGATCGGTGTTTCCAACTTCACCATCGCCCTGATGAAGCAGGCCATCGCAGCCGTGGGTGCCGAGCACATCGCCACCCACCAGATCGAATTGCACCCTTATCTGCAAAACCGGCAGGTTGTGGATTTCGCAACCGCCAACGGTATCCAGATCACCTCGTACATGACCCTGGCCTACGGTGAAGTGCTCAAGGACCCGGTGATCCAGCAGATCGCCGAGCGCCATCAGGCCACCCCGGCGCAAGTGACCCTGGCCTGGGCCATGCAATTGGGCTATGCGGTCATCCCGTCCTCAACCAAGCGTGCCAACCTGCAAAGCAACCTCAAGGCCCTGCAACTGACCTTGAGCGCTGCTGACATGGCGCACATTGCCGGGCTGGAACGGGGCCAGCGCTTGACCAGCCCCAAGGGCATCGCGCCGAAGTGGGATTAACCCCCCGCCACCGGTGTGCGGGATAACTCGCGCAGCCATGGCAACACCCGCAGGCCGGCAGTGGCCTCGGGGGGATCGATGATGTCCATGAAGTGTTCGAGATTGACGTTGTCCGGCACGCCGGGCAGCCGCACCAGCACCGCCGGCGTTACGCCGGGGTGTGCGCCCACATCCAGGTGATCGTAGACCAATACATGGCGCACCTGGGGCTGGGGCCCACGGGCCTGGGCCGTCAGCCCCGCATTGATGATCAGCACGTCGAAGGGTTCGGCCGGGATGGCCGTGAGTATCTGGACTTCCTCGAAGGTTTGTACCGGCACGATCCGGTGGTACCCCAACTGATTGAGCATTTTTTCGATATACAACCGTTGCAGGTGTTGTTCATCGGCAATCAGGATGGTCAGTGCTTTGTTCGGCATGGCAAACCCCTGGGCAGGCAGCGCTCGTCAGTGAGCGAGGCCCATTTTCCAGACATATCCCGAAGACAAAATCAGGCATGTTCCCCCTTCGCGTAGGAGTTCTCCCAAATCAACCGAATGGCCAGCTCCCGCAGTCAAGCCTGATTGCCATACCGGCCCAGGCTGTGATGCAACTGTTCGATGGCCGAAGCTACCGCCTCTACCGCAGCGTCCGATGCATCGCTGTCATGCCGCTCACACACGCTTTCCAATGTCTCGCAGCACGTGATCAACACCTGAGCCTTGACCATGCGCGCGCCCCCTTTAACGCGGTGAGCCAAGTCATGGAGCTTGGCGAAATCAGCCGGCGATGTCAGGGACGGCAACAGCGCACGGTCTTCCTCGAGGCTCTTGAGCAACGGCGTCAGCAGCTCGTTGAGAGCATCCTTATCACCCTGCGTCAGCATGATCAGTGAACTTAAATCAAACGCCACTTCCACTTCATCCGTCAGCGCGCCAGCGGTCCGTGATGCCAGGGCCAGGCGCAAGTCCTCAAGCCCGGTCGGCTTGAACAGGCAACCGTCCATGCCTGCTTGCCGGCAGCGTTCGGCTTCCTGCGGCAAGGCATTGGCGGTGAACCCGAGGACCAGGCACGGCGCCAGCCCACGCTGGCGTTCCTGTGCGCGAATATCACGCGCCAATGCGTAACCGTCCTTGAAGGGCATATTGCAATCGGTGATCACGCCGTCAAAATGCCCGGCCTGCCACAGTGACAATCCTTGGGCGCCGTCCTCGGCCAAGGTGATGCGATGTCCCAGGAAACTCAGCTGTCGAGCCAGCAACAAGCGGTTGGCCGGGTAGTCATCCACCACCAGGATATTCAACCCGCGCGCTGGCGGAACGTGGGGGACCGGTACATTGGCAGGCATGGCCGTGGTCAGCGCCAGCGTCAACGTCACATCCACCCGCGTGCCCTTGCCCAGCACACTGCTCAAGTGCAATTGACCGCCCATCATCTCGCACAGGTTGCGACTGATCACCAACCCCAGGCCCGATCCGCTTCGCGCCGGCTGTTCGTTATTGCTGCCCTGGATAAAGGGGTTGAACAAACGCTGCTGATCTTCGGCACTGATGCCAATACCCGTGTCCTCCACCCACAACCGCAGGTGCAACTGGTCGTCGGTCAATACCGGTGCACCCTGGGCGCCCAGGCGCACCTGGCCGGAGGCGGTGAACTTGATCGCGTTACCCAACACATTGGACACCACCTGCTTGAAGCGCAGCGGGTCAACCAGCACCGGCCGGTCGATCAACGGGTCGAGTTCCACCTGCAGCACCAGGCCCTTGTCCCGCGCCAGCCCCTCGAACACCCGCGCCACTGAGGCCAGCAGTTCGTGCAGATTGGCCGGTTCCAGGCTCAGGGACAGGTGGCCGGATTCGATTCGCGCAATGTCGAGAATATCGCCGATCAACTCCAGCATGCTCCGGGACGCCACCGACGCAACCTCCAGCGCATCGCGGTCAGCCACGCCCTGCTCGGCGTTTTTCAGGGCCAGCTCGATCATGCCGATCACGGCATTCATGGGGGTACGGATCTCATGGCTCATGGTCGCCAGGAAGGTGGTCTTGGCACGGTTTGCGGCGTCGGCCTCCTCCTTGGCTTCCTGCAACTGCCCCAGCAAGCGCTGGCGCTCGCTGACATCCACCCAGCCGGCGATCATGCCCACCACGCTGCCATTGCTGTCACGGTACGGGAGCATCCATTGGTAGATGGTCAACACCTCGCCGCCGGGCACCTTGAGCACGCGGTCATGAACCTGCGGCTCGCCCAACGCCATCAAACGCAAATAGTCGGCGTGGAACGACTGGGCCTGGGGCGGGTTCCCCGTGTCGGTTTCCACCACGGTCTTACCGATGACGTCTTCCAACTTGAAGCCGAACACATCCAGGTAGGCATTGTTGCAGGCCATCAGGCGCCCCAGGCGATCGCGCACATAGATCGGGTGCGGCGTGCCGTCGATCAACACACTCATGAACCGCATCTGGTCGCTCAACGCACGCTCGGCCTGGGTGCGCTTGCGAATCAGGCTGCGCAGGTAGAACACCCATCCCAGGGTGACCAGCAGCAGCAGCGCGGCCAAGCCAAACCCCTGGAGGATGATGTTGCGGTGACGTATCCAGTAGTTGTCTTCGATGATGATCTCGCTGCGCCAATGATTGGTCAGCTCGTCCATTTCTTCTGGAGTAATGCTCAATAACGCCTTGTCGAGGATCGAGTACAGCTCCAGTTGGCTGCGGTTGACCCCAAAGGCAATGCGTGCAGGCTCACTCCCGACAGTGCTGGTGATGCGCAGCCGCTTGCGGTAATTGCGGGCGATCATGTAGCGCGCGCTCATCAGTGAAACCGCAGTCGCATCGACGATGCCGTTGACCACCAATTCCATGGCCTGCTCCGGGTTCTCCACGTCGACAAACCCGATGCCCGGGTAGTCCCGGCTGATTTGCCCGGCCAGGCTGTTGCCGCGAATAAGCGCCATGCGTTTGCCAGGCATATCTTCCAGGGTCACCAGATGCTCGTCGTGGGTGCGCACCACCAATACATAGGGACTGGACAGATAAGGGCGAGTAAAGCGGATCTTTTCGGACCGCTCGACACTGGGGGTGACGACCGCCAGCATGTCCACGCGACCGGCACTGGCCTGTTCAATTTGCCGCGGCAGCGAACTGCCCCGTTCCACATCAAACCGCAAGCCTGTACGCAGACTGATACGCGAGAGAACCTCGGAGCTCAATCCCTCGAATTGCTCTTGTTCGTTGAAAAAAGACAACGGCACGAATTTATCGAGCACCGCCACTTTCACCCGCGGGTGCTTCTCCAGCCAGCGCTGTTCACTTGCGCTCAAGCGCAGTTGCTCCGCCTCCAGGAACCCGCTGCCGCCGGCACTCCAACGGCGCAGGATTTCCATCTGCTGGTTGGCCGGAACGGCGGCCAGTGCGCTATTGATGATGCCCAACAGGCGGGTATTGTCCTTGGCGAATGCGAACCCGAAAGGGTTGACCTCCAATGCGGAGAAATCCGCCATGCGCACGTTATTAAGGTGGTTCTTGTTGATCAAGTAGCGGGTGCTGATGGCGTCACCCAGGTACACATCCGCCTGGCCGAACGCAACGGCACCAATGGCTTCGAAGGTCGAGGCAAACAAGAGCAATTGCGCATCGGGGTAAAAGGCCTGGACGGCCTCGGGCTGCATGTAGTGGTAGAGCATCGCCAGGCGCTTGCCGGCAAGGTCAGCCTTCAGCACCTGATTCTCCCCCGCGCGTGTCACCAGCGCGGGTTGGTCATTGGCGTAGGATCGGGACAGCACCAGCTCCGGGTCGGCCGCCTCGAACCCATTGGCCGATCCCACAAAATCCACGGCGCCGGTCTTCAGGGCTTCGATCACCTCATCACGGGTGTCGTAGCGCTTCACGTCGATGGTGATATTCAGCGCCTCGGCAACCAGTGCCGCAAAATCGGCCGTGATGCCCTCGAGCTCGTCATTGTTGCTCAAGTCAAAGGGCGCGTAGTCGGGGGCCGACACCCCCATCAGGAGCGTGCGGCGCTCGCGTAGCCAGCGCCAGTCGGCTTCGTCCAACACCACCGAGGGATTTTCAAGAGTGGAGTGACCCAGCAGTTTCAGATCGTGGGATTCCTCCAAGGCCATCACCGCCCAGGGCAACAGCCCCATCAGCAGGATGGCCGCGCGTTTCACCCGCCGGGAGGTGAGCATTTCAGATCAGATGATTGCGCTGGGCGAACTTGGACAGATGCACCACCGACGACATACGCAACTTCTCCTTGAGCCGCGTCT
Source organism: Pseudomonas sp. LAMO17WK12:I1 (assembly GCF_900177315.1). Lineage (NCBI taxonomy): Bacteria > Pseudomonadati > Pseudomonadota > Gammaproteobacteria > Pseudomonadales > Pseudomonadaceae > Pseudomonas > Pseudomonas sp. LAMO17WK12:I1. The sequence continues at coordinate 34,835 of NZ_FWZV01000002.1, read as the reverse complement.
TGTAGGTACTGATAGTCTTGTGGCTCAACAGCATGTCCTCGGCAATATCCTTGTTGCCCAGGCCCAGGGCCAGCTTCTGCAGCACGGTCAATTCGCGATCGGATAACGCCTCCACCAACTCCTGCTCGGTCGATTGCAGGTCGTCGCGACGCACCGAACTGGTGGGCAGGCTGGGGAAGCAACTGTAGCCGGACCTGATCGCCCTGATCGCCTTTTGCAGCTCATCCAGTTCACCGGTCTTGGCAACAAAACCCATCGCCCCGGCGCGCATGCAGCGAGTGGAAAAAAACACCGCCAGATACGAGGTCAGCACCAGGATCCGGCAGGGCAACTCCAGCGCCTTGATCCGGCTGATCACCTCCAACCCACCGAGCTTGGGCATCGCCAGGTCGAGAATGACCAGGTCCGGACGTTCTTCGCGAGCAATCTGCATGGCATCAGCGCCATTACCCGCTTCGTAGATAGTATCGAAACCTTCCTGCCTCAATAGATACTTCACGGTAGCGCGTATAAAAGGGTGATCATCCACGATTAAAGCTTTGTTGCTCATAAGACTCCCCTGGGAAGATCAGTACGCTTACATATCACTCGAGACCCCACTACCTGTGAAAAGTAACAGTTCCGACAAGCGGCACTGATTACTCAGTCAAACACCTCAGGCAGTACAGGCCCCTCCTTTTGAAAAACACAGTAAACATGTGAAGCCACGCCTTGATTCCTGAACAGGCGCAAGCGCGCAACCTTAGCAACCGCGTGTTTTTGCCAATGAAGGGATAATCTCGACTAAATGTAGGACTTTTCCTCGGAACTCTCCAAAGCTACTCGGTGGTGCTGGGGCTCCAGAAGGCCTGAACCACCAGGGTCGACCTGGAAATTCGCGCCACCAGGGCGTCCAACTCGTCACCGTCTACCGAGGTCACCGCCAGGGTGGCTTCGATTTCAACTTCCTCAGTGCCGAACGGCCGCACATCGACATCGCTGGCCGGGTAGTTACAGCGCGCCAGTTCGGCTTCCAGCAACGCCAATACCGCGGTTTGCTGGGTGCGCCGGGCAATCACATAGAGGACGTTGGTGACCTCCGCCGACACCACATCCAGCGGTTGGCGGTTGATGTTATTGACGATGGGCCGCAGCAGCGTATTGGCCGCCAGCACAAACAGCGTGCCCAACAACGCCTCGAGGACCAGGTCGGCACCGGCGCACGCCCCCACCGCCGCCGACGCCCAGAGCGTGGCGGCGGTGTTGAGACCGCGCACATTGCCTTCTTCGCGCATGATCACACCGGCCCCCAGAAAGCCGATGCCCGACACCACATACGCCACCACCCGCACGGCGCCTTCCGCACCGCCGAGGCGGTTGGCCATGTCAACGAAAATCGCCGCCCCCACCGCCACCAGTACGTTGGTGCGCAGGCCCGCCGTGCGTTGGCGGTACTGGCGCTCGAAGCCGATCAGGCCACCGAGGATAAACGCGGCGGTGAGGCTGACCAGGGTATCGACCAGAGAGTTGAGGTTGATGTTGTCGATTGCTTGCATGGGAAACCGTCCCTGTTCACTGCCAGCCAAACTTACGGATGTAGTAGCCCTTCACCGCCTGGGTCAGCGCCATGTACGCCAGCAGGATCACCGGCAGGAACACAAAGTACAGCGACGGCAGCGCCTGCAATTTGAAGTAATGCGCCAGCGGCCCCATCGGCAGGAAGATCCCCACGGCCATGATCACGCCGGTCATCACCATCAACGGCAGCGCCGCGCGGCTTTGCAGGAACGGGATTTTCGGGGTGCGGATCATGTGCACGATCAGCGTCTGGGTCAGCAGCCCCACCACGAACCAGCCGGACTGGAACAGCGTCTGGTGGTCAGGGGTGTTGGCATCGAACACATACCACATGAGTGCGAACGTGGTGATGTCGAAAATCGAGCTGATCGGCCCGAAAAACAGCATGAACCGCCCCACGTCCCCCGGCTGCCAGCGTTGGGGTTTGGCGAGCATGTCCTCGTCGACGTTATCGAACGGGATCGCGATCTGCGAGATGTCATACAGCAGGTTTTGCACCAGCAGGTGCATCGGCAGCATCGGCAGGAACGGGATAAACGCGCTGGCCACCAGCACCGAGAACACGTTGCCGAAGTTGGAGCTGGCGGTCATCTTGATGTACTTGAGCATATTGGCGAAGGTGCGCCGGCCCTCCAGTACGCCCTCCTCCAGGATCATCAGGCTCTTTTCCAACAGGATGATATCGGCGGCTTCCTTGGCGATATCCACCGCGCTGTCCACCGAAATCCCGATATCCGCCGTCCGCAGCGCCGGTGCGTCATTGATGCCGTCCCCCATAAAGCCCACCACATGCCCGTTGGCCTTGAGCAGGCGCACGATGCGTTCCTTGTGGCTGGGCGTCAGGCGGGCGAACACATTGGTGGTTTCCACGGCCTTGGCCAACTGGGCGTCGGTCATGTCCTCGATGTCGTTGCCCATCAACAGGCCCTGTTGTTCCAGGCCCACTTCACGGCAGATCTTGGCGGTGACCAGCTCGTTGTCGCCGGTCAGCACTTTGACCGCCACACCATGGGCTTTCAGCGCCTTGAGAGCGGGCGCAGTGCTTTCCTTGGGCGGGTCGAGGAACGCGACGTAGCCGATCAGCGTGAGGTTGTTTTCATCCGCCAGGCTGTAAGTGTCGCGCCCCGGGGCCATCGGTTGCGCAGCCACGGCCACCACCCGCAGGCCTTCTTCGTTGAACGCGGCAGTGACCTGGCGAATGCGCGCCAGCAGCTCGTCGGTCAGCGCTTCGTTGACCTCGCCATGGCGCACGCTGTTGCACACCGAGAGGATCTCCTCCACCGCACCTTTGCAGATCAGCAGATGCGGCCGGCCCTGCTCGGCCACCACCACCGACATGCGGCGGCGGTTGAAGTCGAACGGGATTTCATCCACCTTCTGGAACGCGGTGCCGACCTTCAGTTCGCGATGCACTTCCACGTGCTCGAGCACCGCCACGTCCAGCAGGTTTTTCAGGCCGGTCTGGTAGTAGCTGTTGAGGTAAGCCATCTCCAGCACGTCGTCGGACTCCTCGCCCCACACGTCCACATGACGCGCCAGGAAAATCCGGTCCTGGGTCAGGGTGCCGGTCTTGTCGGTGCACAGCACATCCATCGCGCCAAAGTTCTGGATCGCATCCAGGCGCTTGACGATGACCTTCTTGCGCGACAGGAACACCGCGCCCTTGGCCAGGGTGGACGTGACGATCATCGGCAGCATTTCCGGGGTCAGGCCCACGGCAATCGACAGTGCGAACAGCAGCGCTTCGGTCCAGTCGCCCTTGGTGAAACCGTTGATGAACAACACCAGCGGCGCCATCACGAACATAAAGCGGATCAACAGCCAGCTGACCTTGTTGACGCCCTGCTGGAACGAGGTGGTCGCACGGTCGGTGGCGGTCACGCGTTGAGCCAGCGCACCGAAATAGGTGCTGTTGCCAGTGGTCAGAATCACCGCCGTCGCGGCGCCGGACACCACGTTGGTGCCCATGAACAGGATGTTCTCCAGGTCCAGCGGGTTGCGGGTGTTGGTGTCGTGCTGCTGGGCGAACTTCTCCACCGGCATCGATTCACCGGTCATCGCCGCCTGGCTGACGAACAGGTCCTTGGCGCTGAGCACGCGGCAGTCGGCGGGGATCATGTCCCCGGCCGAGAGCACGATCAGGTCGCCTGGCACCAACTGCTTGATGGGCAATTCAATGCGCTTGGCATCCTCCCGGCGCAGCACCGTGGCGGTGTTGCTCACCATGGCTTTCAAGGCATCGGCGGCCTTGTTGGACTTGGCCTCCTGCCAGAAGCGCAGCAGAGTCGAGAGCACCACCATGGAGAAAATCACCGTGGCGGCCTTCATGTCTTCGGTCAGCCAGGAGATCACCGCCAGCAAGGTCAGCAGCAGGTTGAACGGGTTCTTGTAGCAATGCCACAGGTGCACCCACCACGGCAGCGGCTGCTCGTGCTCGACTTCATTGAGGCCGTATTGCACGCGCAGGGCGTCGGCTTCCAGGCTGTTCAAGCCCTCGGTATGGCTGCCCAACCTACCGAGCAATTGCACTGCACTGCTGTTGGCCGCGACCACCAGGGTCTGCGCCAGGGTGGGCGGCACTTCGCGGCTGACGCTGGCATCGGTGACCGTTTCGAGCATCGCCAGGCGGCGAAAATGCCGGGCGATATGCCGGGTCCGCAGGAAGCCTGCGAAGAACTCTTTCAACAGAGTGAGGTTCATGGTGTGTTACTCCTGCGCGAGGAAAAAACCTTCGTGCAGGTACTGCCTGCCCCACCGTGCCCGCTTCATAGGCACAGTCAGCCCGGCCCGCCTGCCGTAAAAGGCAGGCGCGTCCGTAGCATCCCGAGGTCAACCGGGTGCTGGTCAGCGTCGATGAGAGGGATCGGACAGGGGCCAGGACTGGCCACTGTCGAGATGCCGCTTCTCGCTAGGTGGCGAGACAACGGCATCAAAAAATGCGCGTTATCTTGCCAAGTATGTGCCGGTTACCGAGACCGGCCGACAACTGTCACTCGAACAAGTACCCACTGAGGGTCTCCGCTATTGATGAAAACGCGCGAAGCTTACGCCCCGATTTAAGGAGAGTAAACCGTAGGAAAGTTTCCATATGGTGAATAAGAGGATTCTTCAGGGAGGGTTCAGGAAGCGGTCATCCTGAACCTGGCGAAGATCAAAGGAGGGTCAGCCATTTCAGTCGACCGCATTCCTGTGGCGAGCGGGGCCTCCCACACTTACGGTGTACAGGGTCGATCCCGCTCAACCAACGCCAGGTAATCCTTAACCTGTCCACCCGCCAACGCCTTAACCTGAATCGACACCTTGTTCACCTGCCGCCCCATCGTGATCCCGTCCCGCGTGCGCACGGATACATACCCAAGCTTGGGCCAGAAGCGTTCGGCTTTGGTATTGCCGACCACCACCGACAGCCGCAGCCACTGGGCGCCATTTTCCACCGCCCATCGTTCAAGGTCTGAATGCAGCTGCTGGGCAAGCCCGGTGCCATGCCAGCGCGAATCGACCAGCAGCAAACCGATATGCCACACCCCATCAGCCAGCAGATCCGCCGCGATATTCACCACGGCGACCAGCGCCTCGTCCGTACCGCGATAACCCAGCCAGTGCATCCGACTGCACGCCCACCCCGCCGGCAATTGCACCTACAATTCGTCGCACGCTTCGGTCAGCGTGGCAGGCTCGCCGTTGACCGCGATGAAGTAATCCGGCGCCTGCTCAAAAAACTGCTGTAGCTCAGCTTCGTCAGCCAGGGTAAGCGCCACGACTCGAATATCGGGGAAGGTGCTCAGAGGAAGTTGAGTCATGCAATCCACATCCATGAGGTGCTGTCCTTACAAGCGACTAATCCACAATCTTGAGTTTCACTTGCGCGCCGTCGGGCAAATCCTTGATCTCACGTGCCAGATCACCGCAGAACCGAAGCTGCTCGATATGATCAAGTTGACGCACATTGTCGATGGCGTACTTGCCGCCCAAAACCGGCGAAATAACGAAATGGTAAACCTCGCCCTGCGCTAACGGCCCCAGCATCTCCTCGGCCTGATCCACCATCGATTGCAGGTACCAGTCGTGCAGAAAGGCCTGATCCCTGGAGACCTCGTCCAAGGCTTCACGGGTCTGGGCGATCACTTCGCAGGAAAGTGCCTCGGGGCACACTCGCCAGTAGCGACCCTGTTCGTCCTCGACCATCAAATTGCCAAACGCCGTAGCGCCTACGACCTCAACAGGGTCAATGCCCGCCCAACCCCAGCTGTCGCGTATTGCGTGAAGAATGTTCATGCAGCCTCCTTGCGTCGAAACGACTCAATCATCCCGCGTCAGCACTTCTAACAACTCAATCTCAAAGCGCAGATTGCTGTTGGGCTTGATATGCGCGCCCATCGACCGTTCGCCATAGGCCAGGTGCGCCGGCACAAACAACCTGCGCACCCCGCCGACCTGCATGCCTATCAAACCCTGGTCCCAGCCCTTGATCACCCGCCCGGTGCCGATCACACACTGGAACGGCTTGCCCCGCTCCCAGGACGAATCGAAGACCGTGCCGTCTTCCAGGGTGCCGGTGTATTGGGTGGTGATCAGCGCGCCCTTGACCACGGCTTTGCCGGTGCCTGGGCGGGTGTCGGTGATCTGGAGTTCGTCGGGGCTCATGGTGGTTCTCGTTGAAGGCGTAAAGGCTGGGGTTTTCCCAGAATCGGTGGGGTTTGGCAAGTGTAGGAACAGTCGCAGCCGTGACATTTCCCTTTAACTTGCAGGACGTTTCCGAGAGAATCCCAAGCGCTTGCGCCGCTCAAATCACGTGGCTAGTCTTCGGCGGTCACTGCCAATTCAGTGACCGGGTTTAGCAGCCCGCCGATATGACTAGGCGCAAAGCGCCACCTTTTGCAGGGCGCTTTTTTTCGGCCCGTGCTTCATGGTGGCCGTGCGCAGGGCACCTTCGGGTGCACCGGGTTCCTAGTCACCGGTCTGCTAACCTGCGCATGGCCGCCACCCCAAATCGTTTAGCAGCGATGGTGTCGGCTCCTACTGACTAGAGGAGCTTCAAAATGGACAAACTCGTCCCCGCGCCACCCGCCCCAGAACGGCAATTTTTCACCACCACCCCAGACCTCAGCTTCGAAGACGCCCTGGCCCACGCCAGCAGTGTGCTGCGTTGCGCCGCCGTTGCCGCACAGACGGCAGGTGATCAACTGGACGGTCCTTCGCGCACGCTGGTGCTTTCGGTCATGCACTTGGTGGACATGGCCAGTGTGATGGTGGACCGGTCACTGGAGTGTGTGCTGCCACGCTAAAAGCACAGTCGGTTTCTGTGGCGAGGGAGCTTGCTCCCGTTGGGCTGCACAGCAGCCCATTACTTAGCAACGACCTCTCTAACCTTAGGGCCTCACTGCTCGGCATGGTGTTTCAGCACAAACAGCTAAAGCAGCGTTAGAGAATTTAACTACAACGCAGCAGGAACCGTCCGACTTCTCCTCGAACATTTCGTCACCTCTTATAAACATCCAACCAAACCTGGTTGCATAACAATAAGAGGTCACCCCCATGAACGAACCAACAAGCCCTGCCCGCGTCGCCGTCATTCAGTTCAACCCACAGGTCGGCATAGCCAACCGAAGCGACAACCTGCATCAAAGTCTTCTACTGGCGACTGAAGCAGCAAACGGCGGCGCCAATCTGATCGTGCTGCCGGAGCTTTCCAACTGCGGCTATTTCTTCAGCAGCCGCCAGGACGCGTTTGATCATGCAGAGGCAGTGCCGAACGGACCGAGTGTGCGGGAATGGATCGATTTTGCCTGCAAGCACCAGGTGTATCTGGTCGCCGGTCTTAGCGAAATCGATGGTATGCAGCTGTTCAACACAGCCGTATTGCTGGGGCCCGACGGGTTCATAGGCAAATACCGAAAAGCCCATTTATGGAACTTGGAAAAGCTTTGGTTCACCCCGGGGAATTCTGGCTTTCCAGTGTTTGAAACGCCGATCGGTCGTATCGGCCTGCTGATCTGCTGGGACATCTGGTTTCCGGAGGTACCGCGCATTTTGAGCCAGCAAGGCGCCGATATCATTTGCAGCTTGAACAATTGGGTGTGGACACCTCCGCCGTTGTTCGATGAGGCAGGAAAGTGCATGGCGTCGTACCTGACGATGACTGCTGCACATGTGAACAACGTATTTATCGCGGCCGCGAGCCGCATTGGTGAAGAGCGGGATGCCCGCTATCTCGGATGCTCCTTGATTGCAGGGACAAATGGCTGGCCAATCGGCGCCGTGGCTTCGGCCAATCGCCAGGAGATCCTGTTCGCCGACATTGACATCACCAGCGCCCGCAGCGCGCCGATCTGGAACAGCCTCAATGATCTGCAACGGGACCGTCGCAATGATCTTTATGATCAGATGCTCGGGTATTCCCAGCACCCTGCCCTGCCTCGCTGAGAGGAGGGCAATCTATGGAAACGTTGTTTGCCAGGAAAACGCCAACCCGCTCACGAGCGGATATCACAGTTGTTGTACTGGGACTCGTCGCTACCTTGCTCGCGGTATGGGTTGTATCCAGTCATCAAGGTTCATGGCCAGGATACAACGAGATGGTGACGGCCCTCCCCCAACCCTTAGCGTGGTTGCGGTGGGTAGTGGGGGATATAAGCGAAGTTGCCTTTTACAAGCATGAACTCGCGTCACTGGGCCTATTGAGTGGTGCCTATCTGGCATGGTGGGCAAACAAACGTGGCAAAGCCTGGCAGGGCTTTTCCATTTGCTATGGCACCGGATTGTGGCCTTGGGTGGTGACCAGTTCGTTGATCGGGCTGTTGCTGAGCAACCTGCTGTGGGGTTGGAGCGTTACCGCCGAAACCTGGCAGCCTACGTTTGCGGCGTTTGTTTCATTGCCAGCAGCGATGGTGCTCATGTTTGGCAGCGGTTGGAAGGTCGCCCTCAATGGTGCAGTGCTGGGAGCTTTACTGGTTACTCCACTGTGCTTGTTGATCGTCAATCTGGTGTGTGTGCCACTGGGTTTACCAGCCGTGGTCGGTAATGTGCTGGGCATGGCTATCGGAAGCGTCATTGCATTTGCACTGTGTCGTCGGGTGCCCTCGCTGGTGCGTTCGGACTCTATCGCTCCAGACCGACCGATACCTGTTACCCCGCCCAGTTACGGAGTGTTCTGGAGCCTGCGCCGAGTGCTGGCGGACTTTTCCGAAGCACCTTTTTTTGGAAATGAGCTGGCCAGTCTCGGACTGTTGGCAGGCGTGTTGCTTGCCTATGCCCTCAACCCCATGAGCCCGGCTTATGGCGCCGGCCTGCTTTTGCACATGGTAGGAGCACAGGCACTGACGTCGGCTTTTGGCGTAGTGATCTGGCGCCATCAATGGATAAAACGGGGTTGGTATCCCACCTATGTACCGTTGGTATCTGTGGTACCGGCAGCAGTGTTGACCCACGGTGGCAGTTGGATGGTGGTGACTTCAAGTGCATTGCTGGGTGCACTGATCGCACCGCCGTTGGCCTGTGCAATTGCGGCGAGACTGCCTGCCCATTTTCATCCGTACATTGGCAATGTAGTTTCAATGGCGTTGAGTACGTTGATGATTGTGCCGATCGTAGGTTGGCTGGCAACTTGAAAGGTGTGGTTAGGGCCCCCCTAACCACTTTTGAACACAACAATAATCGATCAAGCCAACGGCACCCGACGCATCGTCAGTGCCATTCGCCCCACAAAGAAACTCAACGTCGCACGCGACAGCTGCTTGGGCGCCACTTCACGGGTTTTATACTCGGCCTGTTGCTTCAACTCCTCATCCTCGCGCAAAGGCACCAGGCCATCTGGTGCATTCGCACCCCACGCCGCGCAATTACCCTGCACTATCCTGACACCGGGCTGTCGTACTTTCATGCGTCTAAAACCCGGAGAAACCATGACCCAGGATGTCCTCGCCAAAGAAACCAACCGCCGCCAGCTGCAGCAGATTATCTCCGGGCTGTCCGACGGGATCATCCTGGCCGAAGTCGACCAGACCATTCTCTGGGCCAATGAAGCCGCGCTGGCCATGCACGGTGTGGAGGACGTCACGGCACTGGGTGCCAATACCCAGGAATACGCCGAACGCTTCAGCCTGCGCTATCGCAATAATCATCCCTTGCCCTTGGAGAATTACCCCCTCGCCCGCGCGGCGGCAGGCGATGAATTCAGTGACGTGGTAGTGGAGGTCATGCCCACCGCCGATGAAGACAAAACCTGGGTGCACCGCCTGCGCAGCCTGGTCATCAGCGATTCCCACGGCACGCCTGAATTACTGGTGCTGATCCTCAGCGACGCCACCGAATGGGCCAGCGCCGAACAGCGCTTCGAGAAAACCTTCAACGCCAACCCGGCGCCGGCGGTGATCTGCCGCCTGAGCGACCTGCGCTATATCAAAGTGAACCAGGGCTTCCTGGAGATGACCGGCTACACCCGTGACCAGGTGATCGGCCGCTCCGTGTATGAACTGGACGTGCTGGAGCATGCCGAACGCAGGGAGCTGGCCATTCAGCGCCTGGGGGAAGGCGCGACCATCCCGCAGATGCAGGCCGAGCTGAAACTGCCTGGAGGCGGCAGCAAACTGGTGATTGTCGCCGGCCAGCCGCTGGACATGAACGAGGAAGACTGCATGCTGTTTTCCTTCACCGACCTAGAGCCACGCCGCAAGGCCGAGATTGCCCTGCGCCAGAGTGAAGAGCGCTTCGCCAAGTCGTTTCGACTGACGCCGGTGCCCACCTTGGTGTGCAGCGCCGCCAACCGCCAGGTGGTGGATGTCAACGAAGCGTTCATGACCATTACCGGGTACACCAGCGAAGAGCTGATCGGTAAATCCATCGAAGACATCAACTTCATCGACAGCCAGGAGGCGGCCGCCCAGTTGTTCGCCACCCTGGAGAAAGCCGGCAACCTCGATGGCCAGGACCTCAAGGTGCGCAAGAAAGGCAACGAGGTCATCGACTGCGTGGTCTCGGCGGACACGGTGATCATTGAGGATGTGCCCTGCTATCTGCTGGTGATGATGAACATCACCGAACGCAAGCGCTCGGAGCTGGAGTTGGTGGCGGCCATCGAGGAAGTGATGCAGGACGCGTCCTGGTTCAGCCAGACCCTGATCGAGAAACTGGCCAATGCCAAGAGCGTCAACAGCCCCAACCTGCCGAACGTGGCCTTCACCGACCTGACCGCCCGCGAGCGCGATGTACTCGGCCTGATCTGCGAGGGCCTGGCCGACAAGGAGATCGCCTCACGCCTGAAATTGGCGCCCAACACGGTGCGTAACCATGTGGCCACGGTGTACTCGAAACTGGGGGTGCATAGCCGTAGTGCAGCGATTGTCTGGGCCCGTGAACGCGGGCTGTTTGCCGGTGAACTGCGGGTTAAGAAAACCCGATAAAAGTGCAAATGCACTAGTGCGGCTAGTGCGAATTCGCCTTATCCCGCGCAGTCCCAATCCCTAACCTTCAAGGTGTGAGTACAGGGCTTTCAACCTGTGCCGTCGTAAAACGACACCTTGAAGGAACCCACATGTTTACGCTCTCTCAACTGCGAAATTGCATCGAAGAAGGCCTCGCGCCGCTGACATGCGAGTTCACCCTGTGCCGGGATGCGTCGTTGACCCTCAAGGTCTACGACGCCGACACCGGCCGGGTGGACCTGGTGGTGACGGGGATCAGCACCAACCGGCTGCAGACCCCGCAAGACGTGGAAAAGATGGTGGAAGAACTGCGCTACGAACTGCAAAGCAACAACATGGGCAAGGTCACGCTGGAAGACGCGCCTTCAACGACGAACCAATGAAATAGAACACCCCGCCCGCGACGATGAACGCCCCCAGCATGTAGAACATGTAGTGGGCCGGCAGGCTGGCCAGCACCAGCCCGCACAACACCGGCCCCAGCGCCGCCCCCAGGTTCGACAGGTTCTGCGCCCCGTAGTACATGCCCCGCAGGTGGTCCGGGGCGATCCGGTCGATAAACATGTATTCGGCCGGAAACACGATGATTTCCCCCACGGTAAAGACCGCCATCGCCAGCACCCACCACAGCACGCTGGTGGACAACGCAAAACCAATCAAGCCCAGCATGAACATACCCAGGCCCGCGATCAGCCATTGGCTGAGGTAACGGTGGGAAATACGTCGACCAATCACGTACTGCAAGGCGATCACCAGCACGGCGTTGGTGGTGAGCACGGCGCTGATGACGGTGTAGGTGTATTCAGCACTGGTGGTGGTGACCAGGTACTGCGAGAGGTAAGCGGTGAACTGGCCGAACACCACGGCGCTGAGCACACCCCCAAGGGTGAAGCACACCAGGCGATGGTCACGCAGCAGCACGCGGCCGACGGCCAGGAACGGCACCGGCTTTTGCGTCACATCGATGGTCGCCAGGGTGCGATCGCCCCAGCGCCAGTACAGCAGGAAAAACCCCGCCCCCAACAACGCCGACAGGATGAACGGCAGGCTGATGTCCAGCTTGGCCACCATCGCCCCAAAGAACGGCCCCGCGGCATAGCCGATATTGGTCAGGGTGTACTTGATGGAAAAAACTTCGCTGCGTGCATCTTCCGGCAGCAAGCTGGCAAAACCGGCCTTTACCGCAATATCGATGACCGCGTAGGCCAGGTTGATCAGGATCAGGCAGCTGTAGAACGCCCAGATGTTCTGCGCCAGCACCGTACCGATAAACCCCAGCCCAAACAGTACGCTCAACCCCAGCAACAGCCGATAACTGTTGATGCGGTCGACCAGAAAACCGCCATATACGCTGAGCAGCGAGCCAAGGATCAACGAGCTGCCGATCACCAGCCCGACCTGGGTGATGTCGAGGGCAAATTGGCGGGTGAGGTAGATCACCAGGTAGGGAAAGGTAATCGCCTTGGCCAGCGTCAGCAGCAACGTGGCGGACAACAGCAGGTTCACGGCGCGGGGGTAGTTTCTTATTGTGGCAAGCATCCTGCTCTCTTTCTTTGAAGGTAACACGGTCTTGATGGCCGGTTACCTTACCGCAAGAGCCGAAAAAAAACGCGGGTCATTTCTTGACGGGCGTGATCTCCAGGATGGTGCCGTTGGTGGTTTTGAGCAGCACGAACCTGTCGCCCACACGGGCCCACTGGCTGTCGGCTTCAGGCTGCTTGAGACCGCGTTTCTTCCAGTCGCTGACCGCCGACTCCTTGCGCATCAGGATGTCCGGGGCACGGTCGCCTTCTTTCAAATCACGGGTATTGATGTTCGAAGGCTGCACGGTTTCCTGGGGGGTATCGCCGGCCTGCACGACAAAGCTGGCGGTGGACAGGCTGGCGGCGACCAGGACACAGGCAGCGAGGGTTTTGGACTTCATGGGTGCTCCTTCAATGAATGATGCGTACCCAGGTTCCGACCGCAGGCGCATGAAATCATTCAGCCTGCTGAACCTTGATCCCCTGTGATGAGCATAGGTATCTACACAACTTTTCAGACCCTGACAAATCTCCCTGTGGTGAGCGGACTTACGCGTGCCCCCATTGCCCTTATGAAATTAATCCTGTAATTTTTCATGAAATTATTAGATATAAATTTCATGAACCAGCAAGAAGAACTCGACGCCCTGGCGATCCTGATCCACGACCTGCGCAAGTACAAGAAGCTTACCCTCGCCCAACTCGCACAGAAGATCGAGCGTTCGGTGGGCTTCCTGTCCCAGGTGGAACGGGGTTTGTCGCGTCCGACCGTGGCGGATCTCACCGCCATCAGCCATGCCCTCGACGTGCCCACCACCTATTTCTACAGCCTGTCCAAACCCAAGGCCGTGAGCTGGGTCACCCGCCCCAACGAACGTCGTACGGTGTACTACGCCAACGGCATCACCGACATCCTGGTGTCCCCCAGCATGAATGGCGCCTTCTCGATGCTCGACAGCCTGCTGGCACCCGGCGCCAACAGCGGTGAACAGACCATGAGCGACCGCGCCGAGCAGGCCGGATTTGTACTGGAAGGCGAATTGACGCTGTGGGTAGAGGGCGAGGCCGATTCGGTCACCCTCGGCCCCGGTGACAGCTTCCACCTGGCCAGTTTCGCCCACTGCCGCTACGCCAACCTCACCGACCTGCCCGCCCGCGTGCTGTGGGTTTACAACTAGGAGCAACACCCGTGAAAAGCCAAGCCTCCACGTTACTGGCCGAAGTACGGACCTTTCGCCAGAACCATCCCGACGTGCGCTATGTCGACCTGATCGCCCTGGACATCCCCGGGCATTTCTACGGCAAGCGCTACCCCATCGAGATGCTGGAAAAGGTCGCCGCCGGCAGCCCCTTGAAGCTGCCGCAGAACGCCGTGCTGCTGGGGGTTCAGGGCGGGCTGTTCAAGATCGGCGACTACTGCTTCCACGATGGCGACCCGGACGCCAACCGCCGCCTGGTACCGGGCACGCTCAAGCCGGTGAGCTGGGAGTCGCAGCCGCTGGGACAGATGTTGATCACCTCGGACGGCACCGAGGCGCCGATCGAATTCGAACCTCGCGAAGTCCTGGCCAAGGTGCTGGAGCGCCTGCACCACAAAGGCATTCACCCGGTGGTGGCCTTCGAACTGGAGTTCTACCTGTTCGACAAAAAACTCGACAACGGCCTGCCGCAATTCGCCCGCGACCCGCTCAGCGATGACTCCGACGACCAGCCCAACCTGCATATCGAACGGCTGTCGCGCTTCAGCGAGGTGCTGGACGACATGGCGCAGACCGCCAAGGACCAGGGCATCGACATCACAGTGATCACCGCCGAACTCGGCCCCGGCCAGTTCGAGATCAATTTCGGCCACCTCGACGACGGCCTGCGCGCCGCCGACTGGGCGGCCCTGTTCTGCCGCAGCACCCGCGGCGTGGCGCTCAAGCACGGCTACCGCGCCAGCTTCATGGCCAAGCCTTACCTGCAATTTCCCGGCAGCGGCATGCATGTGCATGTCAGCCTGTATGACGGCGCGGGTAACAACCTGCTCGCGGCGCACCAGCAGCAACCCCTGCGCCACGCCGTGGCCGGTTGCCTGGAATTGCTGCCCCACTGCATGCCGATCTTCTCGCCCAACCACAATGCCTTCCGCCGCCTGGGGGGTACGGTCAACGCGGCCACCCGCGCCTGCTGGGGGTTTGAAGACCGCGATGCGTGCGTGCGCATCCCCGAGTCAGACCCGCGCAACCTGAGGATCGAGCATCGCTTGGCCAGTGCCGACGCCAATCCGTATCTGGTGCTGGCGGCGATCCTGGTCGGCCTTGAACATGGTCTTGAAGCCAGGCAAGAACCTATCGCGCCACTGAACGAGGACCGCAGCAGCGGCACCGATTTCCCTGTGGAAATGCTCGATGCCGTGCGCGCCATGCAGCATCAGCCGGTAGTGCGCGATAAGCTGGGCGCCGAATTTGTCGACGTGTACTGCGAGAACAAACGCCAGGATCACCTGGCCTTTCAACAAGAGATCCATGCGCGGGAATACCGCTGGTTTCTCTAACGACGGAATAACCGATGACCGACCAAAGCGCCCCGGCCCTCAAGGACATCTTCAACCTCGAACGCCTGCAACACATCGCCAGCGAGATGACAGCGGTGTACCCGGCGTTCGACGCCAAGGGGTTTCTCCAGCACGCCAAGGCCGGGCTCGCCGAATTATCGGTAATGCAGCGTGTGGCGCGGGTCAGCGAAAGCCTGCACGCGGTGATCCCGCTGGACTATGCCCAGACCCTCAAGCTGCTTTACGCCCTGGCGCCGCGCCTGAACAGCGGGTTTGTCAGCCTGTGCCTGCCGCACTACGTGGCGAGCTACGGCCTGGCTGACTTCACGCGCTCCATGGCCGCGCTCAAATACTTCACCCCCTTCGGCTCGGCTGAGTTCGCCATAAGACCCTTCTTGCTCCACGACTTCGAACGCACCCTGGCGGTCATGCAAACCTGGTCGCTGGATGAAAACGATCACGTACGCCGCCTCGCCAGCGAAGGCTCGCGTCCGCGCTTGCCGTGGTCGTTTCGCCTGGCCAAGGTGCAGGCCAACCCCGAACTGTGTGCGCCGATCCTCGACAACCTCAAGGCCGACAGCAGCCTCTACGTACGTAAATCCGTGGCCAACCACCTCAACGACATCACTAAGGACCACCCGGATTGGGTGCTCAGCCTGATCGAAGGCTGGAACCTGGATAACCCGCACACCGCCTGGATCGTCCGCCATGCGCTGCGCAGCCTGATCAAGCAGGGCAACACCCGCGCGCTGACGATCATGGGCGCAGGCGCCAAGGCCGAGGTGAAGCTCCATCACCTGAGCGTGACGCCGGCGGTGATCACCCTGGGCGAGCGGATCACCCTGTCGTTCAGCCTGGAATCCACCGCCGCCACGGCGCAAAAACTGGTGGTGGACTACGCCATCGATTACGTCAAAAGCGCCGGGCACAGCGCGGCCAAGGTGTTCAAGCTCAAGGCGTTTACGCTGGGCGCGGGTGAACGACAGAACCTCCGCCGCGAGCAGCATATTCGCGCGTTGACCACACGCAAGCACTATCCCGGCAGGCATGCAGTGCATGTGCTGGTAAATGGAGAGCGATTGGGCAGTGCCGAATTCGAATTGAGGGATTAACCCGATTCAACCAACACCGCAGATCACTATGGAAGGGTTTCATCCGTTGGATTCGCCCAGCAACAGTGGCTGCTCCCGCGCGCACAATTCCACCACGTAGTCCCACAGCACCCGCAACCGCACCGACTTGTGCAACTCCCGGCGCGAGCTGATCCAGTAGCTGCGCTGGATCCCCTCCCCCGGCAGCAACGGCACCAACTGCGGGTCGCCCGACGCCATGAAGCACGGCAACACCGCAATCCCCAATCCGGAGCGCGCGGCCTGGTGTTGGGCGATGACGCTGGTGCTGTGGAACACCACCTTGGGGTTACGGCAGAAACTGCTGAGGAACTTCAGCTCCTGGCTGAACAGCAGGTCGTCGACATAATCGATCCATGAATGGGCCGCGAGATCTTCGCGTTTTTCTATCGGAGGGGTGCGCGCCAGGTAGGCACGGCTGGCGTAGAGCGCCAGGCGGTAATCGGTGAGTTTGCGCGTGACCAGTTGATCGACGCTGGGGCGTTCGAGGTGGATGCTGATTTCCGCCTCGCGGTTGAGGATGCTGACGAAACGCGGCACGGCAAGCAGTTCCACTTCCAGGCCGGGATAACGTTCGAACAGCCCGCCCATGCGGCCGGCAAGGAACATCACCCCCAACCCTTCGGCCACCCCGAGGCGGATCTTGCCCAGGGGCGCAGCGGCGTGGGTCAATTCGTCCTCGGCCAGCAGCGCGACGTTTTCCATGGCCTCGGCGTGTTTGAGCAGGGCTTCGCCGGCGGGGGTCAGTTCGTAGCCTTGGGCGTGCTGCACGAACAGCGCGGTGCCGAGGCTCTTCTCGATGGCTTCGATATGCCGGGCCACCGTGGCATGCGTGGTTTTCAGGCGCTGCGCGGCGGTGAGCAGGCGGCCGCTGCGCTGCAACTCCAGAAAATACCGCAGGTCATTCCAGTCGAACATGTCGCCTCCATTGCATGGCCTGGACAGCGCTGTTTAAAAACGCACAGCAGCTGGGTAAAAACTAACATTTTTAAGACGAAAACTAACAACTAGGATGGAGCCAATAAGAAAAACAAGCGAGACCTCAGATGCCCATTGCAGCTGCTGAATACGATTATGTGGTAGTAGGCGCCGGCCCCGCAGGCTGCCTGCTCGCCAATCGACTGTCCGCCAACCCCGCCCACCGCGTGCTGCTGCTTGAAGCCGGTGGCCGCGACAACTATCCCTGGATCCATATCCCCGTCGGCTACCTGTTCTGCATCGGCAACCCGCGCACCGACTGGTGCTTCAAGACCGAAGCCCAGGAAGGCCTGCAAGGCCGTGCGCTGAGCTACCCACGGGGCAAGGTGCTCGGCGGCTGCTCGTCCATCAACGGCATGATCTACATGCGCGGCCAGGCCCAGGATTACGATGGCTGGGCGGCGGCAGGCAACGATGGCTGGGCCTGGAAAGACGTGCTGCCGCTGTTCAAGCAGAGCGAAAACCACTTTGCCGGCAGCTCGGAATTCCACAGCGATGGCGGCGAATGGCGGGTTGAGCAGCAACGGCTGTCCTGGCCGATCCTCGATGCGTTTCGTGAGGCGGCAGCGCAAAGCGGCATCTCCAGTATCAGCGACTTCAATCAAGGCGATAACGAAGGCTGCGGCTACTTCCAGGTCAACCAGAAGGCCGGGGTGCGCTGGAACGCGGCCAAGGCGTTTCTCAAGCCGATTCGCCAGCGTCCCAATCTCACCGTGCTGACCGAGGTCGAGGTAGACCGCGTGGTCCTGGAAAACGGCCGCGCCTCGGCCGTGATCGGGCGTCAAAACGGCCAGCCAGTGAGCTGGAAGGCGCGCAAGGAAATCGTGCTGTGCGCCGGCTCCGTGGGCTCGCCGGGCATCCTGCAACGCTCGGGCATCGGCCCGTCCAGCGTGCTCAAGCCGTTGGGCATCGATGTGCTGCATGAACTGCCAGGGGTCGGCGGCAACTTGCAGGATCATCTGCAATTGCGGCTGATCTACAAGCTGGAAAACGCCCGCACCCTGAACCAGATCGCCGGTACCGTATGGGGCAAGATGGGCATGGGCCTGCGCTACCTGTACGACCGCAGCGGACCGCTGTCGATGGCGCCCAGCCAGCTCGGCGCGTTTGCCCGCTCGGGCCCGGAACAGACCTCGGCCAACCTTGAATACCATGTACAGCCGCTGTCCCTGGAGCGCTTTGGCGAACCGCTGCATGGGTTCCCGGCGTTTACCGCCTCGGTCTGCGACCTGCGCCCGCAAAGCCGTGGCCGCATCGATATCCGCTCGGCCAACCCGGCGGATGCGCCGCTGATCCGCCCCAACTACCTCAGCCACCCGGAGGACCTGCGGGTGGCCGCCGACGCGATTCGCCTGACCCGACGCATCGTCGCCGCACCGGCCCTGAGCCAGTTCAAGCCGGTGGAATACCTGCCGGGTGATTCGCTGCAAACCGAAGAACAACTGCACGAAGCCGCCGCGCGTATCGGCACGACGATCTTCCATCCGGTCGGCACCTGTCGCATGGGCAGCGATAAAGACGCGGTGGTCGACGCCCAGTTGCGCGTGCATGGCGTGCCCGGCCTGCGTATCGCCGATGCCTCGGTCATGCCGCGCATTACCTCCGGCAATACCTGTTCACCGACGCTGATGATCGCGGAAAAAGCCGCGCAGCTGATCCTTTCGCCGAACACAAGGAGTCTCGCCCCGGAGAAAGAACTGGTTCATGCAATCTGAATAGCGGCGCCAAACCTGGCGCCGACAGTGGAACAACAATAAATAATCACTGTGAGGGCTTCCCGATGTCAGAACATGCTCAAACCCTGGGCTCGGCCACCAACGCGAGCACCGGTAACGAATCAAGAAAAGTCATCTTCGCCTCGTCCCTAGGGACGGTGTTCGAGTGGTATGACTTTTTCCTCTACGGCGCCCTGGCGGCGGTAATCAGCAAGCAGTTCTTTGCCGGGGTCAACGACACCACGGCGTTTATCTTTGCCTTGATGGCCTTCGCGGCCGGCTTTGTGGTGCGCCCGTTCGGCGCGCTGGTGTTCGGCCGCCTGGGCGACATGATCGGGCGCAAGTACACGTTCCTGGTGACCATCATCCTGATGGGCGTGGCGACCTTCTGCGTCGGCCTGCTGCCAACCTACGCCAGCATCGGCATCGCGGCGCCGATCATCCTGATCGTGCTGCGCATGCTGCAAGGCCTGGCATTGGGCGGCGAGTACGGCGGTGCGGCCACCTATGTGGCCGAGCATGCGCCGGCCGGCAAACGCGGCCTCAACACCAGCTGGATTCAATCCACCGCGACCCTCGGTTTGCTGCTGTCGTTGCTGGTGGTGCTGGCATGCCGGTACTTCACCGGCGATCAGTTCGAAGTCTGGGGCTGGCGTATACCGTTCCTGTTCTCCATCGTGCTGCTGGGCATCTCGACGTGGATCCGCATGAGCCTGCATGAATCGCCGGCGTTCCTGAAGATGAAAGAGGAAGGCAAGGCCAGCAAGGCGCCCATCCGTGAATCCTTCGGCAAGTGGGAAAACCTCAAGGTCGTGTTGATCGCCTTGTTCAGCATCAACGGCGGCCAGGCGGTGACCTTCTACGCGGCGCAGTTTTACGTGTTGTTCTTCCTCACGCAGTTCCTGCGGATGGACCCTGCCCTGGCCAACATGCTGCTGATTATCAGCGTGGTGATCGGCGCGCCGTTCTTTATCTTCTTTGGCTGGCTGTCCGACAAGGTGGGTCGCAAGCCGGTGCTGATGCTTGGCTTGCTGCTGGCCACTGCGCTGTACTTCCCGATCTTCAAAGGCCTGGCACACTACACCAACCCGGCGATGGACCAGGCCAGCCGCCAGGCACCGATCACCGTGCTGGCCGACCCGGCCACCTGTACTTTCCAGTTCGATCCGGTAGGCAAGGCAAAATTTGACAGCCCGTGCGACAAGGTCAAGACCTTCCTGGTCAAGCAAGGCCTGCCCTACAGCAGTGCCGCCGCCCCAGCTGGCAGCCCGGTGCAGGTCAGCGTGGGTGAAGTGCGCATCGACGGCTTCGACGAGGCAGCGCTGCGCGGTGCAGTGGCCCTGGCCGGCTACCCGACTTCTGCGGATGTGGCCCAGGTCAACAAGGTCATGGTGGTGGTGCTGATCGTGGTGCTGATCCTGATCGCCGCCATGTGCTACGGCCCGCTGGCGGCGCTGATGGTGGAACTGTTTCCAACGCGTATTCGCTACACCTCGATGTCCCTGCCCTACCACATCGGTAACGGCTGGTTTGGCGGGTTCCTGCCAACCGTGTCGTTTGCGCTGGTGGTGTACACCGGGGATATCTTCTATGGCTTGTGGTACCCGGTGGTGGTGACGGGGGTGAGCCTGATTGTCGGATTGTTTTGCCTTAAAGAAACGCGGCATGTGGATCTCGACAACAATTAAACCGATCGCCTGAACACAGGAGATCCCTTGTGGGAGGGGGCTTGCTGCCGATAGCGGTGGTTCAGTCACAGTTGCGTTGACTGATATGGCGCTATCGGGAGCAAGCCCCCTCCCACATTTATTTCCGCAACGCTTACACGAATTGCTGTACATCCATACAGATAATAGTTGCTCAAATTCCTCTGACTGAGCATCCTGCAAAGCATCAACCCGATCTGATGTGATGACCATGCGGCTGTACCTCTGTGAAAAACCCTCCCAGGCCAAGGACATTGCGGCCGTGCTCGGCGCCGGTCGCCGTGGCGACGGTTGCTGGTTGGGCAATGGGGTCACCGTCACCTGGTGCATCGGCCACCTGCTGGAAACCGCCCCACCCGACGCCTACGACGCCAAATACAAACGCTGGGTGCTGGCCGACCTGCCGATCGTCCCGGAAAAATGGAAGATGCTGGTCAAGCCCAAGACCGCCAGCCAGTTCAAGGCCGTCAAGCGCCTGCTGGGGGAAGCCCAGGAACTGGTGATCGCCACCGACGCCGACCGTGAAGGCGAGATGATCGCCCGCGAACTGGTCGAGCATTGCCGCTATCGCGGGCCGATCCAGCGGCTGTGGCTGTCGGCGCTGGACGATGCCTCCATCCGCAAGGCCCTGGCGGCGCTCAAGCCCGGCGCCGAAACCTTCAGCCTGTACCACTCGGCCCTGGGCCGCTCCCGCGCCGACTGGCTGATCGGCATGAACATGAGTCGCCTGTTTACCCTGCTGGGGCGTCAATCCGGCTATCAGGGCGTGCTGCCGGTGGGCCGGGTGCAAACACCGACCTTGCGCCTGGTGGTGGACCGCGACCGCAGCATCGCCGACTTCGTGCCCGTGGCGTACTGGGCCATTGATGTGGACCTGCGCCACCAATCCATGACGTTTACCGCACAATGGCGCGCGACTGAAGATGCCTGTGACGACCAGGGCCGCTGCCTTGACCCGCAGCTGGCCCGGGACGCTGCCGACGCCATGACCAACGCCGCCGGCGCACGCCTGATCAAGCTGCGCACCGAACGCATGCGCGAGGTGGCCCCCCTGCCCTTCGACCTCGGCACCCTGCAGGAGATCTGCTCGAAGAAACTCGGCCTCGGCGCCCAGGAAACCCTGGATATCGCCCAATCCCTCTACGAAACCCACAAGGTCATCACCTACCCCCGCAGTGACTGTGGTTACCTGCCATTGAGCCAGCACAGCGAGGCGCCGAAGATTCTCGCCGCATTGGGCCGTGGGGATGCGGCAGTCCATGAGCTGATGCCGCATATCGATCCCCAACGCCGCTCACGGGCCTGGAACGATGCCAAGGTCAGCGCGCACCACGGCATCATTCCCACCGGCGCCGGCAAGGACGTCGGCCAACTCAACGGCAAGCACCGTGCGGTCTACACCTTGATTCGCGCGCGTTACCTGGCGCAGTTCCTGCCCAACCATGAATACGATCGCACCCAGGCGGATTTCGACTGTGCGGGCCAGGCGTTGCGTGCGGTGGGCAAAGTGGTGATCGAACCAGGCTGGAAACGTGCCTTGCCCGAAGCCCTGGCTCCGGCGAAGGGCCGTGAAGCACCGGCACCCCAGGCCTTGCCGACACTGGTGCAGGGCCAGGATTACGCGGTGGCCAAGGTCAACCTCAAGGACCTGTGGACCCAACCACCCAAGCCCTTTACCGAAGGTGACCTGATCAAGGCGATGAAAAACGTCGCCAAGCTGGTGGAAGACCCGCTGCTCAAGCAAAAGCTCAAGGACACCACCGGCATCGGCACCGAAGCCACCCGTGCGGGGATTATCCAGGGGTTGCTCGACCGCGGTTACCTGGTGAAGAACGGCAAGGCGCTGTCGGCCACCCCGGCAGCCTTCAGCCTCATCGACGCGGTACCCCGCGCCATTGCCGACCCTGGCACCACCGCGATCTGGGAGCAGGCGCTGGACATGGTGCAAAGCGGTGAGATGAGCCTGGAAGAATTCGTCGCCAAGCAAGCGGCGTGGATGAGCAAGCAAGTGGCGCGTTGCAACGGCATGCGCATGACCATCACCGGGCCGGCCAGCCCGCCGGGCCGAGGTGCTGCGCCGTGGAAAAAGAAGCGCAAGGCGGCCCCTCGCAAGACCGCCACTGGCCCAGAGCGCGCCAGGAAACCGAAAAAAACCGGGTGAAAGGCGAAAAAAACCGGCGAATGACGTTTTTCGACGGGTTTAACGCCGCATTGGACCTTGCCCCGACGCGGGCCGTCTAGGATTCTGTAGGGGATAACAACAACACCGGAGTGGCCGCCATGAAAACCGTCGCACAATTGCTCAAAGCCAAGGACCAGAAAAACCAGGACGTCCACACCATCCAATGGGACCACACTGTGTTTGAGGCGCTGGTGCGGATGTCGGAGAAAAACGTCGGCGCCTTGCCGGTGGTCAAGGAAGGCACGGTGGTAGGGATCATCAGCGAACGCGATTACGCACGCAAAATCATGCTCAAGGGCCTGTCGTCGGTCACTACAAAGGTCCATGAGGTCATGAGCTCGCCGGTGATAACCGTCGATACCCATAAAAGTGTCGAAGCGTGCATGAACATCATGACCGACAGTCACCTGCGCCACCTGCCGGTGGTCGAAGACGGCAAACTGCTGGGCCTGCTCTCCATCGGTGACCTGGTCAAGGAAGCCATCGCCGAACAGGCAGACCTGATCAAGCAGTTGGAGCAGTACATCCGCGGCGAATAGGGGCCCCCATGCTCGACACCCTGGAACATCAACAGGACCACCTCGACACCCTGCACCGCGCCATGTCCGAACGGCGCTTCCTGGTATTGACCGGTGCGGGCATCAGCACGTCCTCGGGAATCCCCGACTACCGCGACAGCGAAGGCGTGCGCCGGGGCAAGGCGCCGATGATGTACCAGGAGTTCCTCGCCACTGCCCAGGCGCGGCGGCGCTATTGGGCACGGGCGATGCTGGGGTGGCCGAGGGTACGTATCGCCCAGCCGAACAACGCTCACCGGGCACTGGCGACCTTGCAACAACGCCAGCACATCAGCGGCCTGATCACGCAAAACGTCGACACCTTGCATGACCAGGCCGGCAGCCATGACGTGATCGAATTGCACGGCAGCCTGCACCGGGTGCTGTGCCTGGATTGCCAGTTGCACAGCACGCGCGACCTGATCCAGCGCCAGATGGAAATCGATAACCCGTACCTGGCGCAAGTCCATGCGGTACAGGCGCCTGATGGTGACACCTTGCTCGACCCCGCGTTTGAAGAGCGCTTCCAGGTCCCCCGCTGCCCCCATTGCCAGGGTGAGCGACTGAAACCGGACGTGGTGTTTTTTGGCGAGAACGTCGCACCGGCGACGGCGGCCAGGGCGATGGCGGCGGTAGCGCATGCCGAGGGGCTGCTGGTGGTAGGTTCATCGCTGATGGCTTACTCCGCATTTCGCCTGTGCAAGGCAATGGTCGAACAGGGCAAGCCGGTGATCGCCATCAACCTGGGCAAGACCCGGGGTGATGAGTTGTTGCAGGTAAAGATCGAAACCTCGTGCGAACAGCTTCTGCCCTTGTTGGCAGACCGCCTGCAGTCAACCCCTCCTCAGCCATAGCGACCGTCCAGCGCAAAAAATGACGCTCGAGTCACGCATTTGCCGTATCTCCCCATAGCCACGACGAATTATGTAGTGATCAAAAATAATCACTACATAAGCGTTGACGTAACCTTTTTGTCCTTGCATGATCTAGACGTCTCCCGGATCGGGAGCGTTGGTAACAAGCGTTTTGAACAAGCTCGTCTGACCGCCGAGCTGTTTTTTCCGGATGTGCACTGCCCACAAGGCAGATTGATGAAGCTGACCGACCCGAAAGGATCGGTACAAGGCGCTCAAATGCGGCTTGTCTTCGTTATGAAACCATTGCGTAGCAGTTCATCAGCAAGACTACATGCATCAGGTTCAAGACCCTGCCCGTATTCGGCAGACCGTCACTGACGCCCGGTTTTCCAAGCCGGAGACAACTAGGCAGTTTTAACGGAATCAACTGATAGATCGCCAACTGGTCAAGGGGCTTACACATGAATCTGAACAACCAACCAACTATCGATGAATTGGCTGAGATGTTCGCAGCGCAGAAAGACACACTCGACGACCATATCCTGTGGATTGGCAAATCGGGCGAAGTGCAAATCGACTGCCTGGCGCCCCACACTGAAGAAGCCGAGTTCGACCGCAATAACCGTGAACTGGCGGCGCGCCTGAAGATGTACCGCCGTGGCCAGGGTTATGTCGGCAAGAAGGCCGCGGCCGATCGCAACTTTATCGAGCAAGTATTCCACACACTTAATACCGAATGGCAGAACCTCAAAGGCCAATCGCACGTTAAAGTGATTGATAGATACTGCTGATAACAGTGCACCTTTAAATTTAAGCCCGCTGGTCTATTCGAGCGGGCTTTTTAATACCTGTTTTATAACACCGCCGGAAACCTGCCCTTCCCCGCCTCATCCCGAAAAATATCAAACAACACCTGCGCCGCCGCTGACAGTTCATGCCCAGGCTTGGTCAGCACACCAATCGGCCGCTCGATCACCGGATCGGTCAAGGTGATGCAATGCGCCCCCGCCTCCTGCATCTGCTGCGCACACAAGGCCGGTACGGCGCTGACACCCAGGCCGCTGGCGACCATCTTGCCCACGGTTGCCAATTGATGGCTCTCCAAGGCCACCGGCAGCTTCATCTTCAAGGCCCCCAGGTGCTCCTCCAGCATCACCCGCACCGTGGAAGGCCGCTGCAACGTAATGAACGGGTGCTCCAGCAAGGTTTTCCAGTCGACCTCGGCACACTGTGCCAGCAGTGAATCACCGGGCACCACCGCAATGAAGCGGTCCAGGTACAACGGCGTAAAGGCCAGCGACGAGCCTTCCGAGGGTTCAAACGCGACGCCCAGTTCCACATGGCGGTCGCGAACCATCTCCAGCACTTGCTCGTTGATCAAGTCATGCACCGTCACGTTCACCTGGGGGTAACGTGCGCGGAATATCTTCAGGATCGGCGGCAGCAGGTTGCCGGCAAACGACGGCATCGCCGCCACGGTCACCCGCCCGCGTTGCAGGGTGAACAGCTGACGCAGCTCGTCCTCGGCATTGTCCCAATCGGCCATCAGCCGACGGGCCAGGGGCAGCAGGGATTCGCCCTCGGGCGTGAGCGCCACGTTGCGCGTATTGCGGCTGAACAAGCGCCCGCCCAACCCTTCCTCCAAGCCTTTGATGGTCAGGCTCAACGCCGATTGAGAGAGGTGCAGGCGCTCGCAGGCGGCGGCAAAACTCAGGCTTTGGGCCACGGCCAGAAAGGCACGCATCTGTTTAACGGTCATGGCGCTACTCCGGGCGGCGGGTTGACTATGCTGTTTTCTAAATCAATCAACCTTAAAAAACAACTTAACAAATCAATCCGTCGGCGCAACACTCGATTCATTGGCTGGCCCACAAACAATAAAAGAGGTGCATATGGCAGGTTTCGATAAACGCGTGGCGTCCTACGAGGAAGCACTGGCAGGCCTGGAAGACGGCATGACCGTGCTCTCCGGTGGTTTCGGCCTGTGCGGCATTCCGGAAAACCTCATCAATGAGATCAAGCGCAAAGGCACCCGTGACCTCACCGTGGTTTCCAATAACTGCGGCGTCGACGGCTTTGGCCTGGGCGTGCTGCTGGAAGAAAAGCAGATCAGCAAGGTGATCGCTTCCTACGTCGGTGAAAACGCCCTGTTCGAGAAGCAGTTGCTCAGCGGCGAAATCGAAGTGGTCCTCACCCCCCAAGGCACCCTGGCGGAAAAAATGCGCGCAGGCGGCGCCGGTATCCCCGCCTTCTTCACCGCCACCGGCGTCGGTACTCCGGTGGCCGAAGGCAAGGAAACCCGCGAATTCAACGGTCGCCCGTACCTGATGGAAGAATCCATCACCGGCGACTTCGCCATCGTCAAAGGTTGGAAAGCCGA
Organism: Pseudomonas sp. LAMO17WK12:I1; assembly: GCF_900177315.1. Taxonomy (NCBI): domain Bacteria; kingdom Pseudomonadati; phylum Pseudomonadota; class Gammaproteobacteria; order Pseudomonadales; family Pseudomonadaceae; genus Pseudomonas; species Pseudomonas sp. LAMO17WK12:I1. The sequence continues at coordinate 8,295 of NZ_FWZV01000002.1, read as the reverse complement.
CCACTTCGGCAACGTCATCTATCGCCACACCGCCCAGAACTTCAACCCGCTGGCCGCCACCGCCGGCAGGATCACCGTGGTCGAGGTCGAGGAAATCGTCGAACCGGGCGAGCTGGACCCGGCGCAGATCCACACCCCTGGCATCTACGTCGACCGGATCATCTGCGGCACGTTCGAGAAGCGCATCGAACAGCGCACCGTGCGCAAATAATCCGCCTCCAGCCCGAACAATAAGGACTCATAAAATGGCTCTTACCCGCGAACAAATGGCTCAACGCGTCGCCCGCGAAATGCAGGACGGTTTCTACGTCAACCTGGGCATCGGCATTCCGACCCTGGTGGCCAACTACATCCCCGAAGGCATGGAAGTCATGCTGCAGTCGGAAAACGGCCTGCTCGGCATGGGTCCGTTTCCTACCGAAGACACCATCGATGCCGACATGATCAACGCCGGCAAACAGACTGTGACGGCGCGCATCGGCGCCTCGATCTTCTCCTCCGCCGAATCCTTCGCGATGATTCGCGGCGGCCACGTCGACCTCACCGTGCTCGGCGCCTTTGAAGTGGACGTACACGGCAACATCGCCTCGTGGATGATCCCCGGCAAACTGGTCAAAGGCATGGGCGGCGCCATGGACCTGGTGGCCGGTGCAGAAAACATCATCGTGATCATGACCCACGCCTCCAAGGACGGTGAGTCCAAGTTGCTCAGCCAATGCAGCCTGCCGCTGACCGGCGCCAATTGCATCAAGCGCGTACTGACGGACCTGGCGTACCTGGAAATCGAAAATGGCGCTTTTGTCCTCAAGGAACGCGCACCTGGCGTCAGCGTTGAAGAGATTGTGAGCAAGACCGCCGGTAAACTGATCGTCCCGGACCACGTTCCAGAAATGCACTTCCAGTGAGGACAGATTCCATGCAAGACGTCGTGATTGTTGCTGCCACCCGCACCGCCGTGGGCAGCTTTCAAGGTTCACTGGCCACCATTCCGGCACCGGAGCTGGGCGCCGCCGTGATCCGTCGCCTGCTGGAGCAGACCGGCCTGGACCCGGCCGAAGTGGATGAAGTCATCCTCGGCCAGGTACTCACCGCGGGTTCCGGCCAGAACCCCGCACGCCAGGCCTCGATCCTCGCCGGCCTGCCCCACGCCGTGCCGAGCCTGACCCTGAACAAAGTCTGCGGCTCGGGCCTGAAAGCCCTGCACCTGGGCGCCCAGGCCATCCGTTGCGGTGACGCCGAGGTCATCATCGCTGGCGGCATGGAGAACATGAGCCTGGCACCCTACGTACTGCCTGCTGCGCGCACGGGCTTGCGCATGGGCCACGCCAAGATGATCGACAGCATGATCACCGACGGCCTGTGGGATGCGTTCAACGACTATCACATGGGCATCACCGCCGAGAACCTCGTGGACAAATACGGTATCAGCCGTGAAGCCCAGGATGCTTTCGCCGCCGCCTCCCAGCAGAAAGCCACCGCCGCCATCGAGGCCGGGCGTTTTGTCGATGAGATCACGCCGATCCTGATTCCCCAGCGCAAGGGCGACCCGATTGCCTTCGCCGTCGATGAGCAACCTCGCGCCGGCACCACCGCCGAATCCCTGGCCAAGCTCAAGCCGGCGTTCAAGAAAGACGGCAGCGTCACCGCCGGTAATGCTTCCAGCCTGAATGACGGCGCCGCTGCGGTGCTGCTGATGAGTGCCGACAAGGCCAAGGCCCTCGGCTTGCCGGTATTGGCCCGTATCGCCAGCTACGCCAACGCGGGCGTGGATCCAGCAATCATGGGCATCGGCCCGGTCTCGGCCACCCGCCGCTGCCTGGACAAAGCCGGTTGGAGCCTGGGCGACCTGGACCTGATCGAAGCCAACGAAGCCTTTGCCGCGCAATCCCTGGCGGTAGGCAAAGAGCTGGAGTGGGATGCGGACAAGGTCAACGTCAACGGCGGCGCCATCGCCATCGGCCACCCCATCGGCGCGTCAGGCTGCCGCGTGCTGGTCACCCTGCTGCATGAAATGATCAGGCGCGATGCCAGGAAAGGCCTGGCGACCCTGTGCATCGGTGGCGGCCAAGGCGTAGCCCTGGCCCTCGAGCGCAGCTGATAAACGAGCAACACGGAAAAGGCCCGGCTCCACGAAAAGCCAGGCCTTTTCTTTATGCGGTTTCCCTGAACAAACACAGTCCAAATGTGTGGGGGCTTGCCCCCGATGAGCATAGGTATCTACACAACTTTGTCTAAACGCTGCCTCCCCCGGCAGAAAGCGCTGTTGTGGCGAGCGGGCTTGTCCCGCGTTGGGCTGCGAAGCAGCCCCAAAACCAGCCTCTACAGAGTGTCTGATACACCGCGTTCTTCTTTAGGCGCACGGTAATCCACTCCGCGACCACCATCAGCCCTGCAAATCCTGCAGGATACTTTGCGTTAATTCGCCGGACCCGCTTTAATCGCCGCCAATGCCCCGCACACCTCAAGGAACCGCAATGCGCCATCCGGACGGCACCCTTCAATCGCTTCGCGCGCCCCTGTTGATCCTGTTGGCCGGCCTGGCCCTGGTCGGCTGTTCACCCAAGGACCACTCCCGCGCCACGGTGATCAATGGCGAACAAGGCCGGGCCGGTGCGCAACTGGCCTATGAGCACGAACTGACCCTGGCCCTGCCCGGCGCCCTGCTCGCGCCGCGCATGCAGGCCACCCGCGAGGCCTGTGAGTCGGCGCGGTTTGGCGCGTGCAATATCCTTGGCATCACCGAAGACAGCAACGGCGGCGAGATCATCCTGCGGATCGCGCCCACCGGGGTCGAACCGATGGTCGCCATGGCCGCTGAAGGCGGCAAACTCGGCCAGCGCATCACCACCGCCGAAGACCTGGCCGACGCGGTCGCCGATGTACGTCGCCGCCAGGATCGCCTGCAAGCCCAGCAACAGCGCCTCGATGAACTGGCCAAGCGCAAGGATATCAGCGTCAGCGACCTGATTGCCTTGAGCAAGGAGCAGGCAGGCATTGAAAACGAACTGCAGGAACTCGCCCAGGTCGCCGCCGGCCAGCAGCGTCGCCTGGATACCAACCGCGTCACCCTCAACTTCCGCTCTGCCGACGGCGCCAACCAACCGTCACGCTTCAGCCGGATGTTCAGCAACCTGGGGACCAACCTGGTGGACGGCACCGCAGACGCCCTGGAACGCGCCAGCTATGTGCTGCCGTTCGTGATCCTGGCGTTTCCGGTGGTGTGGTTGTGGGTGTGGCTGTGGCGCACATTTGTCCGGCGCCGCAGCTGATCAGCGCTTCATGCAGCGCTGGTATCGCTCATCCACGCGCTTGGCAAACCATGCCGTGGTCAGGTTGCGGGTGATCTTCGGGCTTTTGAGCACGATGCCCGGCAGGATCGCACGGGGCATCGGCTTGCCGGCGGCCTGGTCGGCCAGGGCAAACACGCGCTTGTAGAGGGTGGTGTCTTCAAAATCCAGCTGTTCGCCCTGTTCCAGCTGGCTGCGAATGCTGGGGTTGCGCATGTCCAGCTTCGCGCCCAATGAGCGCACCGCCAGTTCGGTGGTGCCGGGCAGCAATGAGCCGTAGCGAATCAAATCCCCGTCCAGCGCCAACTCAGTGCCCGACGCGCGGCTGACCGCCGCCTGGAACGCCGCATTACGGCTGGCGTACCACCCCGCATTGAAGTCGGCAAAGCGATACAACGGCTGGTCATAGCTCACCGGATAGCCGAGCAAATGGGCGATACCGAAGTACATGCCGCCGCGCCGGGTGAAGACTTCCCGACGAATCGTGCCATCCACCGTGTAGGGATAACCCCGCGCCTGTTTCTGGGCGAAGTCGATACTGACCTGCATGGGACCGGCGGTGTGCACCGGATTGAAACCGCCAAACAGGGTGTTGCCCAGGGGCACCACGCTGATGAAGTCATCGAAGATGCCACTCAGGTCCTTCTCCGTGCGCGCGGCACTCAAACGGTCGGCATAGGACTTGCCGGTGGGCGAGCGCAGCTGCAGGGCGCTGCGCACCACAAAAGCGGGCACATGCACCTTGGCGGCACGGCGCAGGATTTCATCCTGGGCGATCTTGCCCATGTTGGGCACGGGCGGGTCGACCTGATAGGTGGATTCCTGCTCGGTCACCGCCAATACGGCACAGATATTCTCGGTACTGGGGTAGATCTTTTGAGTGTCAAAGGCGGTGTAGATGTCCTGGGCCCAGCCGTTGCGGTCTGGAACCTTCGCCGGGAGCAAACGCACGATCTCGGCCTTCACCTCGGCTTCGCTGCGCGCTGGTTGCTGCGGACCGCGTGACGTGGAACAGCCGGCCAGCACCACCAATGAGGTGAGGCAGAGGATCAGGCAGCGTGGGGACATGGGGCTTCCTTGAGGACGATGGGCCAGGCGTTGCGGATATGGACCAGTAAGTCTAACGCGGGTTCGCCAACTCACCTTCTCGCCAGCCAGGGTTGAACCTGGCGTTCGCGCAGCGCTGAAGGCTTTTTGATACGTCGCCAAAAAGGGACGATAGCCGCTGAAAGCTCCCACGTAACGGCAAGATAAGCTCTACAGCCCCTGCCTGAAAACCGCTGCAAAGTCCCTCGCCTGAATACACAGTGCGAGGGATTGCAGATGGTTGTTTTCGTTAAAGCCCTGGTTGAAGGGGCGGCCTCTTGAACCCGGCCATTGGCAGGCTGGCCCTGACCCCGATGGATGTGAAGACGGTCGACGTTGAAAGCGTCTTCCGTGACTTTCGCGAATGCCTGAATACGTTCGATGACTGGGCGCAAAGCTTCTGGCGCTTCTCGGCGCTGGAGGTCGAGCAGGTCTTCAAGGTCGGCGATGAGGTGGCGCTGGTCGCGCCGATCAATCGCTCAATCATCCCCAGCAGCACCGTCGCCACGTGCCCGGCCAATGGCACCCTGACGCTGGTGCATATGTTCCAAAGCACGCGCTTCGTGCCCATCGGCGACACGCCGGTGATGCTGCAGCGCGTCGATCCCAATGGCGGCCCATTGGGCGAGCCGATCCACAAGACCATCGGCCCCAGCGGCCTTCTCGAAATCACCGAGTGTGATCGCAACCAGCCGTACCGAATCAGTTTCTACCCCAACGTTTCCAGGGATCACGTCAAGGCGCTGTATGGGTCTTATCAGTCGGTGATCGCGGGGTTGGAGGCTCGCCTGCGTGAAGAGTGGGCCCGCACTTTCCAGGATGAGTGGAAAGACTATGCCGAAGCCAAGCCCCTCGATCGGCGCCGAATGCTGGAAGCAGCGTTTTTCAGCGGCCTTGGAAAAGCCCTCTTCAATGTGTGGGACAACGTTACGCAGTTGTCTGACCTGCTGGCGGACCTCAAGCCCAACAGCGAAAAGCTGTTGGCCTACCTCTCCCAGGCCGAACTCGATGAACTGCTGAAGCTCGGCAACGACACGATTGCCAACGGTTTGCTGGTGCTCAGCGATGAGCCGCTGTTGTTTATCTACCTGTCGGCGATGGTCAGTTGGATGCGCCTTCTGCCACCGCCGCAGATGAATGAACTGTGGGGTGAGATCACTGGCGAGGTCCTGATCAATCTGCTGTTGATTCGTGTATTGGGTGCGATGGGGGTGGTGGCGCGGCTGGGGGCTCAAGTGCTGAGCGCTATCAAATCCAAGCGCGCGCGGGAGTTGTTGGAGTTGCTGGCCAGGCAGCTTGTAGAGCCGGGGTTGGCGCCGCATGTCGAAGCGGTGAAACCTTTGCTGCTCGGTGGCCCGGCGACAGCGATCAAGACTGTGCCGGTTGCGCCGTTGAAGGTTGGGGAGCATGTGGTTTCGAACCCGGTGCCGGCGGCTCGCAGGAAGACTCAGCAGACGGTGTTGGTCCGCCAGGAGCCTGTCGATGATGTGCCGGTTTCAGGGAAAAACCCGAATGGGGATGCGGCGGCCCCTTCGGATAAGACCGTCACCAACGGCTGCCCGGTGTCGATGGTTACCGGGGAGGAATTGCTCACCCTCACCGACGGCACGTTGGATGGAATCTTGCCGTTCGAGTGGACACGGTTGTACCGCACCAGTGCGGTGGAAGTGGATGGCGGGTTGGGGTTTGGCTGGAGTCATTCGCTGGCGCATCGGCTTGCGGTGTCGGGCGATTCGGTGGTGTGGACGGACCATGAGAACCGCTCGATTGGGTTTCCACTGCCGACTGTTGCTCGACCCGCCATCACCAATAGTTTGGCCGAAGCCGCGATCTATTTGGGCGCGTCGCCGGATGAACTGGTGCTGGCCCAGGCGTCGCGGTTTTATCACTTTCGCGACGGTGTGCTGGTCTCGATCAGTGATGCGTACGACAACCGGCTGCGGATTTCTCGGGATTTTCTGGGGCGGATTGAGCGGCTGGATAACGGTGCGGGGTGTGCGCTGTTCCTGCGCTATGCGTCGGCACGCATCGTCGCGGTGGACTACCAGGTGCAGCGGGCCAAGGGGTATGAGCCTTACGAATGGGTGACGGAGCAGAACGTCGTTTCCTACGCCTATGACGACGCTGGCCGACTGGTCTCGGCGACCAATGCGGTAGGTGAAAGCGAGGTTTATCGCTACGACGATCAGCACGTCATTCTTGAGCGGGGCTTGGCCGGTGGGGCGAGTTTCTTCTGGGCGTGGGAACGGTCCGGCAAAGCGGCGCGATGTGTCCGGCATTGGGCCAGTTTTTCCCAGATGGATACGCGGTATGCCTGGGGGGACGACGGCCGGGTCACGCTGCATAACGCCGATGGCAGTCAGGAAGTGTACGTCCATGACGACCGGGCGCGGCTGGTGCAGCGGATTGATCCGGACGGTGCACAGCATTTCAAATCCTACGATGCCAAAGGCCGGCTGACGGTTGAGCAGGATCCGCTGGGGGCGGTGACGGCGTATCAGTACGACGAAGCCGGACGCTTGGTGGCGTTGTTTCCCGGGGATGATGAGCCGACGTCCTACGAGCATGACAATGGCTTCGTACGGGTTGTAAGGCGGGGTCTGGCGGTCTGGAAGTACGAGCGTAACGACCAGGGCGATGTCATCCGCAAGACCGATCCCGACGGCAATATCACCGACTACAGCTACGACAAATACGGGCAACTGGTTGGGGTTTGGTCCCCGGACCACAGTTGTCAGCGGCTGGTGTGGAATGAGCGGGGGCAACTGATTGAGGAGCAGTTGCCCAATGGCGGGATCAAGCGTTATCGCTATGACGATCTTGGCCGGCCGGTGGCCCGCGAGGATGAGCATGGCGCGCTGACCCAGTATCAGTGGGACAGCGTGGGCCGGTTGGTTCGCGTCGTATTACCAGGCGGTGCATGTCGGGAATACAGCTACAACCCCTACGGAAAAATCACCGCCGAACGCGACGAACTGGGCCACGTCACCCGCTACGAATACGCCGACGGGTTGCACCTGATCAGCCGCCGTATCAACGCCGACGGTAGCCAGGTCAAGTACCGCTACGACAATGCGCGATTACTGCTGACCGAGATCGAAAACGAGGTTGGCGAGACCTACCGACTTGCTTATCACCCCAACGGCCTGATCCAGCAGGAAACCGGGTTTGACGGGCAGCGTACGGCCTACGTCTACGACCTCAATGGCAACCTGCAGGAAAAAACCGAACACGGTGACGATGGTAGTCAGCTCGTTACCCGTTACGAGCGAGACCACGCCGGACGCCTCGTACGAAAAAACCTGCCTGATGGCAACAAGGTCGATTACGCCTACGACCGCCAGGGCAACCTCCTCAGCGTCGACGACGGCCACTGGGCGCTGGCCTACGAATACGACCGCCAAAACCGCCTCACCGCCGAACATCAGGGCTGGGGCACCTCGCGCTATGGCTACGACGCCTGCGGCCAGCTTCAACACCTGCGCCTGCCGGACAACAACCGCCTGGTGTTCAACCACAGCAAAGGCGGCCACCTCGCCACCGTCGAGTTAAATGGCACGCTACTGACGTCTCACCTATTCAAGGCCGGCCAGGAACACCAACGCCAACAAGGCCAACTCCTCAGCCACTACCACTACGACGACCAGCACCGCCTGCACGCCCACGCAATCACCCAGCAACAAGACCACCTCTACCAACGCCAATACGACTACGACAAAACCGGCAACCTCACCCGCCTGCTCGATACGCGCAAAGGCGAACACCACTACCATTACGACCCGTTAGGCCGCCTCACCCGCGCCGACCACTCCCAAGACCTGCAGGAACGCTTCGGCCACACCCCGGCCGGCAACCTGCTCATGCAAGACCGCCCCGGCCCCGATATCGTCGCCGGCAACCGCCTGATGATCCAGGGCGACCG